>NZ_QTKT01000046.1 GCF_018424605.1 Marinobacter lipolyticus | reverse complement strand
CTATTCCCAGAAGCAGTTAAATGAATTTGCACGGAAGCTGAATGAACGACCGAGGAAAACACTCGACTACCTGACACCTGTGGAGAAGCTACAAAGTATATTTGCGTTGACCGGTTGAACTCACCGCAGCGTTCTTTGCCAAGGAGTCCGAGTAAAGTATCGCTTCATCAGGGCTCACCAGAAGGAGTTCCGGGTCCGGGTCATGTGCCGCGTG
This sequence comes from Marinobacter lipolyticus, assembly GCF_018424605.1. Taxonomy (GTDB): domain Bacteria; phylum Pseudomonadota; class Gammaproteobacteria; order Pseudomonadales; family Oleiphilaceae; genus Marinobacter; species Marinobacter lipolyticus_B. Next base: position 35 of record NZ_QTKT01000046.1, on the reverse strand, counting down.
CTGAAGGTCCACTTCAGCGGTTTTTACGCCTGGCT
>NZ_QTKT01000045.1 GCF_018424605.1 Marinobacter lipolyticus | reverse complement strand
CTATTCCCAGAAGCAGTTAAATGAATTTGCACGGAAGCTGAATGAACGACCGAGGAAAACACTCGACTACCTGACACCTGTGGAGAAGCTACAAAGTATATTTGCGTTGACCGGTTGAACTCACCGCGGCCTTTTTTAGTATGTCGCGTTCCTCCGTCACCCGGCGCAGTTCGGCCCGCAGCTGACGAAGCTCATCCTGCTGCTCCGTAATGTGCTGGTGCTGGCTTCCAGGATCGCCATACAGCTTGA
>NZ_QTKT01000044.1 GCF_018424605.1 Marinobacter lipolyticus | reverse complement strand
AGCCAGGCGTAAAAACCGCTGAAGTGGACCTTCAGCACGCGGCACATGACCCGGACCCGGAACTCCTTCTGGTGAGCCCTGATGAAGCGATACTTTACTCGGACTCCTTGGCAAAGAACGCTGCGGTAGATTCAACCGGTCAATGCAACATAATGCACACTGGTAACTATCGGGGCTTTCAAAATGCCGCAGCAAGTATCAAAGACCAGAGGGCTGACCCATCAGCAGAAGCAGGAGCTATGGGCTCGATG
>NZ_QTKT01000043.1 GCF_018424605.1 Marinobacter lipolyticus | reverse complement strand
CAATAGGGTGATGTACTGTGATTAACTTAGTACCATCGGGGAACGTAGCCTCGATTTCGATATCTGTAATCATGTGTTCGACACCATCCATGACATCTTCTTTGTTTAGAATTTGTCTACCATAACTCATTAACTCTGCAACGGTCTTACCATCGCGTGCACCTTCTAATAATTCATCGCTGATTAAAGCTAATGCCTCAGGATGATTTAGTTTCAAACCACGTGCTTTACGACGACGTGCAACTTCCGCCGCCACTACAATCATTAATTTGTCTTGCTCTCGTTGTGTAAAATGCAAATTAAAACCCCCAATTTCATATTAGATACAATTTACAAAATTTATATTAATCCTAATTGTTGTGATAAACAAGTAATATAC
>NZ_QTKT01000042.1 GCF_018424605.1 Marinobacter lipolyticus | reverse complement strand
CTTAAATGTTGACCCAGGTACAATGAGTCCTTATCAACATGGTGAAGTATTCGTAACGGATGATGGTGCAGAAACTGACCTAGACTTAGGACATTACGAAAGATTTATTGATATTAATTTAAACAAGTTTTCAAATGTAACAGCCGGTAAAGTGTATTCACACGTATTGAAAAAAGAACGTCGTGGTGATTACTTAGGCGGAACAGATCAAGTTATTCCACATATCACAAATGAAATTAAAGAACGTTTATTACTTGCAGGGGAAAGTACGAATGCAGACGTTGTTATCACTGAAATTGGCGGTACAACAGGTGATATTGAGTCATTACCGTTTATTGAAGCGATTCGTCAAATTCGTAGCGATTTAGGTAGAGAAAATGTTATGTA
>NZ_QTKT01000041.1 GCF_018424605.1 Marinobacter lipolyticus | reverse complement strand
ATTCAAAGACCGTATCGTACTGGGCGATGAGTTCTCACCCGATGGTTGCCGCGTCTGGGACAAACAAACCAAGAAAAAACTGGATAAAGACCGTTTCCGTCAAAGCCTAGGTGATGTGGTCGAAGGTTATGAAGAAGTTGCCCAGCGTATTGGCGTGTCTTTGGTTGATGAGTCAGGTCGATAAATCGGATTCATTCATCAAGCTAGCTAATCGCTACAGCGAATCTAATTAATTCCAATTAAATTTGGATGGCATGTGAAATAGATAAACATCTAAAACTGGGGCTTGCTCCAGTTTTGTGTTTTTAGCAGGTTATTTAAGTTTAAGTTTAAATTTTTAGCCCTCAATATGATTAACAAAAGAGCCTCTCATTTGGACAACCCTATCA
>NZ_QTKT01000040.1 GCF_018424605.1 Marinobacter lipolyticus | reverse complement strand
ATGTTGAGGCTTTAAGTTATAACGTTTGATTAAAAATTTTACAACTGGTCCACCGATAAGCCCTCCAAATACAAGACCTAAAGTTGCAGCCGCAAGTGCTGCTGTCAATGCTGAGTCAATGCCTAAATCTTGGATTGTCTTACCATAAGCGGCAGCATTACCGTGACCACCTTCCATAGACATAGAACCAGCTATTAATCCTAGTAACGGTTTAATATTTAATACTTTTGCTAGTGATACACCAACTATGTTTTGAATGACTGAAATGATAGCACAAAACATAAAGTATAATAACAAGACTTTGCCACCTAATTTAAATAATTTCAATGATGCACCAAGACCGATTGTCGTAAAGAATGCTAACATGAAGAAATCTTGAATGAATGAAGC
>NZ_QTKT01000003.1 GCF_018424605.1 Marinobacter lipolyticus | reverse complement strand
CCAAAAGTGGCCGTCGTTGCCTGCATGCGAAAGATGATTGTGGTGCTCAATACCATGATCAAGAACCAAGAGCCGTGGCGTGAAAATATGGCTTAATATATGTGATTGACACCACAGTCACTGGTTATGTTGCGGTTCCGTACGACGAAACCTCGATCAAATTTTGATCGGGATCTCTGAAGTAAAAGGATTGTATTGGCCCTACCGCCCCTGTGCGCGAAACAATGCCTTCTACGATTTGAACCTTTTTTTCTGAAACTCGATCGTAAGCCTCGTGGATAGGCAGATCGGTAATAAAACATACATCTGCCGAACCCGGCGTAGGAGTGCGAGCTTTTGGTTCAAACTCCTTACCCGATTGGTGCAGATTGATTTTCTGGGCACCAAATTTCAGCGCAACTCTCCCCTCACCAAAAATTTCCTGCTCCATACCGAGGACATCCGTATAAAAGCGAACCGTATCCTCTATGCTGCGAACAGTGAGTACTAAATGGTCAAGTCTCAAGATCACAACGAGGCTCTCCTAGCAACATAACGCTGAGCACAGCGGCACCCTTGGAGTGGCGACGAAGGAGCCACGGAAAGGGTGTCCGGCGGCCGTAGGCCGCGTACTGCTGCGACTTGTTAAGGGCCTGTTTACCCGTGGTTTTTGAACCGGCACCCAATACCGAATGCCTACTCCCGATACTGTGTACCAACTTAACCCATGGCGCCAGGAACCAGAACACCGAATGGGCGGATTGATTCAGAAATGGCGTCGGATTGCCCCGCGACCTGAACGCCAGATTACCCGCCAAATCCGATACCAGACTGAAGGTTGTTTTCTGGCGAGGCCGAACACCTTTTTACCGGCTTTGCACCACGCCAATGGCCACCGAAGCCAAGGCCTTTAACATTTGTATATGAGTCTGAATGATCACTTTTCCCACGACTCATATCTCAATTCAATAATCCCTCAAAACTAGGTAGAAAATCCAGTCAGGTCAATAAGTTCTGGCTATTTTCCTGACACCCGTACCGAACAAAAATGATCACAAAGACCACTATCCACTTTTCTGGCCAACTCTCCATCCCCCTGATTCGGAAAAGAAAATTACGGATTTCTACAAACTCACCCAGATCATAGTCGCAATGATCATTTTTCCAGTTGCCAACGCCATAATCCGAACATAAACTGTATGCATATACAGCATTAACCAGGACTTGTATTCATGGATGACATTCCGGTCCCACTGCCAGCTATCCCGACCCGGTTCATGGATCGCTTCCGCGCATTCATTCGCGCCCGGCATCTCGCTTACCGCACAGAGAAAACCTACTGCAACTGGGTAAGGGAATTTATCCGGTTTCACGACAAGCGCCATCCGGAATCTATGGGGGCGGAAGAGGTAAACGCCTGGCTGAGTCATCTGGCGAATAACCGCAATGTGGCAGTGAACACCCAGAAAACAGCGCTGAATGCGGTGGTATTTATGTATCACCAGTTCTTGGGGAGAGAGCTGGGGGAGTTGCAGTTCATCAACACCTCCCGGGGCCGCAAGTTGCCGACGGTGTTCAGTCACGAGGAAGCCATGTCGGTGTTGTCGAATATGCAGGGCACGAATCGACTAATCGCCAGCCTGATGTATGGCTCTGGTTTGCGGGTGATGGAGGCGGCGCGCCTGCGGATTCAGGACGTGGACTTCTCTGAGCCCTGCCTGTTTGTGCGCGAAACCAAGGGCGACAAATGGCGACGCACGATCTTGCCCGCCTCCATTTGTGAGAGCCTGAAGAATCAGGTGGAGTATGCACTGGCACTTCACCAGCAGGACCTGGAGGACGGCTTCGGCGAAGTCTACATGCCCCAGGCGCTGAACAAGAAATACCCTGCCGCGGCACGCAGCCCCGCCTGGCAGTATGTGTTCCCTGCGCTGCGACTAACGATCGATCCGCGGTCTGGGGTGCGGCGCCGACATCATATCGGTGAGCAGCAGGTTCGCCGTGCGGTGAACGATGCCATTCGCGCCAGCGGGATCCGTAAAAAAGCCAGTTGCCACACCTTTCGGCACAGCTTCGCCACCAACCTCCTGAAGCGCGGCACCGACATTCGCAGCATCCAGGAATTGCTGGGTCACAATGACATTTCCACCACGCAGATTTACACCCATGTGGTCGGCACTCACGAACGGGGCATCAGCAGTCCACTGGATGCCTGAGGTACAGCCCCGTTGCGTCAGCCCTTTACCGGCACAAACACCGGTGCGCCGTCGGCTTCCACCGTGATCAGCTTCTGGCCGTACAGGCGCTCCAGAGCAGATGGAACCAGCATGGTGTCGGTTGTGCCCCAGCAGGCTTCTCCGCTGGGATAGAGCAGCAGCAGGTGATCGCACCAGCGCGCAGCCAGATTCAGGTCGTGCAGGCACATGAAAATCGAGCGCCCGCACCGTGCCTGCTCGCTTAGCAGCTGCAGCACCGCCACCTGATGATGCAGATCCAGGTGGTTGGTGGGCTCGTCCAGCAGCCAGGTGTCCGGGTTCTGTGCCAGCACCGTGGCAATCGCCACTCGTTGGCGCTCGCCACCGGAGAGGGTATTGACCAGGCGCGCGCTCAGGTGATCAACGCCCAGTTGGCCCAAGGCGTCGCGGGCTATGCGCTCGTCCTCGGCGGTTTCCATCTGCCACGGAGACAGCCAGGGGTGGCGGCCAACCAGTGCGGTTTCCAGCGCGGTGGCGGGGAAGCCGTCCTGCTGATCCTGAAACACCACACCGAGTTTACGGGCAATGGCTCGCCGGCCCAGATTGGCAAGGGCCGTGTCGCCCAGCCTTACGTTGCCCTGGCGGGGCGCCCGCAGTCCGGAAAGCGTGTGTAACAATGTGGTTTTGCCCACGCCATTGGGGCCCAATACACCCCAGACTTCGCCCGCGCCAATCCGCAGGTTCAGCGGCGTGCCGTCGGCGCGGCCGGGAATATCGATGATCAGCTGGTCGGTGTGCAGGCCTGGCATCAGCGGCTCCGGTACAGCAGGTACAGGAAGGTGGGCACCCCCAGCAAAGCGGTGATCACGCCCACCGGTAACTGTTCCGGCGCGATCACCACCCGTGCCAGGCTGTCGGCCAGCACCAGCAGGCAGCCGCCAGCGAGAGCACAGGCCGGCAGTATCAGCCGCTGATCATTGCCCAGCACCAGCCGCAGCATGTGGGGCACCACCAGCCCCACGAAACCGATGCTGCCGGCCATGGACACCGCCGCGGCCGTGAGCACACTGGCCAGCACGTAAATCAGCCATTCCAGCGGCCGCACCGACACCCCCAGCGCCGCTGCCTGCAGCGGGCCCCGGGCCAGCACGTTCAGGCTTCGCCCCAGCGGAAACACCAGGGCGCACACCAGCGCCAGCAACCCCAGGCCGGCACCCGGGCTGCCTGCATGGGAGAGATCACCCATCAGCCAGTACAGCATCCCCGGCAGCTGCCGGGCCGGGCTCATGGCAAGAATCAGGGTGATGATGGCGCCCCAGCCGGCGGCGACCACCACGCCGGTCAGCAGCAGGCGGGACGGCGTCCAGCTGCCGGTGCCGTGGGCCAGGCCGAACACCAGCAGGGTCGCGAGCATCGCGCCGGCAAAGGCCGAACCCGACACCAGCACCCCGGCGAATCCTGCTAGCATGGCCAGCAACGCGCCCACCGCGGCGCCGCCGGACAGCCCCAGAATGTAAGGATCGGCCAACGGGTTCCTCAGCAGCACCTGCATCAAGGCACCGGCCACCGCCAGCAATCCGCCGGTGGCGAACGCACTGAGGGTGCGGGGCAGGCGCAGTTCCAGAATGAGGGTTTGTTGCAGGGGCGTGCCGCTTCCGGTCAGCACGGCGAGGGTGTCGGTTAGCGACAGCGACGCGCTGCCGATGCTGACCGACAGCGCGATGCACAGCAACCCGAGGCCGCCCAGCGCCATCAGCGGCCGGCTATAACCGCGCACGGGCCTGCTCCAGGGTCTGGCACAACTCATCGGTGCCTTGCAGCATCCGCAAGGTGGGGCGCTGGATCAGCGACGGCGACACCAGGTAGAGGTTATCCCGCGCGACGGCCGCAAGCTCCGGGTACTGTCGCCACTGATCCAGCCAGCGGCGGTCTTCGCGGTCTTCACCACCCGTAAGGATCACTTCGGGGTTGGCCTCCAGCACCGCTTCGGTGCTGATGCGGGGCACCAGTCGCGGCAGATCGCCGAACACGTTGTCACCACCGCACAGGCGAATGGTCCGGCCGATCAGCTCGTCGTTGTTGATGGTCATCAGCGGCTCATGCCACACCTGATAGAACACCCGCAGCGGCTCCGCCCCGCGATAGCGGGCATGCAGCCGCGCAATGCCCGCCAGAAAGTCGCCAGCCCGTTCGGCGCCGACCTCGTCGTGACCACTGAGGGTCGCCAGGCGCTCCACGGCACTGGCAATGTGTTCAAAGGTGCGTGGTTCCAGCCAGAACACCGGCACCCCCAAGGCGGCGATTTTCTCGAGCTGCGGCACGGAATTGCCATCCACCCAGGCCACCACCAGATCCGGCCGCAGCGACACGATGGCCTCCAGATCCAGACGGTTGCTGTCGCCCACCTGAGGCAGACCGGCCGCTTCCGGTGGGTAGTCGCTCCAGGCGCTGACAGCTTTGACCTGGTCGCCTGCACCGGCCGAGAACAGCAGCTCGGTGGCCCCCGGCGACAACGAGATAATCCGCTGCGCCGGCTGGTCCAGGCACACCTTGGTTCCCCGGTCATCGTCCACACAGGTCGCCGCGGCCGGCCCGGCCAGCAGCGCGAGAAGGGGCGTTGCCGCCCACCTCAGAAAAACCCGTGGAAAAGATAACCTGGGAATCAAACCGGCACCTTCAGGAATTAACGGATGAAGTCGTAGCGAATCGACAGGAAGGCGGTGCGCCCGGCCGCGATAAAGTCGGTATTGTCGAAACGCTTAGCCGTAGCGTATTCGTTATCCAGCACGTTATCCACGGCCAGCGATGCCTGCCAGCCCGGCGCCAGTGTCTTGCTGGCCCGCAGGTCCCAGACTCCGTAACCGGGGATGCGCTCACGACCAATGCCGAACAGGTCTTCGTAGCGCTGGCTTTCTGCCCGCACCGTTGTGCCAAAGCTCCAGGTGTTCACCTGCTTGTCCAAGTCCACCCGCACCGTGCGCTCGGCCCGGCGGGCCAGCTGGCGGCCGGTTTCCTTGTCTTCAAAATCCCCCACCGAGGCGGCGGCTTTCAGGCTCCAGCCGTCGTACACCCAGCCGCCAGTCAGTTCCACGCCGCGCAAGCGCGCTTCCGGCACGCTGCCGGCCTGATCCTGGGTAGGCAGGGAGAGGTCTTCCACATCGCTCTGGTACGCCGCCAGATCCCAGAACCACCGGGTATAGCGGCCTTCAATGCCCACTTCATAACTGGTGGCCTCTTCCGGCTCCAGGTCCGGGTTACCGAAACCGGGGAAGTACAGATCGTTGAACGAGGGCGCCTTGAAGGAGGTACCGGCACTGGCGCGAACCCGGTGATTGCGATCAAACTTGTAACCCGCGCCCGCGCCCCAGGTTTCTTCCTTGCCGTAGGCTTCGTTGTCGTCACTGCGCAGGCTCAGGTGAACGTCGGTGCGGCCGAAATTCAGCAGCGCCTGGCTGAAGTAGGCTTCGTTGGAGCGGCTGCTCTCGTCATACGCGGTGGTGCTTTCCACTTTATCCACCAGGTACTCGGCGCCGATCACGAATTCGTGGGTGCCGGCGGTCAGCCAGTTCTCCAGCCGGGAGCTGCGGGTGCGGGTGTTGAAGGTACCGGGAAAGTCACTGATATCTTCCAGCTCGTCCCGGGCGTCGGCCAGGTGCAATGAGGTGCGCCAGTGGCTGGTAACCGGCACATCCAGGTTGACCCCGGCGGTCTGGAAACGGAAGTCCTCTTCCCCGCCCTCGTATTCGGTATTGCCTTCGGCGCTGAGGAAACTGAAGCCGGCCCGCACACCGTTGTCGAATTCATGACGGGCACTGGCCACGCCGGAGGTGTTGTCGTAACCCTTGTCGTCGCCGCCTTCAATCACCGGGGCCCCGTCGGTGCGGAAGCGGTTGGCGCCCACGCTCACGCTGGTCTGCTCGGTGACCGAGGTGAAGCCCGCGCCGTATTGCTGGCTGTCGAAGTTGCCGGCACCGGCTTCCACCCAGCCGCGGTTACCCTGGACGCGCGGCAGAGTAAACGCCTGCACCACGCCGCCCACCGCATCCGCACCGTACAGGCTGCTGCGGCTGCCCCGCACAATCTCCACGCGGTTCAGCAACTGCGGCGGCAGGTACTGCCAGGCCGGGCCGCCGACGGTGGCGGATCGGATACGAACCCCGTCCACCAGTAGTATCGTGGCATCCGAGGCGTGGCCGCGCATCAGCACGCCGGTCTGCTTGCCGAAGGAGCCATTGCCAGAGACGGTCACGCCAGGCTGGGATTCGATCAGTTCGCGGAATTCCTTCGGTTGCTGGCGGCGAATGTCGTCTTCGTCCACCACCGTCACCGACGACAGGCTTTCGCCAACGGTTCGCGGGCCCAGGGTGGCGGTCACCACGATGGGATCCAGGGTTTCAGATTCGCTGTCGCTCTGGGCCAGGGTCAGAGTGGGCATGGCTGCCAGTGAGGCGCCTGCCAGTAAGGCTGGAAAAGGGGATTTTGCTGTCATCTTTTACTGCTCCGCACACCGCGCGCACCCGCACGAGGTTGTTTATTATGGTCGCGGACGGGGAATGACAGGCAGGCAAACGGGTGAGCCGGAACAGCGCAGGGAGTCGCCCACCTGAGCCGCCCACCGCAACTCCGGGTGTTTTTCCAGGCCGGTCTCCGGGCTTGCAAGCGGAGTGAATTCTCCCGGGCAATCACCTTCCCATGCCTTGGCACAGTGGCGCATCTGATTGCCGTTAACTTGCTTACCGTTGCGGGGGCAGCATCGGATTGGCTCAGGCCTGAGGCCGAACGCACCGATTTCCCGTTTCACCCGTCGCGCTTTGCGACGGACACCTGAAAAAAGTGGGGCAAGGCTAGCAACAGGCGGGAAAGTGGTCAATGAAAACTGCTATATTGCCCCAGAGAACGCCACCCCCGCCGGCCTTTCAGGGAGATTTCATGCAGGCAGAACTGATCGATATTCGCAATCATCTGGCACAGCACGCGCCGTTTGACGAGCTGCCGGAGGAGATGCTCGACAAAGTGGTGGCCAGCATTGAGATCGCCTACTTCCGCGCCGGCACCGAGATACTGGAATTCGGCCAGCGTAACAACTGGTTGTTCTACATCCGCAGCGGCGCGGTGGAGATCTACCGCCGCTCTGGCGAGTTGTACAACCGCATCGCCGAAGGCGAAATTTTCGGCCAGTTCGGTCTGCTGATGGGCAAGACCGTGCGCTTTCCGGCCAAGGCCATCGAAGACTGCCTGGTCTACCGCATTCCCGATCAGATCTTCCAGCACCTGTGGGAAAACGACGAGACGTTCGCGGATTTCGTGGAAATCGAGGACCGCAGCCGGCTGCGCTCGGCCCTATCCCGGCGGGAGAAATCCAACGAACTGATGACCTCGCGGGTAACCCGGCTGATTTCCCGGCCGCCGGTGGCCGCCCCCTGCACCGTACGCCTGCAGGAAGCGGCGCGGATCATGACCGAGCAGGGAGTGTCGGCGCTGCTGCTGATGGACGAGGAAGGCGACCGGCCAAAGCTGAAAGGCATCATCACCGACCGCGACCTGCGCACCCGCGCGGTGACCGAGGCGCTACCCTCGGAAACGCCGGTCAGCGAGATCATGAGCGAGGGGCTGATCACCACCAAGGCGCAGAGCTTCATTTTCGAAGCCATGCTCACCATGCTGCACAACAACGTGCACCACCTGCCGGTGATGGACAACGGCGAGGTGCGGGGGGTGATCGCCCTTGCCGACATCGTCAAGTATGAAAGCCAGAGCAGCCTGTATCTGGTGGGCAACATCTACCGCCAGAACGACATCAAGGGCCTGAAGAAAATCAGCCGCGATGTGCGCGACAGTTTCGTGCGCATGGTCAACGAAGACGCCAACTCCCACATGATCGGCAGCGCCATGGCCGGGATCGGCCGCAGCTTCACCCAGCGCCTGCTGGCCCTGGGTGAGGAGAAACTGGGGCCACCGCCGGTGCCCTACTGTTTCATGGCACTGGGCTCCATGGCGCGGGACGAGCAACTGGTGGTGACCGACCAGGACAACGCGCTGATCCTGGACGACCGCTTCGTGGCGGAAGAGCACGACGCCTACTTCCTGGCGCTGGCCAGGTTCGTCAGCGATGGCCTGGATGCCTGCGGTTACACCTACTGCACCGGCGACATCATGGCCACCAATGAAAAATGGCGGCAGCCGCTGAAGGTGTGGAAGCAGTATTTCACCGACTGGATCCAGAACCCGCGGGCGGAAGCCCTGCTCAACAGCAACATCTTTTTCGATCTCGACGGCATCTACGGCGAGAACGACTTTGCCGAACAGCTGAAAACCCTGGTGGCGGAACAGGCCAGCGACAGTCAGCGTTTCCTCGCGCTGCTGGCCCGCAACGCGCTGAATCGCACCCCGCCGCTGGGCTTTTTCCGTACTTTCGTGATGGAAGAGGACGGCAAGCACAACAAGACCTTCAACCTCAAACGCCGGGGCACCGCCCCGCTGTCGGATCTGATCCGGGTGCACGCGCTGGCCTGCGGCTCCCGTGCGCAGAATTCCTTCGATCGCCTCAAGGCCATTGGCGAGACCAAACTGATTCCCGAAGACGGCGTGGGCAACCTGCGGGATGCGCTGGAGTTCATCTCTATCGTGCGCATCCGCCATCAGGCGTTGGCCATTGAAGCCGGGCGCGAGCCGGACAACAACGTGCGCCCGCAAGACCTGTCACCCTTCGAACGCAGCCACCTGAAAGACGCCTTCCAGGTGGTCAGCAACGCCCAGAAATTCCTGAAGTTCCGCTACACCGCCCAGGTCAGCCGGCATGTCTGAGTTTCCCACCACAAACCGGGACTGGCATGAGGAATTTCACAAACTGGCCGCCAGCGCCCGCGACAGCCGCCTACAGGGCTATTACCGGGCCGGCTGCGTCCACCCTGACACGGCCATTGCCGATACGCCCATGGTGGCGCTGGATTTTGAAACCACCGGCCTGGACCCGGACCGGCACTCCATTGTCAGCGTTGGGCTGGTGCCGTTTTCCCTCGATGGCATCCAGCTGGGCGAGGGCCGGCACTGGGTGGTGCGGCCACCCTTGCCGCTGCACCAGACCTCCATCACCATTCACGGCATCACCCACACCGACATCGACCAGGCGCCGGATCTGAACGACATTCTGGATGACGTGCTGGCCGCGATGGCCGGGCGAATCGTGGTGGTGCACTACCGCAGCATCGAGCGGCCGTTTTTTGACGTGGCGATGCAATGGCGGTTGGGGGAGGGTTTACGCTTTCCAGTGATCGATACCATGGCGATCGAGGCCTACCTGCACCCCGATCGCAATCCCGGCCGCTGGCAGCGGCTGCGGGGCAAGAAGCCAGTGTCGATCCGCCTGCCCGACAGCCGCTTGCGCTATGGGCTGCCCCACTACGCCGCCCACAACGCGCTGATTGACGCCATTGCCACGGCGGAGTTACTGCAGGCGCAGATTCTCCACCACTTCAGCCCCGCCACGGCCGTCAGGGACCTATGGCTGTGACGCAGCCACCGGGGCCTCACTGCCACCTTTGACTTCACTGATGTAGCGGCCGTAACCGGCGTCCTCCATCTGCTCCAGCGGAATGAACCGCAGGGCGGCGGAGTTCATGCAGTAGCGCAGCCCGGTGGGCGCGGGGCCGTCATCAAACACATGGCCGAGGTGGGAATCGGCGATGGCGCTGCGAATCTCGGTGCGGGTCATGAACAGCGAACGGTCTTGCTTCTCCACCACCGCGTCGTCCGAAATCGGGCGGGTGAAGCTGGGCCAGCCGGAACCGGACTTGTACTTGTCGCGGGAGGAGAACAACGGCTCTCCGGACACCACATCCACGTACAGCCCCGGGCGCTTCTCGTCCCAGTACTCGTTGTCGAAGGGGGTTTCCGTCCCGTCTTTCTGGGTTACCCGGTACTGCTCGGCGGTCAGCATTTGCTTCAGCGCCTGGTCATCAGGCTTCACGAACGACGCCGGATCGGCGGCCATCGCGTCCTCGGCGTCCTTCTCAGGGGCGTAGCGGGCGTAATCCACCTCCTGATCGTCACCCCAGACCTCTTCGATGAACTGGTAGCGGCCGGAATTGAAGGTGTAGAAGTTGTACCGGACCGGATTCTTCTCGTAGTAATCCTGATGGTAGTCTTCAGCTTCGTAGAAACTCTCGAAGGGCACAATCTCGATGGCGACCGGCTTGTCATAGCGGCCGGACGCTTCCAGCGCCTGCACCGAGGCTTCCGCTGCCCGTTTCTGTTCGTCGTTGTGGTAGAAAATGGCCGGCCGGTACTGCTGGCCCCGGTCCACGTATTGGCCGTCGACGTCAGTCGGATTGGCGGTGCGCCACAGGGCCTGCAGCAGCCCCTCATAGGTGATCACCTCGGGATCGTAATACACCTGAACCGCCTCGGTGTGGCCCGTGCGGCCACCGGCAACCTGCTGGTAGGTCGGGTTCGCTTCCTCGCCGCCGCTGTAGCCGGACACCGCCTCGACAACCCCCGGCACCTTTTCTTCGTAGGATTCTTCAACACACCAGAAGCAGCCGCCGGCGAAGGTGGCTACCGCCAGCCCCGGATCATCCGGCGCATGGGCGGATTCGGCCTGCTCGCGATCCGTGGCACTGACACCCGCCCCGGCAAGGGCGACCACCAGAGCAAGCAATCCGTAGGTCAATGTGCGTTTCATAGCTCTGTCTCCGTTCATGGGATACCAGCCTTGATTGTGTGACCGCAGAATCACGCCGGCGTCTCACAATGTTTACGAATTGATAACGCCGACCCGATCACCTGCCGGTTCAGACCTCGGCCACCGGCAGGCGCAGGGTAAAGCAGGCGCCCGCGGGCGGGCAGTTCTCGGCATGCACTGATCCGCCCTGCAACGTCATCATCCGTTCGGCAATGGCCAGCCCCAGGCCGCTGTGGCCGGAGGATTCCCCGGCGCTGCCACGGTAGAAGGGCTCGAAGATATGGGGCAGGTCCTGCTCGGGGATGCCCGGCCCCTGATCCTGCACCGCCACCTCCAGAAACCGCTCATCCCCTGACATCACCAGGGAGATCCGGGAGCCTTCCGGGCTGAAGGCAATAGCGTTGCCGATCAGGTTGTCCAGCACCCGCTCGGTCATGGCCAGATCGCCGTAGGCCATGGCGGCCGGCGGCTGGCCGCTGACCACCAGTTGCACGCCCCGGCGGGCGGCGGCAGGGCCGTGCTTGAGGGCAACGTCGTGAACCAGTTCGGCCAGTACAAACGGTTCCGGTGCCGGGGTGGTTTCCCGCGCATCCAGCGCCGCCAGCTCGAACAGCTCATCCACCAGACGGCCCAGACGGTGGCTTTCCCGGCGCGCAACGCCGAGGAACGCCTGCCGCTCGCCGGCGCTCAGGCTGTCGTGTTTCAGTTCCAGCGCCTCGATATAGCCCTGCACCGACGCCAGCGGCGTACGCAGATCGTGAGACACCCGCGCCACCAGTTGCCGGCGCTCGGCGTCCTTGTCACGCAGTTGCTCCAGCTGGGCGGCAATGCGAGTGGCCATCTGCTCGAAACGCAGGGCCAGGTGATCAATCTCATCCCGCGCCGGGGTCGGCGACGCCGCTGCGGTCGCGGCCGGCACTTCGGTCATATCGCTGTCGGCAAAGGCCTCGACCCGGCGGGTCAGCCGCGCCAGCCGACGGGTCAGCAGATGGAACACCGCAAGGCCGGCCACCAGGCCCAGCACCAGGCTGATCACCAGCGCCCAGGCGCCCATGGCGATGAACTGGTCACTGCGCGCCATGGTCTCCACCAGATCGTATTCTTCACCGCGCAACACCACGTACAGGTACCCTTCGGGCGTCTCGGCCGAGGGCACCGGGGTAACGGAGAACACCTTGCGGCGATCGTGGCTGCGGGGGTCGTCACCCAGCACCGGGTATTCCTCCATGTCCGCCAGCAGGGTATGGATCGGTGCCAGCGACACCCGCTTGCGTTTGATCTTCGACGGGTCGGCGGAATAGGCGAGGATGTGGCCGGTCAGGTCCAGCAGGTAGATCTCGATGCTGGGATTGATGGTCATGTACAGGCTGAACAGTTCCCGCAGGGCGTCTTCATCCAGCCGCCCCTCGTCCACCAGATTGCGGTCGGCCACCAGGTTGCGGGCCAGGTCGCGGTTGAACTCCTGATTAAGCGAGGCGTGGTAGTGCCGCAGGGTATAGCTGCTGAGAAAGGAATAGCTGATACCCACCGTAACCAGCAGCAGGAACAGCCCCAGGGCAAGGCGGGCGTACAGGGTTTTCGCCGGAAATCGGGCCATGGCTCAGTCCAAAAAACGGTAACCAACGCCCCACACGGTCTGGATAAAAACCGGATGGGCCGGGTCCTGCTCCACCTTGTTGCGCAGGCGGTTGATGTGGGTGTTTACGGTGTGCTCATAACCTTCGTGGTTGTAGCCCCAGACCGCATCCAGCAGCTGGGCGCGGCTGAATACCCGGCCGGGATGGCGGGCGAAATGCCACAACAGGTCGAATTCCCGCGCGGTCAGGTCAGCCTCCCGCTCATGGACATGCACCCGGCGGCGCACCGGGTCGATGCGCAGCCCGTCCACGGCAATTTCGTCGTTGGCTGGCTGGCTGCTGGCGTCCGGCCGGGCGGCCATGGCGTCAATGCGGCGAAACAGCGCTTTGATGCGCGCGGCCAGCTCCGCCACGCTGAACGGCTTGGTGAGGTAGTCGTCGGCGCCCATTTCCAGGCCCAGCACCCGGTCCAACTCGGTGCCCTTGGCGGTCAGCATCAGCACCGGCACGTAATCCGCCCCGGCCCGAATCTCCCGGCACACCGCCAGCCCGTCCAGTCCGGGCAGCATCAGATCAAGCACCACCAGATCAATGCCGCCCTCACGGAACCGGGCCAGACCGGTGTCACCCCGATCCATCAGCGTGGCGCGCATGCCCAGATCCTGCACCTGCATACGAACCAGTTCCCCGATGCCGGGGTTGTCTTCAATAATCAGAACATGCCTTGTCATCGGCGGCGGACTCCGCGGAATCAACGTTATGCCCCTGAGTGTACAAGGTAATCTTCACAATTGTGTCACGCCTGCCGGCACGGCGTGGCGGTCAGCCGCCGAGGCTGCCCAGCAGGCGCTGACGGATCAGGTTATCGGCGTCGTCCATAATGCGTCCGATCAGCTCCTCGCAGCTGGGGATATCGTGGATCAGCCCCGCCACCATGCCGCAGCTCCAGGCGGCTTCATCCATCTTGCCTTCCTGCAGCACCAGCCGGCCTTTAGCACCGGTCACCAGGTGGCGGATATCGTCAATGGTTTCGGTCTCCCCCTTCTCGCGCTCAATGCGGATGATCTCGTCCACCGCGGCGTTCTTCATCACCCGCTCGGTGTTGCGCAGATTGCGCATGATCAGCCGGGTCTGCAGCTCATCGGCCTCGACAATGGCCTGTTTGACGTTGTCGTGGATCGGCGCATCGGTGGTGGCCAGAAAGCGCGTGCCCATGTTCATGCCCTCGGCGCCCAGCGCCATCGCCGCCACCAGGCTGCGACCGTCGGCCATGCCGCCGGACGCCACGAACGGGATCGTCAGCTCCTCCGCGGCGCGGGGCAGCAGGATGAAATTGGGAATGTCATCTTCCCCTGGATGGCCGCCGCACTCGAAGCCGTCCACACTCACCGCATCACAGCCGATCTTCTCTGCCTTGAGCGCGTGGCGCACCGACGTGCACTTGTGAATCACCTTGATGCTGGCAGCCTTGAGCTGCGGCATGTACTGCTCGGGGCTGCGGCCGGCGGTTTCCACCGCGGTCACGCCGCCCTCGATGATCGCCTGAATGTATTCCGGGTACGGCGGCGCCTGGAACGACGGCAGAAAGGTCAGATTCACGCCGAAGGGCTGATCGGTCATCTCGCGGCAGCGGGCAATTTCCCTGGCCAGGTCTTCCGGGGTAGGCTGTGTCAGCCCGGTAATGATCCCCAGCCCGCCCGCGTTGGAGACGGCCGCCGCCAGCTCGGCATAGCCCACATGGTGCATGCCGCCCTGGATAATGGGGTGGCGGATGCCGAACAGTTCGGTGATTCGGGTCTTCATAGCGGGTTTCCTGTTTTGTCGTTAGAATGAAATGAGTTTCCAAAACGAGGTTGCAGTGACTGAAAAAACAACAAGAGCCACACCGGCCGATGCGTTTCGCAAGGCCCGCAGGATGTGGCTCAAGGGCGAACGTATACACCTCGCTTCGCTGTCTGCGGAGCTGAACATCGGGCGGGCAACGCTGTTCCGCTGGGTTGGTAACAAGGAGCTGCTGCTGGGCGAAGTGCTCTGGTCACTCTACGAGCCCCTGCGGCTGGAAGCGTTAAGCCAAACACCCGGGCAAGGCGTCGACTTTGTCGTCGGGGTCTACCGCCACATCAATTCCACCTTGCTGCACTCCGAACCTCTGCGGCGGTTCATCCACCAGGATCCCGAATACGCCCTGAAGATTCTGACGTCGTCCCAGTCCACCATTCACAGCCGAACGGTTGAGGCCAACACCCGAACCCTGAAAGACCAGGTGGCCCAGGGCCACATCAGCCCGCCGATGCGCATCGAAAGCCTGTCTTACTTCATGGTGCGGCTGGCCGAATCCTGCCTGTACAGTGACGTCATCAACGGCCGCGAGCCCCGGGAAGAAGAACTGGAAGATGCCTGCACCGCTGTGCGGATTCTGCTTGGCGGCAAGGCCTGAACCGGAATCCCAAGCCTGGGGGGCTGATCCCGCGGCGGGGGCACCTTTTCTTCTGGGAAAAATAACTCGCTGCGCTCAGACATCTTTTTCCCGACAGAAAAGGTACCCCCACCCCGTGACCGACCGGGCTTCCGAGTGACGCTGTCGGATTACGGCTGCCGCCTAATCCGACCTACATTGTCCATCTCACCGTAGGTCGGATTAGCGAAGCGTAATCCGACACCCAGCTATCGGCCCATCACAACTGCAGAGACCGCACCTCCAGAAACTCCTCCAGCCCCCATTTGCCGAATTCGCGGCCGATGCCGGAGTGGCCGAAGCCGCCGAACGGCGCCATGGGGTTGAAGTCACCGCCGTTGACGAACACCTGGCCAGTGCGAAATTTGCTGGCAACCTTCTTCGCCTTTTCGGCGTCTGCTGACCACACCGCGCCGGACAGACCGTATTGGGTGCCATTGGCGATGCGGATGGCGTCGGCTTCGTCCTGGTAGGGAACCACACAAAGCACCGGGCCGAAGATTTCTTCCTGCTCAAGACGACTGCCCGGTTTGACGTTGCCGAACACGGTTGCCTTCACGAAATAGCCCTTGTCACAGCCTTCCGGGGCTTCCGGGCCGCCGGCGACCAGGGTGTGGCCTTCTTCAATGCCCAGTTTGATGTAATCGATCACCTTGTCGCGCTGCTGCGCCGAGGCCAGCGGCCCGAGGCGGGTGGTTTCCTCCAGCGGGTTGCCCGGGGTCATCTTGGCCACGGCGGCAGCCGCCAGCTCGCAGGCTTCGTCGTGCTTGTCCGCCGGTACCAGCATGCGGGTGAGCGCAGTGCAGGTCTGGCCGGAGTTGAGCAGGCAGTTGTTGATGGTGCCTTTGACCGCCGCCGCCAGGTCGGCGTCCGGCAGGATCACCGAGGCGGATTTGCCGCCCATCTCCAGCGCGATTCGCTTGAAATCGTCCGCGGCGGCGTGGGCGATCAGGTTGCCGGTGCGGGTGGAGCCGGTGAAGGACACCATGCGCACAGCCGGGTGCTTGATCAGGGTGTCGCCCACGGTCTGGCCTTCGCCGCACACCAGGTTGAACACCCCCTTGGGCAGGTCGGTGCCGTCGAGGATCTCCGCCAGGATGTAGGCGCTCTGGGGGGCAATTTCCGCAGGTTTCAGCACCACGGTACAACCGGCGGCGATGGCCGGCACGATTTTCAGGATCACCTGATGCAGCGGGTAGTTCCACGGCGTGATGCAGCCCACCACGCCCACCGGCGCGTACTGCACCTCGGAGTTGCCACACTGCTCGGTGAAGGGAAAGTCCGGCAGCATCTTCAGGTAGGTCTTGGTTACCGTCGCCGGCAGGCCCGCCTGGATGCCGGTAGCCAGTTTGATAGGCATGCCCACTTCCCGGCACACGGTTTCGGCGATCTCGCCAGCGCGCTCTTTCAGCCCGGCGTGCAGCTGCTCCAGAACCTTGATGCGCTGATCCAGCGTGCTTTCTGACCAGCTCTCGAAGGCCGCGTCGGCGGCGGCAATGGCCTGCTCCATTGCCTCTCGGTCGGAGGCGGGCACTTTGGCGATGACCTCACCGGTACCGGCTTCGTGCACGTCGATGGTGTCGCCGTTCCAGTCAACCCACTGGCCGTTGATGTAGTTTTTGCTCAGGTTGTTCATGTCGTCACTCCTTTGTCTGTCGGGTACCGTCAGTCGCCGTTTAATCAAACACAATCACGCCGCGGGCGTTCTTGCCAGCCAGCATGTCTTCGAACGCCTGCGGGGCGTCTTCGATGGCGTAGGTGCGGGTGACCAGTTCGTCGAGTTTGAGTTTGCCTGCCTTGTACAACCCCAGAATACGCGGGAAATCGTATTGTGGACGGGCGGACCCCAGCCAGCTGCCTTTGAGTACGCGCTCGTCCGCGGGCAGGGTCAGGGTGGTGATCGAGGTTTTGTCTTTCGGGTCGGAGACGCCCACCACGACAGCGGTGCCGCCGCGGCCCAGACATTTGTAGGCCTGCTCCACGACGGCGCCGGCCCCGACGCATTCGAAGGCGTAATCCACGCCGCCGGTGAGTTTCTTGACGGCTTTGGCGGCGTCGTCCACTTCACTGATGTTGACGGTGTGGGTGGCGCCAAAGTCCCGCGCCATTTGCAGTTTGCCCTCGTTGTTGTCCACCGCCACGATCATTTCCGACCCGGCGGTGACGCAGCCCTGAATGGCGTTCAGACCCACGCCGCCAATGCCGAACACGGCGGTGCGGGAACCCGGTTCCACCTTCGCGGTGTTGAACACGGCACCGACACCGGTCATCACCGCGCAGCCCACCAGGGCCGCGTTCTGCATGGGAACGGTATCGTCCACTTTGACGCAGTTGTCCACGTGCATGGTGGCGTATTCGGCCATCACGCCGCAGGCGCCGAACACGTTGAGGTCTTCGCCCTCCGCACCTTTGGTTCGGACGGTGCCATCGGGCAGGGTAAACATGGCTTTACGGGCATTCTCACAGAGTACCGGGCGCCCGCGCACGCACTGGCGGCATTTGCCGCACATGGAGATAAAGGAGCTGACCACGTGGTCGCCTTCCTTGAAGGCAGTGACACCCTCGCCCACTTCCACCACCACACCGGCGGCTTCGTGGCCGAGCACCAGCGGTGCCGGATAGGGAATCTTGCCGGTGGTGGCGGAGTGGTCGCTGTGGCAGACGCCGCAGGCGCCGATCTTGATGGTGATTTCGTCCCGTTTGGGGCCTTGTACGGTGATGGTCTCCACCTGAACGGGTTGGCCCCATTCGCGGCAGACGACTGCCTTTGCTTTTCTGTCCATTCTGTTTGGCTCCTTGGTGTTCTTGTTTGGGGACTAGGGGCTGGTCACGGGGTGGGGTACCTTTTCTTATGGGAAAAATAACTCGCTGCGCTCAGACATCTTTTTCCCGCCAGAAAAGGTACCCCACCCCGTGACCGGTCTGACAACTTCGAAACCTGTCGGATTAGCCGCAGGCGTAATCCGACAATAAACCTCCCTCAAAACTCTGAATCTTTCATGGCCAACGCTGTGGCGTCCACTGCCCCCAGCAACTCCGCCAGACTGATCACCTTCGGTAACTCATAGCGAGCGAAATAGCCACAGGCTTTCACCTTACCCTCGTAGAATTCCGCTGTCTGCTCACCTTGCCCGTTCAGACCGGCAATGGCCTTGATAGCCTGGCGCAACCACAGCCAACCGACGACGGTGTGGCCGAAGGCTTCCAGATACAGGGAAGCGTTGGCGAGGGCCTTTTCCACGTTGCCGCTGGCTTTTTCTGCGTTGATGGCCGCCGTCGCTTTCGTCATGGCTTGCACCGCCCGGTCCAGTTGGTCGGCGCAGGAGGCCAGTCGCTCATTGCGGCGGGCCTCGGCAATGGTGGCTTCGATACGGTCCATCAGTGCCCGGAAGAACTTGCCATCGGACATGGACACTTTGCGACCCAGCAAGTCGAGGCCCTGTATGCCATGGGTGCCTTCGTGGATCGGGTTGAGGCGGTTGTCGCGGTAGAACTGTTCCACCGGGTATTCCCGGGTGTAGCCATAGCCGCCGTGTACCTGAATGGCTAGGCTATTGGCTTCAAGACAGAACTGTGAGGGCCAGGATTTGATGATCGGGGTGAGCAGATCCAGCAGGCCCGCCGCCAGTTGGCGTTCGCTGTCGGTAGCTGCGTGCTTTTTCTCGTCCACCAGCATCGCCCCCTGCAGGCACAGGGCCAGGCCGCCTTCCACGTAAGCTTTCTGGGTCAGCAGCATGCGGCGGATGTCGGCGTGGCGAATCAGCGGCACCTGCGGAGAGTTCGGGTCTTTTTCGCCCACCGGTCGGCCCTGCCTGCGCTCACGGGCGTACTCCAGCGCGTGCTGGTAGCCGGTGTAGCCCAGCATCACCGAGCCCAGGCCAACGCCGATGCGGGCTTCGTTCATCATGTGGAACATGGCGGCCAGGCCGTTATTGGCCTCACCCACCAGATACCCCACGGCGCCGTCTTGCTCGCCAAAGTTGAGCATGGTGGAGGTGGTGCCGCGGTAGCCCATCTTGTGGATCAGGCCCGCCAGCGCCACGTCGTTGCGCTCACCCAGGCTGCCGTCCTCATTGACCAGCACCTTGGGCACGATAAACAGCGAGATGCCTTTCACCCCCGGCGGGGCATCCGGCAAGCGGGCGAGTACCATGTGGATGATGTTCTCGCTCAGCTCGTGGTCGCCGCCGGAAATGTAGATCTTGTTGCCGAACAGCCGGTAGCTGCCATCGTCCTGCGGTTCTGCGCGGGTGCGCAGGTCCCCCAGAGACGACCCGGCGTGGGGCTCGGTCAGGCACATGGTGCCGAAAAACCGCCCCGCCATCATCGGTTCGGCGTAGGTTTTCTGCTGCTGGTCATTGCCCTGGGCCATGATCAGGTTCGCCGCCGCAATGGTCAGCCCGGCGTACCCCTGAGTGCCCACATTCGCGCCCTTGAGCATGCCCACACACATCTGGGCCACGGCAGCGGGCAACTGCATGCCGCCACGCTCAAAATCCTGACCGGCGGCCATCAAGCCGGTGTCGCGCAACACGTCCAGAGCCTTTTTCACCTCCGGGCGCATCGTTACCCGACCGTTCTCGAACCGGGGTTCTTCTTCATCAACCAGGCGCGCGTGGAGGGCGAATTCTTCCGCCGCTACCTTCAGTGCCAGATCCAGCGCCGCCTGCAGGGTTTCACGGTTGTGCTCGGAGTAGCGCTCGTAGTTCAGTACCTGCTCAACTTCGTGCAACTCAAAGAGTTGGAACGCAAGGTCCTGAAGGTTGATGATTTTCTGTTGCATGGCCTCATTACTCTTGGCATGAAAGAACACGGTAGCCTGCTGGGGTGGAGTCTGGTCCTGAGGTGGGGGTGCCTTTTCTTATGGGAAAAGAACTCGCTTCGCTCAGACACCTTTGTCCCGTCAGAAAAGGCACCCCCACCCCATGACCGGCCTGACTGCGCCGTTAAATCTGAATTAAACTACTTCAAACAGGCCAGCCGCGCCTTGGCCGCCGCCGATGCACATAGTCACCACAACATACTTCGCCCCCCGGCGTTTGCCTTCAATCAGGGCATGTCCTGTCAGGCGTGAACCGGTCACACCGTAGGGGTGGCCCACGGCGATGGAGCCGCCGTTGACGTTCAGTTTTTCCATGGGTATACCCAGACGATCACGGCAGTAGACTACCTGGGATGCAAAGGCCTCGTTCAGCTCCCACAGGTCGATGTCATCCATCGTCAGACCAGTGCGCTCGAGCAGGCGTGGAATGGCGAACACCGGGCCGATGCCCATTTCATCCGGCTCGCAACCGGCGACCGCAAAGCCACGGAAAATACCCATGGGTTCGATGTTGTGCTTCTCGGCGTAGGTGCTGTTCATCACCGTACACACCGAAGCCCCGTCCGACAGCTGGGAGGCATTGCCCGCGGTCACGAACTGGTTGTCCCCGCGCACCGGATTCAGCCCCTGCAGGCCCTCTAGCGTGGTGTTCGGGCGGTTGCACTCGTCGCGGGTGAGGGTCACGTCTTTGTGGCTGACCTCACCGCTTTCCTTGTCTTTCACCATCATGGTGGCGTCAAACGGCACGATTTCATCGTCGAACTTGCCGGCTTCCTGGGCCGCCGCCGTGCGCTGCTGGGAGATCAGCGCGTACTCGTCCTGGGACTCACGACTGACGCCATAACGCTGAGCCACAATATCGGCGGTTTCAATCATCGCCAGGTACAGCTCCGGCTTGTTTTTCATCAGCCAGTCGTTGGTGGCGTGGAAGCTGTTGAGCTTGTCGTTCTGCACCAGGGAAATGGACTCGACACCCCCGGCTACCATCGCCGGCACCTTCTCAGACACCACCCGCTGGGCGGCAATGGCGATGGACTGAAGACCGGAACTGCAAAAGCGGTTGATCGACAGGCCAGCAGTCGTCACCGGCAAACCCGCGCGAATCGCCGCCAGGCGAGCGACGTTTTTGCCCTGAGCGCCCTCGTGGAAGGTGGCACCGAGAATCACGTCTTCGACGATGGCCGGATCGATCCCGGCCCGCTGCACGGCGTGCTGGATCACGTGACCGGCAAGGTCCACGGAGTGAGTGTTATTCAACGCGCCCCGGTAGGATTTACCCAGGCCGGTACGGGCAGTGGAAACAATAACGGCATCAGACATAACAGTGTCCTTCAAAATCGGTGTACAGGTAGGTCGGATCAGGCAAAGCCGTATTCCGACACCAGGGAGAGCGTTTCGACAGTATTGTCGGATTACGGCTTCGCCTAATCCGACCTACAGGACCGAAGGGATCAAACCTCCACAGTACGGTCGGTCACGGGGCTGGGTGTCTTTTCTGCCGGGAAAAAGATGTCTGAGCGCAGCGAGTTATTTTTCCCAGAAGAAAAGACACCCAGCCCCGGGACCAGCCCCAAGGCTCAGCAATCAGAGATCCCCGAACTGGCGCCCTTCAGCCACCAGCTTCTCCAGCAGCCCGGCCGGCTTCCACTGCTCACCCCCAACGGTGTCCTGGAAGTTCTTTACCGAAGCCAAGATGGTGTCCAGACCAACCTGGTCGGCCCAGAACATCGGCCCACCGCGGTACGCCGGGAAGCCATAGCCGTAGATCCAGGTAATGTCGATATCCAGTGCCCGGTCAGCGATGCCCTCTTCAAGAATCTTCGCGCCCTCATTGATCATCACGTACATACACCGCTCCAGAATCTCCTGATCGGTAATCTCCCGCGACGTAATACCCTGCTCGGCTCGGAACTCGGCGATGATCTGATCCACCTGCGGGTCGGGAATGGGCTTGCGGTTGCCCTCTTCGTACTTGTATACACCGGCCTGCGTCTTTTGCCCCAGACGCCCCTGCTCCGCCAGTTTGTCCATCCAGCTTGCAGGTACATCTTCACCTGCCTTACGGCGCTCCTTGCGGATGCTGTAACCGATATCGATGCCCGCCAGATCCGACATGGCAAACTGACCCATGGGGAAGCCCAGATCCGTCAGCACCTTGTCCACCTGCTGCGGGCTGGCGCCTTCATTGACCAGTGCCATGGCCTCGGCACCCCGCTTGTGCAGCATGCGGTTGCCGACAAAGCCGTAGCAGTTGCCGACCATCACACCCACCTTGCGGATCTTCTTCGCCAGCGCCATGGCGGTGGCCTTCACCTCGTCCGAGGTTTTCTCGCCGCGCACGATCTCCAGCAGCTTCATCACGTTGGCCGGGCTGAAGAAGTGCAGGCCGATCACATCCTGCGGGCGGCTGGTGGCCGCGGCAATGTCGTCAATGCTAAGGGTCGAGGTGTTGGACGCCAGAATCGCACCCGGCTTACAGGCCTTGTCCAGCTGGCCGAAGATGGTTTTCTTCAGATCCATGCTCTCGAACACCGCCTCGATCACCAGGTCAACATCGCTGAAATCGTCGTAGGTCAGGGTGCCGCTGATCAGGCTCATGCGCTCTTCCACCTGCGCCTGGGTGATACGGCCTTTCTTCGCCGTGTTCTCGTAGTTACGGCGGATCACCGCCAGGCCCTTGTCGAGGGCTTCCTGCTTGACCTCGGCGATGGTGACCGGAATCCCCGCATTGGCGAAGTTCATGGCAATGCCGCCGCCCATGGTACCGGCGCCGATCACGCCAACCTTGTTGATCTCGCGCACCGGAGTGTCCTTGGCCAGACCCTTGACCTTGGACACCTCACGCTCGGCGAAGAAGGAATGAATCAGCCCGCCCCGCTGGGGTGACTCCATGCACTCCATAAACAATTCACGCTCACGCTTCATGCCGTCGTCAAACGGCAGGTTGAAGGCGGCTTCCACCGCATCCACGCACTTGAAGGGCGAGAACAGGCCGCGGGCTTTTTTCTGCAGGCCGGCACGGAACTGGTCGAACACATCGCTGCCTTTGTCGGCGTCGATCTTGTCGGTCAGATCCCGCACACGGCGGACCGGCTTGTTGTCGTCGGCGACTTTCTGCGCGTATGCCAGACCAACTGCCTTAATGTCGCTGCCGTCTTCCACCGCATCCACAATGCCCAATCCGAGGGCGTCTTTGGCGGATACGAAATCACCGGTGGTGATCATTTCCAGCGCTTTCTGGGCACCGGTCAGGCGCGGCAGACGCTGGGTACCACCTGCGCCGGGCAAGAGCCCCAGCTTGACTTCCGGCAGACCAACCTTGGCGCTGCTCAGGGCCACCCGGTAATGGCAGCCCAGCGCGGTCTCCAGTCCGCCACCCAGTGCGGTGCCGTGGATGGCCGCCACAATGGGTTTGTCGCTGTTCTCGTACTGGTCAATCACCGCGGCCAGCCCCGGCTCCTGCATGGGTTTGCCGAATTCGCGAATATCGGCACCGGCAATAAAGGTGCGACCTTCGCACACCAGCAGCAGCACCTTGGCGTCCGCGTCTTTTTGGCCCTGCTCCAGCGCCGCCACCAGGCCGGAACGTACCCCGTGGCTGAGGGCATTCACCGGTGGGTAGTTCACGGTGATCACGCCAATGGAGCCTTCCCGGTTGTAAGTTACGACCTCAGACATAATTCTTCCTCGCCTTATATGGAATGTAGTTTTAACAAGCGAAACATAGGAACGATTTAATAGAAGTTTTTGGCAGGTTTCAACCATCAATTAAAGTGCAGGCACAAAAAAACCCCAAGACGAATCTTGAGGTTTTTGTCTGTTCAGCTCGGGGGAGGTCCGGGTGGGGATCGCCCTCCGAAACACGCTGTGAATACGTCCCTGTACGCTCGGCTCCGCCATCCATGGCTCCGCACGGTTCCGGAGGGCGATCCCCACCCGGCCCCAGGCATGCTCAGATAGACGATAGGCTTACACGCCGAGCGACTCTATATCGCTGGCCAGCATTGCCAACTGGTGAGCAATGGACTCACGCAGCTTTTCAGCCGGCACCAGATAGGAGGGTGCCGCGCAGGTCAGTGCCATGATGGTGCCGTCCTGCAGATGAATGGGCACGCCCGCGGAGTTGATGTTGCGGTCCCACTCGCCGATGGACAGGCAGAAGCCGTACTGTTTGTAGTCTTCCATGGCGCGCTCAAGCCCGGCCTGCTTCTCGGGCCAGGCGTCGCCATACTTCGCTTCCATGGCGTCATCGATCACCTTGCGGCCCTTATCAGAGATTGCGCAGTAATAGGCACGGCCCGCAGAGGTGGTGGACATGGGCAGTTTCAGGCCAATGTCCATACGCAGCAGGGAAGCTTCCGGCGGCAGCCGGTTCTCCACGTAGATCATGTGCAGGCGGTCGCGGCAGGTCAGGCCAACGGACATGTTGGTCTGGCGGGCGAACTCGTCCATGTAGGGCTTGGCCAGCTGGCGCACCTTGAGATTGGACACGTAGGCGTAACCCAGTGCCAGCACACCCGAGCTGAGCTGGTACTTCTCCAGCTGCGGGTTGTAACTGAGGTAACCCAGCTTGGTGAGGGTGTAGGTCATGCGCGACACGGTGGGCTTCGGCAGGCCGGTCAGGCGGGCAATGTCCTGGTTGCCCAGAATCACCGAGCCCTGACTGAAGGCGCGCAGCACGTCGAGACCGCGGGACAGCGCTTCGACAAACTTGCGGTCTTTCTCCGGCTTGACCGGCTCACCGTCGCCGGACGCGGCCAACAGTTCCGGGGAAGGGATTTGTGCTTTTGACATCGTGGGGCATCCTCCAACAGCATTGCCTGATCCGCTAAGCCCGCAGTGCCGGGAACCTGGCCAGATATAAGAAAAGTTGCGCTATTTTAATAGCTGCAGATATCAAGTACCACACAGTGTACTGAAAAGAGTCAAAACTCATGCCAAACCTGGAACACTCTTCCTTTATGTTTCACGACTGAGCCGGTTTTGCGATACTCATACCCGGGTTTACGAACCATATTCGGTATATTATTCTGCAAAGCGAAACATTATAGAGAATTTTTATCCACCTGACGATCCCGGGAGATTGCATGAAGATCCTGTTTGTAGCCGGAGACCCCAAACCCGAGCGCTGGACGGTGCCCATCCGGGAGCTGCTGCCGGAAGCGGAGGTTCACGTGTGGGACGCCAACGGCCCGGCGGTGGACGCCGACTATGCAATTGTCTGGCAGCCGCCGGCGGCGCTGTTCGAGCGCGAAACCCGGCTGAAAGCGGTGTTCAATCTCGGCGCCGGGATCGACGGCTTGCTGGCGGTGCCCAATCTGCCCCCGCACCTGCCGGTGGTGCGCCTGGAAGATGCGGGCATGTCGGTGCAGATGGCGGAATACGTGCTGCACCAGCTGCTGGAAGCCAGCCGCGGCATGGAAACCTACCGCGAGCAGCAACGGCAAAACGTCTGGAAAATTCATCGCCCCATCAAGCGCAGCGAATGGCCGGTGGGGGTTCTGGGCCTTGGCCACATTGGCAAACGGGTGGCTCGCACCCTCGCCGATCTGGATTATCGCGTGAATGGCTGGGCCCGCAGTGAGCACAGTCTGGACCAGGTGACCACTTATGCCGGCACCGATTCCCTGCACGGCTTTCTGGGTGCCACGCGGGTTTTGGTCAACACCCTGCCGCTGACCGCTGAAACCCGCGACATTCTGGACTACCGGCTGTTCAGCCAGCTGATGCCCGGCGCTGTGGTGATTAACGTGGGCCGTGGCGAGCACCTGGTGGAAGAGGACTTGCTGCGGGCCATCGATGAGGGCCAGGTGGCACGGGCGTCCCTGGATGTGTTCCGCCAGGAGCCCTTACCCGCCGACCACCCGTTCTGGCAGCGCCCGGAGATCGCCATTACCCCGCACATTTCCGCACGCACCCTGCGGGATGCCACGCTGGCGCAGATCACCGCAAAGATCCGTGCCCATCATAATGGTGAACCCATCACCGGCATCGTGGATACCGCGCGCGGCTACTGACAGCCCAATCATCGCCGGCCCCGGGTTCACCCGATGGCCGGCGGCAGCACGAACAGCCCCCACAGCAACAGCAGTAACAACGGCACCGACAACAGCACGAACAAGCCGTTCCAGCCAAACGCCACCACCCAGCGCGACACCTTCCCGAACCGCGACAGCAGCATCACCGCCGGCCCGAACGGCGACAGCATCATCGCCAGGGAGAAGCCGATCACCAGCGCCACGGCAATCGGCAGCGGGTTCACGCCTTCGGCCACCAGTTGGGGCATCAGCCCCGCCTGCACACTCAGTACGGTGATGGGAATAATGCCAACGGCCGAAAGCATGGGCATCATCAGCAGACCGCAAGCCGCCAGCAGAAACACCCCCAGCTCTCCCGAGGCCAGCCCCGCCAGGGCATCGGCCGGGATCACCGCCACCAGCGCCACCCCGAGAGCGGCGGAACCCGCGAAGATCGACATTTCATTGCGCATTCCCAGCAGGTTGTCCACCGCCTCCCCCGCGGCGCCGGCCACCGAGCGGTCGTGCCACCCCATATAAAGGAAGGTCACCACCGGCACGGTCAGCATCGCCGCCACCGACACCCTCAGGTCGGCAAACTGCACCAGTAATCCCATCGCCATGAAAATAACCCCCACCAGCAGCGCCAGCCGGCCACTGCCCGCCGGCCAGTGTTCCAGCAACTGCCGTTCGGTACTGACCAGCCGGAAGCGCTTGTGCTCCAGAAACCAGCCCACCATTACCAGCACCACCGCACTGGCGATGCCGTAGGGCAACAGCCCCGACCAGCTCAGTGCCGGCACTTCGCGGGTGATGATGGCCACGGCCACGCTGGTGGGTGCCACCAGCGGTACCAGCGCAAAACCCCGCAAGGTACTGATCAGCACACTGCGCAGCCAGCGCAGCCGTGACTCGCCGGTGATGCCCCGCTCCCGCAGGGTGTCCGCCAGCGTGCCGCAGAGCAGGTTCATAACGCCGAAACTGAGTACCGAGGCAATGCCGCAGCTGACCACCGCGTACTTGGGATACAGCAGGGCAGGCCGGCCGCCCAGCAGTACATCGTGGATGCGCTGCAGCACTTCCAGCCGCCGCACCAGGCACTGCATCATGCCCAGGCTGCCCAGAAAACTGGCGTAGAACGCCGCGTTCGACGCCGCGCGCTCCAGGCCGTCCATTGCCAGCTCCCCCGCCAGCGCGAGATAACCAACCAGCAGTACGGAAACCAGAAACAGATAGCGGGCATAGGCCTGCAGCCGGCCCAGAATGGCCAGGAAATACAGCAGGAACAGCACGCCGGAGGCCGCGCTCAGCCCTGGGCTGTCAATACACAGCGCCACCAGCTCCATAAGGACGGCAACAGGCACCAGAAAACGGCTCATAAACGATTCACGACCCTCGATGATGGTATCGGTTGCATTTCACACAGACCCGGATTAGTCTTTCACTCTCAATATACAAAACTTAATTCCGCTATACGAAACTATATCAACATTAATGCCAAGACAAGTGCGGGAACTTTCTTCGTTATAAGGGGAGGACCACAATAGAGCTTGTCTGCTGATGAAACGGGAGCTGCCATGAGCGCATACATTTACGACGGGTTGAGAACCCCCTTCGGTCGACACGCCGGGGCACTGGCGAAAGTGCGTCCGGATGACCTGCTGGCCGGCGTGATCCGGGCCCTGGTGGAGCGCAATGCCTTTGCCCCCGACCTCTACGAGGATGTAATTGCCGGCTGCACCAACCAGGCCGGTGAAGACGCCCGCAACCTCGCCCGTCACGCCGGGCTGATGGCGGGCCTGCCGGTTGAGACCGGCGGCCTCACCGTCAACCGGCTGTGTGGCTCCGGCCTGGCGGCGATCATTGATGCCGCACGGGCCATCCGTTGCGACGAGGGCGAGCTGTTTGTCGCCGGCGGGGCCGAGAGCATGAGCCGTGCACCGTTCGTGATGGCCAAGAGCGAAAGCCCGTTCAGCCGCGATTTCCGCGCCTTCGACAGCACCATCGGCGCGCGCTTCCCCAATCCGCGCATTGAAAGTGCCTTCGGCGCAGACACCATGCCCGAAACCGCCGACAACATTGCGCGGGAGCTGAACCTGAGCCGCGATGCGGTGGACGCCTTCGCTGCCCAGAGCCAGGCCCGCTACGACGCCGCCCTGAAAGACGGCTTCTATGAAGACGAAATTCTCGCCATTGACGTCCCCCAGGGCCGCAAGAAGCCGCCGCTCAGCGTCAGTGCCGATGAGCACCCGCGTCCCCAGTCCACCGTGGAAGCCCTGGCCGGCCTGCGCCCGTTATTCGAGGGCGGCGTGGTGACCGCCGGCAATGCGTCCGGCATCAACGACGGGGCGGCCGCGCTGATCATTGGCTCCCGCGCGGCCGGCGAAAAGGCCGGCATCCGCCCCCGCGCCCGCATCGTATCCGCGGCCATTGCCGGGGTGGCACCGCGGGTGATGGGCTACGGCCCGGTACCGGCCAGCGAGAAAGCCCTCGCCCGCGCGGGCCTGAGCCTCAACGATATGGATGTGATCGAGATCAACGAGGCGTTTGCCGCCCAGGTGCTCGGCTGCACCACCAAACTGGGCATTGACCCCACCGATTCCCGACTGAACCCCAACGGCGGCGCCATTGCCGTTGGCCACCCGCTGGGAGCCTCCGGCGCACGAATCGCACTGACCGCCACACGCCAGCTTGAGCGCAGCGGCGGGCGTTACGCATTGATCAGCATGTGCATTGGCGTGGGCCAGGGCATCGCCGCTGTGATTGAACGGTTTACCGACTGAAAAGCATCCGATTGAACGAGCAACCGAGTAATTATTCTGAGGAGACACACCATGGCTTCCACACCCTGGGATGACCTGCTGCAATTTGACAAGCAACTGGATGAAACCGAGCGTCAGGTACGGGACAGCATCCGTTCCTTCTGTGACCAGCGTCTGATGCCCGGCATTACCGAAGCAAACCGACATGAAAAGTTTGATCGCTCGATCTTCACCGAGATGGGTGAGCTGGGCATGCTCGGCGCCACACTGCCGGAAGAATACGGCGGCCCGGGCCTCAACCACGTGTGCTACGGGCTGATTGCCCGGGAAGTGGAGCGGGTGGATTCCGCCTACCGCTCGGCACTGAGCGTCCAGTCCTCACTGGTGATTCATCCGATTCACGCCTTCGGCCAGGAAGCCCTGAAAAAGCGCATCCTGCCGAAACTGGCGTCTGGCGAACTGGTCGGCTGCTTCGGCCTGACCGAACCCAACCACGGCTCGGACCCGGGCAACATGGAAACCCGCGCCAAGAAAGTCGACGGCGGCTATCTGCTCAGTGGCTCCAAGACCTGGATCACCAACTCTCCGATTGCTGACATCTGCGTGGTCTGGGCCAAGCTCGATGGCAAGATCACCGGTTTCGTCATCGAACGGGAAGGTGCCAAGGGGCTGGACACCCCGAAGATTGAGGGGAAATTCTCGCTGCGGGCCTCCGAGACCGGCTCAATCTTTATGGACGAGGTCTTCGTACCGGATGGCAACAAGCTGGACGTTGAAGGGCTGAAAGGCCCCTTCAGTTGCCTGAACAAGGCGCGCTTCGGCATCAGCTGGGGCTCCCTGGGCGCCGCCGAGTTCTGCTGGCACGCGGCGCGCAACTACACCCTCGAGCGCAAGCAGTTCGGCAAGCCGCTGGCGGCTAACCAGCTGATCCAGAAAAAGCTGGCAGACATGCAGACCGAGATCACTCTCGGCCTGCAGGGTGCCTTGCAGCTGGGGCGGATGATGGACACCGGCGACTACTCGACCGACGCCATCTCCCTGATGAAGCGCAACAACTGCGGCAAAGCCCTGGACATTGCCCGGGTCGCCCGCGACATGCACGGCGGTAACGGTATCGCTGATGAATACCACGTGATTCGCCACGTGATGAATCTGGAAGCGGTGAATACCTACGAAGGCACCCACGATGTTCACGCCCTGATTCTGGGCCGTGGCCAGACGGGATTGCAGGCGTTCAGCTGAGTCCACTGACGGACGGAAAAGCAGAGCTGCGGCTCTGCTTTTTTTATGCCCAAACAAAAGCCCCGGAGCAGGTGAACGCTCCGGGGCTGGATACAGGCTATGGCTTTGCGATCAGAAACTCAGCTTTGCTGACGCCATCACCTGCTCGTACTGGTAGCGGCTGCCGGTGCCGATCTCGCTGAAATCCCAGTAGGCGTATTCGAGCCCCAGGGTCAGTTTCGGGCTGGCCGACCACAGCAGGTTGGCGTGTACCGAGGTGGCCGAATCGAAATAGCTCAGGGTGCCGTTGCCGCTGGGCGCCGCGGGTGCCTCCAGATCGCTGGTGATCTCGGTGTGTGACACGGTCAGGTTGCTGCGCCAGTTCGGGCTCCAGAAATGGCGGTAGGCTGCCGTGGCGCCAAAGGTATCGATGGGCTCAACGTCGCCACCGGCCTGGGCCACCAGGTCGGTATCCGGATAGGTGAACAGGCCCACGTAGCGGCCCAGCGCGCCGTAGCTGTACTGCAGGCGCAGGTCGTCACGACCCACCGTGGAAATGCGTGCACTGACCGACACCGCGCCGGCCACCTTGGTTTCATCGGCGGCGTCATCTTCGAGATTACGCACCAGGCCGGCAATGGAGTAGATGCCAAAGTCGTTGCGCATCTGGTAACGGGCCACCAGATCCGGGTAGGACTGGTCGTCTTAGGAGTTGGAGCCAAATCCGTCTTCCGGATTCTCCAGCGCCACCATCAACTTGCCACCGGGCACCGCCGCGTTGTAGCGGACCATCGGCTGGCGCAGGTAGATGAAGGCCGCCTGCTTACCCTGATCGAGAATTTCCGGCAACGCCGCCAACTCGGTAAAGGTGGTGTGGGTCTGGCCGAAATCCCAGCCATTCCAGGAACCATACGCCTGACGCAGGCGCGGCGCATAGCTGTTGGAGACGACTTCGTTGCCGTCAGCATTCGCGCCCTGGTTAAAGTCGACTTCCACATAGGTGGTCAGGTCGTGGCCAGCCACGTCCAGCGTGCGGGTGCCGAGACTGATGCGGCTCTCGCGGGCACTGAACCCGGTTTTCCAGTCACTCTCGCCGTTTTTGGCGGCGCTCGCCAGCGACCGGGGCAGGCCGATGGAATAGGCGTTGGCCCAGCCATTGCCATTGGACCCCGCCAGTACGTCGGCCTTGATGAAGCCGCCAATGGTGATCGTGGTGTCGCCGATACGGATACCCGATCCATCACGAGTCAGATATTCGTTGTCGGTGGCGGGCTCCGGCGCCGTGCCGGTTTCCTGGGCCGCCTGCTGGGCTTCCAGTTTCTGGATGCGATCCCGCAGCTCCTGCAGTTCATCACTCTGTGCCGATGCTGTGGCGGAGCCCAGGGCAATCAGCGGGAGGCTGGCAACAGCGACGGCCCGCGCCAGCGGGCGTGGGCGAATGGATGTTGTTCTTGTCATGTCAGACCTCTTGAAAGGCGTTGGTTGAATGTCTCGTTGTTATGCGAACGCCGGTCACGGGCATGGCAAGTGGTGAGTAAAAGCACAACTCGCACACTTATTTCACTCTGCGGTATTTATGTGGATTCCAATTCCACTTAGCAGTACCCATTTCCGAGTTAACGAATATAGACGAGCGAAAATCAATCAACAAGACTTTGAAACCAAATTTTGATGAAAGTCGTAGTTACTGTGTGTTTTCTTGTTTCACTATCGTTGACAGAGCGGCAAGCTTTAAAAGATCATTGAGTAATTCTGCTATGCGGTATATATTTTCGCTGTAATGCATTGACGAGGTCTATTCGATGAACATGAACTACACGGCCGAGGAACTTGCCTTCCGCGACGAGGTAAGAGCATTCCTGGATGAGAAGCTGCCGGCGGACATCGCCGCCAAGGTGAAAGGATTCCGCCGCCTGTCCAAAGAGGACCACCTACGGTGGCAGCAGATCCTGTGCAAACAGGGGTGGTACGCCACCCACTGGCCGGAAGAGTACGGCGGTGTGAAATGGACCCCGGTGCAGAAGCACATCTGGGACGAAGAATCCTGCCGTTACGGCGTGCCCCGCTCCATCCCGTTCGGGGTGAACATGGTGGCGCCGGTGATCATCAAGTTCGGCAACGACGCCCAGAAGCAGCACTATCTGCCGCGCATCCTCAGTGGCGAGGACTGGTGGTGCCAGGGCTATTCCGAGCCCGGCGCAGGCTCCGATCTGGCGTCCCTGAAGACTCGTGCCGTGCGCGACGGCGACCACTACATCGTCAACGGCCAGAAAACCTGGACCACCCTCGGCCAGCACGCCAACATGATTTTCTGCCTGGTGCGCACCAACACCGAGGTCAAGAACCAGGAGGGCATTTCCTTCCTGCTGATCGACATGAACACCCCGGGCATCACCGTGCGCCCGATCATCACCCTGGATGGCGAACACGAAGTCAACGAAGTGTTCTTTGAAGACGTCAAAGTCCCGGTGGAAAACCTGGTCGGTGAAGAGGACAAAGGCTGGACCTACGCCAAGTTCCTGCTCACTTACGAGCGTACCGGACTGGCAGGCATCGGCATGTCCAAGGCGGCGCTGTCTCACCTCAAACAACTGGCCAGCCGCCGCATGAAGAACGGCAAGCCGCTGATCGAGGACCCGTCCTTCAGCCAGCGCATTGCCAAGGTAGAAATCGATCTGACCGCCGCCGCCATCAGTAACCTGCGCATCATCGCCTCGGTGGAAGGCGGCGGTGTTCCGGGCGCGGAAAGCTCCATGCTGAAAGTGAAAGGCACCGAGATTCGTCAGGCCATCAACGATCTGGCGCGCCGCGCCATCGGCCCCTATGCCCTGCCGTTCGTGGAGGAAGAGCTGGATCTGGCTTACGACGGCGAGTTCCTGTCGGACGAGAACGCCGCGCCGCTCTCCGCCCAGTACTTCAACAACCGCAAGCTGTCGATTTTCGGCGGGTCCAACGAGATCCAGAAGAACATCGTGTCGAAAATGATTCTCGGGCTTTAAGGAGGCGACCATGGATTTCCGACTCAACGAAGAGCAGCAGATGCTGCAGGACACCGTGGCGCGCCTGGTGCGCGGTGAATACAGTTTTGAGAAGCGCCTGGAGTTCAGCGAGACCGAACTGGGGTTCAGCGCCGATTTCTGGCGCCAGCTCAGTGAGTTGGGCCTGACCGCCGTGCCCTTTTCCGAGGAGCTGGGTGGCTTTGGCGGGGGCGGCGTGGAAGTGCAGTCAGTAATGGCTGAGCTCGGCCGTGGCCTGTGCCTGGAGCCGTATATGCAGTCCGTCATTCTCGGTGGCGGCCTGATCGGTCAGGCCGGTAACGACCGCCAGAAAGAAAACTGGCTGGCCGGCATCGCCAGCGGCGAACTCAAGGCCGCGGTAGGCCTCCAGGAGCCCCAGAGCTATTACGATCTGAACAACGTGGAGACCCGCGCCGAGAAAAACGGCGAAGGTTACCTACTCAATGGCCGCAAGGCCGTGGTCATCGGTGGCCACTGCGCCGACCTGATCATTGTATCGGCCCGCACCTCGGGTAACAGCGATAGCGCCGACGGCATCAGTTTGTTTGCCTTCAGCCCGGACACCGACGGCGTGGAACGTCGTACCTACCCCACCATTGATGGTGCCAAGGGCTGCGACATTACTTTGACTAACGTTCAGGTGGGCGCAGACGCCCTCCTCGGCGACGAAGGCCAGGCCGGCAGCGTGATCGAATACCAGGCCGGCCGCGCCATCGCTGCCCTGTGTGCCGAAGCCGTCGGTGTCATGGAAATGGCCAATGAACTGACCCTGGACTACCTCAAGCAGCGCAAGCAGTTCGGGGTGCCCATTGGCAAGTTCCAGGTGCTCCAGCACCGCATGGTGGACATGATGTCGGAGCTGGAACAGGCCCGCTCCATGGCTATCCTGGCGGCCAGCGTGGCCGACAGCGAGCAGAGCGATGAGCGCCGCCGGGTGCTGGCCGCCGCCAAGAATGTGATCGGCCGCGCCGGTCAGTTCATCTCCGAGGCCGGCATTCAGTCCCACGGCGGCATTGGCATGACCTGGGAATACAACTTCGCCCACTACGCCAAGCGGCTGATCGCCATCAACCATCAGCTGGGTGACGACGATTTCCATCTGGAACGTTACGCCGCCCTGCTGCAGGCCAGTTAACAGGCTTTTGGACTTGTGAGCCTGAGACCCCACTCTCCAGTCGGTGGTCTTTTTGCGGGGGTGGCGTTTGCCACCCCCTTTTTTATGCATAACCGTTTCATTCACCGGGTTGAGGACTATCACCATGACAACAACAAGCGATCCGTCAACACCAGAGGCGCTGGCAAAAGCCGAATGGCAGGTACGCACCGAGCTGGCCGCGGCCTACCGTCTGGTGGCGCTGTTCGGCTGGGACGATCTGGTGTTCACTCATCTGTCGGCGCGAGTCCCGGGGCCGGAGCATCATTTCCTGATCAACCCCTACGGGCTGTTGTTCCATGAGATCACCGCGTCGTCGCTGGTAAAAGTGGATAAGGAAGGCCAGGTGGTGCAATCCGGCGGCGTCAGCCGGGTGAATCCCGCCGGCTTCACCATTCACAGCGCCGTGCATATGGGCCGGGAGGACGCCGGCGCGGTGATGCATCTGCACGCCCCCGACGGCGTGGCGGTGTCGGCACACCGGGACGGGCTGTTGCCACTGAGCCAGACCGCGATGCTGTGTCTGAATCACCTGAGCTACCACGATTACGAGGGTGTGGCGCTGAATCTCGATGAGCGGGAACGGCTGATCCGGGACCTGGGCGACAAATCGATGATGCTGCTGCGCAACCACGGTGTGCTGACGGCAGGAAAAGACGTGCCAGAGACCTTCACCTATCTGTACTTTCTGATGAAGGCCTGCGAAATTCAGGTCAAGGCCCAGAGCTGTGGGCCGACGCATAGGCCGTCTGAGCAGGCCATTCAGACCACGGCGGACCAGTCCCAGTCGCTGGGGCGAGCTTCGGCACTGACCTGGCCGGCTCTGGTCCGGCTGCTGGACAGCAAAAATCCCGGGTACGCAGTCTAGACTCAAACCCACCAGTGTAAGGACGCAGACATGTTATTGGTTGAACTTAACGAACTGGATAGTCACACCGGCTCGGTGATCGGCCACAGCCCCTGGAAAACCATCACCCAGGAGATGATTCAGGCGTTTGCCGACGCCACCGGCGATCATCAGTGGATTCATGTGGATGTGGAACGGGCGACCCGGGAAGCGCCGTGGAAAAGCCCGGTGGCGCACGGCTTTCTGACGGTGTCGCTGATTCCGCAGCTGAATCAGGAGGTGATCAACGTGCAGGGTACCAGCGCCAGCATCAATTACGGCATGAACAAGCTGCGCTTCCCCGCCGCGGTGAAATCCGGAGCGGCAATTCGCAGCAAGATGGAACTGGTGGAGGTGGCCAGACTGGACGATCAGCGCACGCTGGCCACTTACCGTACCACCGTGGAAATCCAGGGTGAGGGCAAGCCGGCCTGCGTGGCTGAGAATCTGGTGATGTACGTGGCGTAGCGGCCGGCAGCGATCAGGCTTTGGCCTTCCACTCCTCTTCCTGCAACGCCCGCCACATCAGTTTACCGGTGGGCGATTTCGGCAGCTCGTCCACAAACTCGATGATTTCCGGCACCTTGTAGGCGGCCATCTGTTCCTTGCACCAGAGAACGATATCCGCCTCCGTGGTGCTGGTATCGGCGTCCGGGGTGAGCACGATGCAGGCCTTCACGGTCTCGCCGCGCTTGGGGTGTGGCGATGAGATGATGCACACCTCGTGAATCGCCGGGTGTCGGTACATCAAGCCTTCCACTTCCGAGGGCCAGACCTTGAAACCGGAGGCGTTGATCATCCGCTTGACTCGATCCACCATGAAGAAGTAACCCTGCTCGTCGTAGTAGGCCAGGTCACCGGTGCGGAAGAAGCGCTTGCCATCGATCTCCACAAAGGCCGCTTCGGTCTCCGACGGACGGTTCCAGTAGCCCTGGGTCACCTGGGGGCCGTGGGAGACAATCTCGCCCACTTCATTGGGCCCTTTCTCCTCCAGGGTTTCCACATCAATGATGCGGCTGTCCACATCGAACACCGGGATACCCAGGCACTGGGGCTTGGGGTGGTCGGACGGGTTGATGTGAGTGGCCGCCATGGTTTCCGACAGCCCGTAACCCTCAATGTAATCCAGCCCGGTCATGGTTTTGAGCTTGGCGGCGACCGCTTCCGGCATGGCCGCGCCGCCACCGCCGATGGTGTTGAGGCTGGTCAGGTCATACTGGCCGATGTCCGGGTTGGACAGGAAATCCACCGCCATGGTGACGATGTTGGTCCAGCCGGTGACCTGGTAGCGCTCGATCAACCGCGCCGCGGTGGTGCGGTCCCAGCGGGTCATGATCACGGTGGTGGAGCCGCTGTAGATCGGACTGTTCATGGAGCCGGTCATGCCGGTGACGTGGAAGAACGGCAGAGTGGCCAGCTGCACGGTGTTGGCGGTGCTCAGGTTCCAGAACGCCCGGTGCACGGCGGTGGCCATCACGTTGCGATGGGTGTGCATGCAGCCCTTGGGCGCGCCGGTGGTGCCGGAGCTGTAGGGAATCACCGCCAGATCGTCCGGGCCGGCAGTGTGGGCAGACGGTACCCGCTTCTCCGCCAGCGCCTGCTCCCAGGTGACCACGCCCGGCACTTCCCGGGACCAGGCCGGAGCGGCAACTTCCGCCGGCAGATCCAGATCGGTGTCCGGGCTTATATAGGTACTGTAAGACGCCACCACGATGTGGTTGAGATCAGTGGTTTCCAGCAACGGCGCGATAAAGCCGGTCAGCTCCTGCCCCGCCAGGCAGACACTGGCGCCGGTGTCAGCCACGTAGTGCTCCAGCTCCGCCGCCCGGTTCATCGGGTTAACCGGAATCACCACGGCGTCGGCGCGCAGAATGGCGTAGTAAGCAATCACGTACTGGGGGGAATTCTGCATGTACAGCAGCACCCGATCGCCTTTTTTCACGCCCTGTGCCTGCAGGTAACCGGCCATGGCCTCCACTTCCTGCAGTAGCTGGCGGTAAGTCATCGGCGCGTCGTAAAAAATGATCGCGGTGCGGTCCGGATAACGCCGTGCCGATATTTCCAGATTGGTAAAGACACTGGTCTGCGGCAGCGCCATGCTCTTGGGCAGTTCTTTCGGCCAAACGGCGTGATGGCGGGTAAAGGTCATTATTGTGATCCCCTTATTCAGTTCAGTGAGCCGCCGTTGCGGCCAGATCTAATACGTCGGAGCCACCGGGCAGTCGCTCCCGGTGGCGCAATGGTGTAATGGCGATGGCTTTGTCCCGCAGTACGCTGACGTCTTCGTCCGGCGCCACGATATGCCGCGAGCTGCGATCAAACCCCAGCCACCAGTACGGCAGGCTGCGGGCATCCTGACCCGCCAGCAGGCGGGCACGCTGGATCGAGCCGTTGGACTGTTTGCAAAGTTTTGCCTGGGTAATGGCGGCCGCCTCGCAGGCGGGGAAATTCACGTTCCAGGCACGTCGCTGCCCCGGCTGCCAGAGCCGGCGCACCACGGCTTCCCCGAAGGTGGCAACCGGTGACCAGTCGACACCCTCACGGCTCATGAAGGCCTGGCTCAGGGCAATCGCCGGAATACCCATGTGCTCGGCACTGAGCACCGCGCCAACCGTGCCCGAGTACTGCACCGAATCACTGATATTGGCACCGCAGTTCACCCCGGACAGCACCAGATCCGGCGGCGTCTCGCCGAACCACTGCGCCAGTGAATACAGCACGCAATCTGCCGGCGTGCCGGACACCGCATAGCGCCGGTCACCCTGCTCGTACACCCGCAGCGGATCGTGAATGGAAATGCTCTGACCGGCGCCACTGCGATCGTGCTCCGGCGCCACCACCCACACCTCCTCGGCCAGGTTACGGGCGATCTGCTCCAGCACCTTCAGCCCGGGGGCGTTAATGCCATCGTCGTTGGTGATCAGGATGCGCTGAACCATCGGCTCGTTCATGACCGCTCACCCTCACTGGCAATGCGCCAACCCGCCTCGGCCAGCAGGCTCGCCCGCTTACCCACCTGCAGTGCATCGGCATTGGCGGCATTGCCATCCAGGGCGCGCTTGTAAACGCCTTGCAGAATGGCGGCCAGGCGGAACAGCGAAAACGCGAGGAATACGTGCCAGTCGGCAATGCCATCACGGCCGGTCTGCTTGCAGTAACGCGCGATGGTTTCCTGCTCGTCAGGAATACCCAAAGCTTCCAGATCCTCGCCCACCAGTCCACGCATGCCATCCATATCCGAAGGTAAATGGTAAGGCAGGCAGTAATAAGCCAGATCCGCCAGCGGATGCCCGAGGGTGGACAATTCCCAGTCCAGAATCGCGATCACTTCCGCTTTGTCCGGGGCCAGCATCAGATTGCCGAAGCGGTAGTCGCCGTGAGCGATGGCGCATTCGTCTGTGGACGGCAGATTCTTCGGCAGCCAGTCCATTAACTTGTCCATGGCCGGCATGTCGTCGGTTTTCGACGCCAGGTATTGCTTGGTCCAGCGGGAGACCTGCCGCGCGACGTAGCCCTCCGGGCGACCATAATCGCCCAGGCCGATTTGGTTCACGTCCACCGAATGCAGAG
This sequence comes from Marinobacter lipolyticus, assembly GCF_018424605.1. GTDB lineage: Bacteria > Pseudomonadota > Gammaproteobacteria > Pseudomonadales > Oleiphilaceae > Marinobacter > Marinobacter lipolyticus_B. The sequence continues at coordinate 444,834 of NZ_QTKT01000003.1, read as the reverse complement.
CGGCAAGGGTATCAACGGCCGAGAAATGGGCCAGCATCCGCTCATGGCGATCCAGCGCCCGCAGGGCTGGATGGCTGACAATGCGGCCCTCCAGGTAGTCCATGACATAAAACGGCGTTCCGATAACGCTGCTGTCCTCGCAAAGCGCCCGGGTGACCGGCACCGGAACCTCTGTGTACTCGGAAAGCGCCCGCATGACCTTATATTCCCGTTCCACCATATGAGCAGACGGCAAGGTCTTTCCCGGTGGCTTTTTGCGCAGAACGTACTGACCGCTGTCGGTATCCAGCAGGAAGGTCGGATTGGATTGCCCACCCTGGAATTGCTTAACCACCATGCGGCTACCAAATTCCGGCAGAGCCTGTTGCAGCCATCCCAGCAGTGCAACCTCGTCAAACTTGTGGGCTGGCAAAACATCCACCAACTCTGGCGTCATACTCATTATTCGTTCATGCCTTTCAATCTTTTAAATTCAAAGCCCGCACAAAAGTGCGATGGCCGGCGGGTGGGGGTGTCTTTGTGCAGGGAACAAAGGTGTCTGAGCGCAGCGAGTTCTTTTTCCCGGAACAAAGACACCCCCACCTGTCGGCCTCCCCCACGACTGATGGCAACCCTTAGCAGATCGTTTCACCACCGTCGGCCACAATGACTTGTCCCGTGACGTAGGCGCTGGCCTTGGTCGACAGGAAAACAGCCAGGCCTGCGATATCGACCGGATCACCAATTCGTCTAAGCGGCGTCTTGTCTTCCGCACGCTTCACGCGCACGGGGTCTTCCCAGAGAGCCTTGGCGAAATCGGTTTTGATCAGGCCGGGGGCAATGCTGTTCACGCGGATGCCTTTTGGACCCCATTCCACAGCCAGGTTTCTCGCCAATGCGGCTTCGGCAGCTTTGGAAACACCATAAGTGCCGATGGTGGTGTTACCACGGATACCGGCGATGCTGGACAACAGAACCACAGCCCCTTCGCCTTTTTCCGCCATCTGCGGCAACACCATGTTGGTCAGCCAGAACGTGCCTTTGACGTTGGTGTCCATGATCTTGTCCCAGGCATCGTCGGTCATCTCGGCGGTGGTGCCGTACACCGGGTTGGTGGCGGCGTTGCACACCAGCACGTCGATGGCGCCCCAGGCTTCGTTGGTCTTGTCGACGAGGTTCTGAAGGTCTTCTTTTTTACCAACGTGGCAAGGAATGGCGATGGCTTCATAGCCCTGTTCTTTCAGCTCGCTGGCGACCTGCTCGCAGGCATCCGCCTTGCGACTGGAGATCACCACTTTGGCTCCCAGACGGGCCATTTCTTCAGCAATTGAACGGCCGATGCCTTTGGTGGAACCGGTTATCAAGGCGACCTTCCCGGTCATATCAAACAGTGGGTTAGTCATTAATCGATCCTCATGCTCAAAACTTTGAGAACGAACGGGGGATCACCTGCCGGGACTGTGCAAAACAGGGATGTTTTGCCCAAGCCTACAAGGACGTATTCACGGCGTGTCCCGGCAGGTGATCCCCCGTTCGTTCATACACCCGTCAAAGCGGGCCGAAAATCTTTAGCGATACTGACGAAGCTCAATCTTGGCCACGGAATCCAGATGCACCTCATCGGGGCCGTCCGCCAGCCGCAAGGTCCGCACCTTGGCCCAGGCTTCGGCCAGGAAGGTGTCCTGGGATACACCAGCGCCACCGTGAACCTGAATGGCCCGGTCCAGCACTTTCAACGCCATGCTCGGGGCAATCACCTTGATCATCGCAATTTCCTGACGGGCCACCTTGTTGCCGACGGTGTCCATCATGTGCGCCGCTTTCAGCGTCATCAGCCGCGCCTGCTCGATCTCGATGCGGCTGCGGGCAATGTCCTTGCGGATGGAATCGAAACTGGACAACGGCTTGCCGAAGGCCTCACGCTCATTCGCCCGCTTGCACATCAGCTCCAGCGCGCGCTCGGCAACACCGATGGTGCGCATGCAGTGGTGGATACGGCCCGGCCCGAGGCGGCCCTGGGCAATCTCGAAGCCGCGGCCCTCGCCCAGCAGAATGTTGTCCACCGGCACCCGCACGTTGTCATAATGAATCTCGGCGTGACCATGGGGCGCATGGTCGTAGCCGAACACCGTCAGCGGGCGGATCATTTTCACCCCCGGGGTGTCCAGCGGCACCAGAATCATCGATTGCTGCTGGTGCTTTTCCGCGGTCGGGTCGGTCTTGCCCATCACAATGGCAATCTTTGAGGTGGTGGTCATGGCACCGGAGGACCACCACTTGCGGCCATTGATCACATATTCGTCGCCCTCACGGCGAATCTCACAGGCAATGTTGGTGGCATCGGACGACGCCACATCCGGCTCGGTCATCGAGAAGCAGGAGCGGATCTCGCCGGCCAGCAACGGTTTCAGCCACTGCTCCTGTTGCTCTTTATTGCCGTAGCGGGCAATGGTCTCCATGTTGCCGGTGTCCGGCGCCGAGCAGTTGAACACCTCCGGCGCCATGGCGGAGCGGCCCATCACCTCGCACAGGTGGGCGTACTCATAGTTGGTGAGGCCGGCGCCGTATTCGCTTTCCGGCAGGAACAGGTTCCACAGGCCGGCGGCTTTCGCCTTTTCTTTCAGCTCCTCGACGATCGGCACCGGCGCCCAGCGATTCTCCGCCTGCTCGACCTGCTCATGGTGCTTGTGTTCATTGGGATAGATGTAGGCATCCATGAACTCGTGGAGTTGCGTCTGTAACTTCTTGGCTTTATCAGACAGCTCAAACATGTCCGGGTCCTCGTTGGTTGATTGGCACACCTTCCGGTTGTTCACTGCCGGAACGGATGCGAAACGTGCCTTCGGCGATCGCCAGCAGGTTGCCCTGCTCGTCATGCACTTCGCCGCTGCTATTGAAAATGCGGCTGCCGCCAGCTCGTTTGCGGCCGGTGACGCGGATGGTGCCGCCGGAACACTGGCCGGTGAACGTTGTGGTCAGCGACAGGGTAATGGCCTTGCGCATGCGGCCGGGGTAAGGGCAATGGGTGCCGGCCTGGGCCAGGGCAATGTCCAGCAGGGAGGTGAGCACACCGCCGTGGATCACGCCGCCCAGGTTCAGGTGCCGGGGTTGCAGCGCCAGCTCCAGCACCGCTTCGTTCTCGTCCCAGGACACCTGGCGATAGCCCAGCAGGCTGTGAAATCCTGGCAGGTCTTCTCCATGGGCAAACAGTGGGTCTTGCTCACTCATCACACTTTCATCCCCGGCAGGTTAAGAGACGCGGTGTTGCCGCCATCCACCGGCAGGGCCTGCCCGGTGATGTAACTGGCGTCGTCGCTGGCCAGGAACAGGATCGCCGCGGCGATTTCTTCCGGCGCGCCGTAGCGGCGTAACTCACAGCGGGAACCCAGCTTGTGGGCCTTTTCCTGGGCGCGGGCGTAGTCGAACACCGCCTGGGTCATGCCGGTTTCCACCAGCCCCGGGCACACGGCATTCACCCGCACATTGTCGTCGCCGAGATCGCAGGCCGCCGTCATGGTGAGGTTGATCACCCCGGCCTTGGAGGCACTGTAGGCGTTGCCGCCGGCGCCGGACCGGATACCCGCCACCGACGCGGTGTTGACGATGGCGCCCAGTTTGCGGGCCTGCATGTGCGGCGCCACATGCTTGATGAACAGCATGGTGCCAATCAGGTTGACCGAGAGCACCTGCTCCCACTCTTCGCGGTCATTACCGGTAACCGGCGGGTGCGCGCCGCTGGTGCTGGCGATGCCGGCAATGTTACAGAGCACGTCAATCCTGCCGAAGGTACCCGCGGCTTCCTCCACCAGAGCTTTGACCTGGGCTTCATCGGCCACATCGGCAACCCGCCGCAGTGCCTGCGCGCCCTCGGGCAGCAGGCTCTCGGTGTCGAGCAGTCCCGGTTCAGACTGGTCCACCATCATCACCCGCGCGCCCTCGCGGGCCAGACGCACGGCGGTCGCCCTGCCGATGCCGCTGCCGGCACCGGTCACAATGGCTGCCCGGTTGTCGAAACGCCCCATGCCGATGCTCCTTGTTGTGGTTTATTCGCGTCGTCACTTATTCAACATGACCGTAATTTGTCACGCCTTCCAGTTTTTAGTCAACATAAACGGAAGATAATTTCACCAGATAAAACACAGTAACACCAAAAAAGAGAAAACATGGAAAACCGGATCAAACCTTGGACGCCATGGCCCTGACCTAACGCTTGCCCAGGCGCGCCAGCGCCGCCCGGCAGTCCTCGGAACGCAGGCGCTCGGCGAACACCGTGCGCTCCCGCTCCAGCGCTTCGCGGACCATCTCCCGCCAGGGCGCTTTCAGCAGTCGCTTGCTGGCAACCAGCGCGTCGCGGGGCTTTGCCGCCAGCCGCTCGGCCTGCGCCAATGCCTGAGCCAGTGCTTCGCCATCGGCCACCGTGCGACTGACCAGACCGCATTCCCGGGCTTCCTCACCGTCCAGGGTATCGCCCATCAGCAACAGCTCGGCGCTTTTACGGGCCCCCAGATGCAAAGGCATGGTGACGGTGGAGGCCGCTTCCGGCACCAGCCCGAGGTCCACAAAGGCGGTCTTGAAGCGGGCGGAGCGGCCGGCGATCACCAGGTCGCAATGCAATAGCAGGGTGGTCCCGATGCCAATGGCCAGCCCTTCCACCGCGGCAATGACCGGTGTATCACACGCCATCAGGGTTTCGATGAATGCCAGCCCCGCTGAGGGTTGGGGATTCTCATCCATGGCGCGGGCACGGAAGTCGTCCAGATCGTTACCGGCGGTGAACACGCCGCCGTCACCACTGAGCACAATGGCGTTGACGCTGGGGTCGGCCGCGGCCCGGGCAATCTCCTCCCCCAACTGTCGGTACATGGCGCGGGTGAGAGCATTTTTCTTGTCGGTTCGGGAGATGACGAGATGGACATGTCCGGCCCCGCGATGAGCAATAATCACTATACTTCCCCTGTCGTCTGAAGATCGGTAACAGAATTTCGACTTCCATCCTATTGCAAAAAGCAAAGCGTATGATAGATTCAGATACAAGGATTCATTCTGCAGTCATAAGTTCTGCAGTGCGAAACTAGGAATGGGACGACTAACACAATAATGATCGAGGTCCAGCGATGAAGATGCTAACCACCGCCCGAAAAACCCTTACTGTCTATGCCTCGGCCCTGACGCTGGGCCTGACCGCCGCCCTGGCCAGTGCCCCGGTGGCCGCGGAGAAAACGGTGACCTGGAAGGTCCAGTCACACTGGCCCGGGTCCAGCAGCTCCTATGAGGACAGCCTGGTTCGCCTGCAGAAAGTGCTTGAAGAGCGCACCGACGGCCGCCTGAAACTGCAACTGTACGAAGCCGGCTCGCTGTTCAAGGCCAAGGATACTTTCAACGCGGTCAGCCGCGGCATTCTGGAAATGGGCACCATTTCCCCGTCCTACGCCCAGGACAAGATGTCGCTCGCGGGCATCGCTTCCGGCCTGCCGTTCGCATTCCGCAATGTCTGGGAAGCCGCCTATTTCCACCAGGGCCTGGGCTTCGAGCAGATGCTCCGTGACGAAGCAGCCGAGCACGGCGTCTACTGGGCCACCGACAAGGTGTACCCCACCGAGATGGTGATCAAGCAGCCGGTCAACAGCTGGGAAGACTTCACCAAACTGAAGATCCGTTCCTCCGGCGCGTTGCAGACGTTCCTCACCGAAGCCGGCGCCGCCGCCTCCTACATCCCGGGTAGCGAACTATACTCCGCGCTGGATTCCGGCATCGTGGACGGTGCCCACTGGGGTGCTTCCCAGGGTGCGTACAGCATGGGCCTGTACGAAGTGGCCAAGTACCACGTTCAGCCCGCCCTGAACATTGCCGGTACCGACGTCATCATTGTCAGCCAGAAGGCCCTCGACAAACTGCCGGAAGACATGCAAAAAATCGTCAAGCAGGCACTGGATGAACAGTTCTGGGTACGCACCAACGAGTACCTGTATAAAGAGCGCATCACCCTGGCCAAGGCCATCTCCGAGCAGGGCGTGGAAGTGAACACCCTGCCGGACGATGTGCAGCAGCGCCTGACCAAGACCGCCCAGAGCCTGTGGGACGAAGAAGCCAAGCGCGGCGACAACGCCAAGAAGGCGCTGGACCTGCTGAAAAACTACCTGACCGAGCTCGGCTACCTCTAACAGCCCTGAGCTATTGATAGCCCTGAGCTGACCAGAGCCGGGCCAGACGAACTGGCCCGGCTTTTCTGATCCACTTACCGTTTCCCGGAGAATGCCATGGGTGTGCTGACTGCATTCATGAGAGGGGTCACCCGTCTCAATGATGTTATCGGGCGCGGGATAGCCCTGATCGTTTTCGCCATGTTCCTGTTTCTGATCATGGAAGTGGCGTTCCGCTACCTGTTCAACTCACCGACCGTGTGGACCAATGAGCTGACCCAGATGCTGTTCGGGTTCTACGCCATCATGTCCGGCGGGTACATCATGGCGCACCGGGGCCACGTGAATGTGGATCTGCTGCACTCACACCTGTCGCCACGGGGTCGCGCGGTGCTCGACATCCTGACGTCAGTTATCTTCTTTATCTTCACCCTGGCGCTGCTGTATTTCGGCGTCAGCATGGCCCGCGAGTCCATTGCCAGCTGGGAAACCTCCTATTCCGCCTGGAATCCACCGATCTGGCCGATCAAAGCCGCCATTCCCCTGGGTACCGGGCTGCTGCTGTTGCAGGGAATCGTCAAATTGCTGGAAGACATCGCCGTGGCTTTCAATCTCAGTTACTACACCCCGGAAGAGCAGAATGAAAAAGGAGAGGCGCTGTGAGTATTGAAGCCCTGACCCTGCTGTTTTTCGGATCACTGCTGTTCTTCCTGATCCTCGGCCTGCCGCTGGCCTTCGTGCTGGGCGGCGTGTCGGTGATCTTCCTGTACTTCACCTGGGGGTTTGATTCCTTCTATATGGTGGCTTCCCAGATCTGGGGCACCATGGAAAGCTTTACCCTGGTGGCCATTCCGCTGTTCGTGTTCATGGCGATGATTCTGGAGCGAACCGGCGTTGCCAAGGACCTGTACCGCATGATGCACCTCTGGTGCGGCGGCCTGAAGGGCGGGCTGGCCATCGGCACCCTGGGCATCTGCGCCGTGTTCGCCGCCATGGTCGGCATCAGTGGTGCGGCCGTGGTGGCCATGGGCACCATCGCCCTGCCCTCGATGCTGGAGCGCGGCTACGACAAGAACATGGCCCTCGGGGTGATCAACACCGGCGGCGGCTGGGGCATCCTGATTCCCCCCAGCATCCTGATGATCCTCTACGCGCTGATCACCGGCGTGTCCGTGGGCAAGATGTTCGCTGCCGGCATCATGCCGGGCATCCTGCTGATGGTGCTGACCGCCATCTACATCCTGGTGCGCAGCCACCTGCAGCCTCACCTGGCGCCGGCGCTGCCGAAAGAAGAACGGGGCACCTGGCCAGAAAAATTCCGCGCCCTGCGCGCCGTCCTGCTGCCCATCGGGGTGGTGGTGATGGTGCTCGGCTCGATCATCGGCGGTATCACCACCCCCACCGAAGCAGCGGCCATGGGTGTGCTGGGCGCACTGATCTCGGCGGCGGTGTACAAGCAGTTCAAATGGCACATCCTGCAGGAAGCGGCGATTCGCACCTTCAAGCTGACCGGCATGATCATGTGGATTCTGTTCGCCGCCCACGCCTTCAGCGCCGCCTATCAGAGCATGGGCGCCCAGGCGCTGATCGAAGGCCTGATGACGCACATCCCGGGCGGCCCCTGGGGCATCATTATCTCCATGATGGTGATCACCTTCTTCCTCGCCATGGTGCTCGACCCGGTCGGCATCATGCTGATCACCCTGCCGGTGTTCATGCCCATCGTGGAATCCCTTGGTTTCGATCCGATCTGGTTCGGCATCCTGTTCGTGATCAACATGGAAATCGGCTACATGACGCCGCCTTTCGGCTTCAACCTGTTCTATCTCAAAGGCGTGGTGCCACCGAGCATCACCATGAAGGACATCTACAAGTCGATCATTCCGTTCGTCATCGTGGAAATTATCGGCCTGGCGCTGATCATGATCTTCCCGGAAATTGCCACCTACCTGCCGGATCTGTTCTTCTGAGCCAATCCGGGCTCAGGTTGCGCGTTTCGTGATACAGCGTCTATTTTATAGACAGGCCCCCGCCCAAAGGATGCGGGGGCATCCTGTTCACGGAGGGAATTCATGAAACGCGCACTCTCACTTTGCCTTGCCTTTACACTCTCTGCTCTGTTCCCACTCGTCGCCGCGGCCGAAAGCCTGACCGACGAGAACGTCCGGGCGTTCATCAACACCCTGAAAGACGCCGAAACCCTTGAGGACGACTTCGACAAACTGAACCAGGAGCTACCGGACGTCGATGACGGCTCGGAAATGCCGGACTTCTCATCCATCTTTTCCGATTCCGTCGCCAAGATGCGTGGCCATGAGGCCTACGACCGCATGGAAGAGATTGTCGAAGACCACGGCTTCGATTCCATGGAGCAGTGGGGTGCCACCGGCGACCGGGTATTCCAGGCCTGGATGGCCGTTGAGATGGAAGCACAGCATCCGGAAATGGCCCGCGAGATGGCCGCGGCCATGGACCAGATCAACAACAACCCGAACCTGAGCGAAGCGCAGAAAGAACAGATGCGCACCATGATGGGCGGCGCCACCGCGGCGATGGAGAACGCCCGTAACGCGCCGGAAGCCGACAAAGAGGCGGTACGCCCCCATATGGATGAACTGCGGACGGTCACCGAATCGGACAGCAGTTACTGAACCGGGGCCGGCAAAGCGCCGGTGCCCCCTTTACATTTGGTTACCCGAACGTTATGAATATTGCGGATTGTCGATAAAGGTTTGCGCGAAGGAGCCGACAAAGAACTTACAGAGTTCAGCGTCGCTCTCCACGCCGCCTCTGACAACCTTTAACGATGTCCGGATCGGGAACAGCAGATGTCCATCGCACGTTCATTCAACAACATTGCCGTCGGCAAGAAACTGGCCGCCGGCTTTGCCTTCATGGTAATTCTTGCCATCGTGATTGCCGCTATCGGCATCAACACCCTTAGCCAGTACAACGAGCGCTCGCTGATCGTCGCTGGCGCCAGCAGCGCGGAATCGAGCCTGTTGCAGGCGCGGGCGGAAGAGAAAAACTTCCAGTTGCGCCGTCGCAAAGAATACGCGGAAGAAGCGAAATCCCTCGCCAATGACGCTGCCGAAGAGGCCAAAGCGCTGATGGAACTGCTGGTCGTGCCGGCGGACGACGCCCGTGCCCAGGGCATCATCGACGGCGTCGCCGATTACAACCGCCTGATTGATGATCTGGAATCACGGATCAACGACCTGCCGATGGTGGTGGAAGCCATTGAGGAAAAACTCCGGGTCAAGGCGCGCGAAATTGTCGGTCTGGCGGTGGAACTGCAGGAAATCCAGGTCAACCGGATGCAAGAACAATACAGTGGTGCAGTGACCACCCTGATCACCATCACGGTCATCATTGCCGCCTTGGCCGCTCTGGTCGGCTGGGCGCTGACCCGCAGCATCACCACCCCGGTGCGGGAAACCGTGGACATCGCCAACAAAGTCGCCTCCGGCGACCTCACCGTGCAGGTCAACAGCGACCGCGGCGACGAATTCGGTCAGCTGCAGGCGGCCTTCTCCACCATGGTCACCAGCCTGCGCGACCTGATCCAGCAAATCGATGCCGGCGCCAACAACATCGCCTCGTCTTCGGAAGAGCTGTCCACCGTCACTGAGCAGACCAGTGCCGGCGTGTCCCAGCAGCGCGACCAGACCGATCAGGTCGCGACCGCAATGAACGAGATGGTGGCCACCGTGAACGACGTGGCGAAAAGTGCCGAGGCCGCCTTCAGCGCCGCCAACCACGCCAGTGAAAAGTCCGCCGACGGCGAAACCGCGGTCAACGAAACGCTGTCCTACGTCACCGACCTGAATTCGCAGATCAGCCAGGTGATGACCCAGCTGCGCGGCCTGCAGGCCGAGACCCAGAACATCGGCACCGTGCTGGATGTGATCAAGTCGGTGGCCGAGCAGACCAACCTGCTGGCGCTGAACGCCGCCATCGAAGCCGCCCGGGCCGGAGAGCAGGGCCGCGGTTTCGCCGTGGTCGCCGATGAGGTCCGCTCACTCGCCCAGCGCACCCAAAGCTCGGCGTCTGAGATCGAAACACTGATCAATACGCTGGTGGCCAGTGCCGAGGGGTCGGTCACCACCATGGAGAAAGGCACCACCCTGGCCGAACAGACCCTGGACCGCGCCGAAACCGCCGGGACCACCATCCGCGAGATGGCCAGTGCGGTGGAAGAAATTCGCCAGTACAACAGCCAGATTGCCACCGCCGCCGAGCAGCAGACGTCGGTCGCCGAGGACATCAATCAGAACATCACCCTGATCCGCGACGTGGGCGAACAATCCGCCGCGTCCACCGAACAGGTGTCGTCCGCCAGCAACGAACTTGCCCGTCTGGCAGAGGGCCTGAGCACCCAGGTGAGTCGTTTCCGGGTATAACCGGGACGCCAACAAGCGCTCTAGAAAATGCAACGAAAAAAGGGGGCAGACCTTGCGGTCTGCCCCCTTTTTTTCAGATCCCGTTGAAGGATCAGGCCATCAGGTTGTAGACAAACACGATGGCAACCGCAATCGGTGTCACGAAGCGAAGCAGGTTGTACCAGAGAGTGAACGCGCCACCGTCCAGGGCAAGGTCGCTCTTGAGGGATTCCTTGGCCACAAACCAGCCCACGAAGACCGCGGTCAGCAGGCCGGACAACGGCAGCATCACGTTGGCCGTAAAGAAGTCCAGCAGGTCGAAAATGGTCTTGCCTTCGAAGCGCTCGAACATCCCCAGCGGGGCAAAGCCCGACCACTCGTTCAGCGACAGGATCGAGGCAATACCCAGCAGCCAGCAGGCCCCACCCACCAGCACCGCGCTGGCGGCGCGACCAATGGACAGCTTCTCTTCCACCCACTCAACCACCGGCTCCAGCAGGGAAATGCCGGAGGTCCAGGCGGCGAACAGCAGCAGAATGAAGAACAGCGCACCGAACAGGCTGCCCATGGGCATCTGCCCGAACGCCAGCGGCAGGGTCTGGAAAATCAGGCCGGGACCGGCACCCGCTTCCAGGCCGTTGGCAAAGACCACCGGGAAAATGGCCAGACCCGCCAGCAGCGCCACAATGGTATCCATAATGGACACCGTCACTGCGGTGCGGCCAATGGACACATCCCGGCTGAGGTAGGAGCCATAGGCCATCATGATGGCCATACCCAGGCTGAGGGTGAAGAACGCATGGCCCAGGGCAATCAGCACCCCGTTTACCGTCAACGCGCCGAAGTTCGGGGTGAACAGGAAGCTGACCGCCTGGCCGAAGCCGTCCGTGGTGGCGGCGTAGCCAACCGCGACCAGCAGTAGTACGAACAGTGCCGGCATCAGGATGTTGACTGCCCGCTCCAGGCCGGACTTGAGACCCCGGGCCACCACCACGATGACCAGCGCCATGAACAGCGTGTGCCAGGCCAGCAACACACCGGGGCTCGCGAGCAGATCACCGAAGATGGCACCGATGGCGTCGGCGCTCTGGCCGGTGAAATCCCCCATGGCGGCATGGCCGATGTAGGACGCTGCCCAGCCACCAATCACCGAATAGAAAGACAGGATCACAAACGCCGCCAGCACGCCGACAATCGCCGACACGCGCCAGGCCGGCGACGCCAGGTTGCGCTCGGCCACCAGCCGGAAGCTGGCAATCGGGTTGTGACGACCGTTCCGGCCGATAAAGACTTCCGCCATCATGATGGGAATACCGACGATGGCGATACACAGCAGGTAAACCAGCACGAAGGCGCCGCCGCCGTTCTCGCCGGTAACGTAAGGGAACTTCCAGATATTACCGAGGCCAACGGCCGAGCCGGTGGCCGCCAGAATAAAGGCCAGCCGCGAAGACCACATACCGCGCTGGGCAGTGTCCGCATTGTTGTCAGTCATGTTTTCATCCTGTGCTTTTTTGGCTGATGAATCGTTATAACAATAGGCGTTGCCAACGCAGCTGCGCCAGCAATTGGGGCGGGATTTTGCCAGTAGTGGCGGGGGGATGCCAGTTAACCGGCGGGCCGCCCGGAACGGAGGCCCGCCTTCAATCGATAATCAGCTGTTTTTGCTGACAAAACGGGAGATAAGATCCTTCAGCCCGTGGGACATGTCGCTCAGGCGGGTACTGCTGTCCCGGGCGGATGTCGCCTGCCCGGTACTGTGGTCCGCCAGCTCGGCAATGTTGACGATCTGGCGGTTGATCTCGTCAGACACCTGGCTCTGCTCCTCGAACGCCGCGGACATACTGATAAAGCTGTCGGAGATATTGCCGATCGCCGCAACGATATCCGCCAGCGCGGTTTCCGCTTCACGCACCTTTGCCAGACCCTGCTCAGCGGTTTCCTCGCCCGCCCGGGTGGCGGCAACCGCCTGTTCGACCTGATCCCGGAAATCATCAATGACGTCCTGTATCTTCACCGTCGATTCGCGGGTACGGCTTGCAAGCGTACGGACTTCATCGGCCACCACGGCGAAGCCGCGGCCCTGCTCGCCGGCGCGGGCAGCTTCAATGGCTGCGTTGAGCGCCAGCAGGTTGGTCTGCTCGGCGATGTCGGAAATCAGCTTGGCGGCGGCGCCGATGCTGTTGGTGGATTCCCCTAGCTTGCCAATGGCGGTGCCAATGCCGTTCACCCGGGTCACCAGCTGTTCGATGGCCTCCAGTGCCTCCGCGCTGCGATCACTGCCGGTGGCAGCAAACCGGTTGGCATGTTCCGCGTCGCGGGCGTTGCTGGCGACCGTTTCCGCCACCTCCTGAATCGAGGCGGTCATCTCGTTGATGGCCGAGGCGGTCTGGTCGGTTTCCGCCCGCTGCCGGGCAATAGCCTCGGCGCCGTCGCTGATATAGCCATGGGAGGCCCGTGCCTGGGCGTACAGCAGTTCCGCCTGATCATCAATCCGCGCCAGCGCGGTTCGGATGCGGGCTTCCTCGCTCATCAGCAGCATCGAGACTTCTGAGAACAGGCCGCTTTCGTCGCTGTAGGTGCGCGCCACCACAGGATCGTGGAAAGCGTCCGGCCGAAGAGCCAGCACGCGCTGGAGCCGGCCGGTGACAGACTTGAGCACCAGCCCGGCCGCCACCAGGTGGCCGACCACAACCAGCCCCATCGCCAGCGCCGATGCACCGGTGCCAAGGGCCACCAGGCTCAGCGCCAGCGAAAGCGCAAAGGGCCATCCGGATTTGGACATTGACAGCAGCCGGCTCTGCCAGCTGAGAGCGGGCTTGCCGGCACTGAGCTGGCGATACAGACGCTCCGCCCGGCTCACCTGCTCGCGGGTCGGCGCCACGCGCACCGATTCGTAGCCCACCATGCGGCCGCCTTCGAGAATCGGCGTCACATAGGCACTTACCCAGTAATGGTCGCCGGCTTTGGTGCGGTTCTTGACCACCCCCATCCACGGCTTGCCGGCTTTCAGGTACGCCCACATATCCCCGTACACCGCCTGGGGCATGTCCGGGTGACGGATGATGTTGTGGGCCTCACCCAACAGCTCCTCGCGGGAGAAGCCGCTGATCTCCACAAAGTCGTCATTGCAGTAGGTGATCACACCCTTGAGATCGGTCGTGGTAATCAGACGACCACCCTCGCGCATTCGGACTTCCCGCTGGGTAACCGGAAGGTTCTTTCTCATAACTAAATCCGTCTTAGCAAACGTGAGCAACAGGTGACGCTGTTAACGGCCGATCCCGCGGAAACTGAATAGGCGACTTTACGTAGCGGCCAGGTGCGCGCGCGGGTGGAAACGGGTGTTCAGCCACAACGACGCGGCAATCACCGCACCGCCCACCGCCAGGCGCAGCAAATCCGCATCGCGGTTCCAGATCAGCAGGTTGACCAGCAAACCCGCCGGAACCAGGGCGTTGTTCATGATCGCCAGGGTACCGGCATCCACCCGGCAGGCGCCCCGATTCCACAGGAACAGCCCGATCCCGGATGCGGCCAGACCCAGCCAGCCCAGAATGCCCCATTGCAGGCCGGTGGACGGCAGGCGGTCGGCGTCACCGAAAATCAGGAACGACGGCAGGGCAATGATCAGGGCGCCGAAGAAGAAATACCCGAAGGTACGGAACGCCGGGATCTCGGACGGATAATGGCGCATCACGTGCTTGTACCCCACCTGGCCGGCGGCGAAGGTGAAGTTGGCGACCTGCAACAACAGGAACCCGGTGATGAAATCCTGGCTCAGGCCATCGTAGCGGATGATGCCAGCCCCCACCGTGGCCACCGCGGCCGCCACCAGGGCCATCGGTGAAAAGCGGCGGTAGAGGGCGTCGTCGATCAGGGTGACGTAAAGCGGCGTGAAAATGGTGAACAGAAGTACTTCCGGCACCGTAAGGTAACTGAACGACCGGTACAGGCACAGGTAGGTGATGCCGAACTGCAGCATGCCGGTGACCAGAATCCCCAGCTTCTGCCCCGTGGCCACGTCGCGCCAGCGGGTAAACGGCAGAAACACCAGGGCCGCCAGCAGTACCCGAGTGAGTACCGCAAAATCGCTGTCGACCTGACCTGCCAGAAATTCGCCGATCAGACTGAACGAAAATGCCCACAGAACCGTGACAAAAACCAGAAGACCCATAACGCTCACCCCTGTTCATTCCGAGAGCGGCACTGTACCGGAAAAGCGCAATGCCGGCGACGGGTGGGATCAGGTAAGATGCGGCCCTTCTCCGGCGTTTATGCCATACACCATCAGCAAGGCAGCCTTTCGCCCATGGACGATAGCCATCAGCCACTACCGGCGCCCCGACAACCCCTGATAGCGCGCACACTGGCGGAGTGGAAAACCCTCGCCATTCTGGGCGGCCCCATCCTGATCGCCCAGGTAGCGCAGATGGCCAACGGCGTCATCGATACCGTTATGGCCGGCCACGCCAGTGCGGAGGATCTCGCGGCAGTCGGCATCGGCAGCAGCCTGTGGATGCCGCTGTTCCTGTTTTTCATGGGCGTGCTCAGCGCACTGCAGCCCATCATTTCCGGCTACAACGGCGCCCGCACCACCGACAAGATCATGCCGGCCACCTGGCAGGGCCTCTACATTGCCGCGATTGGCTCAGTGATCATGATCCTGCTGCTGACCCACGTGCAGCCGGTGCTCGCCGTGTTCCGACTGGACCCCGTCACCGCCGGGATCTCCCAGGGTTATCTTGATGCCTTTGCCTGGGGCGTACCCGCCATGCTGTTGATGACCGCGCTGCGAGGCCTGACCGACGGCCTCGGCCACACCCGCGTGATCATGGCGTTTTCGGTACTGAGCACGCTGATCAACCTGCCGCTCAACTACATCTTCATTTACGGCAAACTGGGGCTGCCCGCCATGGGGGGCGTAGGTTGCGGCTGGGCCACCTCGTTGTCGAACGGCACCGCCGCCATCGCGCTGTTGGTCTATCTGAATCGAAGTGCGGTATATCGCCGTTTCCACCTGCTGGCCGACTGGGTAAAGCCCGACCCGGCGGGCATTCGCTACGTGCTGAAAATCGGCGTGCCCATTGGCTTCACAATCTTTGTCGAGGCCAGCATGTTCTCGGTCATCGCCCTGTTTCTCGCGCCCCTGGGGCCGGTGGTGGTGGCCGGCCACCAGATCGCCCTGAACGTCGTGTCGCTGTTGTTCATGCTGCCACTGAGCATCGGCATGGCGCTGACCCTGCGAGTGAGCTTCTTAATTGGCGCGGGTGCGCCGGACACCGCCCGGCTGATTTCACGGAGTTCGCTGATCCTCGCGTCGGCGGTGGCGCTGGTGTTCGCTACCCTGCTGTTCGCATTCTCCGAGGGCATCGCCGCACTGTATTCCAGCGATGCGGCGGTGCGGGAAGTGACCGTCAGCCTGCTGGTATTCGCGGCCTTCTTCCAGATTGCGGACGTTATTCAGGTAACTTGCATCAGTGCGCTGCGGGGGTATAAAGACACCAGCATTCCGATGCTGATCATGCTGTTTTCGTTCTGGGGTGTGGGCCTGCCGCTGGGTTATGTGCTGACCTTTACCGGCTGGTTGCTGCCGGCCATGGGCGCGGCCGGCTTCTGGGTCGGGCTGACCGGTGGGTTGGCCTCGGCCAGTGTGCTGCTGGGTTGGCGGCTGTTCCGGTACGCGCCCGCATCTCAACCCTGAGTAAGGCGCCGGGGTTCAGGCCACCCCGGTGACGGATTCCCGGATGTCCTGCGGTTCCGAGAACACCACCTTGTCACGGCCGGTTTCCTTCGCCCGATACAGCGCCGCATCCGCCCGCTGCAGCCAGCTGTCCACGGAGTCATCCGCCTGCAGACTGGCTACACCGAACGACACGGTGACCGGCCCGCCCGGGCAATGCATATACTTGCGCAATACCTGCTGGAGGTTGTGGACCACCGCCCGCAAACCGGTATCGTCCACACCCGGTAACAACAGCACGAATTCCTCGCCACCGTAGCGGAACAGCTGATCGGTCTTGCGGGTATTCTGCTCGATCATTGCCACCAGTTCCGACAGCACCTGATCGCCGACGCCATGGCCGTAGGTGTCGTTAATGCGCTTGAAGTGATCGATATCCAGCAGCGCCAGACCGCAGGGCACCCGGTTGCGCTCGGCGCTGTAGACTGCCAGTTGCAGTTCTTCATCCATGGAGCGACGGTTCTTCACCCCGGTGAGCGGATCGATGGTGGCCAGATGCTCCAGCCGGCGGCGCTGATCGTCGTTTCTGTAGGCGAACACGTAGGCGCAGGCACTGACCACGAACGCGGTAGCGGCAAAGGACCACATCTGCAGGTCAGAACTGAACGCCACCCCGTGCACCATCAGCGCCACCACCGCTGCAACGTTGATAAAGGCGGCTGTTTTCGGACCGGTAAGGAAGAAAGACGTTACCAGGCAGGGATACAGCCAGAACAGGCCCGGCTCGCCAACCACCGCCCCCACCACCACAGCGCCGCTGCAGCAGATAATGGCGAGAAACAGCCCACTGCGCCGGGTGTCGCCAGTGATCCAGGCATACGCCAGCGTTCCGGTGATGCCAAGCAGGATGGCCGTATCCACAATACCCGCCACCACATTCCCCTGCAGGAACCGCATAAAGGCGAAAGGGGTAATCCCCAGAACCGCACTGGCGCCAAGCAGAGTAATGATGGATAACCGAAAATCGGTTTTCAGGCGGTAGAGCATTCAGCGTCCGGTTGTTGCTTGTTATTGGGGGCCAAAAGGTATGACGTCTGCTACGACATCAGACCTTGGTATCATTCGCAACCTAGCATAGCGCAAGAAACTTGAGCGTTCGCTATGCCGGTACGAAATTTTACAGAACATGACCGGAATCATGATTTTGTGACCCAATTAACGGACATTCCTCGAACTTCCCTGGGCGAAACGATCATCTGACACCGAATCCGTCCGGAACCAAGCGTGTCTGCCAGTGGAGTTTCACCCGGAATCGGCGTTAGAATCAGGTATTCTAAAAATAACATTCGGGAATCCATCTTTGTCGAATCTTGTTCGTATCGCACCTGGCGCTCTGGTAGTGGGCAAACCCCTGCCATGGACCGTCTATGACGCCGAAGGCACCGTGCTGCTGCGTCAGGGCTATGTGATTCAGAGCGACATGCAGCTGGAACAGCTTTTTGACCGCGGGCTGTTCCAACCCCGCAACATCGAGCGTTCTCCCGACGATATTCCGGACGACACTCGCCAGCTCAATCCCTTCGCCGAATACCCGATACTGTTACAGACCCTCGAATCCACCATCAAGGCCATCACGGCCGGCGAGGAGAGCGCTCTCAAGCGCCTACTGGGGCTGACGCGGATGATCGAGCGCACCTGCGATGAGTCGCCGGATGCCAGCCTGGCGCTGGTGCACCTGTACTCCATCGAACCCACCATCCATGAGCAGATCCTGTTTTACGGCATCCTCTGCCACACCATTGGCCAGACCTTCGGCCTCGACAAGGCGCGCACCAGCCTGCTCACCAGTGCCGCTCTGGTGGCCAACCTGGCCCTGGTGCCGGTGGCAGACCAGCTCAATGCCTCGCGCAAGATACTCAATGAGGAACAGCGCGCGGTGATCCGCAAGCACCCGCAACGCAGCATCCAGGCACTCCACGACGCGGGCATCCGCAACAACGCCCTGTTCGAGGTCATTGCCCAGCACCACGAACAATCAGACGGCTCCGGCTATCCCAAAGGCCTGAGCGGCAACGACATTCGGGCGGAAGCCGAGATCCTGGCCATGGCCGAACGGTACGTGGCGATGATCACCAAGCGGGCTTACCGCGAGCGGATGAATATCACCGACGCCCGCAAACTGATTAACACCCTCGCTGACGGCAAGTTCCGACCGGCCATTCCGCGGGCGTTACTGACGATTCTGACGGACTACCCGCCCGGAACCCTGGTGCGCCTGGGCAACAATGAAGTCGGTGTAGTTGCCCGCCGCCCGGTGCGCCATCGCGGGCCCTTTGTGAAAGCCATTATCGGCCCCCGGGGCAACCGCTACAGCGGCACTTTCGAGCGGGATTGCAGCGAACCGGAGTTCACCATCGAAGCGGTGGAGCAGCCTGAAGTCATGCCTTCCATGGACTTCAGCCTGCTTTGGGGATTCCGCTAGCGCAGGCCCAGGGCCGCGGCGTGGTGATCCAGGTGCTCGTCGATAAACGACGCAATAAAGAAGTAGCTGTGATCGTAACCCCGATGCATCCGCAGGTTGATGTGGTGGTGCATTTTCTCACAGGCGTCAGCAAGTGCTTCCGGGTTCAACTGACTTTCCAGAAACTCGTCGGCGGTGCCCTGATCAATCAGTAACGGCAGCCGCTCCCGTGCAGTGGGGATCAGCATGGTGGCGTCCCACTCTTCCCAGCGGCTGCGGTCATCTCCCAGGTAGCCGCTGAAGGCCTTCTGGCCCCAAGGGCACTCCATGGGGTTGGCAATCGGCGCAAAGGCGGAGACCGAGGCATAGCGCCTCGGATTCTTCAGGGCGCAGATCAGCGCGCCGTGACCACCCATGGAGTGGCCGCTGACGGCGCGCTGGTCGGTGACCGGCAATTCGGCCTCCACCAGCTGGGGCAACTCCTTGGCAACGTAATCGTACATGCGGTAATGGGGTGCCCAGGGCTGCTCAGTAGCATTGATGTAAAACCCCGCGCCGCTGCCGAAATCGTAGCTGTCGTCCTCCCCGGGCAACCCCAGCCCGCGGGGGCTGGTGTCCGGACACACGATGGCCATGCCCAGCTGCGCGGCGTGTTTCAGGGCGCCCGCCTTCTGCATGAAGTTCTGGTCAGTGCAGGTCAGCCCCGACAGCCAGTAGAGTACCGGCACCGGACGCGCCGCGCCGCCCACCGCCGCCGGCGGCAGAAACACCGCGAATTCCATGTCGCAGCCCAGAGCGTCTGACCTGTGGCGATAACGGCGGTGTTCGCCGCCGAAACAGACGTTGGTCGATAGCAGTTCCATGATGTCCTCGGTTCGGGTTGCAGGCTGGTCAGTCTTCCGCCGATGCGTATTTAGGCAGTTCGATGCCGCAGCCGGATCGGGCCAGTTCCGCCAGGATGGCGGTGCGGGTCACAATACCAATCAGGCGGCCATGATCCACCACCGGGAACACCTTGGGCTTGCCCGCACCGAGGTTCTGGGCCAGGTCCACCATGGCCATCTCCGGCGAGATGGTCACCGGCTCACGGAACATCACGTCGTCCACGATCGGGTCGCCTTCGCAGTGATAACTGCTGACCAGCAAGGCGTGAATGCAATCCTGTTCGGAAATAAAACCGATGACCTTGCGGTGGTCGTCCACCACCGGCAGACCACTGACGTGGTTCTGCAGCAGTATTTTCACCACCCGGGTTAATGGCGTACCACAGCGGATAGGCTCGATGTGGTTCCACATGACATCAGACACTTTCAATGAACGCATGGGCGATCCTCCCTGCCGGTCTGCTCTCCGGGGTCTCGTGCCGGAACCGATGTGCTTTCTATAACCATAGGCAATGCGCCGGGAAATGAAAACCGCCGGGGCCCGATAATCAACAGAATCTGACGCGGATCATCTACCACGTCAGTGGCCCGACTGCACCGCCGACAGGCTGATGTCGACAAAGCGCTCCAGCAGGGGCTCCGGCAGGTCATGGCCCATACCGTCGATCAGTTCGAGGCGGGCGTGGGGGATCAGGTATTTCAATTGCTCCGCGGCCACCGGGCGCACCAGCGGATCGGCGGTGCCATGAATGATCGCGGTGGGCACCCGGATACGCCGGCTCAGAGACGACAGGCTGCCACTGGCGAGAATCGCCCGGGTCTGGCGCAGAATGCCGGCCGGGTGATAACTGCGGCGGTAGTCACGGACGATCCGCGCGCGCACCTCTTCCTCCGACGGCGGGAAGGCCGGGCTCTGGATCACCTTCCAGAAATCCAGCGACCGCGCCACCACCGAGGCTTCATCGTGCCCCTTGGCACCGATACCGGCCAGCCGCCAGATCAGTTTCGGCCTGGGCATGGGCAACCTCGGGCTGTTGGTGGAGGTCATGATCAGGGTCGCGCTGCGCACCCGCTCCGGCCACAGCGAGGCTACCAGCTGGCTGATCATGCCGCCCATGGACACCCCCACCAGATGCGCGCGGCTCACGTCCATGGCATCGAGAACGCCGACCGCATCCGCGGCCATATCCCGCAGGGTGTAAGGCGCAGGCACCGGCAAGCCCACCCGGGAACGCGCCATCATCGCGGCCGGATGGCCGGCCAGCCGGTCTTTCAGGTGCGATGACAACCCGATATCGCGGTTATCAAAGCGGATGACGTGGTAACCCTCGGCGGCGTAGCGCTCCAGCAGGGCTTCCGGCCAGAGTGTCATTTGCGCCCCCAGCCCCATGATGAACAGCACGGGCTCACCTGCAGGATCGCCGCGGGTCTCGACGCAGAAAGACAGCCCGTTGGCCGAGACAAAGCGACTGTTCCCGCCGGACGGATCCGGGATCTCGGCCTGCGGTGCATTTGACGTAGTGGCGGGCTGGGTCATGAAATTCCTCGGGTCTTATCGCGGGCGTGGAAACACTTACAGTACCGCAAAATCCGCCAAATCCAATCACCCGGCTGACAAATCGCCGCGCCGGTCCGGCAAATTCCCGCCCCGGACGGTTTACAGATTCAAATATCTGACTAAACTCAATCAGTTATACCCTTATAAGGGTACTGAATGACAACAACCCCTTTGGCATAACTCAGGGAGCTCCCATGGAAGCCATTGAAAACTTTATAGGTATGGTAAACGGACTGGTGTGGGGCCCACCCATGCTGGTGATGATCCTCGGCGTGGGGCTTTTCCTCAGCCTTGGCCTGAAACTGATGCCGATCCTCAAGCTCGGCGCCGGTTTCCGGCTGATGTGGAAAGGCCGCTCCGCCACCGGCGACGAAAGCGAGGGTGAAATTCCGCCCTTCCAGGCACTGATGACCGCGCTGTCGGCCACCGTGGGCACCGGTAACATCGCCGGCGTGGCCACCGCCGTGTTTCTCGGCGGGCCCGGCGCGCTATTCTGGATGTGGCTGACCGCGCTGGTGGGCATGGCCACCAAATACTCCGAGGCGGTGCTGGCGGTTCGCTTCCGTGAGGTGGACGAGCGCGGCGCCCACGTCGGCGGCCCGATGTATTACATCCGCAACGGTCTCGGCAAGAAGTGGGCGTGGCTGGGCGTGGTGTTCGCTATCTTCGCCGCCATCGCCGGTTTCGGTATTGGCAACACGGTGCAGGCCAACTCGGTGGCCGACGTGCTTCAGGCCAACTTCAACATGCCCACCTGGCTGACCGGCGTTATCCTGATGGTGTTGGTCGGCATGGTGCTGATCGGCGGTATTCGACGCATCGGCCACGTGGCCAGTGCGCTGGTACCACTGATGGCCATTTCCTACGTGTTCGTTGGTCTGATTGCGCTGGCAATCAACGCCGACCAGATCCCCAATGCGTTCGCACTGGTCTTCACCCATGCCTTCAGCCCGGTCGCCGCAGAAGGCGGTTTCGCCGGTGCCGCCGTGTGGGCGGCCATTCGCTTCGGTGTGGCCCGCGGTATCTTCTCCAATGAAGCCGGCCTGGGCTCCGCGCCCATTGCCCACGCCGCGGCGCAGACCAAGAACCCGATCAATCAGGGCATGGTGGCGATGCTGGGTACCTTCATCGACACCATCATCGTGTGCAGCATCACCGGCCTGGTGATCATCACCTCCGGCGCCTGGACCTCCGGCGAAACCGGCGCGGCACTGACTTCCCTGGCGTTTGAAGGCGGCCTGCCCGGCTTTGGCAACTACGTGGTGGCGATTGCGCTGGCGATCTTCGCCTTTACCACCATTCTCGGCTGGTCGTTCTACGGCGAGCGCTGCGTGGAGTTCCTGTTCGGGGTGAAAGCCATCGTGCCTTACCGGGTGCTGTGGATTCTCGCCATTCCGGTGGGCGCTACCATCAACCTGGGCTTTATCTGGCTGGTGGCGGACACGCTGAACGCCATGATGGCGCTGCCCAACCTGATCGCCCTGCTGCTACTTAGCCCGGTGGTGTTCAGGCTGACGCGGGAGCACTTCGAGAAGGAGAAGGCGCTCGGCGTCAGTCGCTGAGCCAGGGGATGAGGTGGATCAAGTGCCCTTGTATTCACCTCATCCGCCTCCACACAGTAATCTATAGGCTTGCTTAACCAACGCAAAGGAGAGAGCACCATGAGTTTACGTCTTGGAGATACCGCTCCGGATTTCGAGCAGGATTCCAGTGAAGGCACCATCCGCTTCCACGACTGGCTTGGCGATGGCTGGGGCGTACTGTTCTCGCACCCCGCCGACTTCACCCCGGTGTGCACCACCGAGCTGGGGCTGACCGCCAAGCTGAAGGACGAGTTCGCCAAGCGCAACGTCAAGGCGATCGCCCTGAGCGTGGACCCGGTGGATTCCCACAACGAGTGGATCAAAGACATCAACGAAACCCAGGGCTGCTCGGTGAATTTCCCCATCATCGCCGATCACGATCGCAAGGTGTCGGATCTGTATGACATGATCCACCCCAACGCCAACGACACCCTGACCGTGCGCTCGCTGTTCGTGATCGATCCGAACAAGAAGATTCGTCTGATGATCACCTATCCGGCCAGCACCGGCCGCAACT
The DNA here is from genome assembly GCF_018424605.1 of Marinobacter lipolyticus. Lineage (GTDB taxonomy): Bacteria > Pseudomonadota > Gammaproteobacteria > Pseudomonadales > Oleiphilaceae > Marinobacter > Marinobacter lipolyticus_B. Next base: position 421,647 of record NZ_QTKT01000003.1, on the reverse strand, counting down.
TCAACGAAGTGCTGCGGGTGATCGACTCGCTGCAGCTCACTGATGAGCACAAGGTTGCCACCCCGGGTAACTGGGAGCGCGGCGGCGACGTAGTGATCGTGCCGTCCCTGCAGGACGAGGACGAAATCAAACAGCGCTTCCCGAAGGGCTACAAGGCGGTGAAATCCTATCTGCGGATGACACCGGACCCGAAGGCCAACTGGAGCGGCGACTGAATTGTCGCACCTTCAGGAATAAAAAAGCCGGGCGATTGCCCGGCTTTTTTTGTCTTAACGGAAGGCTCAGAACGCCGGGACCACGGCACCTTCGTATTTCTCGAGGATAAACTCCTTCACCGCGTCGGACTTGAGTGCGGCCGCCAGCTTCTGCATGGCGTCGCTGTCCTTGTTGTCCGGACGTGCCACCAGAATGTTGACGTAGGGTGACTCGGAACCCTCGATGATCAACGCGTCCTCGGACGGGTTCAGACCGGCTTCCAGCGCGTAGTTGGTGTTGATCAGGGCCACGTCCACCTGATTCAGGATACGGGGCAGCGTGGCGGCTTCCAGTTCCTTGAAGTCCAGGTCTTTCGGGTTGTCGGCAATGTCACGCGGGGTTGCGGTGATCTTGCTTTCGTCTTCCAGGGTAATCAGGCCGGCTTTCTGCAACAGCAGCAGGGCGCGACCACCGTTGGTGGGGTCGTTGGGAATTGCCACCACAGCGCCTTCCTGCAGCTCATCCAGCGAATCGATCTTGCTGGAGTAGGCACCGAACGGCTCGACGTGCACACCGGTCACGGTCACCAGGTTGGTACCGCGGCCGTCGTTGAACTCGTCCAGGTACGGCTGATGCTGGAAGAAGTTGGCGTCCATCCCCTTCTGATCCACCTGAATGTTCGGCTGGATGTAGTCGGTGAACACCTTCACTTCCAGCTCCACGCCCTGCTCTGCCAGCTGCGGCTTCACAAATTCCAGGATCTCGGCATGGGGCACCGGGGTGGCCGCCACAGAGAGTGTTTCAGCGGTAACCGCCGTGGAAAACGTTGCAGCAGCAGCCAGTGCCGCGAGAGTTTGCTTCAGCTTCATGAGTCGATACTCCTGTTTGAGTTACTTACGGCTGAAATACAGAACCAGGCGGTCGCCCGCCATCTGTAACAGCTGCACAAAAATCACCAGCAAGGCCACGGTAATCACCATGACATCGGTCTGGAAGCGTTGATAACCGAAACGGATCGCCAGATCACCCAGGCCACCGCCACCGATAACACCGGACATGGCGGCGTAGGACACCAGCGTAATCGCCGTCACCGTAATGCCGGCGATAATGCCCGGCAACGCCTCCGGGAGCAAGGCCCCGAAAATGATCTGCCGCACGTTCGCACCCATGGCCTGGGTGGCCTCAATGATGCCGCGGTCGACCTCCCGCAATGAGGTTTCCACCAGCCGCGCGAAAAACGGCGCGCCGCCGGCCACCAGCGGCGGAATGGCCCCGGCAACGCCGAGGGAGGTACCGATGAGCATGACGGTAAACGGAATCATCACGATCAGCAGGATAATGAACGGCACCGACCGCAGCACGTTCACCACGAACGACAGCACCGCATAGGCCGCCGGCTGCTCGAGCAGCTGACGTTTGCCGAACAGGAACAGCAGCACGCCGATCGGCAGGCCGATCAGCACACTGAACAGCAGCGACATGCCCACCATCACCAGCGTGTCCCAGCTGGCGATGCCGATTTCCGACCAGTCGACGTTACTCAGTAAAGCTTCCATCAGCGCACCACCTCTACGTGAACATCCGCGGCTTCCAGCGCGTTCATCGCCACGTCCAGGTCACCGCCGACCAGCGAGAGGGTCAGCTGGCCGTAGGGCGTATCCTTGATGTGGTCGATGCGCCCGGAAAGGATGCTGAAATCAACACCGGATTCCCGCGCCACACTGCCCAGCAACGGCTTGTAGGTGGACTCGCCGCGGAAGGTCAGGCGCAGGATGCGGCCGTTGGCCTTCTGCAGGTCTTCCTGCAGCTCGTCCCGGTCAATGCTCTCGCTTTCGAACACGAAATCCCGGGTGGTGGGGTGTTGCGGATGCAGAAACACATCGCTGACCGCGCCCATCTCCACCACTTCACCGGCGTCCATCACCGCCACCCGGTCGCAGACCCGGCGCACCACGTCCATTTCGTGGGTAATCAGCACAATGGTCAGCCCCAGTTCGCGGTTGATGTCTGCCAGCAGGCGCAACACCGACTGGGTGGTCTGGGGGTCAAGGGCGCTGGTGGCTTCGTCGCACAACAGGATGGTGGGGCGACAGGCCAGCGCCCGGGCAATGCCCACCCGCTGCTTCTGTCCGCCGGAAAGCTGCGACGGATATTTATTGGCGTGATCGCTGAGACTCACCCGCGCCAGCAATTCCTCCACCCGCTCGCGAATCTCACTGCGCGTGTAGATGCCCGCCAGTTTCATCGGAAAGGCGATGTTGTCGGCGACCGTTTTCGAGGACAGCAGATTGAAATGCTGGAAAATCATGCCGACCTTGCGACGGAAGGCCCGCAATTCGGCGGCGTCGTAGTCGGTGATGTTCTCGTCGTCGACAAGAATACGGCCACCGGTGGGTGGTTCCAGCAGGTTAATAAGACGCACCAGAGTGGATTTTCCCGCCCCGGAGTGACCGACGATGCCGAACACCTCACCGGTTTCGATGGTCATACTGGTGGGGTGCAAGGCAGGAATCGCCCGCCCGCCTACCTGGTATGACTTCTGTACCTGGTCAAATACAATCACGAATCAGCCTTTTAAGCATTCTGCCGGCACCTCGCCAGCCACAGGCCGGCGTTCAGCCGACAGCCCGACGGTGCCGCGTTAAAACCGGCGATTATAGCCGATTCGCGGGCCAAACCCGAATCTGCACGCTTGGTACATGCCCGTACACGTTTTGTTACCTGACACTGCCGCAGCCCTTACGCTAAACTCTCGTAATAAAAGCATCTTTACTCCGAGGCGCGATCACAGTGACCACAACAAACGAGACACCGCCCTCAAGGATGAATTCCACCCAGGCATGGGTAACCTACCTCAGCAAGGTCGAGCTTCCGGTATTGGCCAATACCCTGAAGCGCATCAATGAGCTGACCGACAGCACCAACAGCACGGTCAACGAGCTGGCCAACGTCATTCTCAACGATGCCCAGCTGACCTCCCAGGTACTGCGGCTGTCCAACACGGTGTTCTACAACCAGACCCGTACCCAGGTCAGTACCGTCAGCCGTGCCATTACCCTGATCGGCTTCGATTCGGTGAAATCCATGGCGATATCGTCGCTGCTGGTCGACACACTGCTGCAGCGCAATGATCGCCCGCACCTGCTGCGCTGCCTGGCCCGCGCCATCCATTCCGCAGTTCAGGCCCGCTGCCTGATGCCCAAGCGCAACGACCATGCTCTGGAAGAGGTATTTATCGGCGCCCTGCTGATGAACATTGGCGAGCTGGCGTTCTGGTCCTGCGACACCGAACAGGCTCACGAGCTGGAGCAGCGGCTGCGCCTGGAGGAACCGCCGGTCGAGGCGCAGAAAGCCGTATTGCATACCACCTTCACCGAGATCACCCGCGGCCTGGTCGACGCCTGGGCGCTGGGGCCGTTCATCAAGGACGTGGTGGCCCCGGGCCAGGCCAACTCCATGGCGGCCAGCCTGGTGCGCCATTCGGTGGAAATGGCCACGCTGTCAGAGAAAGGCTGGCGCGGGGCCGAGATGGACAAGGTCTTGGAACAGCTGGGCAAGGACACCGACCAGACCCCGGCGGCGGTGCGCGATCAGCTCAAGGTGAATGCCCAGGAAGCGGCCAAGGTGGCGGTTTCGCTTGGCATCCCACAGGTAACCGCGCTGATGCCCGGGAGCCAGGACGGCAGCGGCGGCCGCGCCGGGCGCGCGCCGGATATTGACCCGAATCTGCAACTGCAGATCCTGCGGGACCTGACCGTCAGCCTCACCGACAAACCGGACCTGAACGAGGTGTGCCAGCTGGTGATTGAGGGCACGCACCGGGCCATTGGCATGCAACGGGTAGCACTACTGATGGGGGATAAAACCGGTCACAATCTGATTCCCCGCAAAGTCGGCGGTCGCGGCACAGAGACCTGGCGGGAGGACTTCGTGATTTCCAGGGACGGCACCGGGCCGCTCGGGCGCCTGCTGCCCCACGCCAGTTGCGTCATCTACGAACCACGGCCGGTGGAAGAGGGCGTACCCTACGACCGCTGGCTGGGCAAGGTTCCGGCCCTGATCGGCCCGCTGACCGCAAAAGGACGGCTGGTGGGCCTGTTCTACGCCGACAACGCGGCCGCTGACTATGTCCCTTCCGAGGAACAACTGACGGCGTTCGGACACTTCGTCCAGAACGCCCAGTTGTGCATTACGCTGCTGGCGGCAAACTGACGCCGGCCCGGCACAGCCTCACAGCTCGTAAAGTTTGGTCACGTGCAGTATCGGACCAGTCGGCTGTCCGGTGGGCGAACCGCCTCCCGGCTCCAGACTGATGGCCAGCGTGCGGCTCCGGCCCAGGGACTGGCGGGCCTGGTCCGTAAGCTCCACCTGATGCACATCCCCGACTGGTATCACGCCCAGAGATAATGGGTTGCCATTGTCCGGCACGATCCATAACTCATAATCCTTTCCCGCCGCAGCGGACATCGCGGCCACAGAGCGCAGTCGCAGGCGTCCTTCACCACCGGACTCGTCGACCAGCCACAAGGGCTCGCCGACACCCGCCTGAACGATAGCGCCGGAAAGCCGTGTGTCTGGCGTATACGCCGGCTGCTGGACCAGCATCAACGACAGCACCAGAGCCGCCGCCGTGGCAACCAGACTCCACGCCGGCCAGAGTCGTCCCGACTTCGTTTTCGTGGCTGCCGGCTCCCCCGGGGGCCAAAGCCGTCGTTCAATCCCCCGCCAGACCGAGCCGGGGGGAATACGATCGGGCACTTGATCGCCAAGCTGACCAAGCTTTTCTTCCCAATACCAGACTTCCTGACGAACCCGTACCGACTCCATCATCCAGCGCTCAAAGCGTTGCCTTGCTTTGCCTTTCAATGATCCCAGCACGTATTCGGCCGCCAGGCTTTCTATGCGTTCCGGCGTTTTTCTCATCTTTCCAGACACCTCTTCAACGCCATCAGTCCCCGGCGAATCCAGCTCTTGACGCTGCCGACCGGGGAACTCAACGCCTGCGCCAACTCATCGTGAGTGAAGCCACGGTAGTACGAAAGCAGGATACTGTCCCGTTGCGAGTCACTCAGTTCGCCAAAACAACCGGTCAACTGCGCCGCACCGGCACTGCGCAGTTCCGCATCAAGAGGTCCGCCACGTTGATCCTCGAGGTGTTCCAGATACTCTTCACCGCCGGTACGGCGTACCGTCCTCGCCCGCATCAGGTCAAGTGTGCGATACCGCGCGATGGTCAACATCCAGCTCAGTGGCGATCCCCGGTCACTGTGGTATTCGCAGGCGTGATGCCAGATCTGCACAAAAGCATCCTGAAGCGCTTCTTCGGCCAGCTCCTGCTGCCCTGCCAGTTTGAAACACAATCCGAACATCCGGGCGGACATCCTGTTGTATAACGTCTGGAAGGCGTGGCGGTCGCTTCTGGCAACCGAAACAAGCAGCTTCATCAGCTCGTCCTGGTTCGCGTCACTGGTTGTCATTGTTTGTTGACTCCGTCTTCAGCTAGTACCTCTCCTGTTTCCAGTACGCGTGGGAAGGCCATCAGGTTGCACCCGCAACTGGAAAAATCCGCCAGAGAAATTTTTTTCGAACCCTGCATCTTTTCGCCAGCCCGCTCCGTTTCTCCCAATACAACATCAAACATCAGATGAGGAACAGGGAATGAACACAGTAATAAAACGCTCCGGCCTCGCCCTAACGATCGCCGGAATCTGTCTGACCGCAGGTACGGCATCGGCCTCCAGCCACCGGGAAGCGCCGTTCATCACCGAAGTGCCCAAGGTGGACGGCACCGACTTCTACATGTTCCGCAGCTACGAGAGTGGCAGGGACAGCTTCACAACTCTGATCGCCAACTACCTGCCGCTTCAGGATGCCTATGGCGGCCCGAACTACTTCGATCTGGACGAAGACGCCATCTACGAGATCCACATCGATAATTCCGGTAACGCCCGGGAAGACATCACCTTCCAGTTCCAGATGCAGGACGTGATGAACGACATTCAGCTGGATATCGGCGGGGAGATGGTTTCCGTGCCCCTGAAAAACATTGGCGACGCCACGGACAACGCCAATGTCCAGATGCGTCAGGAATACACGGTGACAGTGATTCGCGGTGACCGTCGCACCGGCACGCGACAGACCGCGACCAACGCCACCACCGGCATGGAAACCTTTGCCAAGCCGCTGGACAACATTGGCGGCAAGTCGTTTGCAGACTACGAAGCCTATGCCAACCAGCATGTCTTCGACATTGCAATTCCGGGCTGCGGCACGAATGGCAAGGTCTTCGTGGGCCAGCGCAAGGAAGCGTTTGCCGTCAACCTTGGCGAGATCTTCGATCTGGTGAACACCAACCCCCTGGGCGCGCGCGACGGTGAGGGCGCCGGAGATCTGGCGGATAAAAACACCACTTCCTTTGCGCTGGAAGTACCCACCGCCTGCCTGACCGGCAGTGCCCAGACTGCCTCCGGCGATCCGGTCATTGGTGGATGGACCACCGCCAGCGTTCGCCAGGCCCGCGTGCTGAACCCGGCTCCCGCTGCGGATGGCAAAGGCGCGACGGTCGAGGGCGGCGCCTACACCCAGGTCTCACGGCTGGGCATGCCGCTGGTCAACGAGGTGGTGATTGGTCTGAAAGACAAGGATCGCTTTAACGCCAGCGAACCCAAGGACGACGGCCAGTTTGCCACTTACGTGACCAATCCGACCCTGCCAGCCCTGCTGGAGATCCTGTTCGCCGGGACGGCTGTGGCGCCCGCAACGCCGAGAAACGATCTGGTCACCGCTTTCCTGACCGGCGTACCAGACGTGAACGGCCCCGAAGGCGTTACCGCTTCGGAAATGCTGAGGCTTAACCCCAGCATCCCAGCAACTGCGGCGGGAGCACAGAATGATCTGGGTGTCCTGGGCATGGACAACGCCGGCTTCCCCAATGGTCGTCGCCCGGTGGATGACACCGTCGATATTGCGTTGCGCGTAGTCATGGGCGCCCTGACGACAGATGCGCCGAACAAGGACGCGCCGCTGACCGATGGCGTTCAGCTCGATCCGACGGAACTGCAGGAAGTGTTCCCATACCTCGCGACGCCGATCGCCGGTTCACCCAACAGCATCTAAGGGAGCACGACCATGACATTCCGCATCGGAATCACCCTGTTTGCTGCGCTGGTATTGGCGGGCTGTTCGGACAGCTCCAGCAGCCGGGCTCCGGACCTGTCGCCGGAGCTGGCGGTCGATTTCACCACGTTCGTGAAAAATGAAATTGACAATACCGGGAATGACCGCGAAGCAGTCAACATCAACCAAGTGGAGTTCAGCTTCAATGATCAGGACAACGAACAGGCGTTCGACGACCTGTTTTAACGCCTGTGGGCACTGCCGTCAGTTCGCCTCCGATCCCGGACTGACGGCCTTTCACCCTGCGCTACGGCGCAGGGCTTTTTCCATCGCAGCACTGATTATCGCGCTGACAGTGGAAACGGCACTGGCTGCGCCCACAGCGATTGAAACGGACTATTCCGACCAGGAAATACTGATCACACTGCCAACCGAGGTGAGTGCGGACACCCCGCCAGTGAACGCCACGACTGCCGCAGACCGGGTACAGGCCTATCTCACACGGGCACGGGCAGAAGGTGATCCGCGGTATCTGGGTTATGGCCAGGCACTCATCGAGGGCTGGCCTGACGAACGGATGACCGACCGCCTGCGCATCCTCAGCGCCACGCTGGACCAGAGCCTGCACCGCTTCGAGCCCGCGCGCGCGCAACTGACACAGGTCATAGACCAATCGGTCGATCAGGCACAGGTATCCCAGGCCCGGCTGACGCTGGCCAACCTCGAACTGGTGCAGGGCCGATACGCCGCCGCCCGGGGGCATTGCGAGCACCTCGCCACTGCGTTACCCGGGCTCATAGCGGCCAGCTGTATGGCTCAGGTGGACGCCCGTACCGGCAATCCCAACGACGCCTATGAAACCCTGAAAACCCTGACAAGGCGCGCTTCCGAACAAGATATCACCAGCCTGTTATGGGCCGAAGGCACCCTCGCCGACATCGCGGCCCAGCTCGGCAAACCCGAGGCCGAGCAACACTGGCGCCGCGTACTGACGCTGGCTCCGGATGACCTCTACACCCGCACCCAGCTGGCTGACTGGCTGCTGGAGCAGGGCAACGCCCGGAGTGTGGTGACGCTGACCGATCAGTACGAGCAGGTCGATTCTCTCGCCGTTATCCGTGCCATCGCCATGAAGCAGCTCGGACATGCCGAAGGTGACCGGCTGGCCGCCCGGCTGGAAGAGCGCTTTCGTGAAGCGCGCTGGCGCGGCAATCTGCTGCACCAGCGGGATCTCGCCCGCTATGCATTGGACATCGCCGGGGACACGGATACCGCGCTCTCCTACGCCCAACGCAACTGGCAGGACCAGCGCGAACCGCTGGACACCCGCCTGTTACTGCGCGCCGCAATAGCGGCGGAGGAGGGAACCCTGGTAGCCGAGGTCAGAGCCTGGCTAAACCGTCACAACCAGGCCGACGCCCGCTACCCGGAGGAACGGTCATGACACCGAATTGCTGCCGCCGACTTTCCGCCGGCCTCTGCCTGCTCGTTCTCCTTACCCTGCCGCTCACGGCCTGGGCCCACAAAGCCAGTGACAGCTTTATCTACCTGGACCAGAACCAATCACAGCTGCGTATAGATCTGGCGCTGAGGGACCTGGCGCTGTTACTGCCGTTGGACAGCAACGGCGACGGGCAACTCAGCGGTGCGGAAGTTCGAAACAGCCGGGGCGCCATCACCGGTCTGGTGGATCAGGGGGTTGCTGTCAGCAACGCCAGCGGCCCGTGTCAGTTGATTGGTATGCGGTGGGGCCTGTCACGACACAGCGACGGCCCCTACGCCGCGGCACGCTACCGGGTGGCGTGCCCGGACGAGCTGTCTCCGTCATCCCTTGAATACCAATTGCTGTTCGAACGGGACCCGTTACATCGCAGCCTGGTCAGCATTACCGATGCTCAGGGTGAGCGCCTTGATGTACTGGCGCCCGACAAACGGCGCATCAGTCTGGACAACCCGGGCAGCGCCGTGGGGAATACCCTGCAGCTGTTCGGAACTTTTCTCTATGAAGGCGTGCTCCACCTGCTGATCGGCCTCGACCATATCCTGTTCCTGCTGGTGCTGATTCTGCCGGCCACACTGCCGCGAAAGCAGAGCCAGCGCCCGTCGCCAACTCGGCCGATCCGTGATTTTCGACTGCGCCTGCTGGAACTGGCGGGCATCGTCACCGCGTTTACCGTGGCCCATTCCATTACCCTTGCACTGGCGGCACTGGACATCGTGACGCTGCCCATTGCCTGGGTGGAGACGGTCATTGCCCTGTCCATCGCGGTTGCCGCGCTGAACGTATTCTGGCCGGTTCTGGGTCGAAAAACCTGGAAACTGGCCTTCGGTTTCGGTCTGATTCATGGCTTTGGTTTTGCCAGTGTGCTGGGGGAACTGACGTCCGGGGTTTCGCAGACGGTCGTCGCTCTGGCGGGCTTCAATCTGGGTGTGGAGCTGGGGCAACTGGCGTTACTGGGGCTGGTTTTCCCGGCTCTGTATCTGTGCGGCCAGTTCCGGTTATACGAGCGCGCTGCAGTGCCCGCCATGTTGCTGATGGTGGGCTCGCTCAGCCTGTACTGGGTAGCGGAGCGCGCCACCGCCATCTAGGGTGCCGAAAAAAACGCCCGGCGGCCTTTGACCGTCGGGCGTTTTTTCGTCGTCTGCCGTTCAGGCAGTGTCAGTGCAGCGCGCGCATCTGACGCGGGTAGAGCGCAGCGCTCACTTCGGGTTCTTCCAGCAGATCCGCCAGCTCACGATCGACTTCGGTTTCCTCCCCCTCATCCGGCAGGGGCTCGAACAGGGTGCTCAGCCAGGCGGCAACCGACGGCGCTTCCTCACGGCGGTAGTCGGTGGACAGCGCCTTGATCCGGCGGAAACCGATAATGCGCTGGTGCTTGGGATCACGGATCTGCTCGAAGCCCCGCCAATACACGTGATCCCGGGTATGCAACTGCACGAACAGGGTGTCGATGGGCCCTGAGGGCTCGGCGTCTTCGCCGATGTCTTCGGGCCTGGCGTCCGCCGCCTCCACGGCATCGGTTTCCGGTTTTTTGTGACGGATGGTGGTCCAGGCCGGATAGAGCACGGCCACGGCATCCGCTTCCACATGCTCACGGGCGGCGCGGAGGATCAAACCCCAGCGGGCCTTGTCGGCATCGGTTTCAAGGGAATTGATGGGCAAGTCGTAGCTTTGTTCGCTGGACAGGACTATCGCCATCATCGGGGCATCAAGTTCCCCCATGGCTTCGGCCTGTGCTACTGATACCAGTTCGTCGATTGCCATCGGTTGGTTCATAATGCGCTCGCCTCCTCGATGCCATCAGGGTCTGTCAGGAAGGCTGGCACCCTCCTGACCTACAGCATAGCCTGTTCCGGCCATAAAGATAAACGTGACGTCTGCGATGTCGGATCACAAACTGGAATTTCAACCCCGCGCCCGACCAGCCAGCGTCAGCCGTCAATCTGTTCCAGGCGCTCGTACTGCGCGAACCAGGGGCGGGCCTCTTCCAGCTGTGCCGCCAGCTGCAGCAGCGTGCCTTCACTGCCATGGGCGCCGCCGAACTGGACACCCACCGGCAACCCGCGAGCCGTCCAGTGCACAGGCACCGACATAGCCGGGGTACCGGTCAGGTTTGCCAACTGGGTAAACGGGGTGCGTGCCAGGCTTTCCAGCGCCATCTGATCAACCTGACCGGTCTTGTGCACCAGCTTGCCGGCCTTCAGCGTGAGCATCAGACGGGCGGCAAACTGCAGGTGCGCCGGCGTGTCGAGCTCCCCGATCTTGGCGGGCAGCTGACCTGTGGTGGGGCACAGGTACAGATCGAACCGGCTGAAATAGGCACCCAACGCCCGGGCAAACTCATTCCACTGCTGGCGTCGGCTGACGTACTCCGGCAGCGGCATGGTCTGCCCCAGCATGCCTAGCAGACGGGTATCGAGCTCGAAATCCTCGTCTTTGGCACCCAGCTCGGACCGGGCCTTTTCCATCAGCGTGGCGACTTCGCCAAAATAAAGCCCCAAATAGCATCGCGCCAGGGCCATGCCGTCGAAATCCGGACGCGCGTACTCGACATGGTGGCCCAGGTTTTCCAGGACTCTCGCCGTTTCTTCCACCGCCTCGACACAGTGCGGGTCGACTTCCGTGTGGTAGGGTGACGAGGTGAATACGCCAACTCGCAGAGGACCCGGGGTCTTTTCCATCAGGCTGGCGAAGGGTTCCGCCGGTGGCGGAATCACAAACGGATCACCGGACGCCGCACCGGACAACACATCCAGCATGGCGGCGCTGTCGCGAACCGTACGACTGACCACGTGGTCGGTGGAGGCGCCGGTCCACGCCTCTCCCTGGTATGGCCCGGAGGAGATCCGGCCACGGGAAGGTTTGAGCCCGAACACGCCGTTGTAGGCGGCGGGAATGCGAATGGAGCCGCCGCCGTCATTGGCACCGGCCATTGGCACGATGCCGGCGGCCACCGCCGCTCCGGACCCACCGCTGGAGCCTCCCGGAGTCAGGCGTGTGTCCCAGGGATTGCGGGTTGCCCCCCACAGCCGCGATTCGGTCACGGCCTTGAGCCCGAATTCCGGTGTTGCGGTGCGCCCGAGAATCACCAGGCCGCCGTCCAGGGCACGGCGGACGTATTCCGAGTTCTTTGGCGCGATATGATTCCTCAGCCCGCGGCTGCCATAGGTGCACGGATGCCCCTCCTGCTCCTGGGCAAGATCCTTCAGCAGCAGCGGCACTCCGGAGAAGGTGGCACTATCGGGATGGGGCTGGTCAAGGGCGGCGGAAAACTGGGGATAGCAGATGGCGTTGAGACGGCCGTTCACCCGGGTTGCCCGCTCAATCGCCGCCTCGCACACTTCCCGCGAGGAAACTTCGCCGCGGCGAATCAGATCAGCCAGCGCAACGGCATCGTATCGAAGGTATTCGGATTGCTTCATCATCGCTTCCATTTGTTATTCTGTTCTCTGGCGAATCATGGGTATAACGCTTATGAACACAAGACTCAATAGCCGCCGCTTGACTGGCCTGCTTTTACCGCTCTTAATGCTGGGTATCGCGGCCAGGGCCACCGGCGCCGCCGAGCCGGTCGACGACTGGAAGGACGTGGTCCGTGCCTCCCCCTATTGGGTTAGCCAGGGGGTCTACGAGAACATCATCACCATCCGCCGCTGGGTATTGAAGGAAACCGGTTACTGCAGCGACAGCGAGCGCCACATTCTCTACGACATGCGCGGTCAGTTTCTCGGCTACATGAACGATGGCGACAGCCGTGAGGAAACCCAGCAGCGGCTGAACCAAACCCGTGCCCGCATGGCCGCCAGTGGCCGCGCGGACGCCTGGGCCGGCGGCGGTCCGGAGACCACCGGCTACCCGTTCGCACTGGCCTGCGATCAGCCCCACGTCAATCTTGATGACGCCATGGCCCGCTACCTCGGCAGCCTTCCGGCCGACCGCCTGTGGGGCGCCTGGGACGACCTGCGCTTTGCCTCTGCCGACACCCCCGGAACGCTGCACGACGCGCTGATGTACGTGTATCGCACACGGATGCAGCAGCAGCGGCTGGCGCTGCCGCCGGAACTGCCCCGTTACCTGGGTGGGCAGGTGCTGATCGAGAGCGGTGGCCAGCAGCGGGCCCATTCCCGCGCCAATGCCCGCGGTATTCTGCAACTGTCCCCCTCTGCCCTCAGCGACTGCCGTATAGAGCCCGGCAACTACTGGCACCGACTTGCCCAGATCGACTGCGCCCTGCGGCTGATGGACCAGAATGCCCGCAACCTGCGGCCGGCCTTTGATGACCGTTTCGGACACCTGCCGCGTGAGAAACAGGACCGGCTGTTCACCCTGCTGCTGGTTCAGGCCTACCACGGTGGCGCCAGTCGGGTGCGGGCACTGCTTGAAGACGATACCCTCGGCGGGGCGGCGGTTTACTTTGCGGCTAACCATGAGAATTTCAGTGCCGGGGATATTGCCTTCGGCATGATCTTCCATAATCTGGGGCGGGACCGGTTCGGCCTGGCGTCGCTGTATTACGTTGCGGACGTGCAGCTGGCCACCGAAGCCCTGTGCAACCGTCCCGACCTCAGCGCTTCGGGGTTTTGCCGTTGATTCCCGAAAGCCTGCCGCCTTTGGTCGCACTGCTGCTTTTGCTGGCCTCGGCCGTGACTTCGATGATCACCGCCAGCCTCGGCGCCGGTGGTGGGGTGCTGTTGCTGGTGCTGATGGCCATGTGGGTGCCGCCGGCGGCGATCATTCCCGTTCACGGCATGATCCAGCTTGGCTCCAACAGTGGACGGGCCGTGCTTACCTGGCGCCACACCGACTGGAAAACCATTGCCGCGTTCGCCCCGGGAGTGCTGGCCGGATCGGCACTGGGCGCCTGGCTGTTGGTGGACCTGCCGGCGCATCTCTGGCAACTGACCATCGCGCTGTTCGTTCTGTATCTGTGCTGGGGCCCGGCGCTGCCGAAGGGTGCCTTCGGTCGGTTTGGCGTGTTTGTCGCCTCGGCGGTGACCAGCTTCGTCAGCCTGTTTGTGGGCGCCACCGGCCCCCTGGTCGCGGCCTTCATCAAACAGATGCACAGCGACCGTTTCACCACCGTGGCCACCTTCGCCACCGCCATGTGCCTGCAACATGCGCCCAAGGCCCTGGTCTTCGGGGTTGCCGGTTTCGTGTTCCGGGACTGGCTGGCGTTCATTATAGCCATGATCGCCTGCGGCTTTGCCGGCACCTGGGTCGGACTGCACCTGCTCAGAACGATCAGCAATCGTCGCTTCACCCAAGTCTTCAACCTGTTACTGACCGTTCTGGCGTTGCGCCTGATATGGCAGGCGTTTACGGCGTTCAGTAGCTGATCGGATCAGGCATCGGGGACGTCGACAACCACCACTTTGTTGCGGCCCTGGGCCTTGGCGATGTAACAGCCCTCATCGGCCCGGGCCATGACCTCACGCGGACCTGAGTCGCCGGGGGACACCGCGGTCAGGCCGATACTGGTGGTCACCCCATATGCTTTGCCGTCGTGGTCGATGCGCAGGTCCTGCACCGACGCCCGGATTCGCTCGGCCAGCGCCTCCGCCCGCTGCAGGCCACAGGCTGGCAGGATAATGCCGAATTCGTCACCGCCCAGCCGGGCCACGGTATCCGACTGGCGCACGGACTCCTTGAACAGGTCTGCCAACCGCCGCAGCAGGTCATCCCCCAGCAGGTGCCCACCCTCGTCGTTGACCGGCTTGAAGTAATCCAGATCAATCAGCATCAGCACGCTGTCGGTGGCATGATCACCGGCCTGGCTCATGCACTTCACCAGAGAGGCGTTGAACGCCCGGCGGTTCATCAACTGGGTCAGGCTGTCGTGAGTGGCTTCCCAGGACAGCCGCTCTTCCTGCCTGCGGCGCTCGCTGTCATCCCGCAACACGAAGACCAGCCGTTCGTTTTCGTGGCCCTTGCGCAGGTGCAGCATGGTCAGATCGATGTCGAAGCGCTGACCCCGGTGATTGCGGAGCGTCACGTACAGGCTTTCAAAGTCATCGCCGGCGAGGAAGTCTGTGGCCTGCCACTGCCGGTTCTCGTCCTCAATCGTTACCCGCTCGAAAAAGTTGTTGCCCTCGCAGTTCTCGCCGTTGCCCAGGAAAGTGCACGCGGCGCCGTTGGCATAGCGGATAAGGCCGCCGGTATCGACCATCAACACTCCTTCCTGCAACACCGCGAGGATGCTGTCGGCCCGCTGCTGCTCTTCACGCAGGGCCTCTTCCACGCGCAACTCACGGGTAATGTCCCTCACCACCGTGATGGTACCCAGGGATTTCTCCGGCGTTTCAATAGCCGAGGTCATCACATCGGCCCAGATCACTTCCCCGGCGCTCCGCCCTTGCAATCGCAGCTGGCCTCGGAAGACCGTGTGTCGCTTCAGCGCCGAGTACCACTGTTCAATAATTCCCGGGCGATCCTCTTCATAAACACCGGAAATCAGGTACTGGTGCAGCAGCGATGAGGCGTCCTGACCGGTGATCGCCTCGAAGGCGGGATTGACGAACTCGATGCGGCCGAGTACGTCGGTCTGGACAATACCAATTGGGGCACTCTGGGTCAGCGAGCGGAAGAACGCCTCGCGCTCGGCCATTGATGCCAGCACTTCGTCGCGCTCATCCATCACCGTATTGAAGGTTTCCGCCACCTGGCGGATTTCCCGCACGCCGGAGACCGCCACCGCTTCGGTTCTGACGCCAAGGTGCCGTTCGGTAATCTGGCGACCGAGCGCCTTCATCGGGGCCATCAGTCGCTGGAACATCACGAAGGCAATGGGCGCCAACAGAGCCATGACGGCCAGCAACACCCACAGCAGATTGTCCACCAGCCGCCCGGCGGGCAGGTGGGCTTCGCGGGAGGGCCAGGCCGCCACCACAAACCACGGCACCTGGGACAGCTGGCGCACGGCCTTGATGGTGTTTTCACCCTCGGCATCGCGCGATTGGGTTACCCCCTCGAACCCCGCCATCGCTTCCCGCATGAAATCACTACCGTGCTGCACCGGTTTCAGTACCCGGCCGCCGCGCCCGTCCGCGAGGGTAATGCCGCCGCGGGTCACCACACTGAGGTAACCGGACTGCCCGAGGCGGACGCTGTTCACTTCTTCCATGAAGTTGTTCTTGCCCAGCAAAGTGGCGCCACCGAGCATGCCGATGAAACGGCCGCGATGGTCAAAAATCGGCGCCGTGATCATGATCGCCGGCTGATCCTGATGGAACGCCCGGAAGGGCTGGCTGATGATTGGCGTTAATTGCCGAACGGTAGACTGAAAATACTCCCGCTGGCTGGCATTGAGACCGGTCTGGCCGTACTCCTCAGGGTACTCGGCCAGCACCTTGCCTTGCTCGTCGAACAGGTAGAATGCATTGAACAGATGCCGCAGGGCGATTTCGCGACGAATCAGAAGCTGGGCGCGCACCGCCAGCACGTCGGCGTCCATGGTCAGGCCGCTGGCAATATCGGACAGGATTTCACGCCGCTGGGCCAGCTTCTCATCCAGATCGTTTGCCACCAGGGAGGCGATGGTTTCCACCTCGGCCGCAGCCTGGGCTTCCAGCTCCACCCGGCTCATGACCGTGCCGGCCACCGTGACCACCACGGCAGACAGCACGATAGCCAGAATAACGAAGGCAACGGCACGGTTCACCAGACTGCCAAACCAGCGTTTGATCAGCACAACAGCGTTACTCCGGACACACAGAAACGGACAGCATTTAGAGAATCAGGTGTATTAAACACAGGTTAGTACATGGACGTCAGTACAAGGGTCATGGTTTCAGCATTTTAACAGAGAGGGCCATCAAGCTCAGGTTACGGACTTGAAAATTTAGTGATAATCGTTATTATTTAGATCTATTTTTTCGCGACCGAGGCGCCCCATGTCTGATATGCCACTCGCCACCACCGGGCATTCCCTTGCAACACCGCTCAGCCAGCTGCTTGAGATGGGTGGACCGGTGATGATCGTGCTGCTCGCCCTGGCCGTCGCCGGCGCCGTCACTTTCGTCTATCTGATGCTGTTCGGCACCTTTTACTCGCCGCGGCTGAGCACCAAACTTAAAAAAGCGATTACCTTTTGGCAACAAAATCCGTCTGATCAGGCCCCGCAGCAGTTACGACAACAGCAGACGCTCTGGTCTCGCCTGAATCCCCTCCACCATTTGCTGATCGCAACCATGGAAAACCAGCTGGCACGTCGTAGCGCCCAGCAGGTACGCGAAACAGCGGCCCGTGATGCACAGAAAGCACTGGAGCCATTTGAAGCGCCCCTGAAAATCATCGAAGTCATTGCGGCTCTGGCACCCTTGCTGGGCCTGCTGGGCACCGTCCTGGGCATGATGGAGGCCTTCAGCGCCATGGCAGCGGCCGAAGGCCGTGCCAATGCCAGCCAACTGAGCGGCGGCATCTACGAAGCCTTGAGCACCACGGCCGCCGGTCTGGTGGTGGCCATTCCCTTCGCCGCCCTGGCGGCCTGGATCGAGTTCCGCCTGCGCCGCATTCACAAAACCATCAACGGCGCCCTGGTCAGTGTATTGGCGGTGGAGCTGGATCAGCCAGGGGAGCCTGGCCGCGCCAGCACCGAAGTGGTTACCCCAGAACCCTCGGTGCAGCAACCGGCTGGCAGCACCAAACACTACGACACCCAAGACCCCAGCGAACAGCGCTTGGCCCATGCAGCTGGTTGAACCACGGCCA
This sequence comes from Marinobacter lipolyticus, assembly GCF_018424605.1. Lineage (GTDB taxonomy): Bacteria > Pseudomonadota > Gammaproteobacteria > Pseudomonadales > Oleiphilaceae > Marinobacter > Marinobacter lipolyticus_B. The sequence goes on along the minus strand of NZ_QTKT01000003.1, from coordinate 404,129 downwards.
AGCCGCCCCCTGCCGATCCGCATTACGCCGCTGATCGACGTGGTGTTCATTCTGCTGGTGTTTTTCATGCTCACCAGCCGGTTGCTGCCGGTCGATCACCTGGAACTGGCCAACCAGACCCGCGATACCAGCCCGACCACCGGTGAGCCCATCCCGGAAGTAAAAGTGCTGGCGAACGGCCTGGTGGAATGGGAAGGCGACCGTCATCCCCTGCCGGAACTCACCGCACGGCTGCAGTCCCGGGGAATTCACGAGATTAACGTCAGTACCTCCGCGGACACGCCGCTGAGTGAATTCACCCGCGCATTGAGCACCTTCAATGGCACAGACATCACCGCACACTGGAAACGCACCGGCCGTTCCGGGAGCCAGCCATGACGGATCTGGTCCCACCACCCGCCAGCTCGGGCAAATCTTTGATGGAGCGGGTGGAAGACGCCCTGCTGCCCCTGATCAACCTGGTGTTTCTGCTGCTGATGTTCTTTATCGTGGCCGGGCAACTGGCCGATACGCCCCTGCCTGATCTGCCCTCGGCTGCTCGTTCGGATCAGTCGCAGTCGCCGGAGGCCGATCTGTTGGTAAGCAGTAACCAGCAATGGCGCATTGATGGTGAAACCGTCACCCGCGAGGCCCTGCCGGCCAGACTGCCGGCGCCCGATGCCAGCAAGCCATTGCGGATCGCCGCCGCCGAGAACGTGTCCATGGCCGACCTGGAGACCCTGCTGCAGGCGCTCGAAGACATTGGCTTTACGGAAGTACTGCTGTTGACGGAGCCGTCGCAATCATGACCCCGGGTCACAAAGTAAGAGTTACTTTTCTGATGTTGGCGGTGGTGATTACGGCCGTTGCCGTGGTGCTGGCAGCACCGGCGCGTGTACCCACCCTGCAGCCGCTGGGAGAGGCAGCGGTGAGCTCGGCACCGGCGATGAAGATTTCCCTTGCCGGCGCGCCCCGCAACGAAGTCGCTGAACCGCCTGAGGAGCCAGCGCCCGAACCTGAGCCGAAACCAGAACCAGAACCCGAACCCGAACCCGAACCCGAACCGGAACCGGAACCGGAGCCCGAACCCGAACCGGAGCCAGAGCCAGAGCCAGTAAAACAGCCGGCCCGGGAACCCGTTGAAGAGGTAAACCTTCCCGAAGCCGCCGAGGTGAACGATGAACCCGCTGAGCGGAACGCGCAAGACCAGAGCGCAACCCAGCAGGTAGAGCTGAGTGCCGGCGAGTCCGCCAACGTGGATGAATACCTCACCAGACTGAGCCGGCACCTGAGCCGCTTCTACGAGTATCCGCGACGCGCCCGCCGGCTTGGCCAGCAGGGCTCACCGGTGATTGTGTTCGAATTCAGCCGCGACGGTACTCTGGTCGACCATTCGCTACGAGACTCTTCCGGCCATGACCTGCTGGACGACGCCGCCATGGCCATGCTGGAGCAGGCGGCCCCGCTCCCGGAAGTGCCCGACTCCATGGCCGGCAAACGCTTTCGCTACGCACTGCCGGTCCGCTTCAGCCTGCGCTGATTTGCGCCAGCGGTTGCACGCCCGCACCGGATCAGTGCAGACCGGTAGCGGGCCCGGCCGGACGTTTCCCCGCCCTACTATCGCAAACACCCTGTTATAAAAAGGTTTTTCTCGCTGAGGTGGCGATTGGCACAGTCCCTGCTCGCGTTTTCCCCGGTAGTAATGAAAGCAGCGGGCCCTGACAGGGCATGTTCGCAGACAATCCGATAACCCAGACAACGACGTCTGCCCCGTATCTGCCCGATCAGATCACGGAGCGACGTCTTTTTTTGTGCCAGAGGAAAATCCCATGTCCTACATCCTACCCTCGGAGTTCACCACCAAGATGGTCGACGCCGGCGAGTCCAAGATCTACATGGCCACCCGTGACGTGCTGATTCGCGCGTTCATGGCGGGCGCCATCCTGGCCCTGGCTGCCGTGTTCGCGATCACGGTTGCGGTGCAGACCGGCAGCCCGCTGATTGGCGCCATGCTGTTCCCGGTGGGTTTCTGCATGCTGTACCTGATGGGCTTCGACCTGCTCACCGGCGTGTTCATGCTCACGCCCCTGGCGTTGCTGGACAAACGTCCGGGCGTTACCCCCAAAGCCATTCTGAGAAACTGGGGCTGGGTGTTTCTGGGCAACTTTGGCGGGGCACTCACCGTGGCGGTGATCATGGGGTTTGTCTTCACCTACGGCTTCAATACCGACCCCGGTGCGGTGGGTGACAAGATCGCCAGCGTGGGCAAGGAGCGTACCCTGGGTTACGCCGAGTATGGCGTGGCAGGCTGGCTGACCATTTTCCTGCGCGGCATGCTGTGCAACTGGATGGTGTCCATGGGCGTGGTCGGCGCGATGATCTCCACCACCGTGCCGGGCAAGGTGCTGGCCATGTGGATGCCGATCATGCTGTTCTTTTTCATGGGCTTTGAACACTCCATCGTCAACATGTTCCTGTTCCCGTTCGCCATCATGATGGGCGGCGAGTTCTCGGTGATGGACTACTTTGTCTGGAACGAAATCCCAACGGTGCTGGGCAACCTGGTGGGCGGCCTGTCGTTCACCGGTCTGACGCTCTATGCCACCCACGTCCGTACCGCGCCCAAGCGTGCGGTTCACGCCGGCTGACGCGCCGCGTATGACCGACACCCTGTCGATCACCACCGGCCAGCATTCCGACGCTGGCCGGAAACCGGTGAACCAGGATTTCCACGGCCTGCTGATACCCCGTGAGCATCAGCTCCGCAGCAAGGGTATCGCGGTGGCCATCGCCGACGGCATCAGTTCCAGCAACGTCAGCCAGATTGCCAGTGAATCGGCGGTGGCCGGCTTTCTCAACGACTACTTTTCCACCCCCGACAGCTGGTCGGTCAAACAGTCGGCGCAACGGGTGTTACGGGCCACCAACGCCTGGTTGTACGCCCAGACCCGGCAAAGCCAGCACCGCTACGACCGGGACCGGGGCTACGTCTGCACCCTCAGCGTGATGGTGCTGAAATCCGCCACCGCCCACCTGTTCCACATCGGCGATGCTCGCATCTACCGGGTTCACGCCCGGACACTGGAACAGCTGACCACCGATCACCGGCTCTGGCTGTCGGCAGAGGAAAGCTGCCTGACCCGCGCGCTGGGGATCGGCCACCAGCTGGACATTGACTACCTCAGCCTCGCACTTGCGCCGGGTGACACCTTCCTGCTGGTAACCGACGGCATTCACGAACACCTGAGTGACGCCGACATCGCGATGATCATCGCCGAAGCGAACGGTGATCTGGATGCCGCCGCGCAGACGCTGGCCGCCAGAGCCCTCGAACAGGGCAGCCCGGATAACCTCACGGCGCAGATTATCCGCGTTGACTCGGTGCCCGGCGACCGCGAGGTCAGCGAGCTGCATGGGCAGCACGGCGACCTGCCGTTTGCCCCGGAGCTGGCACCCGGCCACGTCCTTGATGGCTATCGTATTCTGCGGCAGATCCACGCCAGTAGCCGCAGCCACGTGTATCAGGCGGTCGACGAAGCCAGCCAGAGGCTGGTTGCGCTCAAGGTACCGTCGGCCGAGCTGCGCGACCATCCGCGGTCTCTGGAAACGTTTCTGGCGGAGCAGTGGATTGCCCGGCGCATCCGCAACCCCCACGTCGTTCGCCCCTTCGCACCGGATCGCCAGCCCAGTTGCCTCTACCTGGCCACGGAATTCGTCGAGGGCACGACCCTGCGCCAATGGATGCTCGATCATCCGACGCCCGATCTGAACCGGGTGCGTGACCTCGTTGAACAGATTGGCAAAGGCCTCCGGGCCTTTCACCGACTGGAAATGGTGCATCAGGATCTGAAACCGGAGAACGTGTTGCTTGATGCCCATGGCACGGTAACGCTGATCGATTTCGGCGCCACGCGGGTAGCGGGCCTGCAGGAGATCCGCGGCGGTGAAGAGCCCGGCCATCCGCGGGGTGCCGCGCTGTACAGCGCCCCGGAAACCTTTCTCGGTGAGCCGGGCAGTTGGGCCGTGGACCTGTTTTCCCTCGGCGTCGTTACCTATCAGATGCTTACAGGGCGGCTGCCCTATGACACGGACATCCCCAAACTGTCCCATCGGCGGCAGCTTCGAACACTCCGTTACCGGCCGGTCCGGCTTTACCGCCACGATGTCCCCGCCTGGGTGGACGACGCCTTGGAACGGGCCCTGCACCCGGAGCCCCACAAGCGCTACCCCGCGCTGTCCGAGTTCCTGTTTGATCTGCGTTACCCCAGCCCCGGCTGGCGCAGCAGACACCGGCCGCCGCTGATCGAACGCCATCCGCTGGCGTTCTGGCAGGGGCTATCGGCGCTGCTGATGCTGACCCTGCTGGGAGTCCTTGCCTTACGATGAGAGCGCGACGCCAGGGCAGGCACCCGGGCAATATCTTGCCCGCCCAGCAAACTCTCGCCCGCAACGAAGCAAACTCTTGCCTCAGCCCGATCGCCAGCGATTCAGGAAAAACCTTACGTATTGTTTTATAAAGACTTTCTATAACTGGCACAGCTCTTGTTACTACTCTGTTCGTCCAGGGAAGAGCCCACGGACACTATTCATTCACATGTCATGGAGCAGACTATGCCAACTCCTTGTTATATCAGCATCGAAGGCCAGACCCAGGGGAACATCACCGCAGGCGCATTCACTTCCGATTCCGTCGGCAACATCTACGTTGAAGGCCACGAAGACGAAGTGCTGGTTCAGGAATTCAGCCACGTTGTCACCGTACCGACCGATCCCCAGTCCGGTCAGCCTGCTGGTCAGCGCGTTCACAAGCCGTTCAAGTTCACCGCGGCCCTGAACAAAGCGACCCCGCTGATGTACAACGCCCTGGCCTCCGGCGAGATGCTGCCGAAAGTTGAAATGAAGTGGTACCGCACGTCTGTGGAAGGTAAGCAGGAGCATTTCTTCTCCACCATCCTGGAAGACGCCACCATCATCAACATCGACTGCAAGATGCCCCACTGCCAGGACCCGGCCAAGGCCGAGTTCACCCAGCTGGTGGAAGTATCTGTGGCCTACCGCAAGGTAACCTGGGAACACGCCGTTGCCGGTACTTCCGGTGCCGACGACTGGCGCTCCCCGTTCGAGGCGTAAGCGCTTCCGGACGTTGCCAGACCAGCGGCCAGCCTTTGCTGGCCGTTGTTGTTTTTACCCCGCCGCGAACTGACGGTATCATCAACGCTGCAAACGTCACTTTCAGAACCTTCAAGGTTGCAGCGGATACACCATGGCTGAACGAACCACCGCACGTGCCATCGGCAGGCTGATGTGCGACACCACCCGGGATATTCTCTGGGCACCGGCTGAACCTTGGATTCGTCAGCAATCCACCCGCAGCTCCCTGCATTGCCGCGTCGGCTCCGGGCAGGCCACATACCATCGTTTTGATCCCCGCACCAGGCAGCATCAGATCACCTATGGCGCCCGCATGATTGCGGCCAAGCACGAGGCCCGCTCGGCGGCCGGCTGGCTGTCGGGGCGTGAGATTCAGCAGCGGGGGTATTTCGGCGGTGAGCTGACCACGCTGAACCTGCTGGCGCACACCTGCTGTCACGAGTTTGCGCACCTGTTGCAGTACAGTGCCGGCAAACGCTTCCGCGGCTCGGTGCACAACCGGCATTTCTACGAGATTCTCGATCAGTTGCACGCCAGTGGCGGCGCGGAGGCGGCGCGGAGCCATCTGCAGCAGCAGGCGGAGCAGTCAGGTATCGAGCTGCCCCAGGAGCGCTTTGAAGTCCTGCAGCCCAGGCAACTGATGGCCGACTGGCAGGTGGGCGACCGCGTCCAGTTTGGCAGCGGGCGCCGCCGTCACTGTGGCGACATCATCCGGGTCAACCGCAAGACCTGCACCGTGGAGGGCACCGGTCCGTCACGGGGCTTACGCTACCGGGTGCCGGTGTCACTGCTCAGCAAGGCAGACACCGCGCCCACCTCCTGAGCCACCCCGGCGGCACCGGCAATCAGCGCCTTGAGTTCCGGCAGGCAGGAACCGCAGCCAGTGCCGCACTGCAGTTTCGCGCCCAGCGTTTCCACGCTGCCGGCCCCCGCGGCGATGGCCCGTTCGATCTGCTTCTCGCCCACCTGATAGCAGCTGCACACCAGCGCGCCAATGTCCTCGGTATCCACTGCGCGAGCCGCCAGTAACTGCCGGCGGGTGGCCGCGCTGAACTCTTCCTCGGCGAACACCCCGGCCAACCAGTCCACCGCCGGTAACAGTTCGGGATCACGCTCCACCAGCAACACCGCCTCCAGCCTGCCATCCACCAGTCGCGCGGCGCGGAAACGGCCCATGGGGCTGTCCTGCATCACCAGTTGCGGCGGCCCACCGAGCCAGTCGCGACCGTGCAGTGACCAATCCACCGGCGCTTTGCCGGCCAGCCACCAGCTGGTGCAGCCAGCCAGGGGCTGTTGTGTCCAGTAATCGGCGCGCCAGCGCTGCGGGCGGTTTTCCCGCACCAGCAGGCGGGCATGCCAGCGCGCGCGCCAGGGCCGCAGCCGGGCGCGGCCATGTTTTGCCTCGGGCTGGCCAGACACCGGATCCACCACGGCGTCTGTCAACGCGGTGGCCACCGCCTCTCCGGAAAACTGGCGGTTCCAGTGAATGGGCACAAACACCTCGCCGGGACGCTGTCCTGCCTGGATACTGACCCGCCCCACAAACCGTCCACGCTCACTCTCCAGTAACGCCATTGCGCCGTTCTCCAACCCCAGATCACGGGCGTTATCCGGATGCACGTCAATAAATGGCTCGGCGCGGTGGGCCAGCAACCGCGGCGCACGGGCGCTGCGGGTCATGGTGTGCCACTGGTCGCGGATACGGCCGGTGTTGACGATCATCGGATAGTCGTCACAGGGCTGTTGGGCGGGCAGAATCGCCTGCACAGGCACAAAGCGGGCACGACCGTCTTCGGTCGCAAACCGGCCATCACCAAACAGCCGCCGGGGGGGACGGGCGCCGGCCGCCGGCACCGGCCACTGGGTTGGCGCTAGCGAGTGGTAGGCTTCATCACTGAGATTCGCCAGCCCGGAAATATCAAACACGCGGCTGCCCCGGTTTTCGAACCCGGACAGCCCGGCGTGTTCACGGAAAATGTCCGCCGGGCTCTGGTAGTCGAACTGCTCGCCGTACCCCAGCTGTCGAGCTACCGCCGAGACGATCCACCAGTCCGGCCGGGCCTCACCGGGCAGTGGCAGGAACCGGCGCTGGCGGGAAATGCGGCGCTCGGAATTGGTCACGGTGCCGTCTTTCTCGCCCCAGCCGGCCGCCGGCAGGGCAATATCGGCGCAGTCCAGGGTGTCGGTGTGGGCGACACAGTCCGATACGATGACCGTCGGGCAACGCTTGAGCGCCTGACGTATGCGGTCGGACTCCGGCAGACTCACCGCCGGATTGGTGGCCATCACCCACAGCACCTTGATCTCACCGCGCTCGACAGCATCAAACAGGTCCACCGCCTTCAGCCCGGGGCCATCTGCCACCGCCTGACATTGCCAGAAGCGTGCAACCCGCGCTTTCGCGCCGGGAGTGTCGTAATCCATATGGGCGGCGAGGGTGTTGGCCAGACCACCCACCTCCCGGCCACCCATGGCGTTGGGCTGGCCGGTCAGGGAAAACGGGCTGGCGCCGGGTTTGCCCACCCGGCCGGTGGCCAAGTGGCAATTGATGATGGCGTTGCATTTGTCGGTGCCCGCCACCGACTGGTTGACGCCCTGGGAGAATGCCGTGACCGTGCGCTGCTCCGCCGCAAACCAGTGGTAGAAGGTTTCCACATCCGCCACCGGCAGATCACACGCCTGCGCCACCGCCGCCACACTAGGCGCCGCCACCGTGGCGGCCGCGAGCGCCTCGTCAAAATCGGCACAGTGCTGTGCCACGTAGGCCTGATCCAGTTCACCGGCGGCCGCCAGCCACACCAACAGACCGTTGAACAGAATAGTATCGGTACCCGGCCGCAGGGCCAGGTGAAGGTCAGCCAACTCGGTGGTGGCGGTCTGGCGGGGGTCGATCACTACCACCTTGCGGCCGGGGCGGGCCGACGCTTTCATGCGCTGGTACAGCACCGGATGCGCCCAGGCGGCATTGCTGCCGGTCAGCACCAGCAGGTCCGCCAGCTCGAGATCCTCATAACACGCCGGTACCAGGTCGCCGCCGAAGGCCCGCTTGTGAGCGGCCACCGCCGACGACATGCACAGGCGGGAATTGGTGTCGACGTGGGGGGTGCCGATAAAGCCCTTGGCCAGCTTGTTGGCCACGTAATAGTCTTCCGTCAGCAATTGCCCGGACAGATAAAAAGCCACCGACGACGGGCCGTAGCTGTCCACCGCCGCTTTGATAGACGACGCTACCGCCTCCAGAGCCGCCGGCCATGAAACCTCGGCGCCGCGAACCTTCGGGCTGAGCAGCCGGCCGTGATCGCCCAGGGTTTCACCGAGGCTCGCGCCTTTTACGCACAGCCTGCCCAGATTGGCCGGATGAGCGGAATCCCCGCTGACGCCGGGCACTTCCCCGGCCTTCGCTTCCCTCGTTTCCCTCGCTTCCCTCAGTAACACCCCGCATCCCACCCCGCAGTAGGGGCAGGTGGTATTGATCGGCGTTGGCTGGCCCGCATTCGGCGTCGACATGGGTACTCCAGATATCGGACGGCAACAAAAAAGCCCGGCATGGTCCGGGTGCGTTGGCGGCCGGATCATGGCGGGCTTCGTTGCCTGTGTTCAGGGTCATTCTGGACAAACACGGGGTGTCAGAATGGCGGAATCCTTGTTGGTAATGCATTGAGTAAAGCAAATCGGAGGCCAAAGCGCGGGAAACCCCGCCAACCCGCCATCCATGCCCGCCTCAGTGCCGCCCGGCGGGCGACCAGCGGCAACATTCTGGTGCACAGCGCGGCATCAGCGCACCGGGGCGACGCACGCCAGGCACCTTTCCAGGGGCGCTGAAGCCCGTAAAAAAGCATCTAAATCCCTGTTTTACCGCTATTCAGCACCAATGGCAGACATTTTGCTCCAGCGAACCCATACGAATTGGGAATTTGAGGGAACACCATGCAGTCATCAGAGTCACTACGCATACTGCTGATCGACAACAACCCGCAGCGGGCCAGCCAGGTCTGCGCTGCGTTGACCCACAGTGGTCACGAAGTCATTCGCCAGCGTCCCGACGCCACGGGTCTGACCGCCGCCGTCGCCCGCGACCAGCCGGACATGGTGATCATCGATATGGAATCACCCGATCGCGACACCCTGGAAAACATGAGCACCCTGAATGATCATGCCCCCAGGCCTATCGTGTTCTTCGCCGATGAACCCGGGGATCGCGCCACCATTCAGGCGGCGGTGCGCGCCGGTGTCAGCGCTTACGTGGTGGATGGTGTCAAGCCGGACAGTGTCCGCTCCATTATTGATTCCGCCATTGCCCAGTTCGAATCCTTCCAGGCCCTGCGCGCCGAACTCGCGCAGACCCGCAGCGCACTGGAAGACCGCAAGATCATCGAACGGGCCAAGGGACTGATCATGAAACGGGAGGGCTGTGACGAGAACACTGCGTTCCAGATCCTGCGCTCTACCGCCATGGACCACAGCGAGCGGCTATCGGACATGGCCAGACGCATCATCACCCTGATTGGCGAGCCCGCAGACACTGTGGCCGTCCGCCAGGCCGGCTAACGTAATGCGGCAACGAGGTCACTGAAACCATGGTCACCCCCACGCCCCTCCATCCACGCTCCGGTTTCCACCTGCGGCTGGGATTCGTGCCGCTGCTGGACAGCGCGCCGCTGATCATGGCCGAAGAACTGGGTCTGTTTGAAGCCGAAGGACTGCGGGTGGAGTTGGTGCGGGAGAGTTCCTGGGCGTCCCTGCGGGACAAGGTCAGCTTCGGCTTGCTGGAGGGCGGCCAGATGCTGGCACCGATGCCCCTGAGCATGTCCCTCGCCAGCGACCGCCCGCGGATCCCGATCACGTCCGCCATGGTGCTGAGCCGCAACGGTAACGGTATCACCCTCGGCAACCACCTGTTTGACCGCATTTTGCAGACGAACGCCAACCTGCTGAAACCCATCGAAACCGCCCGCGCCCTGGTGGCCGTGGCGCGCCAGCGCCAGCAACCGATACGCCTGGCCTCGGTGGCGCCCTGGTCCAGCCACGACCTGCAGTTAAGGGACTGGCTGGATTCCGCCGGCGCCATCCATGGCCAGGATTTTCACATCATTCCGGTATCACCGGTGCAGATGATGGACGCGCTGCAAAGCGGCGCCATTGAGGGCTGCTGCGTGGGCGAGCCGTGGAACAGTGTGCTGGAACGCCGCAGGCTCGGGCACATCCTGCATTCTGGTCACCAGATCTGGCAGAACGCACCGGAGAAGGTTGTCGGGGTTCGCAGCGACTGGGCCGCTCAGCACCAGGAGATGCATCGCCATCTGATCCGCGCCCTGCTTGTGGCCTGCCGCTGGCTGGACTGCAGCGACAACCACGCCATGCTGGCGCAGATTCTGTCGCAGCCGGAATACCTTGGAGAATACTTCGACCGCAACATCGGTGAGCAGTTTCCCCTGCATTCCGACGGCCGCACTCCGTTTCATCCCGGGCTGCACCAGCATTTCTTCCGTCACTCCGCCAATTTCCCATGGCTGTCGCAGGCCCACTGGCTGGCTACGCGACTGATCGCCCATCGGCAGCTGGACAGCATCGACAATGACGCGCTGCGGGACATTGTCCGCCCCGATATTTTCCGCGACGCCGCGGGCTCGCTGGGTATCGACACACCGGTGATCGACAGCAAGACCGAAGGGCAGCACCAGCGCCCGTTTGTTCTCAACGGCCAGTTCGGTCCGGTGAACGTCGCTGGCGACTATCTGTTGGGCGACCAGCGTCACGACTGGCGGTGCGACGGGCCCGCCTCATCGCTGCCCGCAAATGAGGCCTGACGCACCAAAATTGCTCCGAATACCGGCCATCCTCCCGCAGCACTCAGACCGGAAAAACGAAATACCCTTTAATTTCATAATGATGGAAAACTGGCACAGGGCCTGCAGAGACAGAGCCAACGACAGGCAACGTTCACCACCCAGATCACAAATTCCATTCCCAGGCACAGGCGCCTGCTCCCCTCCCCAGGGTAGCAGGCGTTTTTTTTGGGACTGAACAACGTCAGGAGACACCCATGACATCCGGACTAACGATAATCAGAGTACTGACCGCCTCCACCCTGCTGCTGGCCGGCGCCGCGACTGCCCAGGCCGAGATCGGACCGGCGGAGAAACCAGACCTGAAACTGGGCTTTATCAAGCTCACGGATATGGCTCCCCTGGCCATCGCGTGGGAGCAGGGCTTCTTCATGGATGAAGGGTTGTTTGTGGAGCTGGAAGCCCAGGCCAACTGGAAAGTGCTGCTGGATGGCGTGGTCACCGGCTCCCTGGACGGGGCCCACATGCTCGCGGGCCAGCCGCTGGGCGCAACCATCGGCTACGGCACCCAGGCCGACATCATCACCGCCTTCAGTATGGACCTGAACGGCAACGGCATCACCGTCTCCAACGATGTGTGGGAGCAGATGCGCCCGCACATCGACGATAACGCCGACGGCCAGCCGGCCCACCCCATCAGTGCCGCCGCCCTCAAACCGGTCATCGAACACTACCGCGACAACGGCGAACGCTTCCGCATGGGCATGGTGTTCCCGGTCTCCACCCACAATTACGAGCTGCGCTACTGGCTGGCCGCCGGTGGCCTGAACCCGGGTTTCTACGCCCCCCAGCGCGGCGACACCAGCGGCACCCTGAAGGCGGATGTGCATCTGTCCGTCACGCCACCACCGCAGATGCCAGCGACCATGGAGGCCGGCACCATCCAGGGCTATTGCGTGGGTGAGCCGTGGAATCAGCAGGCGGTGTTCAAGGGCATCGGCGTGCCGGTGATCACCGATTACGAGATCTGGCCCAACAACCCGGAAAAAGTGTTCGGGGTGACCGAAGACTGGGCCGAGCAGTACCCCAATACCCACCTGCGTCTGTTGCGGGCCCTGATCCGTGCGGCCCACTGGCTCGACGAGAATGACAATGCCAACCGCGCGGAAGCGGTCAAGATCCTGGCCCGCTCCAGCTACGTGGGGGCCGATGAGGAAGTCATCGCCAACTCGATGACCGGCACCTTCGAGTATGAGAAAGGCGACGTGCGTGAGGTACCGGATTTCAACGTGTTCTTCCGTCATTTCGCCACCTACCCGTACCCGTCCGACGCCATCTGGTATCTCAGCCAGATGCGCCGCTGGGGCCAGATTGCGGAACCCAAGTCCGATGACTGGTACATGGAGACGGCCGCCAAGGTCTACCGCGCCGACATCTACGCCGAAGCCGCCCGCTCGCTGATCGCCGATGGCACCCTCAGTGCCGAGGACTTCCCGGACCTTGAGGGCGAGAATTTCGTCCGCCCCTTCCAGGGCGAACTGATCGACGGCGTGGCGTTTACCCCAAGGGAGCCGAACGCCTACATCGACAGCTTCGAGATCGGCCTGAAAGGATCAGAAACCCCCTGAAACCGGGGGCAGGAGACATCACATGACCACGTTCAATCAGACCCACAATCCAAGCCGCCCGCTGGCCCAGGCCCAGCAATGGCTGCGCGCCGTCAGCGACAAACTGACCGCGCGCAACCTGGCCAGCACCGCCCGCCAGCTGCTGTTGCCGGCCATCGGTATCCTGCTGTTCCTGGGTTTCTGGCATCTGGCGGCGCCCCAGGTGGAGACCTCCCTTGGGGCCTTTCCGGGGCCGGCCCAGGTGCTGGAGCAATCCGGCCAGCTGTGGCAGGAGCACAGTGATCAGCGCGATCGGGCAGCAAAATTCGTCACCATGCAGGAACAGCGCAACGAACGCATTCTGGCGGAGAATCCCGAGGCGGAGGTGAAGATCCGCGACTATCCCGGCGCACCGACGTTCCTTGATCAGATCGTCACCAGCCTGGGCACGGTGCTGGCCGGGTTTATGCTGGCCACCGTGATCGCGGTACCACTCGGCATCATCATCGGGCTGAACCGACACTTCTCGGCGGCCGTCAATCCGCTGATCCAGATCTTCAAGCCGGTGTCGCCGCTGGCGTGGCTGCCGCTGGTCACCATGGTGGTGTCCGCCACCTACGTCAGCGACGACCCGATGTTCGAGAAGTCATTCCTGACCTCGATGATCACCGTGACCCTGTGCAGCCTGTGGCCCACCCTGATCAACACCAGCGTGGGCGTGGCGGCGGTCAATCCGGACCTGCTGAACGTCTCCAAGGTGTTGCAGCTGTCGTTCTGGACTCACGTTCGCAAGGTGGTGCTGCCGTCGTCGATCCCGATGATCTTCACCGGCCTGCGGGTGTCGCTGGGCATTGCCTGGATGGTACTGATCGCCGCCGAGATGCTGGCCCAGAGTCCGGGGCTGGGCAAGTTCGTGTGGGATGAGTTCCAGAACGGCAGCAGCCAGTCCCTGAGCCGGATCATGGTGGCGGTACTGGCCATCGGCTTTATCGGCTTTCTGCTGGATCGCATCATGCTGCTGGTGCAGAAGAAAGTGGCCTGGAACGAATAATGTCAGTTGAGGAAACAGCTATGAGCAAGCCCCATCTCGAACTAACCAACGTTCAAATGGCCTTCGACACCCCGACCGGGCCGTTCATCGCACTGGAGAATGTGGATCTGAAGATCCGCAAGGGGGAGTTTGTATCCCTGATCGGGCATTCCGGCTGCGGTAAATCCACCGTACTGAACATTGTCGCCGGGCTGCTGCAGGCCACCCGCGGCGGCTGTGTGCTGGACGGCCATGAGGTCAATACCCCGGGGCCGGAGCGCGCGGTGGTATTCCAGAACCATTCGCTGATGCCCTGGCTGACCGTTTACGAGAACGTCGAACTGGCGGTGCAGCAGGTGTTCCGCAAGTCCATGAGCAAAGCCGAGCGCCGCGACTGGATACTGCATAACCTGAACCTGGTGAACATGGGGCACGCCCTGGACAAGCGACCCGGCGAGATTTCCGGTGGCATGGCACAGCGGGTGGGTATTGCCCGGGCGCTGGCGATGAAACCCAGCGTGCTGCTGATGGACGAACCCTTCGGCGCGCTGGATGCGCTGACCCGGGCGCACCTGCAGGATTCACTGATGGAGATCCAGCAGGATCTGAACAGCACGGTGATCATGATTACCCACGATGTGGATGAAGCGGTGCTGTTGTCAGACCGCATCGTGATGATGACCAACGGGCCCGCAGCCACCGTCGGTGAGGAGCTGCACATCAAGCTGCCCCGACCCCGCAACCGCGTAGCCCTGGCGGATCATCCCGAGTACGTGCACTACCGCCAGGCGGTGTTGTCGTTCCTCTATGAGAAGCAGAGCTTCCCCGCCAAGCAGACGCCGCCCCGGACCGAGCCCGGTGCCGACAGCGCCACGGAGGAAGCGGACGGCGACGCCGGCACCTTCACGGTGCACGCCGCCCCGTCCGGGCGCACAGCGCTCGCTCAGCCTGCGGAGGAGAACGCCTAAGCCATTGTTTACGTTGACTTCGTGAAACTGGCACGGAGTTAGCAACAGTAGAAACAGGGAAGAATGTCCCGGCCATGGATCGGCCGGACCATCAGATCATTGTTGTTGGCATTGGTGCCGGACCATCGAGTCCCTTCGGGGAGGAGATGTCCGGCTTTTTTTGTTGGGCTGGAATCACGCCGGGAAAGGACAGCGAACATGACCACCGCAGGGCATAACTCTTTGACCACCCCGTCCGAGAACACCCTGGTTGTCTGCGGCCACGGCATGGTGGCGCAACGCCTGCTGGAAAGACTGGTGGCGCAACCGCGCCAGCCGTTCGGGCGTATCGTGGTGTTCAACGGCGAAGCCTGCCCGGCCTACAACCGCATTCAGCTGTCGGCGTTGCTTGCCGGCGACGCCAGTGAAGACAGCCTGTGCCTGCAAGCGCCCGAGTGGTATCACAGGCACAACATCGAGGTACACCAGGGCGACCCGGTGACCGCGATCGACCGCGACAACAACACGGTCGTCACCGCCGGCGGACGGGTCCAGTGCTACTCGAGCCTGGTGATCGCCACCGGCTCCCGATCCGCCCGTCTCGGCATTGACGGTGAGGACCTGGCGGGCGTGGTGGGCTTCCGCGACCTGCGGGACACCCGCAAACTCATTGATATCAGCCAGCGCCATCGTCGCGCGGTGGTCATCGGCGGCGGCTTTCTCGGTCTGGAAGCCGCCGAAGGGCTGCGTAGCAGGGGCATGGCCGTGACCGTGCTGCATCGCAGCAGTCATCTGCTGAACCGCCAGCTGGATTCCACCGGGGGTGCCCTGCTGGAAACGGCGCTGACCGAGCGGGGGCTGACCATCCGCACCCGCACATCGCCGGCGGCGCTGCTGGGGCGGGATTCGGTGCGCGCGGTTCAACTGGACGACGAAACCCTCATCAGCACCGACCTGGTGGTGATTGCCGCCGGCATCAGCCCCAACATCGCTCTGGCCGATACCGCCGGCCTGGCCTGCGACCGCGCCATTGTCGTCGATTCCCGGCTGCAAACCAGCGACCCGGCCATTTTTGCTCTTGGCGAATGCTGCCAGGTGGGCGAGCACACCTTCGGGCTGGTGGAACCCGGGTATCAGCAGGCCGAGGTGCTGGCACAGGCGCTGTGTGACAACACCAGCACCGCCGCGTTCGAGCCTGCAGTGATAGCTACACGCCTGAAAATCAGCGGCATTCCCATATTTTCCTGCGGCCAGACCCAGCCGGACGGCGACACCGAATCGGTGATCTGGCAGGACCATGAAACCCGACACTATTGCCGGCTGCTGGTTCGCGACCAGCGCCTGACCGGCGCGGTGCTGTTCGGCGAAACCACCAACGGCCCCTGGTACAGCGAACGCATTCAACAAGGCGATGACATCAGCGCCTACCGGGCCCATCTGGCCTTTGGCAAACCTTACTGCGACGCCGCGTGATGGCGCCGGTGCAAGAGAGAGGAACACCCATGAACAAGCAAACCCTGATCGTGATTGGCAACGGCATGGTAGGCCACCATTTCCTGGAACAACTGATCGCCACCGCAGCCGCCGAGCGCTTTGACATCAAGGTCTTCGGCGAGGAAAAGCTGCTGGCCTACGACCGCGTGCACCTGTCCGAGTATTTCGGCGGCTCCACCCACGCCGACCTGGCCATGGGCACCGCGCAATGGTACGCCGAGAACCGCATCGACCTGCATCTGGGCGAGCAGGTCACCGCCATTGATCGCGACCAGAAGACCATCACCACGCCCCTGGGCAACTACCGTTATGACGAACTGGTGCTGGCCACCGGCTCCTACCCCTTCGTACCGCCGATCAAGGGCAACGAGCACCCCCACTGCCTGGTGTACCGCACCCTGGAAGACCTCGACCGCATCCGTGCCAGTGCCGACGGCGTCAAAACCGGCGTGGTGGTGGGCGGCGGCCTGCTGGGGCTGGAGGCCGCCAACGCCCTGAAGAGTCTGGGTGTGGACGCCCACGTGGTGGAATTCGCGCCGCGCCTGATGCCGGTGCAGCTCGATGCCGACGGCGGCGCCCTGCTTAGGCGCAAGATCGAGGAGCTGGGCGTGCAGGTGCACACCGAGAAGGCCACCATCGAGATCGTCGACGGCGAGTCCGCCCGCCTGCGCATGAACTTCAGCGATGACAGCCATCTGGAAACCGACCTGATCGTATTCTCCGCCGGTATCCGCCCCCAGGACACCCTGGCCCGCGCCAGCGGGCTGGACATCGGCGAGCGCGGCGGCATCGTGATCAACGATCAATGCACCACCTCCGATCCGCACATTCATGCCATTGGTGAGTGCGCCCTGTGGAGCGAGCGCATTTTCGGCCTGGTGGCCCCCGGCTACACCATGGCTCGCACCCTGGCGGCCACTCTCAACGGTGATCAAGAAGCTGCCTTTACCGGCGCCGACATGAGCACCAAACTCAAACTGCTGGGTGTGGACGTGGGTTCCATCGGCGACGCCCACGGCCAGACACCGGGCGCCCGCAACATCCGATTTAACGACGAGAAAGCCGGCCATTACCGCCGCATGGTGATCAGCGACGACGGCAAAACCCTGCTCGGTGCCATCCTGGTGGGCGACAACAGCCACTACGACACCCTGCTGCAGTACGCCCTAAACGGCATCACCCTGCCGGACAACCCGGAAACCCTGATCCTGCCGGAAAGCCAGGGCGGCGCCCCGGCACTGGGCCCGGACGCGTTGCCGGAAACCGCCTCGATCTGCTCCTGCCACAACGTCACCAAGGGCGACATCTGCGGCGCCATTGACGCCGGCTGCAGCGATCTCGCCAGCGTGAAAGGCGAAACCAAGGCCAGCACCGGCTGTGGCGGCTGCGCCGCGCTGCTGAAGAACGTGGTGGACAACGAACTGGAAAAACGCGGCGTGGAGGTCAGCAAGGACCTGTGCGAACACTTTCCCTACAGCCGCCAGGAGCTGTTCCACCTGGTGAAGGTGAACGGTATCCGCACCTTCCGCACGCTGATCCGCGACCATGGCAAGGGCCACGGCTGCGACATCTGCAAGCCCACGGTGGCGTCGATCCTCGCCACCTGCTGGAACGAGCACATCCTGGCCACTGACCACGTGCCGCTGCAGGACACCAACGACACCTTCATGGCCAACATGCAGAAAAACGGCACCTATTCCATCGTGCCACGCATCCCCGGCGGTGAAATCACCCCGGACAAGCTCATCGTGCTGGGCGAAGTGGCCAACGAGTACAACCTGTACACCAAGATCACCGGCGGCCAGCGGGTCGACCTGTTCGGCGCCACCCTGAGCGAGCTGCCGGCGATCTGGGAAAAACTCATCGCCGCCGGCTTCGAGACCGGCCACGCCTACGGCAAGTCCCTGCGCACGGTGAAATCCTGCGTGGGCAGTACCTGGTGCCGCTACGGCGTGCAGGACAGCGTGGGCATGGCGATCTTCCTGGAGAACCGCTACAAGGGCCTGCGCGCGCCCCACAAAGTGAAGATGGCGGTTTCCGGCTGCACCCGCGAATGCGCCGAAGCCCAGAGCAAGGACATCGGCGTGATCGCCACCGAAAACGGCTGGAACCTGTACGTGTGCGGCAACGGCGGCATGCGCCCGCGACACGCCGACCTGTTCGCCACCGATCTGTCCGACGAGGAGCTGATCCGCACCATCGACCGGGTGTTGATGTTCTATGTGCGCACCGCCGACCGGCTCCAGCGCACCAGTGTGTGGATGGAGAACCTGGAGGGCGGCCTGGATTACCTCAAACAGGTGGTTCTGGAAGACAGCCTCGGCCTTGGCCAGGAACTGGAAGAGCACATGGAATCCTTGGTGGGCACTTACCAATGCGAGTGGAAAACGGCGGTGGAAGACCCGGAGAAACGCAAGCGGTTCCGGGAGTTTGTGAACGCTCCAGAAAAGACCGACCCGGTGCAGCAGTGGACCACCGAGCGGGATCAGCGGCGGCCGGTTTTGGAGTCTGAGGCTGCTTTGTAGCCTGCTGGTTGAGGGGATGAGCGAGGGGCACGGGGGGTATTTTTCTTCTGGAAAAAGAACTCGCTTCGCTCAGACACCTTTTTCCTGACAGAAAAATACCCCCCATACCCCTCACTCGCGTGACCGTACAGAGATATCAAAAGATACGTTGGAGACTGTTTATGAAAGCTCGTACTACTTGGGATTGCGTTTGTAAGGTGGAGGATCTGGTGGCGGAATCCGGCGTCGCCGTGTGGACCGCAGACGGGCCGGTGGCGGTGTTTTACCTACCGCACCGGCTGCCGGCGTTGTTTGCGATCAGCCACACCGATCCGTTCAGCGGCTCAAACGTCCTGGCCCGGGGTATTACCGGAGACATCAAGGGCGAACCAGTGGTGGCCTCCCCATTGTACAAACAACATTTCAGCCTGATCACCGGCCAATGCCTGGAGGATGAAACGGTCAAGATCAAAACCTACCCCGTGCTTCTGGACGGCGACCAGATCCGACTGGAAGTCCCGAAGAACAAGCAGGAAACCGCCGCAGCCTAAAAGCGGCCCAACCGGCAGTCAGAACGAGCCGATTCGGGGGTGGGGATGTTTTTCTGTCAGGAAAAAGGTGTCTGAGCGAAGCGAGTTCTTTTTCCAGAAGAAAAATAGTCCGACCTCCGGAGCGGCGTCAGCTCCCAAGTCCGAAAGGCCGCTAACCAGACTCAGAAGCGGAAGAACGCCGCTCCCGCCACTGCAACACAAAAACCGTCAACGCCGGTAAGAACGTCAAGGTCACCGTCGCAGCTGCAACCTTTGACACAACGGACCCTCCTGGCGGTTTATATGAACTTATGACTTAAACTGGACTAAAAACTACGCAAGATCTACTCATTCAGACCTGACCCCGTATCAGGGTCAGCACCGCTGAAAAGTCAATTGCGTCGCCAACCTGGTGGGTTACTATCACCACACTGTTGTAAACAAGGATGCATTTTGAAACCGCTCAGCCCCGCCGACCAACTGTTCCTCTGGCTGGAAAAACGCCAGCAACCCATGCACGTGGGCGGCCTGCAACTGTTTTCATTTCCGCAGGACGCACCCGATGACTACGTGGCGCAACTGGCGGAGGCCCTGCGCCACCACACCCGGGTGACGCCGCCCTTCGACCGGCGCCTGGACAGCCGCTTCACCCAGCCGGTGTGGGTGCACGACGACCACCTGGATCTGGAGCACCATTTCCGGTTCGAGGCGCTGCCCACCCCCGGCCGGGTGCGGGAGCTGCTGGCGTTTGTCTCCGCCGAACACTCCCACCTGATGGATCGCGAGCGTCCGCTGTGGGAGTTCCACCTGATCGAGGGCCTTCGGGACCGCCAGTTCGCGGTCTACACCAAGGTGCATCACTCCCTGGTGGACGGCGTATCGGCCATGCGCATGGCCCAGCGGATGCTGTCGGCGGACCCGGCGCAACGGGACATGCCGCCGATCTGGGCGCTGCCACCACGCGCAAACCGGCGTGAGGAGGAAGGCGGTCGAGCCTCGGTGTGGCACACTCTGGGCCACCTGATCGGGGAGTCGGGCAAGCAGCTGGGCACGGTGCCCACGGTGGCCCGGGAGCTGATGAAAACCATCAACCAGGCCCGCAAGGACCCGGCCTACAAGTCGATCTTCCACGCGCCGCGCAGCCTGTTGAACGAGAAAATCACCGGCTCGCGCCGCTTCGCTGCGGAATCCTACTGCCTGAAGCGCATCCGCGCCGTGTGCGAGGCCTATGGCACCACGGTCAATGATGTGGTGATGGCGATGTGTGCCAGTGCCTTGCGCACCTACCTGATGAACCAGGACGCGCTGCCAGCGCAACCGCTGATTGCCATGGTGCCGGTGTCGCTGCGGCGGGATGACAGTGAAGAGGGCAATCAGGTGGGTATCATTCTGGCATCACTGGGCACCCATCTGAGCGACCCGGCGGACCGGCTGCTGCACATCCACCACGACGTGAAACTGGCCAAGGACCGCTACGCCAGCATGTCGCCGGAAGAAATCCTCAATTACACCGCCCTGGCCCTGGCGCCGGCGGCGTTCAACCTGCTCACCGGGCTGGCGCCGAAATGGCAGACCTTCAACGTGGTCATCTCCAACGTGCCGGGCCCCGCGGAGGAGCGATACTGGAACGGCGCCCGTCTGGAGGGCATGTACCCGGTGTCCATCGCCATGGACCGCCTGGCGCTGAACATGACCCTGACCAGCTACCGTGACCAGATCGAGTTCGGCTTGATTGGCTGCCGCCGTACCCTGCCCAGTCTGCAGCGCATGCTGGATTACCTGGAGGAGGGTCTGGCGGAGCTGGAAGTGGCGGCCGGGATCAGCTGAACTTCACCTCACGATTGCGTTCGGAGATCTGCCCGTTCAACGTCCAGAAATCGTAGAGCACGCCAATCAGGAACAGGCCACCGGTCAGCAGGTAGATGATGCCGGTAATCCACTTGCCCATGTACATCCGGTGCAGGCCGAAGACCCCGGTGAAGGTCAACAACAGCCAGCCAATGTTGTAATTGACCTCACCCTCCCGGAACCGCAGATCCGCCTCCCGATCCATCGCCGGTATCAGGAACAGGTCAATAATCCAGCCGATGAACAGCAAGCCCAGAGTGAAGAACCAAATGGTGCCGGTGATGGGCTTGCCATAGTAAAAGCGATGGGCTCCGAGAAACCCGAAGATCCAGAGCAGGTAGCCGAAGAGTTTGCTGTGGGTGTCGGGTCTGGCTTCCATGGTGGTTTCCTTGTGGGTTTGGTGTTGGGGTCTTGTACTGACCTAGCCTGCCTTGGTTGGAGCGTGGCCGGGGGGTTGGATTATTTTTCCCTTGGGAAAAAGAACTCGCTGCGCTCAGACACCTTTTTCCTGGCGGGAAAAATAATCCAACCCCCCGTCCGACGAACAATGGAGGCATAGTCGGTAAAAACAAAGGAAAAAAGGCAAAAAATCATGAATCAGGACGGCCCTCATCAGGGTCACTAGGGCGTGGGGTGGTTACTTATTTTTTCTGAGAACAAAGGTGTCTGAGCGAAGCGAGTTCTTTTTCTCAGAAAAAATAAGTAACCACCCTGCGACCACGCTCCCAAGCCAAAGGCCCGGCGATCAAGAACTCCCAAACTCAGGGCCCAAGCTCCGGAGCAGGATCCGGACCATCCTCGCGAAACTCGCTGGCCGACTTCCCGGTCCACTTGCGGAACGCCCGGCTGAAATTCGACAGGTCCGCATAACCCAGCTCGTAGGCGATCTCGCTCACCGACTGGTTGGTGTACCGCAACAGCTGAATGGCCCGGTCTTTCAACACCAGCTCGACAATCTCCCGGTAGGAGGTGTCTTTCTCCGCCAACCGCCGCTTCAGTGTCCGTGACGACACGCAGAAACGCTCGGCCATGTCTTCCAGCGAGGGCAGCGGCCCCGGCATCATTCGCAGCATGTTGCGGATCGCCAGAGTGATGTCGCCCTGGTCTTTCAGGGCCTTCTGCAGCTCGAATTCACACTGGTCCCGGGCCATCCGCGACGCGTCCGCATCCGCCAGCCGCATGCGTACATTCAGCAGCTCCTTCGGGAACACCATCATTTCCTCCGGCTTGCCGTATTCGAAACGCACCGGCAGTGCCGAGGCAAAGCGCGGGTAATACTCCGGCGCCGGGCTGCTCAGGTGTACCGTAACCCCCGGCAGTTTGCCGTCGGTGAGGGTAAACCCCCGCTTTTCGGCGTCGTCCCGGTCCAGCAGCTGTTCAGTCAGCAGGATCAGGGTGGCGCTGACGGTCTCGGCCAGGAACGGGTACAGGCCGGGCACATCGAATTCGGTGCGTAGCTGCACCAGCACCTTATCGCCCGCTTCGGACTGGCTCATGCTCAGAAACGGTGCCCGCAACTGCAGGTAGCGACGCACCGAGTCCAGGGCGTCGGCAAAGGTGGGGCTGGTGAGCGCGGCAAAGCCCAGGGTGCCGTGGATGGTCAGGCGCAACTCCCGCGCCAGCGTCAGGCTGAGGCCGTCCTTACCGGCCAGATCCAGCGCCCGCTGGGCCATCAAAATCGCATCGGTGACGAACACGCGGCTATCGTTCGCCTTCAAATCCTGCGCGGTAAAGCTCAGGCCGTCGTACAGCAGCCGGTCGTTATGGCCTAGCTGGCGCACCGTCTCCGCCAGTACCCGCATATAGACGCCCGGCACCAGGAAGAACCCCAGCATCTGTCGTTCTTTGTCCGGACTGGTGTTGGCCATAGTGTGTCCTTGTTGTCGAAAGGAAGTCGATGTCCTGATGCTAGCAGATGCATCCACCGCCAACACTGGGGCTGGAAGCACCGGTGACGCCGTCATCCCAGTCAATGGAAACCGTTCGGCGGCACTGTCAGCTGTCCCAACCTGAACGACGGCCGTCCCTTTCTCGCCTTCAAATGCCCCGTTGACCTGCTCACACTGAAGCCATGACATCCGCCAAAGCGTTCTATCGCAGAGGAGTGAGAACATGCTGAGGACAAAAACCGCAGAATCCCGGGCACCGGCTTCTCAGACGCCGGACAACGTGGCCATCAAGCCCCAGCGCATGGGCTTTGAGTTCGGTGAACAGGTACCGCAGTACTGGCTGGACAACAGCCACCTGCTCAGCCATACCATGAACGCGCTGTCGGTGCTTTTCCCGCAGGGGGAGCAGTTCTTCGTGGATTCGGTGCGCTATTACCGCGACCGGATTAC
The DNA here is from genome assembly GCF_018424605.1 of Marinobacter lipolyticus. Classification (GTDB taxonomy): domain Bacteria; phylum Pseudomonadota; class Gammaproteobacteria; order Pseudomonadales; family Oleiphilaceae; genus Marinobacter; species Marinobacter lipolyticus_B. The sequence goes on along the minus strand of NZ_QTKT01000003.1, from coordinate 380,914 downwards.
CGATCCCAAGCTCAAGGCCGAGGTACGGGGTTTCATTGGCCAGGAAGCGATGCATTCGCTGGAGCACGACGCCATGAACCAGCATGTGCGAGACCGCGGCATGCCGGTGGAGGAGCTGGAAGCGCACCTGGAAGTGATTCTGGGGATCGCCAAGAAGCTGCCGAAGCGCCACCAGTTGGCCATTACCTGCGGCCTTGAACACCTCACCGCGATGATGGCGGACATGCTGCTGGAGCGCAGTGACGTGCGCGAGGACATGCATGAAAGCATGCGGCCTTTATGGATGTGGCACGCCATTGAGGAAACCGAGCACAAGGCGGTGACCTACGACGTGTTCCAGGAAGTGGGCGGGACCTACGCCGAGCGGGCGTTCTACCTGGCGTTCAGCACCGCGGCGCTGGGGGTGGTGGCCAGTTACTTCACCACGCGGATGATGCTGAACGACCGCCGCCATTTCTCGCTGAAGGACAGCGCCAGAGGGCTATGGCGCATGTGGGGTAAGAACGGCACGTTCTCCAGCCTGATTCCAACCTGGCTGGAATACTTCAAGCCCGGCTTCCACCCCTGGGATCACGATAACAGCGAACTTATCGCCCGTTTCAAGGAACAGATCAACGGGTACATTGCACCGCAGTATCAGAAGAGTAATCGCCGGACGCTGCAGTAAGCGGGCGGGCAATGCGATTGCGGCCGGCGTTTTTACCGCTGTAAAGGCACCGGTCGGCAACGCGGAACAGGGTTTCCGCCTGGCGCCCGTGCTCCGGCCACTGGGCAATCCCGAAGGAAGCGGTCACGCGGATGCGGGCCTCGCCGTACACCAGCTCGCGATCGGCGATACGTTGGCGCAGCTCGTCCATCAGCTCGTAGGCATCCGGCGATTTGACGTCCCGCAGGATCAGCCCGAATTCTTCCCCGCCCAGGCGCGCCACGAAATCGGTACCGCGCAGCCGCTCGGCCAGGCTCTCGGCAATATCCCTGAGCACATGATCCCCGGCGTCGTGGCCCAGGGTGTCGTTGACCAGTTTGAAATGGTCGATGTCCATGATCACCAGTGCAAACCCGTTGCCACTGCGCTCGCATTCGGCAATGGTGCGCGCCAGGGTGCTCTGGAAACTGCTGCGGTTGGCCAGGCCGGTGAGGAAATCCGTCTGTGCCAGGTCCACCAGCCGCTGCTCCGCCTCCTCACGCCGAATCTCGTACATGTGGATAAAGGCCAGCATCAGGGCGCCGCAAAGCACCATGTTGAGCAGATCGATCACCAGGTAGGCACTGTTCACCTGCCCCAGATGAACAAAATAAACACCGGCGCCCACCAGCATGAATGGTGCGCTGAGAATCAGCCCCTCGCGCTTGCCCAGCAGCAGATATGCCAGCACCGGCATCATCAGCACCCAGACAAACGCCGTCACCGAGGCATCCGGAAACACCATGATGGCCAGAAAAAACACAAACAGGGTAACGAGGTAGCCGTATATCCAGCGCTGCAGATACGGGCTGGTGCGCAGACGAAACACGCCAACAAACAGCAGCAGGCTGGCGGAGAGTTCACTGAATGCCACCCACCAGAACCCATTGAGGGCCTGCAGGCAGGCGAACACCCCCAGCGATGCGCCGGTGATCAGGAACAGGAGCCGCATCAGCGAGCGGCGGTGACTATCGCGAAGGCCCGAGCGACTGCGTTCCAGCGTCGCCCCGAGGTCGGAATCGTGTGGTGTGTTCATGCTGTCTCTTTCCCTAGATTAACAGCCAGTATAGAACGATAAATCTGTATGTAAAATGTACAGCGGGCCGAATGCTCCGCCAGGCCCGCTCAGCGCCTATTGCGGCTCAGACATAGAGATTCTTGCGGGAGAAGCGCTCCACCAGGGGCTGGTAGGCGGAACCCAGCAACCGGTTGACGGCATCGATGCCCCAGGCGTCGGGCCCGACCAGAATCCGCGATTCGTTCTTGAGGATGCCTTTGACGATAATGTCCGCAGCCTTGTCGGGCGTGGTCATCGCCAGCTTGTCAAAGCCCTTGCGTTGGGCGGCGCCGTTCTCGGACTTGCCCATGCGCGCGGCGTTGGCAATGTTGGTGCGGATACCGCCCGGGTGCACACAGCTCACAGCCACGGGCTGGTTTTCCAGCTTCATTTCCTGACGCAGTGACTCGGTGAAGCCCCGCACCGCAAACTTGGCGGCGTTGTAGGCACTCTGCTTGGGTACGCCGATCAGGCCAAACACACTGGAGATGTTCACCACGTGGCCGTCGCCGGAGGCAATCAGGTGGGGCAGGAACGCCCGGGTGCCGTGGGCGACGCCCCAGAAATCGATGTCCATGACCCACTGGAAATCGTCGTCGGTCATCTCGCGCACCGTGGCGGAGAGGGCCACGCCAGCATTGTTGATCACCAGATTGACCTGACCGAAGTCCTTGGCGACCTGCGCGGCGTGGGCGTAGATGGCATCACGGTTCGACACATCCAGCGGGTAGGTTTTGACGTCAGCGCCCTTGAGCTCGGCGACGGTTTCCGCCAGCCCCGCCTCGTTGACGTCTGACAGCGCCAGGCGGCAGCCGCGGCCTGCCAGGGCTTTCGCCAGCGCACGGCCAATGCCGGAGCCCGCGCCGGTAACAACCGCAACCTTGTTCTTCAGATCTTTCATGGCCCTTGCCTCTTATCGATGTTGTAACGGGTGCTGTTTAGAATATTTACTCTAGCAGCTGTTCGCGTTCCCGCCATGGCATCAGAGGTTTGTTACCGCGGGCACTCAGGCCAACCCGCACAGGCGTGTTACAATCGCCACGGCTTTTTCCAACCAATCACTACGGACACCGCTTGTATGGAATGGAGTCTCACCCACTTATGGCTGATCCTCGCGCTGGTTCTCAGCCTTGCCGAACTGACCTCCGGCGTACTGGTCTTGCTGGCGCTCGGCGTGGCGGCGGCACTGACAGCCGTGCTGGCGTTCCTTGGCATCCCGTTTGAGTGGCAACTGGTCGGCATGGGCGTGTTTTCGGGCCTGCTGGTTCCGGTGGCCATCCGCTGGATCCGCCCGCGGTTTTCACCCAAAGGCGTGGCCTACGGCACCACCGGCACCGGCGTTGAGCACGGCCGTCGCTATTACTGCGAACGGCGTGAATTCGACGGCGCCATTGGCATCAAGGTAAACGGCGACTTTTACCGCCTGCGGACCAGTGACCGCGACACCACCGAGCCAGCGCCCGGCACGGAAGTCATCTTCGAAAAATTCGACGGCACCACCGCCGTTGTTCACCGCGTAAAACCCACGGAGTAACAGGTATGGAAGCATTTCTCTCACCGGGGCTGGTCATCAGCCTGGTTCTGGTTGTTATCGGCATTGCCATTATTGCCAAAGGACTGGTGATCGTGCGCCAGTCCGAGGTCATGGTCATTGAACGGCTGGGGTCGTTTAACCGGATTCTGGAGAGCGGCGTCAACATCATCATCCCGTTCATTGAGCGGCCCCGCGCCATCACCATGACCCGCTACATGCGCATCGGCGACGAGTACCACCCCAGCAGCAGCTTCGAGACCCGCATCGACCGCCGCGAGACCGTCATGGACTTTCCCGGCCAGCCGGTGGTGACCACCGATAACGTCACGGTGAACATTAACGGCGCGCTGTACTACCAGATTATCGACCCCCGCCGCGCCGTTTACGAGGTGGCCAACATGAGCCAGGCCGTCGAAGTACTGGCGAAAACCACCTTGCGTTCGGTGGTGGGCAAGATGGAGCTGGACAAGCTGTTCGAATCCCGCAGCGAAGTGAACAACGCCATCCAGGCGGAAATGGAAGAGGCGGCGTCGAAGTGGGGGGTCAAACTGACCCGCGTGGAAGTTCAGGACATCAGCATGCCGGAGGAAGTGGAAGAGGCCATGCGCCTGCAGATGGCCGCCGAGCGTAAGCGCCGGGCCACCGTGACCGAGGCCGAGGGCGAGAAATCCGCCGCCATTGCCATGGCCCAGGGCCAGCGCGAATCCGCCATTCTCAATGCCCAGGGCGACAAGGAATCCGCCATTCTACGAGCCCAGGGTGAGCAGGAATCCATTCGTCTGGTACTGAGCGCCCTGGGCGAAACCGAGCAGAACAAGCAAGCCGTTATCGGCTACCTGCTCGGCCAGAGCTACATCAAGGTGCTGCCGAACATGGCCAAAGACGGCGAGCGGGTGTTCGTTCCCTACGAATCCTCCGCGCTGCTCGGCTCCATGGGCATGTTCCGGGAGCTGGCCGGCAGCCCCGAAGACATCGTGCGCCAGTCGCTGCAACGGGACGGCCTGCGTGGCGGCATGGTGGGGTCATCCGCCGGCGCCTGATGGGCGCTGATCGAGCCTCCTCAGCCCAGCAGGTTGTCCAGGGGTTGCCGGTAGCCGGGGGCAAACACCTCCATGAAATAGGCGATCTCCGGTAACCCCTCCTGCTCCAGCCGCCGGGCAATCTGCTCGGCGGCGGGTTCAAATTCGGTATTGCCCGCCCGCATTTCCGCTTCGCATTTCAGCAACGCGGACAGCCGGTCCGCCGCCTTGATCAGCTCCTTTTCTTCCTCCGACAGCTGCGACTCCCGCACATAGGGCGCGAAATCGTCCCGCAGATCCGGAGGCAGCAGCGCCAACAGTTCCGCCTCGGCCTTGTGTTCAATGTCACCGAACGCTTCCCGCATGACCTGGGAATGGTATTTGACCGGTGTCGGCAGATCGCCGGTGATGACCTCGGTGGCATCGTGATACAGCGCCGCGGCGGCAATGCGATCGGCATTCACCGCGCCGTCGAAATGGCGGTTGCGAATCAACGCCAGGGCATGGGCGAGGGTCGCCACCTCCCAGGAATGGGTGGCGACATTTTCTTCGATGGCGTTGCGCATCAGCCCCCAGCGCTTGATCCAGCGCAGGCGGGAGACGTAGGCAAAGAAATGGCTGCGGGCTCGGTTCACACTCATACACTCCGTTTTGCACAAGTTTATAAATTGGCGGTTTCTGAGCGGAATCCCCTGGTGTTAATCTGAACGAACGCTCAGACTTCCAACCCGCGGGACTGCGCCTTGTCACTCGTTCACACATTCACATGCATCGTTCTTGCCCTCCTGCTCGGCGTTTCCGGGCTCGCGGTGGCCGACAACGGAGGCGTGCAGGAAATCAAGGTGGGCGTCTACAATTTCCCGCCCATCGCCGGCATCGGGGCGGATGGCCAGGCCACAGGTCTGCTCGCCGATACCCTGAAGCATCTGGACGAGGCCAACCCGCAGGTGCGCTTCAAGGTGATTCACACCTCACCCAAACGCCGCTACCTGGATTTCAATGCCGGCCTCTACGACGTGATCTTCTTCGAGAGCCCGGCGTGGGGCTGGGATGAGCACGAACACGACGCTTCCATGCCCATTCTCACCGATGAAGAAATCTACCTGGCATTGCGAAAACCGGGGCGCGACCCGAGCTTCTTCGATGACCTGACCAAGCGGCGCATCGTCGCAATGTCGGGCTATCATTACGGTTTCGTCGATTTCGAGATCGACGCCGAGAAACTGAACAAACGCTTCAACATCGAATTCTCCGACAGCCACCGCCGCAACATCAACCTGATCAAGGCGGACCGACCTTCAGTGGCCGAAGTGGCCATTGTCAGCCGCTCCTACCTGCAGCAACACCTGGAACGCAACCCGCAGGACTGGGACACCTTTCTGATTGCCGCCGAGCCGGACCAGGTGTACCGCCTGGCCATCATTACCCGCACGGACGGCCCGGTGAACGCCAGCGACATGATCCGGCTGTTCGATCCGTTGATGCGAAGCGGCACCTATCGTCGGCTGGTGGAAAAGTGGGGGTTGCAGCTGCCAGCAGGCTTTCTGACCGGGTTTCCCTATCAACCCGAACCCTATCAACCCTGACCCCGATCAACTCTGATTCCTAGCGGGCGTCGAGGGCAAAGCGCACCGCGACCAGGCCCTGATCATCGGCTTTGGCGTCGCGCTCGGGGTCGAGCAGAAACAGCTGGGCTTCATCAACACCGTAGTCTTCCGCCAGCTGTTGCCGCAACCAGGCGCCTCGCGCCGAGGCCAGATTGCCCAGCGCCTCCGGCGGCAGTGAACGTTCGCCTGCCAGGTAGGCTTCCCGGGCCTGGGCCCATTCTTCGTCAGACAGGCTGCCGCCGCGCTGCTCGGTCAACCGCTGCCGCAGCAGGGCCAGTCCGTCGGCGTCCGGCGCCACGCCGCCGCGAATATTGAGCAACAGGGCCGGGCGTTTTTTCAGCGCTCCCGCCAGGGCATCCAGCTTGTCGCGCTCGCCGTCCGCCAGCTCGGTTTTTCCCGCCACGAACCGTACTTCGCTGAGTTGTTCGCCAGACAACCCCGCCAGTTCCGCCACCGACCCCAGCACACTGAACGGCGAGGTGGCGGCCTTGCTGAGGATATTCACAAAGGCCCGCATCGCCACTTTACCGACGCTGAACTCCGGATCGTCAAGGTCGCCACTGACCGGCACATTGATTTCAATCACCCCGTCGCCGTCCCGGAGCAGGGCCAGGCCCAGGCGCACCGGCACGTTGACCGCCTGGTCACTGGTGACCGGCTGCCCCAGTTCCAGCCGGTCCATCACAATCAGGTTGGTGGCTTCAATGCGGCTGCCGGTAATCTCATAGTCCATGTTCACATCCAGCTTGCCACTGTCGACCCCATACCCCAGATAGCGTCCGAAGTAGGGCGACAGATTGGGCAGCGACGCGCCCTGCAAACCGAGGGTCAGGGCACTGACATCGTCTGTGCCCAGGGTGCCCAGGGAGCCGTTCAGGGTCAGTTCGGACTGGTCGTTGATCCGCCCCCGCACCTGCACTTCGCCCTGCTGGGGCGACACGTTGGTGAGGCCACTGACCGATCCGGCGAGTGAATTCACCCGGGTGGTAAACACCGGTTCAATGGCACGGTCGGTATAAGACACTTCGCCGTTTTCCAGCAGGAACTGCTCAATACGGAAAATGAACTCCTGCTCGCCGCTGTCTTCGCCCCCCTCCGGGGGGTCGCTGTCATCCGAGGCGCGGATGATACGTTCGAGGTTGTGAAGCCCGTCGTCCCCACGCACCACGTTAACCGACGGCTCACTCAGGGTCACCGTGCCGATCTCCAACCGCGCCGGATGCACGTTGTAGGCCACCGGCGCCAACCGCAGGGTTTGCCAGTTGACCAGCGGTTCGTCGGAGTCCGGCAGGGTGACATCAAGGCCGGTAATCTCACCGGTGCCATTGAAGGTTCCGGTCAATGGCGCCTGCTGACCATCCAGATCGAGATTGCCGTCGAGGGTCAGGCGGGCGCTGCGAATTTCCAGGTTGGCCAGCTGCCGGATGTAGGGGCCAAACACAGCCAGATCAATGGTGGCGGCGTTCAGCCCGGCCTCCAGGGTAAACGGCTGCAAAGTCAATTGTCCCTGCACCCCCAGCGATCCGCCTTCGGTCAGCGATCCCTGCAGGCGATAGTCCACCGGCTCTTCCAGCTCATCGCTGAGCGCCCCCAGGGTCAGCGACAGCTCGGTGGCTGCCAGTTCCACCGGCGCATCCGGCTGCAGATCCCGCCACAGGATGCGGCTGCCCGTCACCTCCACACCGGCCACTGACCACTGGAACGCGGCGCTGCCGCTGTCGTCTTGCGGAGCGTCGGCGTTATCCGCCTCCCCGTTGGCCTGTTGCCAGGGCGCCAGCCAGTCAATGACGCCATCGGCGTTTCGTTCCACCGCCAGGTCCAGTCCTTCAACGGTGACCACCCCCACGTCGGCGGTGCGGCGGGTCAGCCCGAAACGGATCTGATCAACTGCCAGGCGGCCGGTAGACAGGGCCGCCGACTCCCGATCGCCATCGGTGGCCAGTGTCAGGTTTTCCAGTTCCAGCACCCCGTCCGAGGTACTCAGCAACAGCTGCTCTTCCACACGCAATTCGTAACCGGTGCTGATCGTGACGTTGCCGCCCCGAAGGTCGTACGGCACATAGGGCCGGATGAAATGTCCGACGGTGGCGTGGTCCAGATCAGCAATGCGCAGGATGCCGCGGGAATAGAGCGGGTTAATACTGAGCTCGCCTTGCCATGACAGGGTCTGCTCGCCCAGGGCCGCCTGCAACTGGTAACTGCTCTGATCCCCCTCCCGTTGCCAGGTTGCCAGATCGCTCAACTGCAGATCGAGCGGTTCAAAGCGGAAGCTGGCCGGCTCCGACTGGGTGAAATCGCGAAACAGCAGCTCGCCGCCAGAGACGGTCAGCTGCCCAAGATAGAGCCGGGGAGGGGGCGAGGGCTCGTCGGCCGCGTCGGCGGCGGGCTGGTCGCTGTTGGCCTGCTGCCAGTCCCTGGCGAAATTGACACGGTAATCCTCCAGCAGGTCGGCACGGATAAACGGCTCGTCAAGCTCAACCGACTGCAACCCGATCACCCCGGTGAACAGCCGCCAGAAGCCGACGTTCATGTGCAAACGGTCAAACCCCAGCACTTTCTCACCGCTGCGGTCATCGGCGCTCAGCTCGCGGGCATCAACGCTCAGGCGGAACGGGTTGGTACGGATGTCGCCAATCCGGGCCTGCCAGCCCATGCGCTGTTCCAGCTGTTGCGGAAGCACGCGTTCCAGCCACCACGGCAACAGCAGAAACCCGGCCAGCGCATAAATCGCCACCAGCACCACCAGCCAGAACGAGATTCTCCGGTACATTGGTTTTGCCGCTTTTGTCTTGGCCACGCCCGCGCTCCCTGATTGCTGTCCGCTGGTTTCCATCACTCGCCAATCCTGAAAGAATAGACCACCGTATCAAGGTGATGCTTTCAATATAACTGAAGAGTCGCCCACAACGACAGGATTCGCCAGATGGACATCAGTGACATGCGCCGGGATTTCGAGAGCGAAGGCCTCGATCGTGACGCCCTGGATGAAAATCCGATCCGCCAGTTCCACCTCTGGTTCGAAGACGCCCGGGACGCCGGCATTCTGGAGCCCAACGCCATGTCACTGGCGACCGCCGGCAGTGACGCCATGCCGGACCTGCGCACGGTGTTGCTGAAGTACTTTGATGACCAGGGTTTTGTGTTCTACACCAACTACGGCAGCCGCAAGGCCCGGGAAATGGAGCAGAATCCGCAGGCCGCGCTGCTGTTCCCGTGGATCGGGCTGAACCGGCAGGTGCGTATCCAGGGAAGCGTGGAGCGGGTCAGCAAGGCCGAATCCCTGCGTTATTTTGCCTCACGCCCCCGAGGCAGCCAGATTGGCGCCTGGGTCTCGGAGCAGAGCAGGGTGATTACGTCACGGGGGCTGCTGGAACAGAAAGTGGCGGAAATAAAACAGAAATTCGGTAACGGCGAGGTGCCGTTACCCAGCTTCTGGGGCGGTTACCGGGTGGTACCACAGCGTATCGAGTTCTGGCAGGGCCGCCCCAGCCGGCTCCATGACCGTTTCGAGTATGTAAGGGAAGCCGATGGCTGGCACATCCAGCGCTTGCAGCCCTGACGGCGCGCCAACCATCTGGCTGTGCCGTGAGCCAGAAACAGACGGGCTTGCGGCCCCCACCTGGCTCACCGATTACGAACAGGCCACCGTGGCCCGGTTCGCCGGCCCCCGCCGGCGGGAGTACCTGAGCAGCCGCTGGTTGTTACGCCAGGCCATTGCCCACAGTGCCGGCTGCCCCGCGGCGGATTGCAGGCCGGTAGCCGGGCGCCCCACGGCGTCCGACCAGCCGCAGGGCTGGCACCTATCTTTGAGCCACAGCAAACAGCTCTCTGCCTGCGCCGTCGGCGCCCAGCCGGGCCTGGGGCTGGATATCGAACCGCTGGACCGGCACCCGCAATGGCAGAAAGTGGTGCGGCGCTGGTTCACGCCCGCCGAACAGGACTGGCTGCTGGCGAACGATTGCCAGCAGGATTTCCTGCGGGTCTGGACACTCAAGGAGGCCTGGCTGAAAGCCACCGGCCGGGGCATTGCCGGCAATCTGCAAACGCTGCAGGTGGGCCCAGACTTCCGCTTGCAGGGTGATCGGGACGAGACCGGCTGGCAGGCCGCCAGCGGGATCATTGCGGGATTTCTGGTAACCCTTGTCTATCACCACGAGCGATGGGTGCTGCCACAGGGTCACCTGCTGCGCGAGATTCCGCCCAGCCTTGCGCTGGACAGCCCCCGGTCCGAGTCTGACCGGCTGGCCCTGAGCTGGCACCAGGCGGTGAGCCCCGCCACCGATCATCACAAGGAGGCCTGATGGAAGACCCCAACCGCTGCCCCTGGTGCGGCACCGACCCGTTGTACGTGCATTATCACGACACCGTCTGGGGTCGTCCGGAGTACGACGAGTACGCACTGTTCGAGAAACTGTGCCTGGACGGTCAGCAGGCGGGCCTGAGCTGGATCACCATCCTGCGCAAACAGCAGGGCTACCGCGAGGCTTACGACCACTTCGATCCCCAGCAAATCGCCCGCTACGACGAGCGCAAGGTCGAGGAATTGCTGGCCAACCCGGCGATTATCCGTAATCGGCTGAAAGTCCGGTCCATCATCCGCAATGCCCGCAGCTTTCTCGAGCTGAAGGAACAAGGTCGGGATTTCAGTGAGTTTCTCTGGGACTTCGTGGATGGCAGGCCGATTCAGAACCGCTGGCAGGCCTTTGCCGACGTGCCGGTCACCACCGCCGAGGCGGAAGCCATGTCACGGGCGCTGAAAAAAGCCGGGTTCAATTTTGTCGGCCCCACCATCGTCTACGCCTTCATGCAGGCCACCGGCATGGTGAACGATCATCTGGTGGGCTGCCCCCAGCACGAGGTCTGCCGCAAACTGGGCGATTGATCTTATTACTGCGGGGGCTCGTAAACCCTTCGGTAACATTCCACGCCCGGAGCACCACGGTGAGAATAACCCTCGATCAACTCGTCAACAGCGGTGACAGCCAGATAGACCTGCTCGAGATCCTCTCCATTGAGGGCCAGCAGTATATGGCCCGCCTCCGTATCGGCGATCAGCTGATGATCCTGTCGGACAACAAGGGCAACACGCGGCTGTTTCGCAGCAGCTGGCAGATCCAGGACGCCCTGGGCGCATTGAGTATTGCCCGAACCGATGTGGTTCACGCTTCGGCGTACCACGAAATGGTGGGCATGGAGCCCGCCGCCGTCGAGCCGATGAGAATCCGGGTGCAGGGGCGCGAATCGTGATTGCCGTGGCGCGACTGGCCATTCTGGTGGGCGTTCTCGGGCTGATTCCCTTTCTGACCGCGATTACCTGCCTGTTTTCCATGCCCGCCCTCAGCGACAACGTCATTGGCTGGTTCTATCTGTACAGCGCCGGCATTCTCGCTTTTATGGCGGGGGTTTACTGGCCCATTGCCATGCAACTGGAGCAGCGCTGCTACCCGCTTTCGCCGCTGGTCACCATGGTGCTCAGTCAGGTTTTCTTCGTCGTCGCCGGGGTTGGTCTGCTGCTGACCACACGCTGGCAGATTGCGCTGTACACCACCGCGTTCCTGGCGCTGTACATGGTGGACGCACGCTGGATGCGGGGTTACTGGCCCACCTGGTACCTGCGGCTGCGGCTCGGCCTGACGTCCGTTGTGCTGGCCTGTCAGGTGGCCGCAGGCGCCTGGTTTATCACCGCCCACTGACTTGGTCAACGCCAAGGCTGGCCTGCAGCTTGCGAATCGCCCCTTTCTCAATCTGCCGCACCCGTTCGCGGCTGATGCCCAGGTCGTCGGAAATGATCTGCAGGGTTTCCGGCTCGGGCCGGCCCAGGCCGAAGCGGCGCGCCAGCACCGCCTGCTCCCGTTCACTCAGCTGCGCGAGTATGCCCGTCAGGTACCGGTTGCGGTCCCGTTGCGCCATGAAATGCTCCGGCGCCATCTGCTCGCCGGCACTGAGACTGTCCCCCAGTGTGATGCCCGTGCTGTCGGACACCGGCGAATCCACCGATACCTCCCGACTGGCCAGTGCTCTGAGCTCGCCGATCCGTGACGGCGACGCCTCCATCTCCCGGGCCAGTTCGCTCTGCAGCGGTGCGCGACCGAGATCCTGATGCAACTGCATGGACACCCGGCGCAGCTGGCGGATCTCCTCCACCACGTTTTCCGGGGTGTGAACCAGACGCGTACCCCGCTGTAGGCAGCGCTTGACCTCCTCACTGATCCACCAGTAGGCGTAGGTGGAAAAACGGAAGCCTTTGGTCGGGTCAAAGCGTTCCACCGCCTTGATCAGCCCCACATTGGCGTCCTGAATAAGGTCCGCCATGGCGATCCCGTGATGGCCATAACGGCGGGCTATATGCACCGCCAGCCGCAAATTGCTTTCCACCAGCCGGGCACGGCAGGCCCGGGCCAGATGAAAGGCGCGTCGGCAACGGGTCGAGAAGGCACAGGCATCGCCAAGACTGCCGACGATCTCGCGGTAGGTTTGCGGCGTGTCGTCCGGCAACGCCAGCTCGTGGGCAATCACCCGGTAGCAGCGGGTAAGCTGGCGTACCAGCCGGCGCTCGCCCTTGTCACCCAGTAATTCGTAGCGGGACGCATCCCTGAAGTACAACCCGACCAGGGAATCCGTTTCGCCGTTCGGTGTCATGGTCGGAGACGGTCCCAGCCTTTCAGATTTACTCATGGCTTTGGGTCCGGTTACGAATGTATTGGGGATACGCTCGGAATCAGGGCGTGGATTCCCCGCAATGGCCGGTAAGAGCGCAGATAAGGGCAACTACGGAGGGTGTAGGGACGGTCATCGGGAAGGGATCGGCCACGCCCGGCGGATCAGGCCGCCGGGCGCTCCGATCGGGAGGCAAGACCACCCCCATCACCCCCGCCGGAGCGACCGGTTCCGGCGGAGGCAATCACGTCGTCACGGCTTACGCCGCGACAATGGCGTACTCGTGATTGTGAGGTTCAATCAGCACGCCGTGCAGAGCCACGATGGTCTTCTCGTAGTCGTCTTCATCCACCACAAACTGGATGTCGACCTGACGCATGCACTGGTGCAGCGCCAGTACGCTGATTTCCTCGTCGGCCAGCGCCTTCACGGAACGGGAGAGGATGCCCGGCACTTTCATGTCGCTGCCAATGGCCGACACCACCGCCACCTTGCGGGTGTTGATCTCGGCGTTGGGGAATTCTTCCTTCAGCGCCTTGACCACCCGCTTGACGTGTTTCAGCGTACTGCCCACGTAATGGGTGATGGTGTTGGCGTTGGTGTCCTTGGACATGAAACGCACCTTGAAGCGGCTCAGCACGTCCAGGATGCGGCGATCGGAACCGGGCTCACCCTGCATGTCCTGGTCGAATACCTCCACCGCAAACACACCCTTGGCACCGGCAATAATCTCCACCTGGGGCTTCTCACTGACGTAGTCGCCGGTGATCAGGGTACCGGTATGCTCCGGCTCGAAGGTGTTCATCACCCGCAGCGGAATTTCGTTCTGGCGCAGGCCCTTGCCGGCACGGGGGTGAATCGCCTCCATGCCGAGGTTGGCCAGCTGGTCGGCCACGTCGTAGTTGGTGCGGCCCAGCGGTACCACTTTGTCGGCGCCGACGATGTTGGGGTCGGCGGAGCTGAGGTGGTATTCCTTGTGAATGATCGCCTCACGGGCTTCGGTAATCACCGCCACCCGGCTGAAGGTCATTTCACTGTAGCCACGGTCGAAGGTCCGCATCAGGCCTTCCTTGCACTGGGCGTAGCCGGTGACAATCGGCAGTTCGCGGGTCAGATCCACAGCGTCAAACGCCTGCTTCAGTTTCTGGTCCAGCGGCAGCAACTCGTTGTCGCGCCAGCCGGTGAGATCCACAAAGCGGGCGTTGATGCCCTCCTGCTGAAGCTTGAGTGCAGTATTGAAGGCACTGTGGGCCTCGCCGATGCCCGCCAGCATTTCGCGCACGGTCAGCAGATGCTCTTCCAGCTGGAACTGACCGTAGGAGCACAACCGCTGCAGATCAATCAGGCAGCCCCGCACACCCTCGATACGGTCGGTGATGAACTGGTCCGCCTGCTGCTTCAGCATCGGGTCCTCGAACAGCTCGCCGTTGATGTCGGTGAGGAACTTCACCAGTTTGGTGAGATCGTCACCCCAGGCCCAGTCGGATTCGGCATCGGCAAACAGCGCGTACACGCCGGGCTCGCCGGTTTTCTTGTGTTCCAGCAGCTCATTGGTGACGCCGCCGTAGGCGGAGACCACGAAAATCCGCTGGTACAGGTCTTCCTTGCTGCGCCCGCCAATGATGATGTTGTCGCGAACGGCCTCGTAGTTGCTCATCGAGGTGCCGCCGATTTTCTCTACGGTATGCAATTGACTCGTCATAGTGTTGTCTTCGCTATCCTGCAGAATGAATGTCGGGGTGAGCGGGCGCCTCAGGACGCCTCGCTGATCCCTTCCTGCATGATTTCATCCACACTTTTGGCCAGCAGCGCCGCACCTTTCTTCAGGTCATCTTCGCTGGTGGTCAGCGGCATCAGACACTTGATGACTTCATCATTCGGCCCACTGGTTTCAATGATCAGCCCGTGCTCAAAGGCACGCTTGGTGATCGCGCCGGTGATGTCCGCATGTGTGGCTTCAATACCACGCATCAAACCACGTCCCTTCATTTTGAACTCACCGGGGTACTTGTCGCAAATCGCCTGCAGCGCATCGCCCAGCACCTTGGTCTTGGCTTTCACTTCGTTGGCGAAGGCATCGTCTTTCCAGTAGGTCTCCACGGCGGTACGGGCAGTGATGAACGCCATGTTGTTGCCGCGGAAGGTGCCGTTGTGCTCGCCCGGATCCCAGACGTCCAGTTCCGGCTTGAACAGCACCAGCGCCATCGGCAGGCCGTAACCGCTGAGGGACTTGGACACGGTGACGATGTCCGGCTTGATGCCGGCAAACTCGAAGCTGAAGAACTCGCCGGTGCGGCCGTTGCCGGCCTGGATGTCGTCAACAATCAGCAGGATGTCGTGCTTTTTACACAGCTCCGACAGGCCTTTCAGCCATTCGGCGCGGCAGGCGTTCAGGCCACCCTCACCCTGAACCGCTTCCACAATCACTGCGGCAGGCAGCTCGAAGCCGGACGAGCCATCGCTCAGCAGCTTGTCCATGATGGCCAGGCTGTCGACATCGTCACCCAGGTAGCCGTCGTAGAACATGAAATCCACGTTGCCCAGCGGCGTACCCACACCGCCACGATGGTGCTTGTTACCGGTCGCGGCCACGGCGCCCATGGTCACGCCATGAAAGCCGTTGGTGAAGGAAATGATGCCGTTACGGCCCTTGACCTTACGCGCCAGCTTCAGCGCGGCTTCCACACAGTTGGTGCCGGTGGGACCGGTGAACTGCATCTTGTAGTCCAGGCCGCGGGGATCGAGGATGTACTTCTTGTAGGCTTCGATGAAGTCGTGCTTGGCGGTGGTGAACATATCCAGGCCCTGGCTGACCCCATCCGCCTCGATGTATTCCAGCAGTGCCTTCTTGAGAATGTCGTTGTTGTGGCCGTAGTTCAGTGACCCGGCACCGGCGAGGAAATCCAGGTATTCCTTGCCGTCTTCGGTGTACAGATGCGCGTTCTTGGCGCGGTTAAAAATCACCGGAAAAGCGCGGGAATAAACGCGTACTTCGGATTCGGTCGACTTGAAAAGTTCCATTGTCTTGCCTCTTAGCATGTCAGGTTCGAGGTAACTGTGGGCAGCCCATCGGGTTCGGTCGCGATCAGCCAGCCACACGTTGGTTAGAGCCTTGCTGGCAGGCCTACCTCAGTAGCCTGCCGGCTCGTCCGTATTGCGGTCAGTAATGCCTGTGTCTGTCACAGACTCTCAGACTGGCTTGGTGAAAGGCCCGATGCGCAGCAGGAATTCGGAATCGTGCTGGCCGCCGAAGTGGGTCTCTTTCTCAAAGTGCTCGTGGTAGGTGAGCTCCGCCCCCAGATCACGTGCGAACGAACGGAACAGCGCCCAGGAGGCTTCGTTGTCCTCGGTGATGGTGGTTTCCAGGTGCGTCACCTTGCGGCACGCATCCCGGGCCACGATCTCTTTCAGCATCCGCTTAGCCAGGCCCTGTCCACGACCTTTCTCGTGAACGGCCACCTGCCACACAAACACGGTATCGGGCTGTTGGGGAGGGATGTATCCGGAGATAAAGCCGACCAGATCGCCGTCCTTCTCCGCGGCCACGCCGGTGTCGGCAAAGTGGCTGCACTGCAACAGGTTGCAGTAAATCGAGTTGGGGTCCAGCGGCGGGCATTCCGCCACCAGCTGGTGAAGTCTGTAGCCATCATCCTTGACCGGTGTGCGGAGGGTGATGGCGGTGGTATTCGATCCTTCTGAGGTCATAGCGTGATGGTTTCGCGTCAAAAAGTTAGGGTTAAATTATATAGACCACAAAATATATTTCAAGCCGGGCCTCCGTAACGCACACCACCGACGCCCAGCCTGTTCTTTCAGAATAGTCCGAATTAACGCAATCGCCAGTGACAAAATGGTTAAGAAACCGGCCGCAAAACGATGTCATCCGGCCCCAGGTCAGTGCCCCTCATAATGCGTTCGCGATAGGACACAGCGGCCGCCGAGCCCGGCGGCCACAAGCGGTCAAACTGCGCGAGCCAAGCGTCTGCATCGAAGGCGACGGGCAGCAGCGAGACGTTCAGGCCAGCGCATTCGATCCCGGCAACCGGCTCAGCCACGGGGCTGGTAAAACCGATACGGGTGATCAGACCGCGGCGGTCACCCCGCAGGTTACCCATGCCGGCGGAGCCGTTGTTCACCACCGCCCCGACGGCACCGCTGGCCGCCCCCCGCCACAGCACCGGCAGACAGGTATGAGTGCAGGCGATCAGATCGGCACCGGTTGCCTGCAGCCAGTTTTCCACCGCGGTGTCGTTGCCGGCCAGGAAGGATTCGCGGGCCAACCCCCAGCCCGCCAGCGACTCGGGGTCCCCGTGCAACACCAAAACCTTTAGGCCTCCAAACATCAGGCAGCGGTACCGGGGCAGCCGAGACAGACGTTGCTGAATGTCCGGATGGTCCGCAGCAACCGCCTGCAGCCGCTCCATGATGCGATTGGAGCGCTCCACCACACCCTGGTCGATGAAATCCGGATAGGCACAGCCGCAACCAGCACCGGCCTGCGGATCCGCCAGCTCGTAATCCAGGTTGCCTGCGCTGGCGGTGTGCTCGAGTACCCGGTTGTTGATCTGCCGGAACAGTTCATCACTGGCATTGAACCAGTTGAAATCACCGTTGAAGACCAGCTTGACCCGATGCCCCTGACGCGCCTCGACACGGGCCATGCGCTCGACTTCGTCCAGCGCGAACGAATTGCCATAGAGGCCGCCCACCACGTAGAGCACATCCTCCACCACCGGCGCGGGGTTATCACACAGGGACGCCGGATCGTACCGGTACGCCAGCGGACAGCTACGACCTTCGTTCATTCCGCTAACCCCGGGCCTCGCCAGCCGCCAGTGAACGGCCCGCTAGCCGGCGAACCAACAACGGCAGGAAAAACCCGGCGGTACAGATCAGGAAGCCATAGGCATTGACGCCGAGCAGCAGCCCGTAGGCCCCGTCGCCGATCGCCCAGCTTGACGGAATCAGGCCCACCGCCAGCAGCACACCCAGTCCCAGCCCGGTCCAGAAACTCAGGTGGAAACTCCAGGGCGACCAGCGGGTAAAACCGTAGAACAGAAACACCGGCGCCAGCCCCATCACCATGCTGCCGGAGATGGTGGTGGCCTTGAGGATGTCGGTGCCGGCGAACATCGGCAGGTTGCCGAGAAACGCGAACACAACCATCACCACGGCACCGACTCGCATACTCGGCAGTTTTTCTGAGGCGCGGCGTGCCAGCCGGGGCAGATCCACCGCCAGGGATTTGGCCAGCGAGGTAAAGGTGGAGTCGAGGGTGGAGCCCGCCGAGGTCATCATCACCACGCTCATGAAGAACAGCGCCGCCAACCCCAGTGACTGTCCTACAGCCGCCGGCGCGTTGCCCATGGCCTCGATGCCGTTAAGCCGCGCATGCACGCCCACCAGGCTGAAGATAAACACCGCGACAAAGCCCAGCAGGCCCGCCACCACAAAGCTCTTGAGCATGGTCTTTTCTTTGTTCACGAAGCCCCGATCGGTCAGTACCGGGTCATGGAACGGGTAGCTGAACAGCTGCAGCAGGGCCACCAGCAGCAGGTCGAAGCCGGCATTGAGTCGGAATTCGCCATTGGTCAGCAGCGCACTGGTGTCGTTGGCGGGAACGATCAGGAACAGCACGGCCCCGACGAAAAACACAAACACGAACGCCTGAATCACGTCGGTGAATATGGATGACCGCAGCCCACCCTTGAGGCTGTAGGCCAGGGTAAACAGGGTGAACAGCATCGCCGCGGAGTAGTACTCCCACTCACCGGGCAGCCCAAAATAACCGCCCACCACCGCGGTGTTGCTCCAGACCTCGTTATACAGCCGGATCAGGATGGCTGCCGCAAACGCCAGGCTGGCAAGCCGGCCAAACCGGGAGGTCAGAAAGTCCTGCAGGCTGCGGGCGCCGGTCTGGGTACGGATCAGGTAGATCACGTAACCGGCCACCGGGATGGACAGCCAGTAACTGGCATACGCCAGCCCGCCCACCACGCCATACGCGGCACCCAGATTGGCGGCGTTGGTGACGGACTTGGCGAAAATCCAGCTGATGAAGATACTGGCGGTCAGTGACCACTGACCCACCGGGTTACCGTGATCATCCGCGCCCTTGTAGAACGAATTGGCGTTCTTGCTCTTCGGGGACAGCACGTACATGACCACGCCGTAGACCAGCAAAAATCCCCAGAACAGGGAGGCTTCAGTGAAGTTCATTGTTCATTTCCGGTTCTTTGTCTTTGGGGGCGGGCCGGTGAGGGGCAGGTGTAGGAATCCAAAACGGAGAAGCGTGGCTTCTTTTAATGTTTTGGATTCCTACACCTGCCCCTCACCAGCCACCGAACTTTGGCAAACGCCGTCTGAAACACCACGTCAGTCAAACAAGGCCGTTGGGGTTGGGGAGACCTTCCAAAACAGTCAGAGAAGCCACGGTTCTCGTTTTGGAAGGTCTCCCCAACCCCAATGGCCGAAACTCCGAGCCCAGAAACCAGCGGCCCCAAACCCGGAGACAAAACAATCAGCCAGGCGCCGAACAACTGGCTCCGAACCGGTAACAGGAAAAGCACCGGTGGTGCCGCAACATGATGCGCTCGTCCATGCTCTCGGCCAGGGTGCCGCCCAGGTCGTACTGGGGATCGTCGTCCACCAGCGTGCAGGCATACACCCGCACCTGGTCGCCCTTTTTCACCAGCATGCGTGTGTAGGTACACATGAAGTGGGAACGGGCTTCCCGGGTCGGGTACTTCTCCATGCAGGTTTCGGTGATCTCCGGGCTGCCGTCCTCCGAACCGGGCGTACCCAGGTCCGGAAACGCGGTGAATGCCAGGGTCTCGGGAATCTCCCATGCGCGGAAGATGTCGCGGAACCTCGCTTCCACGTCCGCGGGGATCTCCTGGGGATCGGTCTGGCGGGCAATCGATACCTTGAAGCCCTGTTCGATCAGCCAGCGAATGCCTTCCAGCGCCTGATCGAAGCTGCCATCGCCGCGATCCTTGTCGTGGCGGGCGCGGTCCGGGAAATCCAGGCTGACACGGAAGTGAATCGGGTAGGGGTTGTCCAGCAACGGCAGCACCTGGTGGCGGCGCTTCAGCAGCGGTTCGGTGGCGTTGGTGAGCACGAAGCAGGGCCGGTGCTGGCTGGCGTAGTCGAGGATGTTGACGAAATCGCGAATCACAAACGGCTCACCACCGGTGAAGGAGAATTGCTCCACACCCATGTCGATGGCTTCGTGAATGAACGGTTTCACGTCACTGAGTTTCATGCCGGGAATCCGCCCGTCGCCGGGGTGCGAACCCTCGAGGCAGAACGGGCAGGCCAGGTTGCAGGCGGTGCCGGTGTGAATCCACAGCTCTTTCAGCTGGTCCGCATCGATGTAGCCGCGCGGGTCGCCGTTGCGGGTGTGGGTCCAGCTGTCGCGCGCCCTGGGTTCGAGCACTTCCACGGCCGGAATGCGCTTACTGCGGGCCGGTCGGGTTACGGTCAGGGGCATAGGTGTTCCTTGATGCATTCGTGTTTTTGCCACGGCGCCAGCCGTGCAGTTTTTCCAGCAGGTTCAGCACGCCCTGGGGGGCGTGGGCACGTTTCCACTCGCCGGCCGCGTACTTTGCCGACTCGTTCCAGGTCGGGTACGGGTGGATGGTGCCGAGGATTTTGTTCAGACCCAGGCCATGCTTCATCGCAAGGGTGAATTCCGCCAGGATTTCACCGGCGTGGGTTCCCACCACCACGGCACCCAGAATCCGGTCCTTGCCCGGGGGCGTCAGCACCTTGATGAAGCCGTGGTCCTCGCTTTCCGCAATGGCACGATCCAGATCATCCAGGCCGTAGCGGGTCACCTCGTAGGCAACCCCCTGTTGCTGCGCTTCTGTCTCGCTGAGGCCCACCCGCGCCACTTCCGGTGAGGTAAAGGTCACCCAGGGCATCACCCGGTAATCCACGCGGAAGCGCTTGAACTGACCAAAAAGCCCGTTGACCGCCGCGTACCAGGCCTGATGGGCAGCCGCGTGGGTAAACTGGTAGGGGCCCGCCACATCTCCACAGGCGAACACATTGGGGAAACGCAGGCTCATGTCCTCCGCCACCGGCACGGTACCATTGGGCAGGGTTTCCACGCCGATGTTCTCCAGCCCCAGCCCGCGGGTATTGGCGGCGCGCCCGACCGCCACCAGCACTTCATCAAACGCTATACGAACCCGCTCGCCCTGATGCTCGCAGTACACCACTTTTTCGCCGTCTTCGAGGGCAAATTCTTTCGCCGCATGGCCGAGCCTCAGATCAATGCCGTCTTGCTCGAACTGCTGACGGATCAGCTCCGACACCTCAGGGTCTTCTTTGATCAGCAGGCGCTCGGCCATTTCCACCTGAATCACCTGGCTGCCCAGGCGGGCAAAGGCGTGGGCCAGCTCCGACCCGATGGGGCCGCCACCGAGCACCAGCAGGCGTTGCGGCTGATCCTCCAGCTGCCACAGGTTATCCGAGGTCAGCGGGTTCATGTCCGCCAGTCCGGGAATCGGCGGCATGGCGGGTTTACCGCCGGTGGCCACCACGATGCTGCGCGCCGTCAGTCGCTCGGTGCGACCGTCGTTGTGTTTCACTTCCAGCTCCCAGGGAGAGACGAAGCTGGCTTCACCGAAAAGGCAGTCCACCCCCAGGTTGCGGTAGCGTTCGGGCGAGTCGTGGGGTTCTACTTTGGCCACGACCTTCTGCACGCGG
This sequence comes from Marinobacter lipolyticus, assembly GCF_018424605.1. Classification (GTDB taxonomy): domain Bacteria; phylum Pseudomonadota; class Gammaproteobacteria; order Pseudomonadales; family Oleiphilaceae; genus Marinobacter; species Marinobacter lipolyticus_B. The sequence goes on along the minus strand of NZ_QTKT01000003.1, from coordinate 359,640 downwards.
TTCATGATGTTTTTGAAGGAGCCCTTCACCGGCACGGATTCGAGACCGTAACGGTTGCCATGGCGCATGGTATCCGCCGCCCTGGCGCTGCGAATCAGCGCCTTGGAAGGCACGCAGCCGGTATTGAGGCAATCGCCCCCCATCTTGTCTTTTTCGATCAGCGCCACTTTGGCTTTCACCGCGGCGGCAATGTAGGCGGACACCAGCCCGGCCGAGCCGCCGCCGATCACCAACAGGTTGTAGTCAAAGGCGTCGGGCTTCTGCCAGCCGGCATAGACCCGGCGCCGGCGAATAAAGCCCACCACCAGCTTGGCGATCAGGGGAAACAGCCCCAGCAAGGCGAACGACAGCAGCAATTCGGCCGACAGAATGTCACCGGTGGACTGGATCTGCCCGAGCTGGGTCCCGGCATTCACAAACACGAACGTCCCCGGCAGCATCGCCGCCCAGCTCACCAATGCGTAGGTGCGCAGTTTCATGGACGTCAGGCCCATGGCCAGATTGATCAGAAAGAAGGGAAAAACCGGCACCAGGCGGAGGGTCGCCAGATAGAACGCGCCGTCTTTCTCGATGCCCCGGTCCATCTTGGCGACCGTGTCGCGGTAGCGCTTGCGTAACGTATCCCGCATCAGAAAGCGGGCCACCAGAAACGCAATCGACGCCCCGATGGTCGAAGCCACCGACACCGCCATCAGTCCGTAGAGATTACCGAAGAACGCCCCGCCGGCGAGGGTCATGATGGCCGCACCGGGCAGCGACAATGCCGTCACCACCACATAGATGCCGACAAAGCCAAACACCGCTACGGCCAGATTCTGTTCGATCCAGCTGGCCAGAAGCTGCTGATTGTCCTTGAGATTCTGCAGTGTCAGCAGCTCATTGCCGCCGCTGGCGATAAATCCGATAACCACCGCCGCGATCACTGCGAGCAGAATCCATTTTTTCACTGCCATGAACGAGTCCTTTATAGCCTGAAGTTGCTTCCTGATGCCGCTATGACACCGGAGTGGCGGAAGTGTTACCGAAAAAGTGTTAAAAACACCGGGTCAGCCGACGTCACCCCACCAGTTGTACGTGACCCACACAGTAAATGTGTCAATCTGACATCAACATTCTCTAACAAATTGATGACAACGCTGGCGGCCCCCACCGGCGGCGACTGGCTGATCATCGCCTAGTGTGCCATAACACCTTAACAGCGATGTTAGCGAATCCGACCCCAGGTGTAGTATGTTGAGTATTCGCTCAAATTCACCCTTCTTGCATACCCCAACGCGTCAATCCTGGATAGGGAGGTTTTATGAAATCACTGATATTCTGCGTTTCGCTGCTTGCTTCCGCGCTGGCGAGTCCATCGTTGCTCGCGCAGGAAGCCCCGATACGGGTGGGCATGTCCGGCCAGTATTTCCCGTTTACCTTCGTGGAGCAGGATGAACTCAAAGGCTTCGACGTTGACGTGATGAATGCCATCGGCGAGGAGCTGGGCCGGGACATACAGTACGAAACCGCCAGTTTCTCCGGGCTGTTCGGCATGATGGAATCCGGCCGTATCGACACCGTGGCCAACCAGATCACCATCACCGAAGAGCGCCAGAAAGCCTATATTTTCAGCGAGCCCTATGTCTATGACGGCGCGCAGGTGGTGACCAAGAAAGGCAATACCGAGATTGAGGGGGTCGAGGATCTCAAAGGCAAAACCGTCGCCGTGAATCTGGGCTCCAACTTTGAAGCGCTGTTACGCGAGCTGCCCTATGCCGACCAGATCGACATCAAGACCTACGACAGTAATCTGGAGCGGGATACCGCTCTGGGCCGCGTCGACGCGTTCGTCATGGACCGGGTCAGTGCCAGCCAGATCATCAAGGAAAAACCACTGCCACTTGAACTGGCCGGCCCCACATTCTCACAAATCACCAACGCCTACCCGTTTCAGGACACCGAGGCCGGACGCGCCCTGCGGGACGACGTCAACCAAGCCCTGGCAGCCCTGCGTGAGAAAGGCACCATGACGTCCATTTCCGAGAAATGGTTCGGAACGGATATCACCCAGCCCTGACGGGTAAACCGAGGTCTGATTGACTATGGACGTGCTGAACGTCGATTACATGCTCGGGCTGGTACCTGTGCTACTCAGGTACCTGCCCCTTACCCTGCAACTGGCCGGCATCGGGATGGTGCTGGCTCTGATTCTTGCCTGCCTGTTTGCGGTGGTGCGGGTGCTGCGAATTCCGGTGCTCAATCAATTGACCATCGTGTTCATCTCCTTCTTCCGAGGCACACCCCTGCTGGTTCAGCTGTTCCTGTTCTATTACGGGCTGCCGCAACTGGTCAGCGCGTTAACGGTCATCGACGGCATTACGGCCACCATCATGGGCCTGACCATGCATTTCTCCGCGTACATGGCCGAATCGATCCGGGCTGCCATCGTGGGCGTTGATCGCAGCCAGACCGAGGCCGCGCTGTCGATTGGCATGACCAATGGCCAGTTGATGCGACGCATTGTGCTGCCCCAGGCGACCCGTGTGGCCCTGCCGACGCTGATGAACTACTTCATCGACATGATCAAGGCCACCTCGCTGGCCTTCACACTGGGTGTCACCGAACTGATGGGGGCGACCCAGAAGGAAGCCTCCGGCAGCTTCCTGTATTTCGAGGCCTTCATCGTGGCCGCCATCATGTACTGGATCGTGGTCGAGCTCCTCTCCAAGCTTCAGCACCATCTGGAAATCCGACTCAACAAGGCTTACAGCCGATGATCAAGCTGGCATCACTGAGCAAACATTTCGGTAAGAGCGTGGTTCTCGACGGGATCGATCTCACCATTGAAAAGGGTGAAATCGTGGTAGTGATTGGCCCTTCAGGGACCGGAAAATCCACGCTGCTGCGTTGCATCAACTTTCTGGAACAGCCTACCGCGGGCACCATGAGCGTGGGCGACCTCACGGTGGATGTGAACCGCGCCAGCCGCGCCGACATCCTCGCCATGCGGCGCCGAACCGCCTTTGTGTTCCAGAACTACGCACTGTTCGCCAACAAGACGGCGCTGCAGAACATCGCAGAGCGATTACTGGTGGTGGACCGCTGGCCGAAAGCGAAAGCCTACCAGCGGGCGCGGGACATACTGGAGCGGATTGGCCTCGCCGACAAAGCCGATGCCTACCCTGCATCCATGTCCGGCGGCCAGCAACAGCGGGTGGGCATCGGCCGCGCGATGGCCGCCGGCGCCGAAGTCATTCTCTTCGATGAACCCACCTCCTCGCTCGACCCGGAATGGGTGGAAGAAGTGCTGGGACTGATGAAACAGCTGGCGGCCGAGCGCCAGACCATGATGGTGGTCACCCATGAAATGTCTTTTGCCCGGGATGTGGCCGACCGGGTGATCTTTATCGACGGTGGCCGCATTGTGGAGCAGGGGCCGCCCGACGAGATCTTCCACCACCCTCAGGACCCTCGCACCCAGGATTTCCTGAAGAAAATTCTCGCAAGCAACACAGTCTGACCACCTGCCCACGGAACCCGGAGGCTCTCTCATGACCAGGTCTTCCTCAACCTGCAACGGCCCACGTCTCATCGCTGCCTTGGCCGGGGGGTGGGTCGCCGATGCGGCAAGTCTTGGCTTGCACTGGTTGTACAACAGCCAACGGATCATCGACATCGGCGCTGAGACACCCGAATTCCTGCCGCCGAAAGCCGAATACTTCAGCGAAGGGTTCGGCTACTTCGCCCATGAGGGCAAACAGACGGGCGACACCAGTCATTACGGGGCGGCTACCGGGGTACTGACCGACAGCCTGCTTGCCAGCGAAGGCGTACTGGATATACGCGATTATCAGCGGCGCTTCCGCACCTATTTTGGGCCAGGCGGGCAGTGGCAGGGGTACATCGACCACCCGACCCGGGTCACCCTGGACAATTTCAACCGCATTGAAAAGAACGCTATTGAGCAGGCCCGCTCAACCACCACAACCCCACTGACTGACAAGCAGAAGCGGTTGCTGGTACAGAAAGTTCTGCCCTACACCCGTCACCTGAGCGGCGACCAACTCGCGGACCCGGTGCGCCAGGCCATTAGCCTTACCTACAGCGACCCCGACATTCAGCAAGCGGGCGTTCACCTCGCCGAAACCATAGATCGCCATATGGTGTCTGAAAGCGGCGCCGATGACCTGCAGTTGCCTGCAGTCTCCAAGCTGCCACCGCTGGTAGCCTGCTACAGCGGCCATGACGATCTGCTTGAGGCCACAGAAACGGCCGTCAGGATGACCAACCACAATGACGAAGCCGTCGCCTGGGCGAAGAGTGCCGCAAGACTGCTCGACCGGTTATTCCGGGGCGAACCAATGCCAGTGGCACTGGATGCCGCGATGGCAGGGGCACCCGATCCGGCAAACCTTCAGAAAGCCCGTTCCGGCTCCGAACTGGATGCTGTAGGCGCTGGCGATGTGTTTGGCCGTACCTGTTACCTGAACGAGGCGATGCCGGTGATCTTCCACATCCTGAGCCACAGCAACAGCTTTACCGAGGCGGTGCGCGCAAACATCCGGTGTGGGGGTGATTCCTGTGGGCGGGCCTGGCTGATCGGGCCAGCGATGGCCGCTCAATTCGGCGTCGGGGGTGAGCGGGGCATCCCGTTGAGCTGGCTGACCCGGCTGACCGGTGCACCGGTCATCCTTGCTCAGATCGAGTCACTGGTGAGCGGACAGTCATCAACTTGAAGCGGATGGATCAACCAGCCAGTCGATTCATCTGCTCGACGAACCCGGCCGGTAGAATATCAATGACTGGCCGGGCATCCCCGCACACATCCGGATGCGGGGCATCCGGTTCCACTGCCAGCACCACCGGCGATTCGGACCAATGCAGCAGCTCCAGCCGACCGTTGTCCCGTTCCACCAGCGCCGTACAGTGTTCCACCCAGTCGCCATCATTACAGTACAGGCCTTCCTCGCTGCGCAGGAAACCGGCTGAGTGGATATGGCCGCAGATAAAACCGTCATAGTGACCCCGTTCAGCGGCGGTCAGGGCGGCGAGCTCGAAGCGGCGAATAAAAGTGCGGGCCTTGCCAACGCGACTTTTCACCCAGGCCGCCAGTGACCAGTAAGGCTTGCCCTTGAGGCGGCGCCAGGCGTTGAACCAGCGGTTCAGTCGCAGGAGGATGCCGTGGGCCCGGTCGCCCACCAGAAGCATGAGCGGACTGCAGCGCACCACCTGGTCAAACTGATCGCCGTGGCAGACCATGAAGCGGCGGCCATCGGCGGTGGTGTGTACGGCCTTGTAGTGGAGTTCGATACCGGCAATGGTCTGGCCGCAGAACCGGCGCATAAAGTCATCGTGATTGCCGGGCACGTAGACCACGCGGGTACCGCTGGCGGCCAGCTCAATCAGTTTGTGAATCACCGCCTGATGGGAGGCGGGCAGGTGGACGCGCCGCTGCATGGCGATCAGATCGACGATGTCGCCGACCAGATAGAGGGTTTCGCAGCGCACCCGGGTGAGGAAATCCAGCAAATACTCTGCCTGGCAGTCCGCCGTCCCAAGGTGCACATCGGAAATGAAAACGCTCCGGTAGTTCCGCATGTCGTCTCCCGCCCTTCAACCATTCCGGATGAGGTCACCCTCTCAAAGGCGGGTGACGGGCAGGTGACGATCAGAAGACAATTTGATGACCGGGCAGATTAGCGCAGATCCGGATTCAGCGTGTACGTGCCGGTCACCCGGGCGCTGGCCAGCACATGCCCGGCCATGGCCTCGCGCACGTCGTTGCCGTCGAACTCGCCGTCCAGGCCCAGGCTGTCGACATCCAGCGCGTGCACTTCAAAGTGGTAACGGTGGATGATTTCATCGTTCCAGGGCGGGCACGGGCCATCGTAACCGGCGTAAGTGCCGGCCATATCCGGGTTGCCAGCCAGGAACTGGGTGTAGTTGTTCACACCACGCAGACCGATGGGGCCGGGCCCGGGATTTTTGCCCTTGGGGCTGACCCCATCGCTGTCCTCACCCTCGGGAATGCGGCTGATACTGGCCGGCACGTCCACCAGCAACCAGTGAAAGAAATCGACCCGCGGGATGTCTTTGGAGACGCTTTTGCCCTCCTGGTTTACATCGTCCGCCACACTGGGCACATCCGGATCAAACATCATCACCACGAAGCTTCTGGTGCCGTCCGGCGCGTCGTCCCAGACTACCTCAGGGTTGCGGTTGGGCCCGAAGCTCATGTGGTCTTCTTCGCTGTAGACCCCGAAGGCGAATTTCTCCGCAATCGGCTGGCCTTCCTCAATTCCCCGAACCTCTAGTTTCACGGCGATGTCTCCTGTTGATCCTGTTGGTCGTTGGCCTGCGGCTCTTTGCCGGTGTCTGCAAGGAGCCTGTTCTGTGATAATAGGTTGTAACACACAATCCTCCAACCTGACCACGGAGCCCGAATGACTCACAAACCCGGCCAGCCGCAACAACCCGCCAGCCAGAAGGATGAGGACGCCGTGGCCTTTGCCCAGGGCATTTTCGATCTGGCCCGCAACGGTGGCGCCGGCCCGCTCAGCGTGATGCTGGATGCCGGCGTACCGGTGAACCTGCGCACCAGCGACGGCGACACCTTGCTGATGCTGGCCAGCCGCAGCGGCCACGCCGAGACGGTGCAGCTGCTGCTGGACAAGGGCGCCGACAGCGACGCCCGCAACCATCAGGGCGACACCGCGTTGTCACTGGCGCCAACGGACCGTGTCAGGCGTCTGTTCAGCGCTTCGAAGCCGTAACCGGCGTGTTCGGCAAAGGCGATATTATCCATCACACCCGGGATGCTCTGGGCAGTATCCTGGTGATCGACTACCGCAAACATCGGGTGCTGACCTTCAACTCGGCGTTCGAGCAGAGCAAGATCGATCGTCGCTACCCGTACCTGCCGGTTCATGAATACAACCGGGCGATGATGTTACCGGCCGTTTTTGCCAACCCTCGCCACGTCACCGTTCTCGGGCTTGGCGGTGGCGTTATGGCCAGCGCCTTTCACCACCTGTACCCGCACTGCCGGATACACGCGGTCGAGCTGCGTCAGGCGGTGCTGGATACCGCACGGGCATTCTTCGATCTGCCCGACAGCGAACGCCTTACGGTGACCATCGCCGATGCCCGGGACGCCCTCGCAACGCTGCCTCCCGCCGGCACAGACATGATTCTGGCCGATCTTTATACCGCTGACCGCATGAGTCCGGCCCAGGCGCAGCGGCAATTCGTGGATGACTGCGCGCGGGCGCTGGGGAGCGACGGCTGGTTGGTGCTGAATTACCACCGCGCCCCGGACCCGGAAGGGCCCTATCTTCGCCAACTGAAGCAGCACTTCCGGGTGGTACTGATGTTCAGGAGCAAGAGCAACAACACCGTGATCTACGCCAGCAAAACCCATTTCGAATCCATAGCCTCGCGAGATCCGGTGTTAGCCGATCTGGAACAACGGCTACCCATTGACTGGCGCAGGCTGATGGGCAAAGTCAGCAGACTGTGAATGAGGTCAACTGTTAACGGCCGCCCTTTCGCGATAACATTGTTCAGATTTTCAACACAAGGCACTGATGGATCGTTGTATGGCCAGGCAAGCACGCTATGATCGCAAAACCGCTCTTGATAAGGCCGTGGGCCTGTTCTGGGAAAAAGGCTACCATGGCAGCTCGATGAAGCAGATTGAGCAGGTGCTCGATATGCGGCCTGGCAGCATTTACGCGACCTTCGGCAGTAAGGATGGGTTGTTTACCGAGGCGCTTGCCAGCTACGCTGAACAGGCGGGCCGGGAAATGGCGGCGCACCTGGCCGGTTACGACTCGATTGTCGACGGTCTCCAGGATTACCTGCGCAACATCGCGGGCAGCTGCAACCCGGAAACCCAATCGCCGGCGCAGGCCTGCATGATTGTCAAAACCCTGTTCGAGGCCAGCAACACCCACAGCTTGCTGGCAGACCAGGCCAACAGCATACTTGCCGCGATTGAACGATCCCTCACTGATCTGCTCAATCAGGCCAGGCAACGCGGTGAGCTGGTCCCCACGGTTGACTGTGAAAGGCTCGCGCGCCTGTTTCAGGCACAGATTATGGGCCTGCGCTCGATGGGTGAGCGCCATCTCGCTCCCCGGGCCATGCAACAGCTCGGTGACGACATGGCCGCAATTCTGGACGGATACCGCACACACCATTAATCCCGGCCTGCTCACCTTGAGCCTCCCTATGCGGCGACGATGGTTTAGCTATGCAATTGTTTCCGTCGCCCTGCCAACGTTACTATTAAGTCCCTGACGTCACGCCCAGTGATGCCCGACACTCAGTGAGGACAGCCAAGCGTTTTCTCCCGAGAGCGCTTGGCTCTCTTCACTTAAAGGTCTGATTGTTATGGACAACCTTCATCACATCGTGGTGGTCGGCGGTGGCGCCGGCGGTCTTGAACTGGCCACCAGCCTCGGCAACAAACTCGGTCGCAAAAAACGGGCACGCATCACTCTGGTCGATGCGGGACTGACCCACGTCTGGAAACCCCTGCTGCACGAGGTGGCCTCCGGCTCCCTCGATGCCAACGCCAACGAGATCAACTACCGCGCCCACGCCCGCAAGCACCATTACGAGTTTCAGCTGGGCCGCATGTGCGGGCTGGACCGCGACGCCAGGCAACTGGTCATTGCCGCCTTCCACGATGAGGACGGCGCCGAAGTGGTGCCTGAACGCCGCATAAGCTACGACACCCTGGTACTTGCCGTGGGCAGTACCGCCAATGACTTCGGCACTCCCGGTGCCAAGGATCACTGCCTGTTTCTGGACAGCCTCAAGCAGGCGCGGCGGTTCCACAACCTGATGCTCAACGCCTTCTTGCGCAAGAATCACGAGACCCTGCAAGGCACCCGACGCGCCCTGAACATCAGTATCATCGGCGCCGGCGCTACCGGCGTTGAACTGGCTGCCGAACTGCGCCTGGCCTCCCGGGAACTGCCGGTTTACGGCATGAACCATCTGCAGGCCTCGGACGTGTCGATCACCGTGATTGAAGCCGCCGACCGCATTCTGCCCGCGCTACCCGGGCGCTTGTCCGCCGCCGCGACGCGGGAACTGGAGCGCCAGCATGTCAAGGTACTCACCGGGCAGCCGGTCAGTGAAGTGCGGGCAGACAGCGTGGTGATGAAAGATGGCACCGAGCTGCCCTCGGAAATGACCATCTGGGCCGCCGGGATCAAGGCACCGGCGTTCCTGGCGGAACTGGACGGGCTGGAGGTTAACAAAGGTAATCAGCTGATCGTGGCGCAGACCCTGCAAACCACCCTCGATGCCAACGTCTTTGCCTTCGGCGACTGCGCCGCCTGCCCGCAGCCGGACACCGACAAACCCGTGCCGCCGCGGGCCCAGGCCGCACACCAGCAGGCCGACGCCCTGTTCAAGACGCTCTGCAACCGGCTCGACGGCAAGGACCCCGTGCCCTTTGTCTACAAGGACCACGGCTCACTGATCAACTTCAGCCGCTATACCACGGTGGGAAACCTGATGGGCAATCTGTCGGGGCGCAGTATGTACATCGAAGGAAGGGTGGCCAGGCTGTTCTACGTATCGCTGTACCGCATGCACCAGGTCGCCCTGCACGGCATGCTCCGCACCGGGGTGATCTGGCTGATGGACAAGATCAGCCGGGCCATGCAACCGCGACTTAAACTGCACTGAGTAACGCCCTGGGCGAGAGATGGAGCGGGTGAAGGGAATCGAACCCTCGTATGCAGCTTGGGAAGCTGCCGTTCTACCATTGAACTACACCCGCAAAACACCCGGTGCCACGGCAATATAAGCGGAGTTGCCACCGGCCGGCAAGACCCGCCAGCGGATTTCCGTGCCCGGGGCCGGGACAGTCCTGATATGCTGTAGCACCGACGAATGGAGACTCGATGGACCCCACGTTCACCCTGATTGGCGCCCTGATGCTGGTTATCAGCATTGTACTCAGCCCGCTGTCCAGCCGGGTGGGGATGCCTGTGCTGCTGATTTTCCTGATCGTCGGCATGATAATGGGTGAGGATGGCCCCGGGGGCATTGATTTTGACGACTTCGAACTCGCCTTTGTAATCGCCAACCTGGCCCTTGGCGTCATCCTGCTCGATGGCGGCATGCGCACCCGCGCGGAAACCTTCCGTGTGGGCCTGAAACCGGCGCTGATGCTGGCCACCGCCGGGGTCTTCCTGACGGCAGCGGGGGCGGGTCTGGTGGCCTGGTGGGTGTTTGATCTGCACTGGCTCACGGCGCTGCTGATTGGCGCCATCATTTCCTCTACCGATGCCGCTGCGGTGTTTTCCCTGTTGCAGGGCCGCGGCCTGCACCTGAACGAACGGGTCAGCGCCACGCTGGAGATTGAATCCGGCAGCAACGACCCGATGGCGATTTTCCTGACCCTGATGCTGGTTACCATGATCGCCAGCGACGGCCAGAGCGAGGGCTGGACCGCGCTTCTGATGCTGATTGAGCAATTCGGCATCGGCGCCGCGGCGGGTCTGATCGGCGGTTATCTGGTGGTGGAGCTGGCCAACCGCATACGCCTGACCCCTTCACTGTATCCCTTGCTGGTGGCCGCGGCCGGGATTGCAGTGTTTTCCGGCACCAACGCCATAGGCGGCAGTGGCTTCCTCGCCATTTACCTGACCGGGGTGGTCATTGGCAATCGCCCGGTGCGGATGATGCCGATGATCCTGCAGGTGCACGATGGGCTGGCCTGGCTGTCCCAGATCAGCCTGTTCCTTATTCTCGGGTTGCTGGTGACCCCCAGTGACCTGTGGCTGCTGGCCGGTGGCGGGCTGGTACTGGCACTGGCACTGATTTTCCTGATCCGGCCGCTGACCGTACTGATCACGCTCTGGCCGTTCGGGTTCAATCGCCGCGAACTGGGCTTTATCAGCTGGGTGGGGCTGCGCGGCGCAGTGCCCATTGTGCTGGCACTGTTCCCGATCATTGCCGATCTGCCCGACGCCCAGCTGATTTTTCACGCGGCGTTCTTCATTGTGCTGGTGTCGCTGATTGTCCAGGGCACCACCATGGCGCCGCTGGCGCGCAAGCTGGGGCTGGAAGTACCCGCCGGCGAGGATCCGTATCGCCGCCTGCCCCTGGACGTACCCGCCACCGGCGACCACGAACTGATGCTGTTCCCGTTGCGGGGAGATAACTGGAACACGCCGCGGCCGCTGGGCCAGTTGCGCCTGCCCACCAACACGGCCATCGCGGGGGTTTTCCGCAAGCGGGTCTGCTATCAGCCCAGTCCCGAGATGGAAGTCTCCAGCGGCGATGTCATCGCCATGTTCGCCACACCGGCGGCATTGTCAGAGCTGGGCAAGGCGCTCAGCGGCCGCCAGGCACCCAAACATCTGGCCGAACGGGCCTTCTTCGGCGACTTTGTCCTGAACGGCGACGCGTTGCTGGGGGATGTGGAACAGGTATACGGTATCGAATTCGATGAATTGCCACCGGAACTGTCACTGGCGGAGTGCTTCGCACGGCGCACCAAGGGCCATCCGGTGGTGGGCGACAAGGTGATTCTGGGCCCGGTTACGCTGGTGGCCCGCGCCACCGAAGCCGACCGGGTTACCAAGGTCGGTCTGAAGATGGACAGCTCCCAGGGTGGCCGATCCGGATAATGGATTACCAAGAAAGTTAACAAAACCACTTCACAACACCGCGCCCGGCTATGCTATAAACTGTGCCAGACACACATTAATAATTGGTAAAGCAAGCCCATGACGTTCCGCAACCGCCTCTTTCTGTTCATCTTTGCCGTCGGCTGTCTGATGCTGCCGCATGCGGCAGCTGCAACGGAACTGCTGGCGCGGGCGGATACCCGCATGCCGCCGGAGAAAGCCGCATCGGACCTGCCGCTGACCATCAACAAGGTGCTGGTTCGCAAGAGCGAGCGCCGGCTGTTCCTGATGGACGATGACCAGGTAGTGCGCAGCTACCGCATTTCTCTGGGCGACAACCCCGAGGGGCACAAGCTGTACGAGGGCGATCAGCGCACGCCAGAGGGCGATTACCAGCTGGACTGGCGCAACTCGAACAGTGACTTCTACAAATCCATTCACATTTCCTATCCCAACGCCCGCGACCGGGAGCTGGCCAGCGCCTGGGGGCTCGACCCGGGCGGCAGCATCATGATCCACGGCCTGCCCAACGAAGCAGGCGATATGGCCTTCGCCTACTCCGGCCTCGACTGGACCAACGGCTGTATCGCCGTGACCAATGAGGAAATGGACGAGATCTGGCAACTGGTCGCCGATGGCACCCCCATTCGCATCCTTCCCTGATACGTTACTGACGGTTATCAAACTTTCCTGTTTATTAAGTTGTTGTCATAACCTAGGAACTTTTACGTATCCTTAGTTAACATTTTCCCGTAGAGTGTTTTACACTGTTTGACGACTCCGGTAGTCAAAGCCTATCGGGCCCGGGTTGACAGGAAGTCATCCAGACTTCTGGATCACAGGATATATAACGACCAATAAAGGGGAAAAGATATGCGTAAACTGACGATCGCAGGGTTTGCAATGGCCGCCGCACTGACTGCTGGCTGCGCCACCACTGACAACGCAGCTATCGAGGAAGCGAACGCAAACGCCGCATCCGCCGAGCAGACTGCTGAAAACGCAATGAACACCGCTAACAGTGCTTCCAGCGCTGCACGTTCTGCCCAGCAGACTGCAGACGAAGCTCTGGCTGCTGCGAAAGCCGCCCAACAGGCTGCTGACGAAGCAAACGAGCGCGCCAAGCGTATGCTCGAGCGTGCCAGCCAGAAATAAGGCTGACACGTAACGAAAAAGGCCGGATTCGTCCGGCCTTTTTTTGTGCCTGCGGTTTGCCCTTCAGTGGCCCCCCATCACGTCTCTGAATCATCGGGGCGGGGCGTCTTCAGCCCCTGCTTCTGCTTTTCCATGAACGTTTTCATCATGTCCATCGGCAACGGGAAGACAATGGTGGAGGAGTTGTTGTTGCTCATGTCCGCCAGGGTCTGCAGGTACCGCAGCTGCATGGCACCGGAATTGGTCGACATCACATCCGCCGCTTCCACCAGTTTTTTCGAGGCCTGAAGTTCGCCTTCCGCGTGAATCACCTTTGCCCTCCGTTCACGCTCCGCTTCGGCCTGACGGGCGATCGCCCGGATCATCGACTCGTTGAGGTCCACGTGTTTGATCTCGACGTTGGCCACCTTGATACCCCACTCCTCGGTCTGCGCGTCGATGATCTCCTGGATATCGATATTGAGTTTGTCGCGCTCCGACAGCATCTCGTCCAGATCGTGCTTGCCGAGCACCGAGCGCAGGGTGGTTTGCGCCAGCTGGCTGGTCGCTGCACCGTAGTCTTCGACGCGGATAATCGCCCGCTCCGGATCAACAACCCGGAAATACAGCACGGCATTGACCCGCACGGTGACGTTGTCTTTGGATATCACGTCCTGGCTGGGCACATCGAGGGTGATCACCCGCAAATCCACCCTGACAATCTGCTGAATACCGGGAATCACAATGATCAGACCCGGGCCTTTCACACCCTGGAAGCGCCCCAGGAAAAACACCACGCCACGCTCATACTCGGGCAGGATCTTGATGGCCGACCCGAGGATCAGCAGGAGCACCACCGTCGGTGCCAGATAGGGAATCAGATCTCCGAACATCATACCGTCTCCTTCACTGGTTCAGCTTTCTGAGCAATGACTGGGTCAGCGGCCAGCAACCGCATCCAGCGGTTCCACCAGCACGGTCAGGCCGCTGATCTCGTGCACCTGAACGCGGCTACCGGCGGGCACCGGTACCGAACTGCGGGCGTTCCAGCGCTCTCCGCTCATGCGGACGTGGCCGCGGAAGCCTTCGTCATCGGGCACAAAATCCTCAAGCGCCACCACCTGCTCATGGGACATCTGCTCCGGCCCACTGACCGGATCGCGTTTGCGCAGGCCGATGAAGCGGGTAACCGTCCACAGCATGAAGCCGGCGGCAACCGCCGCCGTGCCCCCGATCATGGGCAGGGAAATGTCGCGGTGGCTGCCATCCATCAAAATCACCGAGCCGGTGATAAACGCCACAATGCCCCCGATGCCCAGTATCCCGAAACTGGGCATGAACGCCTCCCCGACAATGAAGGCCAGACCCAGCAGTATCAGCGCAAGACCGGCGTAATTCACCGACAGCACCTGGAAGGCGAACAGCGCCAGAATGAGGCTGATGGCGCCGATGACCCCCGGGAAGATGGCGCCGGGGTTGGACAACTCGAAAATGATGCCGTAAAAACCGATGATCATCAGGAAGTAGGCGACGTTCGGGTCGGTGATCACCGACAGCAGCCGGGTGCGCCAGTCCGGTTTCGCCCGCACTACCTCCAGCCCGCTGGTCTGCAGGGTGCGCTCGCCGTCGGCCATGCGCACGGTACGGCCATCGATCTGCGCCAGCAGGTCGGACAGGTTGCTTGCCACCACCTCGATCACCTGCTGCTCCCGGGCTTCCTCGGCCCCGAGATTGACGGCCTCGCGAACGGCTTCCTCGGCCCAGTCCGCATTGCGACCATGGCGCTGGGCCAGGCCTCGAATGTAGCTGACAGCGTCTTCCAGCACTTTGCGTTCCATGGCGGTGCCGCCACGGCGTTTCGTGTCTGGCCGCTCGCCGTCTGCCTGTTTGTTGTCCCCGGCCTCCCCGCCGTCGGATTCCGCCGGCTCTTCCGCCGGTTCATCTATGCCCGGTACGCCGCCCATCTGTACCGGAGTCGCTGACCCCAGGTTGGTGGCGGGCGCCATGGCAGCGATGTGGCTGGCATACAGGATGTAGGTGCCGGCACTGGCGGCGCGGGCGCCTTCCGGTGACACGTAGGTGGCAACCGGTACCGGCGAGGCGAGAATGTCCTTGATGATCGCGCGCATGGAATCCATCAGCCCGCCGGGGGTGTCCATCTCAATGACCACCACGGCAGCGCCCTCTGCGTCCGCGCGCTGCAGGCCGCGGGCCAGATAGTCCACGGTGGCCGGACCAATAGCGCCATCCACGGTCAATACCAGGGCCGTGGGGCCCTGGGTTTGCTGGGCGTATACAGAATGGGCGAGGGAAGCCAGCGCAAGCAGTGCGCCGAGCAGGAATACAGACAGGCACCAGGCAGCTGGCCTGGTGCGAATCACTTGATCGGGTTGGCGGGCTTTCATCATTCCTCCCCTCATCAGGGTGAAACGGCGTCGTCGTTATTGTTCAATTATCCTATTACGACTATAGCGCGGACACTGGATGTGTGACCCGGCCCGACCGGTTTTGTTTCATTTGGCGTCGGATCAGAACCAGAGCTGCTGGCTCTCGCTTTCCTCTTCCGCTGCCGGGGACTGCTCGGCACCGGACTCGCCCGCTGCCATCTGACGTACCTGCTCGCCGACCATGGTGGGCAGGCCATCGGCCTGATCAACCGCCAGCTCAATGGCGCTGCGCTGGATCTCGACATCCGGGCGGCGCTGGAGAAACCCATCCACCGCTTCGCTCACCTCCTGCCACAGCCACTCACGGTCTTTCTGACTGTATTCTTCATGGGGGCGGTGCACTTCCAGCCAGACTTCACCGCCGGACACACCGATCTTCACCGGCTCCTTGATGACGCGAACCGGCGTTCCCTTGCTGACCTGGTAGACGAAGCGCGAGATGTCCTCGTTGTACATGCGGAAACAGCCGTGGCTGACCTGCATGCCGACACCAAACTGTTTGTTGGTGCCGTGAATCAGATACCCCTTTTCACTGAGCATCAGTGCGTGGGTACCCAATGGATTGCCCGGACCGGGCGGGATCATCCGTGGCAGGTACTCGCCCGAGGCTTCGTACTCGGCGCGAATGCTGGCCGGCGGATACCAGGCAGGCGATTCCAGCGGCATGGTGACTTCGGCGTCCGTCAGCGGGGAGGGGTTGTCGTCGGTACCGACGCCCACCGGATACACCTGCACGCCTTCTTCGGTGAAATAGTACAGGCGGTATTCGGCAAGGTTGATGACAATGCCCTTACGCTCGACGTCTGGCAGCACATACTGCTGCGGCAGGGTGACGCGGGTGCCATCCCCGGGCAGCCAGGGATCGATACCGGGATTGGCCTTGACCAGTTCCAGATAACCGAGGCTCAGGTCGTTGCCAATGGCGGCGAAGGTGTCTTCATAGCGGGTAGTGAACACGGCCAGACGCCCGGCCAGATCACCATCGATCGCAAACGTCGGCACGCGCGGCTGACGATCCGGCTGCTCGTCACCGTCTATCTCCCGGGTCTTGTCCTGCACGGCCCCATAGGCCACGCTCCCGGCCAGCATCAGCCCGATGGCAATCACCCCCAGGAGTCGTTTACACCGCATAACTCGTTTTCCACCCATCGATTTCGGTTTCCAGGCGTCAGGTTCAGACCAGGGCCGCCCATACAGTGGCGATCGCCAGTAGCACAAACAGGATACTGGCGCCGAGGCGAGCCGTTGCCAAGGGCAACCGATCCATCAGCCACTTGCCCGCCATGATAACCGGTATGTTCGCCAACAGCATCCCGACCGTGGTGCCGATGATAACCCAGAGGGTTTCCGGGTACCTGGCCGCCAGCACCACCGTCGCCACCTGGGTCTTGTCGCCAATTTCGGCGATGAAGAACATCACCGTGGTGGCCATGAAGGCGCCCATGCCCAGAAAGCGGGAGTCTTCGCTGTCGTCTTTGTCGGGAATCAGCAGCCACAGGGCGATGGCCATAAAACTGACCGCCAGTATCCAGGGTAACCACTGGTCGGGTATCCATTCGGCGACCCAGGCGCCCAGCCATGCGGACAACGCATGATTCAGCACGGTGGCAATGAAAATACCCAGAATGATCGGCAGGCGCTGGGCGTACCGTGCAACCAGAAAAAGAGACAGCAGCTGGGTCTTGTCACCGATTTCGGCGATGGCTACGGCAATCGTTGAGGCGAGAAAAGCGTCCATGAAATGCTCCGGGGGCGGATAATCAGACATGAGACAGCCCACCTTCCGCCCTCTGGAGGTGACACTGCCTCAGGTCTTGCCAATTTCACCGGCCTGCCCGGCCTGCAGTGAAACATGGTAGCCATGGAGATTGAGCCCCAAGTGTGTTGACTACCATCTGGGCGGAACCGCTGGTTCCGCCACAGAGGCTACTCCCCTGAAGAGAGTGCGCATCTTAGCCAATCGTCCCGGCCGCGGCAACTACACCCGCATTTTCCAGACCGGTATGGCCGCCACCGCGACAAACGCGGCCACCAGCCACCAGGCCGAATGAAACGCATCGATGGTGGGCACACCACCACGGTGATCGCCGAACTCGATGGTCAGGGCAACCAGATTGACGCCGAAGGCACCGCCAAGCTGCCGGGTAAAATTGATGGTGCTGGAACCGGCGCCCAGCTCCGCCGGTTCCAGCGGGTTCAATGCACCGGTGGACAGCGCCGGCAGCATGAAACCGATGCCGATCCGGCCGATCACGGTCCACAGTGCAAGCCAGCCAAACGCCAGCTCAAGATCCGACAGGGCGAACAGGACCGCCGAGGTGGCAAACAGCGTGATCCCGAAGACCACCAGCGAGCGGGCGCTTTTGCGGTCCGCCAGACGGCCGGCAATTGGAAACGTGGCGCCCAGCACGATACCCGCCGGCAGCATCAGCAGCCCGGCGTCGGTGGCGGAGAACCCGAGCGCGGTCTGCACAAACAACGGCACCAGATAGGTGGAACCAAACAGCGCCAGCCCGAGGGCCATGGCCCCCAGATTGGCGAACAGGAACGCGCGGTTTCGCAGCAGGCGGATATTGTCCAGCGGATGCGGCGTGCGGCGTTCCCGGATCACAAACAGCACCAGGGCAATGGCCGCCACGGCCATTTCCAGTGCAATCAGGGTTTGCTGACCGGCGAACTGCTGCAGCCGGTTCAGGGCGTCCAGGGCCAGCGCAATGGTGGCGCCGAGCAGAACAAGGCCCGGCAGATCGAAACGGTAGGGCGCTGGCCGCGACACCGGCAGCGGCAGGAAACGCCACGCCATGGCCACCCCGATCAGGGTGACCGGTACCGGGGCAAACATCACGTAGCGCCAGTCCAGCTGATCGACCAGAAAACCGCCAAGCACCGGCCCCAGCGCCGGCGCCAGAATCACCCCCATCCCGTAGATGCCCATGGCCTGCCCGCGACGTTCCCGCGGGAACACCCGGAACACCAGATACATGCCCATCGGCTGCATCAGGCCGGCCATGGCCCCCTGACCAATACGGGCCACGATCAGCTGCTCCGGAGACGTGGCGAAACCGCCGGCGACGGAAATAACACTGAACACCGCCATGGCGGTGCCCAGGGTCTTGCGCACGCCGAAGTGGTCGAGCAGCCAGCTTGATGCCAGCATGGTGGTGGTCATGGCGGCAATGAATCCGGTCGCCAGCCAGTGCACCTGGCCCTGACGGATACCGAATTCCATCATGATGTCATGCAGGGCGACGTTCACCACCGTGGCACTGAGCACCGTGGCCATGGTGCCCAGCATGACCGTAGCCACCGCTAGCCAGCGCCAGCGCTCGCCATATCGGGCACGCAGCCCTTCAACCGTATTGTCGCTCAGGGCAAAGGCTCCTGTCGGGGACGCATGGCATTACTTCTGCTTTTCGGCGTTTTCCATGATCTTGTGGAAGACCTTGATGGCAACTTCGATGTCGTCATCCGCAACGCCATCAAGCATCTGTTCGCGCAGTTTCGCCGCGCGCTCGGTGAGATCGTCCATAAACGCCCGGCCGTTGTCGGTCAGGTGCAGGCGTCGCGCCCGGCGGTCGTTGGGGCAGGGCCGGCGTTCGATCAGCTTCTGTTGCTCGAGGCTGTCCAGCAGGCGCACCAGCGTGGGGTTCTCGATCGCCATCAGGCTGGCCAGCTCGCGCTGGGTCAGCCCTTCGCCGCCCTGTTGCAGGTAGACCATGGTGGTCCAGCGCGCCTGGGTTACCCCCAGATCTTTCAGGCGTTCATCCAGCAGCTTGCGCCAGCGACGGGTTACCCGGGCAACCGCAAAGGGGAACTGATCTCTCATGGTCTGAACTCCGGTCAGGAACTAATAAACTGTTAATGCTAACAATAGTAAGCTAACCATTGAGATAAAAACAGATGTGAAGACGGAATCAAAATGGGTGAAAACCGAAAGGCAGGCCGTTCAGCCCGCCTGCCGCAACTCTTCTTCCTTCATCTCCACCACTTCCGGGGATTCATGGAACGATTCGTTGCGAGGATCGAGCTCGGTCAGCACCACGGAAGACTCCGGCATGGCCGGCACAAAGTGCTCCTGATCCGCCACCGCCACATCGTCGGTGTGACTGATGCGGTAGCTGGTCACAACCGCCAGTACCAGCAGGAAGCCGGCGTTGCCCAGAAACAGGCCGCGCGGTCCCAGCTGACTGACCAGCTCGGCCATCACAATCGGCCCGATCACGCTGCCAACGCCGTAGCTCAGCAGCAGGGTAGCGCTGGCAGCCACAATCCGGTTGCTTTCCATCCGGTCGTTGGTGATGGCCACCGCAACCGGGTAGACCGTGGCCGACAGCCCGGTAAACAGACCCACCAGAATGGTCAGCAACCATAACCGCTCGGCACCGAGCACGCCCACCAGCACCGCGGCGGTGGCCGCGGTCACTGCAATCCAGAACATCACCCGGCGGCGATCGAAGCTGTCACACAAAAGCCCGAGGGGCCAGGCCAGCAGCATGGCCGCCACAATGGCACTGGCCATAAAGGTGGAAGTGCGGGCCACATCCAGCCCCACCATGGTGGCGTACACCGGGCCCAGCGCGTAGAACGAGCCGATCAGTACGCCACAGATCAGGGCGCCGGCCACCCCGGTGAACGACTCCCGTGCCAGTTTGAAGATCGACATGCGCTCGGCCTGTTCGATGACCGGCGCTTCCATTCGCGTCAGCGACAGCGGAATCAGCGCCAGCACCAGCAGCATGGCGGCGATGGAAAACGGCATGAAGTTGGCCGGGTCGCCGATGTTCACCACCAGCTGCCCACCGGCGGCGGACAGATAGAACACAATCTGGTAGATAGCAAACAACGCGCCGCGGTTGTCGTTGGTGGCCCGGCTGCTGAACCAGCTCTCAATGACCACCAGCACGCCGGCGATACTGAATCCCGACAACACCCGCAAAAACGCCCAGAAGATCATCGACACCGCCATCGGATACATCAGCGACGCCACCGCGGCAGCGGCCGCAAACACGGCGAAGGTGCGGATATGGCCAACCCGGGCAATGATTTTCTGGGCGTAGAGGGTGCCGAGCACGAAGCCGATGGAGTAACACACCAGCACCCAGCCGATGATGTCTGCCGGTACCGATTCGATACTGAGGCGGATACCCAGCAGCGTCATCAGGAACGCGTTACCACTGACCAGCAGAATGATGCTCAGAATCAATGCAGAGAGAGAGGCGACCATGCGGGTCATCGATACAGCTCCGGACTTTAGGGAGTTCGGTTCGCGGGTTGTGCCAAAAGGTGACTGTGACAAAACATAGCAGCGCAGGCCGGAGTTTGCCGACCGCGCATTAGACCAGCCGGGCTGGCGGCTGACCACTACGCACTTGCCACAATCACCGCCGCGCACAGAGTCACATTTATGGCGCCGGGGAGCGCGTCACGGCTGCTTTTGACATTGTTTTACATTAAGGTGACGTAACAGACCTGCCGGCAACGAGCGGTTAACATTATTCCAGCTATTCACCAAACCCGTGAGTGCCTGTTATGAAAAAAACGGACTGGCCCATCCGGTGGGATCTGCTGCTTCGCTACCGCCTGATTGAGATTATTGCCCTGTGGGAAGGACGGCTGACGACCAACCACATCTGTCACAGCTTTGGCATTGGTCGGCAGCAGGCCTCCAAGGACATCAATACCTACCTGCGGGAGCTTGCGCCCGACAACCTGATCTATGACCGGCACCTGAAAGGTTACGTGCCGGCGTCCGACTTCCGGCCCGTCGTCACCCGCGGCCACGCCAGCGAGTATCTGGATCTGCTGGCGCGCCAGGAACACCTGAGCGA
The DNA here is from genome assembly GCF_018424605.1 of Marinobacter lipolyticus. Classification (GTDB taxonomy): domain Bacteria; phylum Pseudomonadota; class Gammaproteobacteria; order Pseudomonadales; family Oleiphilaceae; genus Marinobacter; species Marinobacter lipolyticus_B. The sequence goes on along the minus strand of NZ_QTKT01000003.1, from coordinate 338,595 downwards.
CACCTTTGAATCCCTCAACATCAGCCTGCCGGACAGCACGGTGATCCAGGGGCCGCACCGGGTGGTGCAGCCCGCCGTGATGCGTGCCGTGGTCACCGCCACACGCCATGGCCGTCAACTGCGCGTGGGGTATGCGTCGCTGTCCCAGTCTGGCATCAGCCAGCGGGTCCTGGAGCCCCATACACTGGTCTGCGTGGGCCGGAACTGGCATGTGCGGGCCTGGTGCGAAACCACCGGCGGTTACCGCGACTTTGCGCTCAGCCGTTTCCGCGGCGAACCTGACGTGGTGCGCCAGCGGGCGCGCCACACGGTGCACCAGGACGATGAATGGAACCGTGAACTCACGCTGGTGCTGGCGCCGGACAGCCGCCTGAGCCGGGACTGCCGCGACATCATTGCGACCGATTACGGCATGACCGACCATCGCCTGGAACTGACCACGCGGGCGGCCCTGGCCCCCTATTTGCTCTCCAATCTGGGGGTGTCGATGGACGCCCCGCACCCGGACCCGCTGATCCAGCAACTGGAGCTGGCCAACCCCGAGCAGGTCCATCTTGGCAGCCCTCGTCAGCATAAAGCGGTGAAAGCCGTGGCAGGGCTTTGCTAGACTCACCGGGTGACCGCCTATACCGCCAGCCCGCTAACCGTCGCTTTCCTCGCCACCGCCCTTGCCGCTTGCACCGGATCGGCGGCGGCTGAGGAATGCCATAGCCCCGCCACCCCGATTGCTGAGGTGCAGGGCAGCGGGGCGCGCTCGCTATTGGCGGGCACCGACGTCAGCGTCGAGGGCATCATCACCCTCGATTCCCGACACGCCGGCGGCTTCCGCGGGTTTTACCTGCAGCAGGCCGACGACGAAACCGACCAGCTGCCTGCAACTTCCGAAGCCCTGTTTATCCACACCGGCCTCAATGCTGGCAAACCCGGTCACCGGGTGCGGGTGCGCGGCCGGGTCAAGGAGTTCCACGATCTTACCGAGCTGACCGATGTCCGGTTTGTGCGCGATTGCGGGCCCTCGGCGCTACCGCAACCGGTCAGCATCCGCCTGCCCTGGCCCGCCGGTGATTCGCCCCCCGAACGGCTGGAAAACATGCGGGTGCGGGTCAGCAACCGGCTCACGGTGATCGACAGCTATCAGCTGGCGCAATACGGCGAGCTGACCCTGGCGGCGGCCACCCAGACCATCCCGACCGAGATCCTGCCACCGGGACCGGCGGCCGCTGCGCTGTCGCAGCAGCAAGACCGTCATCGCCTGGTGCTGGACGACAACCGCGGCGTGCGCCATCCCGATCCAACCCCCTGGCCCACGCCAGCTCTGGCACTGGACAACACCGTCCGGACCGGCGACACCCTCTCCGGACTCGAGGGCGTACTCGACTATCGCTTTGGCGCCTGGCGGCTGCAACCGACGGCCGGCCCGGCGTTCCACCGGGACAACCCTCGCAAGCCACCGCCGCCCCGGCACACCGACGCCACGCTGCGGGTGCTTTTTCTCAATCTCGAGAACTATTTCAATGGCAACGGCCGTGGTCAGGGTTTTCCCACGGACCGGGGCGCCCGCACCCTCGAGCAGTTTCAGCGCCAGTCGCAGCGATTGATCGCCGCCCTCACGCTACCGGACCCCGACGTTATCGCAGTGGCTGAGCTGGAGAACGACGGCCATGGTGAGCACAGCGCACTGCTTCGGCTCGCTCAGGCACTGGGTCCGCAGTGGCGCGCCATTCGCGCCTGGGCGTCCAGTGGCACGGACGCTATCCGTACCGCATTGCTGTACCGGACAGACCGGGTTGAACCCGACGGCCAGGCCTCGCACCTGGCATCCGGTCCTTTCCAGAAGCAGGGCAGGCGGCCTCTGGCCCAGACCTTGCGGCCGCTCGGTAGCGAGCGCGGCGTGCAGATCATCGTCCCTCACCTGAAATCAAAGGCCTGTCACGGCGCCCGCGGGCGCAACCGGGATCAACAGGATGGCCAGGGGTGTTTCAGTGATCGTCGTGAAAAGGCCGCCCGTGCGCTGGTGGCATGGGTTTCAACCCACCCTGCGCCAGCCTCGACCGCCGGCACGCTGATCACCGGTGACCTCAACAGCTACGCCCGGGAAACACCGCTGACGATCTTCCGCAACGCCGGCTTTTCCAGCCTGGTTCATCACTTCCACCCCTGTACCGACGCCGGCTGCCCCCAGACCACTTACCGTTACAAGGGCAGGAACGGCAGCCTCGACTACGCCCTGGCCTCCGACAGCCTGATGCCGCTGGTGCTCGGCGCCTGGAGTTGGGCCATCAACGCGGAGGAGCCGCCAGCGCTGGGTTACCGCCAGAACGCCTCTCCGGCGTCACCGTGGCGATCCTCCGATCACAACCCGGTGATCGTCGATCTCGCCCTCTGAACGTCTGCCTGGTTGCTCGGGTGCCGCCGTAAACCGGCGGCAAAGCCATCGCCCGCCATCCTCTGAGGGGTACACTGGAACCACTCAACGACTGCGGGAATGCACCATGAACCTACCGACCCCCAATCTGTGGCCGCTGGCACGCAGCGGCCAACGCTGGCTGCTGCAGGCAAAAAGACGGGAAACCCGGATCGACGGCCATCGCCTCGTGTACCTTGAGCGTGGCGCGCCAGGCCCCTCGCGGCCCACCGTGCTGCTGATACACGGCTTTGCGGCCATGAAGGAGAACTGGGCGTTGTGGTTACAGAAGCTGCCCCGGGACTGGCATATCCTTGTCCCCGACGTACCGGGGCTCGGTGAAAGCGACTACCACCCCGGCGCCAGCTACCGCTATGAAGCCCAGGCACTGAGGCTGCGGGACTGGCTGGCTACCTTCCCTACAGACAATATCCATCTGGCCGGCAGTTCCATGGGCGGGGCCATCGCGGCGGTACTGGCCCACCGCATGGAACCGGCCCCGCGCTCGATCACCCTGCTCAACAGCGCCGGCATCCCCGAGCACGATGGCGTGGACATCGACGCGCCGTTCGAATCCGATCGCGACGACATACTCATCCCCCGGGACTGGGCCGGCGTCTATCGCATGTTCAACAGCGTCGGCAATGGCAAACCCACCGCCATGGGGCTGGCCATGACCGGCCTGCTGGGACCCGATCTGCTGCAGCGCCGTGATGCCCTTCGCCATATTTTTGATGACATGCTGGCCGACGCACTGGCGCCCGCCCGCTACCTCGGCTCCGGCACACCACCGCTGCAGGTGCAGTGGGGCGACCGCGATGTGATCACGCCGACGCGCTGCGTTGACTGGTTCCGCACCGCCACCCCCCAGGCGGATATTCATGTGTTCCGTGGCGTCGGGCACCTGCCAATGCTGGAGAATCCCGGCCGTTCGGCCGCCACCCTGGCGGGCTTTATCGAACGCCACCAGCACTGATTGGCCTGCGTGGCCTCTTGACCCGTCAGCGAAGTCATGGGGCCGGCCCCGGGTTACGGTCATAATCGGGGTCAGACGTTGCTCCCTTACATAACAAGAACAGAACACAACGAGGAAACACCATGCGCGCCTCCGTATCGACGGTTCAGGATCTGGGCATGCCGGCCATTTACCTGCATCTGCTGGCGGAACTGCTGAACACCATTGGAGTGGATGAACGGGCTCTGCTGCTGCGGGTAGGGCTTGATCCGGCCCGACTGAAATCCACCGATCTGCGAGTCAGCCAGGCCCAGGCCAGCGAATTCGTGACCCGGGCGATTATTGAAAGCGGCGAGCCGGGGCTGGGCATCATGCTGGCGCGGGAGCTCAAGCTTCCGCTGCATGGCGCACTGGGCACCGCCGTCATGAGCAGTCGCTCCCTCGATGAAGCGCTGGAACTGATGACCCGCTATCTGACCCTGCGGGCGCCGCACCTGAACGTCGAGCGCCGACAGGAAGGCGATAACGTGCTGTTCAACGTGTCCTGTGGCGTCGATCTCGGCCCGCTGCAGGGGTTCATCATGGACGCCATGCTGTTCGGTTGCGTGTCCATGGGCGCGCAACTGACCGGTACCCCGGTGCCCGGCTCCGCCATACTGCGCCGCCATGCCGAACCGGCGTATTTCCATCGTTTCCGCCAGCACATTCCGGTGCCGGTAAGGTACAACTCGGCGGTGGACGCGCTGCTCATCCCGCGCGCGCAACTGTACCTGCCGGTGCGCTTCAGTGACGCCCAGCTGGCCGCGTCGTCACGGGCCAAATGCGAGGAGGCGCTGAAGCAGCTGACTGCAGATGCCGGCTTTGCCTGCCGCGTCCGACGGGTCATCGAGACCAGCCACCCGTTTCCGCCGAAACTGGCCAGGGTCGCTGCCACACTCTTCGTTTCCGAACGCACCCTGAAACGCCGCTTGCAGGAAGAACAGGCCAGTTTCCAGAATCTGGTTGATCATGTACGGCTGCAACGGGCGGGGGAACTGTTGACCAATACCGGCATGAACCTCAGCCAGATTGCCGACGCGCTGGGCTACGCCGACGCCGCCAACTTCACCCGGGCGTTCAAGCGTTGGACCGGCACCAGCCCCAGCCACTATCGCAGCCAGGCGCTGCAACCGGCGGTGAAATCCCGCACTTTCGGCATGGGCGCAACCGCCTGAGCTGCGGCCAGGGGGATCAGTCGATGCCGATAATCTTGTGCATCTGCAGCGTCAGGCGCCAGCGTGGGTGGGCCAGGCAGTAATCGGTTGCCTTGCGGGTATTGCTCTGCTTGACCGGATCCGACCCGCCCTCCGGCGCTGTCGGTGACGCCATGGGTGACAGGAAGTAGTGTCTGGCCTGCACATCCGCAAAACGCTCCGGCATGGCCTTCGGCTGGGGATAGACCAGTTTCAGCTCATCACAACGCTCAATCACCACCGGGGCATCAGCCTTGGGGCTGACGCACAACCAGTCGATACCGGACGGGGCCGGCAGGGTGCCATTGGTTTCCACACCCACCTCGAACCCCTGCTGGTGAAAGGCCGCTATCAGCTCAGTGTCGAGCTGCAGCAGTGGCTCGCCACCGGTGCAGACCACATAGGGTTGTCCGGGCGCGTCGGGCCAGAGACTTCGTATGTGCCGCGCCAGCGCCTCGGCACTGTCAAAGCGGCCGCCATTCTGGCCATCGGTGCCGACGAAGTCGGTGTCACAGAAATCACAGACGGCCTGCGCCCGGTCCTTTTCACGACCGTTCCACAGATTGCACTTGCTGAATCGGCAAAACACCGCGGCGCGGCCCGCCTGGGCACCCTCGCCCTGCAGGGTGTAGAACGCTTCCTTGACCCGGTACATCAGCGCGCATCCTCATAAGGCAGGGGATCGGTCAGGCCGTGGGCGGCAAACGCCTCGCGACGCTCAACGCAGGAGCCACAGACACCACAGGCCCGTTCACGGCCGTTGTAGCAGGTCCAGGTCTGGCTGTAATCGAGGTTCAGCTGCAGCCCCTGCGCCAGAATGTCGGACTTGTCCAGGGCCATGAAGGGCGCTTCAATTGCCACCGGCTGGTAATTGGCGACCCGGCATACGGCGTCCATTTTCTCGACAAATTCCGGACGACAATCCGGATAAATCGCGTGGTCGCCGCCATGGGCCCCATACCACACCGCACTCGCACCCGCGGTGACCGCGTAACCGGTGGCCAGCGACAACAGAATCATGTTGCGATTGGGCACCACCGTGGCCTTCATCGATTCTTCCTCGTAATGGCCTTCGGGCACCTCAACGTCGGAGGTCAGCGCCGAGCCGGCCATCACCGCACCCAGGGCACGGATATCGATCACTTTATGGGGAATTCCGGCGGCATCGCACACCTGACGGGCGCAGTCCAGCTCGCGCACATGGCGCTGGCCATAGTCGAAGGACAGGGCATGAACCTGGTAGCCGCGGGCACGCGCCAGATGCAACAGAGTGAAGGAATCCATCCCTCCGGAATAAATAACTACAACGGTTTCGGACATCGGTTCTTTCCATTTCGCCATTTCGCCATTTCGCCAGTCAGCAGCGGCTGTCATCGGGTTTTTACATTCGATGAGCATATTGTAACAGTGGAATCACACGATAGGTTCGCGTCCTGACTAGGGGGCGGGTAAACTCAGCCAACGGCACATCAACAAAAATACAGGAATAATGAATTCCGAACTCCACCCAGCGTTCATCGATTTCGAGGCTTCCAGCCTTGATCTCATCGCCAGTTACCCGATCGAAGTGGGTATCTGCCTGCCCGACGGCCAACTGCACAGCTGGCTGATCCGCCCTCATGTGCTCTGGCAGGACTGGTCGGACAACGCGGAGCAGATTCACGGCATTGACCGCAAAACCCTCGAGGCCGAGGGTACGCCGGTGGCCATCGTGGCCGAGGAGCTGAACAGGCTGCTGCCCGCCCAGGTTTTCTGCGACGCCTGGACCTTCGACAGTTTCTGGCTCCACCGGCTCTACCGGGTAGCCGGCGTCACTCCCGCGTTCCAGCTGGAATCCATTTCCATGCTGCTGAACTCGGTGCAGGTCCGCCACTGGTCGGCGGTGCGTCAGGAGGTTATCAGGGAACTCGGGCTGCCGGTTCACCGGGCGGCCAACGACGCGCTGATTCTTCACCGGACCTGGCAGCAGATTGATCTGCACTCCGGCGGGTTAGCACCGCTGTCTGACGAGAGCCGTCAGGCCTGACCGACCGGGTATCCCTGCGGCCGTCACTCGCGCGTCAGTGTTTCAGCCGGTGCGCTCTCACCGCCACCACCTCCAGCACATCCCGCAGGGTATTCAGGGTCCAGTAGGTGACCAACGCCATCAGGCCGGCGCCCACAACGGTGAACGCGAGGTCATCCCCCACCACTTGGCCACGGGCCAGCATCAGGTACACCGCCAGGGCGGCGATCAACAGGAATTCGACAAGTGCGTGTGCGTGTAACTTTTGGCGAGCAGATCCGGCTTCTTCGGACATCTTGCTAGGTTTCAACCTCTCTTTACTGGTGATATTCAACACTGCGTTAGTGATTAAATTATCGGCAAAAACAGGCTGGAAGGCTGTACGAAGTAGTGGCTACGGATTATCCACTACCAAAAAAAACGCAGCCCCAAGAGGCTGCGTCGTAAAGGAGAGATCCACTGGATGCCAGGGCAATTCACTGCCGGGCACCCGGGATTGCACAACGTAAAAACACGTGACAGATGCAATTATGAGCGCCCGACCCGCCCCGGTCTGTAGGGGTTTGCCGAAGCCTCGCAGGCCTTGCAAAGCGGCTGGCAACCGATACACTGATGCTGTTACCGAAACCGTAAGGCGACGCCCATCCGGCGCACCGCCGACCAAGAGCCAGAATCCATGCGACAGTTTATCCGACATTCCCTGATTCACACGGGCGCGGGCCGTCTCGCCGACCAGTGTGTTCTCGTCATGGTGAAAAACAGCTAACGGCTTTCGGTCAGTCCCGGGAGCCGTTCGAGCGACCGGGCCAGTCTCTCCGCCAGACCCCGGTTGCTACAGCTCCGGGGTTTTTGTTTTTGCAGCCGCAAAACGACAAGGAGAACATCATGAGAAGACATCCAACAACACGTGCAGCGCATCCGCCAGCCGGCAACCAACCGGGCCCGATCCGGCGCCCTGAAAAGCTGCCGCTGCTGGATGCCATCTGCAAGAAACTGAACCAGCGGGTCAATCTCGACGACGAGCAGCGGGTGCTCGGCCTGTATGAGCGGGGATGGATCTTTAATGGCGTACTGTGCCGGCTTGACGGGGCGGAAGCCCGATACGTAAGAGCACTGGCAACCCGCTACAACTCCTGGATTGCCCGCCAGGTTGCCTGAGCAGTCCTGGGCCTGAAACGTTCAGTGGGGACGGTTCAGGCCCTGCATTTTGCCCCGGTCGCCACTGTGCACCATGGCGTAGTTGTTGACCACGTCGAAGATCTTTTCCTGGGAATAGGGCTTGACCACGTAGCCATTGGCTCCGGCACTGATGGCTTTCTGAATGCTTTCAATGGAGTCGTCGGCGGTGACCAGCACAATATGCTGGCTTTCCCTGATCCGCTTGAATTCCAGCATCAGGTCGTGCCCGTTGCCATCGGGCAGACCAATATCCAGCAGCACGATCTGAAATTCACTGGCGTCATAGGCCGCTCGCGCACTGGCAACGTCCCGGGCGGATTCAACACCGGTGGCACCGGCGTTAAACAGCATCTGCACCAGATGCTCGCGCATCACCGGCTCGTCTTCGACCACTAATACCCTGAGATCACTCATGGACTCTCTCCTGATTTTCCCCGTGCGTTCAGACCGTGTCGCTGCCGGTACGGCGCGGTATGGCCAACGGCTCATGGGCCGGCGCGGCTGCGCCAGCGCTGCCATGCAGACCGCCGGGCGACTCAGCTTCCGCGCCGATACTGCGGGTGAGGATGTTACTGATACTGACCGCGCTGGTGTAGAGCGATATGGCAATGATAAGCAGCACCGGCTGCACAAACGCCACGAAACCGGGCACCTCACTGTTCCCGACAATGCTCAGCATCAGGATGATGGATGGCCCCAGCACCACAAACAGCGTCAGCGCGATAAAAAACACGATGCGTTCCTTGTAGCGGCCCAGGTCACGATTGGTCACCAGGCCCAGCACAAACTTGCCAATGGCGAGGCCGGCAAGGATGGCCGAGGCAATACTGAGGTCCGGCTGCATCAGAATCTGCGCCAGGTTGCCGTCCCATAACCGCTGCATGGTGATAACCAGAAAAGGAAACAGGACAAACAGAATGTCCGCGTAGGTGCCGTACATCATACTCAGTGAGTATTGTTCGTTGGGTTGCTGATGGTCAGTCATCGTCTGGTTTCCTGTGGTCATATCCTGCCCGCCGTTGGCTCATGTACGTTCTTTGCGTGCGGTCAAGGCGCGGTCAATCATCTCATCGAGTCGCGCCAGTTCACTGCGAATCCGGTCCCAGTCCGGGGCCGAGGCTTTCAGGCTGGCCTCAATTGCACCGGCCAGAGCGGTCATCGCCGGATAGCCCATAGCCCCGGCCGTGCCCTTGATCTGGTGAGCCTCGCTGCGCAGGCTCTCGGGGTCCTCTGCTGCCAATGCCCGCTGCATGGTTTGCTGGCGTGCCGGCAAGCCTGACAGGAACTGCTCCACCAGCGCCTCGATGCCGCTGTCCTCAGCGGTCAGGGCATCGCCTGCGAACGGCTCCGGGCTGCCCAGTGTGCGCTCCAGCAGCGCCAACAGATGGTCGGTGTCCATGGGCTTGTTCAACACGCCGTCACATCCGGCGTCCTTCAGTGCCTCGATTTCCTGCTGATCACCGGCGGTGAACGCCACAATGGGGCGGCGGAACCCGGTCTGACGCAACAGCCTCGTGGCCTCCACGCCGTCCAGCCCGGGCATATGACGGTCCATCAACACCAGATTCACCGAGCCGGACAGGGCCGCGCGCACCGCTTCATCGCCGCTGGTTACCGCCACCACCTCAAGCCCGCGGCGCCGCAGCATACGCTCCACCAGTTGCCGGTTGTCGTCGTTGTCTTCCGCCACCAGCACCGTACCGCGGTACTGGCGGTCCTTGCCATAGCCCTGATCCGGCTGCACTTTGAGGTAGCGGGCCAGCACCTCGTAAAAACGCTGCTTGTCGATGGGCTTGGCGAGGTGTTCGTTGCAGCCAGCAACGCGGTAATCCGCGATGTCTTCGGCCATCACGTTCGCGGTCAGCGCAATCACCGGCGTGTTAATGCCCGCCTCCCGCAGTGCGGCCGTTGCGTCTCGCCCATTCATGACCGGCATCTGGATGTCCATCAGGATCAGGTCGAACGACTCACGAATGGCGGTCTCCAGCGCTTCCGCACCATTGCCCACATGCACGATTTCGGCCCCGGTGCGGCTGACCAGCAATGACACCAGGCGGCGGTTGACGTCGTTGTCTTCGGCACAGAGGATGCGGCCGCACAGGCGCGGCGCCACCACCATCGGAATGGTGCGGCGGCGCTGGCTGAGCTCCGACGCGTCCCGCAGGAAATGCACCCCGTCCAGCGCTCCGGTGGTTATCCGCAGCTCGAACTCGCTACCTTCACCATAGGTACTGGCGACCGTAATGTCACCGCCCAGCAGTTCCGCCAGCCGCCGTGAAATACTCAGGCCCAGGCCGGTGCCGCCGTATTGGCGGGCAATGGCGGCACTGCCCTGGGCGAACGGATCGAACAGCCGGCGCAACTGCTCCGGTTTCATGCCGATGCCGGTATCCACCACCCGGGCCACCAGTTGCTCCCGCTGGCGATCACAGCGGATAGCCAGGGAGATAGAGCCTTTTTCCGTGAATTTCAATGCATTTCCGCACAGATTGATGATGATTTGCCTGAACCGGGTGGGGTCGGTGCGGAGGGTTTCCGGCAGCGGATAGTCGCAGATGATACTGAAATCGAGCCCTTTCTCCCGCGCTCTGGGGGCAAAGAACGCGCGTATCTCGTCCAGCAGTTCGGGCAGGTTGACGGTGACCACATCCACATCCAGCTTGTTGGCGTCGATTTTGGAATGGTCGAGAATGTCGTTGACCAGGTCCAGCAGGTGACGCCCGCTTCGCACCACCGTTTCCGCACTGCCGCGTTTTTCCTCGTCATTAAGATCCGGGTCCAGCAGGGTCTCGCCATAACCGATGATGGCGGCCAGCGGCGTGCGGATCTCGTGGCTCATGTTCGCCAGAAACTGGCTCTTGGCTTCAGCCGAGTTACGCGCCAGCTCCTTTTCCAGCCGCTCCTGTTCGCGTTCACGCTCGATGTGCTGGCGCTGGTGGCGTTCGGTGGCATCGATGCAGGTGCCTTCCAGATGGGTCGGCAGTCCGTCGCTGTCGTACACCGTATGCAGCGATATCGTGGCCCAGCGCTCGTTGCCGTCGCGATCGTGATACCGGGCCTCGATGCCTTTTACCGTACCGCGGGTTTCCAGCTGCTCCACGACCCGCCGACGCACCCGCTCATCGGCAAAACAGGTATCCAGCACGTCGGGATCACGGTCCAGCAGCTCACGACTGCTGCGATACCCCATCAGATTCGCCATGGCCGGATTGGCGGTGACGAAACGCCGGTGCAGAGACATCTGGAACACCCCCTCAATGGCGTTATCGAACAGCGACTGGTACCGGCGCAGGTTGGCCAGGGCCCGCTCACTCCAGCCCAGGGCCTCGCCCTGTACCTGCTTGATGCGATCGGCGAGGGCGAAGGAAAACAGGATGATCTGCGCGGTCAGGCCAAACTGGGGTGCGTAGGTGGTAAACATGTTCAACGGCAGGTAGCCCATGACCGTGAGGGCGTAGATACCGAAGCCCACCAGCGCCAGTGTCCAGGCGAAGAAATAGGAGCGCGCGGCCGGGTTGTAATAGCGCCAGGACAGATAGCTGACCACAATCATCAGCGTACTGAGCACAATGGAACCCAGCACGATCCACTCCATCGCCACATGGTAGGGCAGGAACAGCGACAGCACGAAGGTGACCACCACCGCGTACAGACACAGCCGGATGACCTGGTCCAGATCCGTCGACCGCTGGCGTGTTTCCAGCAATGACCGAGCCATCAACAGCCCCCAGAACCAAGTCATCATGATCTGGTAATGCAGATACTCCTTGTTGAGGAACGCCGGGCGGCCCTCGAAAAGCTGGGTGCCGTGGACCTGCTCCGTGGCGATAAACACCGTGGCGGAAACCAGATAGAGCACGTAGTAGATGTTGCTGCGCTCGCGCACGGACACCGCTACAAACAGGTTGTAGGCGAGAATCGCAAGAATGCTGCCCAGCAGGATGCCGCGAACGGCCTCATCGACCGAGACTTTTTCAATGTAGCTGTCCGGATGCCAGAGCGTGATGGGCAGGCGGAAGGTATTGGTATTGGTGATTCGCAGGTAGACGCGGGCCGGCAGCCCGGCCTCGAGCGACAGGCGGAACGTGGGGTTCGGCACCGCCAGATCCCGCGACGACCAGTCGCCCTCGTAGCCGGCACGACGCTGGTCCACCAGCTCGCCGCCCTGCACCACGTACAGCACCACCTCATCCACCAGCGGCAGCGCCAGCTCCAGAATCCAGTCCGATAGCGCCGCGCCGGCACCGACCCGCAAATCGAACCGGGCCCAGTAGGCCGACTCGGTGTAACCGAAATTCAACACGCCGCCGTCGTGGCGGGTAAACCGTTCGGCCCCGGCGGCGATCACATCGTTGAAGCCCAGGGTGTGGTCCGGGTCTTCCAGGTACCAGATGCAGTTGCCCAGGTCGCGCACGCTGGTGGTTGCACTGTTGAGCACAATCTCACCGTCCTGGCACTGCTCGCTGGCGCTGGCTAAGCCCGGCAGCCATAGCGCCAGCATAACAAGAACCGGCAGGAGCCACCGGCGGTTCAGGGATTGCCATTGCTGCAAAATGTGATCTCCGCGAGGGCAGATGCCTGCTTTATGGTTTATTGTCAGCAGTCAGGCCGGAGCGAGGAGGTTCCCGCGCCGCAGTCCGTCACTTTAGCGCTTAAACATCATTTTCGCACCCCAGGGCCCCTATATAATGAGACATTCCTGCCTTTTCGCCGCATTTACCCTGACGGCTTTCGGACTCGCAGGCTGCGGTCCGGACAGTTCCAGCGACGACGGCTACCTCAACCCGGCGACAGACGTGGACCTGCCCATGGAAAGTTTCCGCCTGCGCAACACCGAGGGGCTGGCGCCGGTATTGCAGTACACCACCTTTCAGGATCTGTACCGCGGCCTTGAACCGGCCACTGACGGCAAGGACAACGGCAGCGCCATGGCCCTGCGTGGCCACCTTGATGCGTTTCTGGGCACCACACCGACGGACGACGGCAGCGATTACACCAGTGTGCGCAACCCGCTGGACCTGATCAACGAAGTGATCCGCAGCGGCCAGGTGAGCAACTTCAACGACGGCCGACGGCTGATGCGGGACAGTATCGCGGAGGATGAGGCGGCCAGTTACAACACTCCGGCGAACGACGCCCTGGTGCGCTTCACCGAGACCGGGGGTGACTCGGCCGCCTCCGACAGCACCTGGATATACGTGATGCTGGACTGGACCTACAATCCGATGCAGGACAAGGTCTACCGCGCCACCCAGTTCGTCGCGCGGGCGCCGGCCGACAGCGAGGACAACCCGGCGGAGGTCGCCAGTGCGTCGTGGAGCGGCCGCTACAACGCCAGTTCCTTCGGCGACAGCGGGTTTAACCAGCCGGAATACGCCGCCACCAGCTACACCGGACGCACCCGGGGTAACGTAGAGCTGTTGCAGGAGTTTGTCGGCACCCAGAGAGACACGTTAACACTCACCAAGGCGAACGGCCTGGAGATCAACGGCGAGCAACCGGACTGTGTCAAAGTGGTACTGACTTATGGCGAATCTCTGGCCCGGGTATTTACCTCCACGGACGAGGAGCCAACCCTTGAGGAAAACGGGGAGCGCCGGCCCAATCCGGAGCATTGCGGTAATCAGCAGAATGGCGACGAGGCCATCAACTACGAAACGGTGGTCGTCAGCAGTCGTCAGTAACCGCCGTCGCGCAGGTCCCAGTTGAGCAGGAAGCCCTTTTTGCGATCGAGCATGCGCTGGTAGGCGGAAATCATGATCTCGGCGTGGGGCCCCCGGGTCAGACGCAGGGTTTCGATACGACGCTCCAGACGCGCGACTTCCGAGCTGACCTGCTCACGCACATGGGAACGAACACTGTCGTGGTGATCGAGTTTGACCGGGCGTTGGCGAGCCGTCTTGGTCGCCGTGTGAAGGTGCTTGTCCATCACGCTTCTCTTCCGTTGAGTGTGGTATATCCATAACGCACATCGGGAGTCTGCACGGTTGTCCGACAAAACTCAATAAAAATGAATAAGCTTTCATATTTTAACGGTCGCGTCATGGCCCAGCAGAAACGGCGCAACGATCTCCTGCTATAGTTCCCGGTTATACGCACCACTCTTCCAAACGGACGGATCGCCCATGAGCCAGACTTCAGTTGCCGATACCCTGCGGGAATACCTGTCTTTCCTGGAGCTGCTTGACGACGCCTACTGGGAAGCGGCGAGCATCCAGCATAAGGATCTGCTGTACGACATCGTCAGCATATTCAGTCAGGAAGTGGCGGAGATCAACAAACTCAGCGTGATGGACCACCATTATCCCTACGAAGTGATCACCGAGGGCATCCGCCGCGTGGTGCCCAAACTGGAGCGCCTTGACGAGCACCGCGAGGACATCATTCAGCGCACCCAGACCCTCACCGATTTTCGCGACATTCTGTCGTCGGTCCAGGGCATTCTTGAGGATCAGCTCCGTACGCTGTAGGCGCGCTCGCCGATCCTTGTCTCAGGCCGCAATCAGTGGACGCTGACTCTCGGGCACCAGCGGAAAGCGGTCGCAGACCGTATAGACAAACCTCGCCAGCGCCGGCAGGTGATGGCCGACAATGGGAATGCCGGTATTGAGCAGACTCACGGAAATATCCCGTGCCGCGTCGGCCCAGCACAGCTTGTTGATCAAACCGATGTGTCCGAAGGCGTAGCGGCTCTGCTGGCCCCACAGGCCGAAGGGGTTGCCGCCAAGCATCATGCCGGCGCTGAATCGCATCGGAATCATCATGGTGCGATCGATCTGCAGGGAACCGAACTGCTGGATGGAGCGGCGAATGGTCAATTCGCTGCAGATCCGCTTGCCGTTCCAGACACCGCCATTGAGCATCATCTGGAAGAACCGCCCCATTTCCTCGGCGGTACCGCACAGATTGCCCGCCGGAATCACCGCCTCCTGGAAGCGCGGATCGTTGACCACCTGCTCCACCGTGCGGATATCGCCGCCCAGGGCCCGCTGGACGATCCAGGAGACCGGGAAACGCGGGGTTGGCCCGGTGGCGTAGTTGCTGGCGAGGTCGTTGACGTTGTCCGGAGCAATACCGTAGGTGAACCAGCGCATCCCCATTGGCTGGCGCAGGTGGCGATCCAGAAAATTCTCTATGGTATCCCCGGTGACTTTCTCCAGCACCCGCTGCAGCACGAAGCCGCCGGTGATGGCGTGATACGCCACCTTGGCGCCGTCCACTTCCACCGGTTTGGCGGCACACAGCACCCGCCAGATCTCTTCCCGGTCCCACAACACCTCGATGGGGGTTTCCCTGGGGATGCCCGGTATGCCGCCGCGGTGGGACAGGATCTGGTGCACGGTGATAGTGCGCTTGCCGGCCGCCGCAAACTCCGGGCAATAGTAAGACACCGGATCACTCAGGTTGATCAGTCCCTGCTCCGCCAGCATGTGCATCAGCAGTGCCGTCACGGCCTTGGAGGCCGAGAAATAACAGATCGGCGTGTCGGTGGTCATCGGTACCTTAACGGCATTGGGCGGGTCATGGGGGCCGTTCCCGCTGGCATGACCAATGGCGCGGTGCAGTATCTGCTCCCCGCGATGGCGCACCGATAACTGGATGCCCGGGTGCACACCGGTACGGTACAGACGCTCCACGCCCTGCCAGATATCGTCCACCACCTGGGATGACACTCCGGCGGCCTCCGGGCGCTCGCCTGCGCTGTCACGGCAGGTGATTGCGGCCAGATCTGTTGGTACAGGGCAGGTGTGAAGGGCTCGTCGGGCAATTCGGTTCATCGGTAAGCCTTCGTTGGGGTTGCTGTTTTTCGCTCATGATCGGTGCTGGCCGGCGCCGGATCATTGGCCGGAGGGCAGTGGCACGGCTGTCAGTCTTTCCAGCTGCCGCCGTCAGGAATTATGGGCTTCCTCCGCGATAGACGCCATGATTACACAATTGCGCCCGGATGCCTTGGCCAGGTACATGGCCTTGTCCGCCGCCGCGCTCAACGCGCGAGGACTGCGGCCATGATGGGGGAAGACCGCCGCGCCGATGCTGATGGTCAGGGGCACGGTATCTCCGCTGTCCAGCGCTACCGGCCGGTCACTGACCAGGCGCCGCAGGCGTTCGGCGGTTTCCCGCGCGCCTTCCACACCCTTTTCCGGCAACACCACAACGAATTCCTCACCGCCGAAGCGGCCGATGGTATCGACACTGCGAATGCCGCTGAGCAACAGCTGGCTGACGTTTTTCAGCACCGCGTCGCCGGCGGCGTGACCGAGAGAATCGTTGATGTCCTTGAAATGGTCAAAGTCGATCCACAACACGGCCATCTCACGCCGGTAACGGGCGGCGCGGGCCACTTCCTCTTCCAGCACCCGGGTCATTTCCCGGCGATTGTTCAGCCCGGTCAGGGAATCACGGATGGCCAGATCCGACAGCTCTTCTTCCAGGGCCTTGCGGTCAGAGATATCCAGCACGATCCCCTCGAGCAGCGTCTCGCCGTCTTCGTCCACGCCTCGCCCGCGCTCCCACACCCAGATGCGCCGGCCGTCCTTGCGGGTCAGCGGGTACTCGATGGAGAAAGCCTCGTCGCGCTCCACGGCCTGTTGCACCTGGCGGGCCAGCGCCGGGTTGATTTCGTCGCCGATCAGGCGGGCATAGCTGGTCACCCGGTTGCCGACCAGTTCCTCGGGCTGGTAACCGGTCAGCTCACCACAGCCACTGGACGCGAACAGCATGGTCCAGTGTTCGTCGAAGCGGCAGCGATAGGCCATGCCCGGCAGGTTGTCCATCAGCACGGCAAGCTGGCGTTCCCGCTTGCGCAACGCGTCGCGCTGGTGCTGCTGCAGCTGCAGCAGGTTGCGGTCCTTCTGCAGTTGCCTCAGCAGCACCACGAACAGCACCACCGCGGTCACCAGCACAAACAGCAGGCCCTTCCAGGTCTGCACCCGGCTCAGCGCCTGGGAATCGGTCACCCAGGCTTCCACCAGGGCATCGGAGAAGGTTATCCACAGCCACCCGGCGCACAGGTAGATGGCCACCACCCACAGGGTTCGCAGCAGCGGAAGATGCCTGGTTTTCAGAGTTTTCATGTGGTCAGATCGCGAATACGGGTCATGAGTGGTACGGCAAGCACTTGGTTGCTGAGGTTGGTTTTTCTGTATGAAAAATAGTCACTCATAAGGGATTCGTCGAGGGGAGTTTGCAATTGATAACAAATGCGTTAAATCTGCTTACCATTTTCACGTCAAAGGAAGCGAGACCCCATGACTCCCGGCGTCAACGCAGCGCGACAGGCCAAGGTGCCCCACCGTCTTCACGAATACCCGCACGACCCGTCCAGCGAGTCCTATGGCACCGAAGCGGCGGAGAAAATGGGCGTCGATCCGGCCCGGGTGTTCAAGACCCTGGTAGTCAGCGTTGACGGCAAGACGCTGGCCGTTGCCGTGGTGCCAGTGACCGCAATGCTGAACCTGAAACAGATAGCCCGGGCCGCCGGCGGCAAGAAAGCCGCCATGGCCGACAAGCAGGCCGTGCAGCGCAGTACCGGCTACGTACTCGGTGGCGTCAGCCCGCTGGGCCAGAAAAAGGCGTTGCCCACCTTCATCGACAGCTCGGCCCGGGATTTCGACACGCTCTATGTCAGTGCCGGCCGCCGCGGCCTGGAGATCGAACTGTCACCGGACGACCTGGCCAGGCTGACCGCCGCCCGGTTCGCGCCCCTGCAAGCCTGAGACTGGGGGCACAAAAAAACCGGACGACCTCGCAGCCGCCCGGTTTCTGGTGCCACCCGGGTGTTACTTCACGGAGTCGCGGGCTTCGGCGAGGATCCGGTTCAGGATTTCGCTCGGCTGCATGACCTCGCAGACCTTGTCTGCGGGCGGATGGTAATAGCCGCCAATGTCAGCCGGGTGCCCCTGAATCACGCTCATTTCCTCGAGGATCTTGTCCTTGTTGTCTTCCAACTGGCTGGACAGCTTGCCGAAGAACTCTTTCAGTTCCTTGTCGCTGTCCTGATTCGCCAGCTCTTCGGCCCAGTAACGGGCCAGGTGGAAGTGGGAACCGCGGTTATCCAGCTCACCGGTCACGCGGGACGGCGACTGGTTGTTCTCCAGCAGGCGCTCGGTGGCCTTGTCCAGGGTCTGACCCAGCAGGCGCGCTCGCTCGTTGCTTTCCTTCTCGCCGAGCTCGTCGAGAGAGACCGCAATGGCAAGGAACTCACCGAGGGAATCCCAGCGCAGGTGGTTTTCCTCAAGCAATTGCTGGACATGCTTGGGCGCGGAGCCGCCGGCGCCGGTCTCGTACAGACCACCACCATTAAGCAGCGGCACAATGGACAGCATCTTGGCGCTGGTACCCAGCTCCAGAATCGGGAACAGATCCGTGAGGTAGTCCCGCAGCACGTTGCCGGTCACCGAGATGGTGTCCAGGCCACGGATCAGGCGCTCCATGGTCCAGCGGATGGCGCGGACCGGCGACTTGATCATGATCTCCAGGCCGTCGGTGTCGTGCTCTTTCAGGTACATCTCGACCTTCTTGATCAGCTGGGCGTCGTGGGGACGCTCGTCGTCAAGCCAGAACAACGCCGGCATGCCGGTGGCGCGGGCGCGATTCACCGCCAGCTTGACCCAGTCACGGATCGGCAGGTCCTTGGTCTGGCAGGCGCGCCAGATATCGCCCTGCTCGACCTGATGCTCGGTCAGCACCGTGCCATCTTCGGCGATCACGCGCACGACGCCGTCTTCCTTGATCTCGAATGTCTTGTCGTGGGAACCGTATTCTTCCGCTTTCTGCGCCATCAGACCCACGTTCGGCACGGTACCCATGGTGGTGGGGTCAAATGCGCCGTGGGTCTTACAGAAGTTGATCACTTCCTGGTAAATCGTGGCGTAGGTGGACTCGGGCATCACCGCCTTGGTGTCCTTGAGCTTGCCGTCGCGGGCCCACATCTTGCCGGAGTTACGGATCATCGCCGGCATCGAGGCGTCGACAATCACGTCGCTGGGCACGTGCAGGTTGGTGATGCCCTTGACGGAATCCACCATGGCGATTTCAGGACGGTGCTCATAGCACTTGTGCAGGTCTTCCTGGATCTGCTCCTGTTTGGATTCCGGCAGCTGTTTGATCTTTTCGATAACCGACGACAGGCCGTTGTTCGGATTCACGCCGATTTCGTCGAACAGCTCGCCATACTTCTCGAACAGCTCCTTGTAGAAGACCTTCACCGCGTGACCGAACACGATCGGGTGGGAAATCTTCATCATCGTCGCTTTGACGTGCAGGGAGAACATCACACCGGTGTTTTCGCAGTCGGCAATGGCGTCTTCGAAGAACTTGATCAGCGCCTTCTTGCTCATGAACATGCCGTCCAGCACTTCGCCTTCCTGCAGCGGCAGCTCGGACTTCAGGATGGTCTGATCGCCCTTCTTGTTTTCGAACACGATGCGGGCCGTGGTGGCCTTGTCGAGGGTGACGGACTGTTCGTTGGAGTAGAAATCACCGCCGCGCATGTGCGCCACGTGGGTACGGGACGCCGGGCTCCACTCACCCATGGTATGGGGGTATTTACGGGCAAAGGCCTTGACCGCGGACGGGGCACGACGATCGGAGTTGCCTTCCCGCAGCACCGGATTGACGGCGCTGCCCAGCACCTTGGCGTAGCGGGTCTGGGCTTCTTTCTCTTCGTCGGTCTCGGCGTTTTCCTTGTATTCGGGAACCTTGTAACCCTGCTCGTTCAGTTCCCGGATGGCTGCGCGCAACTGCGGAATGGAGGCAGAAATGTTGGGCAGCTTGATGATGTTGGCTTCCGGGTTCTTGGTGTATTCACCCAGCTCGGCAAGAGCATCCGGCACCCGCTGATCTTCTTCCAGGTAATCAGGAAACGCCGCCAGAATACGTGCCGCCAGAGAGATGTCGCTGGTTTCAAAGTCGATGCCGGCCGGCTTGGCGTAGGTTTCAAGGATGGGAAGAAGAGACCGGGTAGCGAGCGCGGGGGCCTCGTCGGTCAGGGTGTAGATAATCTTGGCTTTGGAGGTAGTCATTTTCGTCCTCAGGCTAGTATGTGAGTTCAGGACGGTCATGGCAGGGTCAGGGGTCTTGTGAACGCCCGACCTGAGCAATGACTGATACGGGAACTTTTGATAGACCTAGTAAGATACCATTTTTTGGGGAATTCTGGTTACGATCTTAGTATAAGAACGGACTAAAAATGCGATAAAACCTGTTACAGCATCGTGAAAAGGCACGATTTTACGAAACTTTCGGACATTTTCGGTGCGTCCTGATCTGGCGCTTGTCCGCAGGCTGTGCTTTGCTTGAGTCAGCAGCGGTACCATATTCCGACAGGTTCAGGGAGAACCCGCATGACGCCAAGATGGATCATTCTGTTCACTGCACTCATGGCCGCATCGTTTCTGCTCGGTGCGTGCTCAAGCTCCAGCCCCAGCACGTCCATTACCAATGTCCGGTCCGGGGGCGATTCCGCCCGTGAGTTTTCCGATACACTCGTCGTTGCCGCCAGCCCCAATGCCCGGGTGCGGACAGTGGTGGGTCAAGCCATGGCCAACAGGCTGAACGAACAGGGCAACGCAGCCACGTTCCTGAACTCCGAACACGATTCGCTTTCCTGGGACACACCGACCGAACTGCGCGGCCAGCTGCTCGACATCGCCCGGGAAGGTCAGCACGACAGTGTTCTGGTGTTATCGCTGGTCGATAAAAGGGTCCACACGGACTACAAGCCGGAATCGGTCTCCTACATCCCCTACACCCGGGAAATCGGCGCCGGCGCCTCGGTGACCTATATGGAGCATTCGGTACAGCCCGCCAGCATCGAACGTTCTGTGGATTATGTAATCCAGTCAACCCTTTATGACAGCGCCACAGGGGAGGCCGTTTGGCAGGCCCTGCCCCGTACTGTCGATCCGGACTCGCTGGAAGAGGCGGCAGAAGGTTTCGCCAGGGTTATTGTCGATGCACTGAACACGCCGGAACGTGAGTGGAAGAAGCGATGACCAATAATCAGGGATTCAACATTCTCTGATATTGGGAGGCCTGAGCCGTATTGCCCATCTGGCGGTGATAACCGACCAGTGCTGACAGTATCTGCGGGTCGCCGGGGTATCGACGAAGTGCCGATTCCAGCGCTGTTATGGCGTCCGCCGTGCGACCCACCGAGTCCAGTGCGACGGCATACACATAGGCATAGCGGGCGGAAGAAACAGCCGCATTTGCTGCACGGCCCAGGTGGTCGAGCGCCTGATCGAGGCGCTGTTGCCGAACCAGCAGCAGCCCCAGGGAATGCTCGATGGGCGCCGGATCATGAACCCGGCCCAGGGCGTCCTGCAGAACCTGCTGTCCTTCGTTGTCCCGGCCACGGGCCCGCAACAGATCAGCCAGGTTCACATAGGCGGGTGTGTACCAGGGTGCCCGCGCCATGGCCAGTCTGTAGT
The DNA here is from genome assembly GCF_018424605.1 of Marinobacter lipolyticus. Taxonomy (GTDB): domain Bacteria; phylum Pseudomonadota; class Gammaproteobacteria; order Pseudomonadales; family Oleiphilaceae; genus Marinobacter; species Marinobacter lipolyticus_B. Next base: position 317,387 of record NZ_QTKT01000003.1, on the reverse strand, counting down.
AGGTTTCTGCGCGCTCGAAGGCCCCGCGCTGGCCATAAATTCCCGCCAGATTGACCAGTGACTCGGGTCGGTCGCCGTTGTTCTTCTGGGACTGGATGTAGTCCTCCAGCGCGGCCCCGTGGCGACGGCCAACCTCCGCTTGATTGGGCGGCAGGGCGCTTTCCGGCAGGTTACTGGCGGTCAGGCTGCGGGGCACACGATGTTCATCGTACAGCCCGGGAATGCCAAAAAAGGCGCGGTATTGCTCAGGAATGTCCTGTAGCCCCAGGGCAACGCCCAACGCGATCAGTGGATCCGTTGTCTGGCTGGCCTGCTGAAGTACCGGCACCGACTGCTGGCTCAGGTAACGGGGCAACAGGGTAGCGGCCGTAGCACGGGCGATGGCCGGCTGGGTCTGATTGCGGATCAACTGCGCCAGCTTTTGCTCCGCCTGCGGGCCGCCGTATCGGCCCGCATGAATGGCACTGGCAAAGTGTCCTTCCGGTGGCGGGCCGTGCCGTTCACGCAAGGACTCGACAGCCCACTCCGCTTCCCGGTCACTGTGGCAGTCGGTACAGACGTTGGGCACACCCAGGGAAACCGATAGATCCGGTCGCGGTATGCGGAAGCTGTGGGCCTGGCGCTCATCCACCCCCATAAACGTGGATGCCGGCATATGGCAGTTGACGCACTGGCTGCCTGCACTGTCCTCCGGGTGGCCGTGATGGGCCTCGGTATCGAAGGTCGCCGGCAGGTGGCACTGACCGCACAGGGCGTTGCCTTCGGCTTTGCGCTCCAGGCTGTGGGGGTTATGACAGTCCGAACAGGTCACGCCGGCGTGGTACATGGCGCTCTGCACGAACGAGCCATACACGTAGACCTCATTCGCCACCTGACCGTCGACGTGGTATAGCCCCTCGGACAACAGCGAGGGCAAGAAATGCTCGAACAGCCCGTCCTCGGGCCGGGCGCCGTGGAACTGGGTGGCCCGCCGGGAATGGCATTGGGCACACACCTGCAGCTCCGGCTGCATGGCCGGCCCGGCGCTCGCCGGCTGCGGGCTGCCGGTTTGCGGGTCGATGGCCCATGCCCGGGGTTCTGCCCGGGACAGGGTCAGGCTGAAGCCATGGAATGGCAGGCTCCCATCTTGTTTTTGCATGGCGTCGACATGTTGCTGGCCCGGGCCATGGCAGGCTTCACATCCCACATCGATTTCGTTCCAGGTGGTCGCGTAGGTATCCGACTGCACGTCGTAATTCTTCTGCAGGTTGGTGGAGTGACAGTCGGCGCACATGAAATTCCAGTTCTGATTGAGCCCGGTCCAGTGCAGCTCGTCGCCGGCGCGGATGGGTTCGTCCGGGTACAGGTGATACCAGCGCTGGCCACCTTCTGCCTTCGCGCGGCTGTCCCAGACAATGCTCAGCGCCTGGAGTCGGCCGCCGGGCATCGATCAGATACTGCTGCAGGGGGTCTACACCGAAGGTGTAGGCAATCGGGTACTCCGTCAGCTCACCGTCAGGACCATCGGTGCGCACATGGAAGGTGTCGTTTTTGCGCAAGAAGGTGGAGGTGGTGCCGAAATACTCGAAGGTGGCGCCAGAAAAATCCCCGAGTACCGTCTCCGCTGTCGCCGGCTGCATGGCCAGGTCGTGGTGCGAGCCCTGCCAGTGATTGTGCTCATCTTCATGGCATCCCGCGCAGGTGGCAGCCCCCACATAGCCGTAGTCGTCCGGGGCCATGCCGGGTGAGGCAGCGGCCGGGGTTTTCGCCGCTGCCGGGTTGACCAACAGGCAGGTCAGTATCAGCCACAGGGCGTGGATTGACGTTCGATGCACTTCAGGTCCTTCCGGGCGCAATCAGGTTGCTTAAAAGATTGGCCCATGGACGCCGGTTTGGCAAAGAACCTATAGCAATCCCTCAATGGGCAGTAGTGAAAAGAACCAGAGCATGCCCCGGTCGAACGCATTGGTGCCGGGGTCGTCGCTCACCAGTCTCGCGGGCGACCATTGCAGTTCCAGCGTGTCATCCACCAGGTAACTGACAAACGGCCGCTCCCTCACGGCCCTGGCATAGGTTTGCGCCTCCGGATCGCGGGCAATATCACGAACCTGCTGTCGCAATTCGCTCCGCTCCGACGCTTCCGCCGGCTCCACCAACGCGTCAATAGGGAAGGCGGACTCGCTGGTCCAGTATTGGTCGAACTGGTCCGTCACCGCGCCAACGGCCGCGCCGACCGCCATAACGTCCAGATCCACGAACAAGGCACCCTGGGTGGCACCGAAATACTCATCCCCGATGTTGCGCCCGCCCAGAACGGTCAGGGCATTGTCCGCCGTCATCGACTTGTTGTGCATGCGGCGGTTCACGCGGCTGAAATCGGTCACGAAACTGAACCATTTGGCCCGGCGGAAGAGAAAGGGGTTGAAAAGCCGAACGTGGATATCCGGATGGCTATCCAACGCTGAGAGCAGAGGGTCCAGGCCGCCAATGCCGTTGTCATCCAGCAGCAGCCTTACGCGCACGCCCCGTTCCGCCGCCGTCAGCAATTCACCCAGCAGCAGCACGCCCGTCGTGTCCTGCTGCCAGATGTAATACTGGACATCCAGGGTGCGTTCGGCGGCGCGGATCAGCAGCACCCGGCTGGCAAAGGCGTCGAGAGGGTCGGCGAGCGCGAAAACACCGGTTTCGCCGGGGTGCTCGGCCTCCAGTGCAGAGGTCCCTCGACCGATCAGGGTGTTAGCGGCCTCAGCCTCACTGAGCCCCTGAAAGTCACTGCTGTGATCCACCATCGGCAGACTGCAACCGGTCAGCAGAAGCAGGATGAACAGTCCCACGAGGGCGCTGCCCGGTCGAACCCCTAGCACTGTTTCACCTTCCCTGCTCCCTGATGGTCAGTCACTTACAAGGTAGCACAGGGCTCCGCAGGTTGCGGGCCGTGCGCACCTTGCCGATGGGACCACAGGATCAGGGCAGCAGCCCGGCTGCCTGCGCGCGCTCCCGGATCTGATCGAGCGCCTCGGGGTTGGCGAGCGCGTCGCGGTTATCAGCCTTTGTCGAGCCGTTAATCAGCCGCGCCACCGCCAGCTCCACCTTCTTGCCGCTGCGGGTGTAGGGAATGTCGGCCACCGCCAGAATGTGCTTGGGCACATGGCGCGGGCTGGCGCCCTCGCGGATGCGGCGGCGCAGTTGCTGCTGCAGCGCGTCGTCCAGGGTCTGGCCCGCGGCGGGCACCACCAGCAGTACCACTTCCACATCGCCGTCGATCTGGCGCCCGACCACCAGGCTGTCGGCCACTTCCGCCACGGTTTCCACCTGCCGGTAGATTTCTGCGGTACCGATCCGCACACCGCCCGGATTCAGGGTGGCGTCGGAGCGGCCATAGATGATGGCACCGCCATGTTCGGTGAACTCGATGAAGTCACCGTGGGCCCAGACACCGGGGAAGGTGTCGAAATAGGCGCTGCGGTAGCGCTCACCGTCGGCATCGTCCCAGAAACACACGGGCATGGAGGGCAGCGGCTGGCGGCACACCAGTTCCCCGCGCCCTTCTCTGACCGGCTGGCCATCGTCGCCGTAGGCCACGGCGTCGACGCCGAGGAAACGGCACTGGATCTCGCCACGACGCACCGGCAGCAATGGGGTGGCGCCCACGAAGCACCCGCAGATATCGGTGCCGCCGGCAATGGAGCCGAGCAGAACACCGGGCGCACCGTCACTGTAGACCCAGTCATAATCCTCCGGCAGCAGCGGCGAGCCGGTGGAGAACAGGACCCTCAGGGCGCTGAGATCCAACGCCTGGGCCGGTTTGATGTCCGCCTTGCGACAACCGGCCAGGAAGCGGGCGCTGGTGCCGTAGTGGGTGACCTTCTCGTCAGCGACCACCTGCCACAGGAAATTCAGGTCCGGGTAGCCCGGCGAGCCGTCCACGGTGATAACGGCAGCCCCGGTGAGCAACGCGGAAGCCTGCCAGTTCCACATCATCCAGCCGCAGGTGGTGAAGTAGAGGAAACGGTCCTCGGGCCCGACGTCGCCGTGCAGCATCAGTTCCTTGGCGTGGTTGACCAGCAGACCGGCAGCGCCGTGGACGATGCACTTGGGTTTGCCGGTGGTGCCGGAGGAATACAGGATGTAGACCGGGTGATCCGGGGGCAGCGGGGTAAACGTGGGCGCCTGTCCGGCTCCGGACGCCAGGGCCTCCTCCCAGGTGGTGACCCGTTCACCCGCGATGGGTGCCTGGTCTGGCAACTGCTGGACACTGACCACGCACTTCAGCGTTGGCAGGCCGGCAATCAGCTCGGCGAAATCGGTCTGGCGGGCGAACACCTTGCCGCCGTAGCCGTACCCGTTCACCACGATCAATGCCGCGGGTTCTATCTGGCCGAAGCGATCCAGAATCGCACCGACACCGAAATCCGGTGACGCGGAACTCCAGATGGCGCCCAGACTGGTGGCCGCCAGCATGCCGACAAGCGCCTCGTAGCCGTTAGTGACCACGCCGGCAACGCGATCGCCCTGGCGGATACCCTGATCCCGCAGGAAGGCGTCCAGCGCGCCGGTGTCCGCTTTCAGTTCGGCGTAGCTGCGGCGCAACACCGGACGGGTTTCGCAGTAGGCCACCACCGCTTCGCTGTCCGCCTGTTCGCCGTCGGCCAGGCGCAGCAGGTTGGCGGCGAAGTTCACCGTCATGCCCGGGAACCATTCGGCCCCCGGCATGGCGCGGCTGCCCAGCACCCGGTCCGCCGGGGTATTGCTGATCAGGCCGCAAAAGTCCCACACCTTCGCCCAGAAAGTGTCCAGCTCATCGATGGACCACTGGTGCAGGGCGTGATAATCGGCAAAGGGTCCGAAACCCTGATCTTCCAGCCACGCCTTGAAACGGCCCATCTGGCAGTTGGTCAGTGTGTCTGCCGAAGGAGACCAGACTACCGGTGATTGTTCTGTGTTGCTCATCCGTCTCTCCTGTCCCTTACTGCATGTGCCAGCCGTGGCTGACCACGATGGATTGGCCAGTCAGGGCTGCGGAGGGGAAGGCAGCCAGGTGAACGGCCAGTTCCGATACATCTTCCAGAGTCGTGAATTCCCCGTCCACTGTATTTTTCAGCATCACCTTGCTGATGACCTCTTCCTCGGAGATGCCCAGCTCTTTGGCCTGCTCCGGGATCTGCTTGTCCACCAGCGGGGTGCGCACGAACCCGGGGCAGATGATGTTGCTGCGCACCCCGTGTTCCGCCCCTTCCTTGGCCACCGCACGGCACAGCCCCAGCATGCCGTGCTTGGCGGCGACATAGGGCGCTTTCAGGGGGGAGGCTTCCAGCGAATGCACCGAGCCCATGTACAACATGGTGCCGCCGCCGGACGCGTACATCTGGTTGAGGGCCGCGCGGGTCAGCAGGAAGGCGCCATCCAGGTGAACGCTCATCACCTTGCTCCAGTTGCCGTACGACAGCTTGTGGAGCGGATCAATGTGCTGGATGCCGGCATTGGCAACGGCGATGTCCAGGCCGCCCCAGCGCGACGCTACGGCGTTGACGCCCTCATCCACGGCGCGTTCATCGGTCACGTCCATGGCCAGCGCCATGGCCGTGCCGCCGGCGGCCTCAATGGCGTCCGCCACCTGCTGGGCACCGGCCAGATCCAGATCGGCCACCGCCACTTTGGCCCCTTCGCGGCCGTAGTGCTCGGCTATGGCGCGCCCAATGCCGCGCCCGGCGCCGGTAATCAGGGCAATTCTGTTCTTCAGACGCATGGCGTCAACTCCTTGTTTTTATTGCTATTCAGTTGTCGGTACGGCGGGTCAGGGCCCTCCGTAGACCTCATTTGGCAGCCAGGTGGCCAGGGGCTCGAACCAGAACACCAGCGCCAGCCCCAGCAACTGCAATCCGATAAACGGCAACACACCCAGATAGATGTCCCGCGTGGTGACACCGCGCGGGCACACCCCTTTAATGTAGAACAGGGAGAAGCCAACCGGGGGCGTGAGGAACGAGGTCTGCAGGCAGATGGCAAACATGATGGCGAACCACACCGGTTCCACCCCCATGGAGAAAATCACCGGTGCCACCAGCGGCAGGATGATCAGGGTGATTTCCACCCAGTCGAGGAAGAAACCCAGCAGGAAGGTTATGAACAGCACTGTCAGCAGCACGCCGGTGGTGCCAAAGGGCAGGCCGGTGATGGCATCGCGGATGACGTCGTCGCCGCCCAGCCCCCGCAGCACCGCCGCAAACACCGTGGCGCCGATGAAGATACCGAAAATGAACGCGGTGGTGCGACTGGTCTGGTACAACGATTCCTTCAGCACCGCCAGGTCCAGCCGGCGGCTCAGCAGCGCCATCAACAGGGCGCCGGCGGCACCGACCGCCGAGGCTTCGGTGGTGGTGGCAATGCCGAAAAAGATCGACCCCAGTACCGCCATGATCAGCGCCATCGGCGGCACCACGGCCAGGAACAGGTCCAGCACCGCGCGACGGTCCAGCGGCTGTCGGTTTTTCGGCGCCGGGGCCAGGTCCTTCTTGATCCAGGAGGCGATGACTATGTACAGGATGTACATCGCGCCCAGCATGATGCCGGGAATCAGCGCTCCCATGAACAGCTTGCCGACCGACGCGTCGGAGGTACCCAGGCGGTCGGCCATCAGCACCAGCATGATGCTCGGTGGCACCAGAATGCCGAGGGTGCCCACCGAACAGGCAGTACCCACCGCCAGCGACTTGTTGTAGTTCGCCTGCATCATCGGCCCCAGGGAGAGCATGCCCAGCAACACCACGGAGGCACCCACAATGCCGGTGGACGCCGCCAGCAGGACACCCACAATCACCACGGTGATGGCGTAACCGCCCCGCAGCGGGCCCAGCACCCGCACCAGGCTGTGCATCAGCTTCTCGGCAATGCCGGAGCGGTCCAGCATGATGCCCATGAATATGAACAGCGGCAGCGCCACCATCAGCTCATTGGCGACCACGCCGTACAGGCGGGCATCGAGCGCGCCAATGGTGCCGGCCCAGGTAAACCAGAGATCGGCGTCGAAATACTCCACCAGTACAAACCCAACGCCGCCGAACACCAGGCCGATACCCGCCAGCGACCAGGCCACCGGAAAGCCCAGCAGCAGCAACAGCATAAAGCTGGCAAACATGGTGGTAACCAGAATTGCTTCCAAACCCATGACGTCTTTGCCTCTTGCTCAGGGGTGCGGATGGCCGCCGTTGCGGTCATCGCGGTGAACGTGGATTTCCCGCGGGAAGCGGAACAGCAGCGTGGTGCAGCGCAGCACACGGGAGAACATCGCCACCCACACCAGCATCAGCGCCAGTGGCAACACACTCTTGAAAATAAAACGATGGGGCAGCCCGCTCGGTGCCTGGGAGCGCTCGCTCAGCTCGAAGGCCTTGTAGGCGTAGGGCACCAGCACCTCAATCATCAGATAGACAATCGGCAGGGCCAGTAACACCAGGCCGGCCAGCTCAATGATGGCTTTCGCCTTCGGCGAGAACTTCTCATGCAACACGTCGACCCGGACATGGTCATCCCGGACCACGGCGTAGGCGAGGGTCAGCATCATCGCGGCGCCGAACAGATGCCAGGACAACTCCTCCAGCGCCACCGAACCGGCGTTCAGGACGAAGCGGGCAAACACGTTGGCCAGCACCACCACCAGTACGCCGATCCACAGCCAGGAACTGAGCTTGCCCACGGCCACCACGAATCGGTCGAGCTGCCAGGACACGCGGTTGTAGGGCAGGTCGTCGCTGGCCAGCGACGGGGCAGGCGCATCATGCGTATCGTGCGTTTCAGTCACGGGAACCTCGGGGATTTAACAGATAGGGAGGGCAGGCACCACCGCGGCGGTGCCTGCTTCACGCAATCGGGCTCTGATCAGTCGTACTGATAGAAATCCCGGGGCAGGTAGCCCTTGCTGTGCCAGATGGAGTGATGCTCCATGAACTCACGCTGACTGGTAAGCACACGGCGGAACATTTCGTCCTCGGCGGCAATCTCGTCCAGCACCTCGTTGGTGGCTTTCTCGAGTTCACGCAGAACCGGCTCCGGCAGGGTCTGGGCGTTCACGCCTTCGCTCTCGTAATCCCGCAGGGCGGTCGGCTGGGCGAATTCGCTCTGGGCGAAGCCTTTCAGCGTGGCAGACTCGCAGCCCATCTCGATCAGTGCACGGCTCTGGGGCTCCAGCTCGTTCCACACGTCTTTGTTGACCAGCAGATGCGAGGTGGTCAGAGTCTGGTGCCAGCCCGGCATGATGTAGTTCTTGATGATCTGGTCCAGGCCCAGCATCTTGTCGATCGCCGGCTGAGAGAATTCGGTGGCGTCGATGGTGCCGCGCTCCAGGGACTGGTACAGCTCGCCGCCGGGAATCATGGTCACTGAGGCACCCAGTTTTTCCAGCACCTTGCCGCCAATGCCGGCGAAGCGGATCTTCAGGCCATCGAAGTCATCCAGGCCTTCAATCGGCTTGGCGAACCAGCCCGCACCCTCGGGGCCGATGATGCTGCACAGCATCGGGTGGATGTTGCGCTCGTCGTAGATTTCCTCCAGCAGCGCCTTGCCCTCACCCTCGTAGTACCAGGCCAGATAGGCGGGCGGCTCCATGTTGAACGGTGCGCCGGAGTAAAGCGGCAGTGCCGGGATGGTGCCCTGATCGTAACCGACCCAGGTGTAACCGGCCGGGTACTTGCCCTCACTGACAGAATCCATGATCTCGAACGGCGGCACCAGCTCGCCCGGCTCGTAGTAACGCAATTGAACGTCACCGTCGGAGATCGCTTTCAGGCTCTCGGACAGGTGCTTGACCGGTGTGGTCAGGCCCACCAGATGAGAGGGGAATGCCAGCGGAACCTGCCAGCGGATTTTCTCCGCGGCCATCACGTTGCTGCTGATCATGCTGCCGGATAATACGGCGGCCGCGGCAACGCCAACACTCAGACGCGAAAGCTTCTGTTTAATCGACATGAAGATGATCCTTCTTGTTGTTGTCTTTGGCCTGTTGGCGTCAGCCAGCACAGGCCCGGGCTGAAGTTCAGCCAGAAAACGCAGGAAACAAAACCGACAGGGTCTTGGGGTCCAACGGTGAGCGTCAGTGTTGTTTTCTGCGTTGTTCTGACGTCCTGCACCGGAGAATCTGCAGGTGCCGTGCCAGACAAATAAATTGCTTATGAATCATAACGATAGGATTAAAACGCGAGAACAGCGCGGGCCAGACTGTCCGAAAAACCGGACAGCCTGAAACCTTAGTCGTAGGGAGTTGTACGGATGCCCGAACACTTGTCCGGAAATCAGGACATTCTGGCCAGTTTTTCGTAGAGGACCGAACGGGAAATGCCCAGCAGCTTGGCCGCCCGGGTGCGATTGCCCCGACAGGCCACCAGGGCCGATTCAATGGCCTGGCCTTCGGCTTCCGCCATGACCTGGGCCAATGGCCGAACCGGGCGCGGCGACAGGCTCGCCTGGGGACGGGAGCCATTGCGGGGCAGCACCTTGAAGATGGCGTCGGCATCCAGCAGGCCGTTTTCCTCACCCATGGTCAGCGCCCGTTCCAGCACGTTGCGCAGTTCACGGATGTTACCGGGCCAGTCGTAGCTGCTCAGCGCCGAGACTGCCGCATCGGTGATCTCGCCGCGCACCTCCAGGCCCTCGCCGATGTCCTCCAGCAGTGCCTCACACAACACGCCCAGATCCGCCAGTCGCTCCCGCAGCGGCGGAATGGGAATTTCCAGCACATTGAGCCGGTAATAGAGGTCCGAGCGGAAGCTGCCTTCGGCCATCATGGCCTCGAGGTTACGGCTGGTGGCGGCGATAACGCGCACATCCACCGACACCACCTTGTTGGAGCCCAGGGGTTCTATCTCGCCTTCCTGCAACGCCCTTAGCAGCTTGGCCTGAAGCGGCAGGGGCATATCGCCGACCTCATCGAGAAACAGCGTGCCGCCATTGGCGAGCTGGAACTTGCCTTCACGGGTGCGGCGGTCGGCGCCGGTGTAGGCGCCGGGCGCCACGCCAAAGAATTCCGCCTCCAGCAGATTGTCCGGAATGGCCGCCACATTGACCCCGACAAAGGGCTTGTCCGCGCGGGCCGACACGGAATGAATGGCCTGGGCCAACACCTCCTTGCCGGTCCCGGTTTCGCCCAACAGCAGTACCGGCATATCGCGACCGGCTGCCAGCCGGGCACGGCGCTTCACTTCCAGCGCCGCCGGGCTGGCGCCGACGAAGTCGCCCAGACTGTAACGGGTACCCCGGGCCTTCTTCGCCAGTGCCTTGCGGGCGGCGGCGAGATCCTGATGCAGCCGCCGGTATTTGCTGACCAGTGGCGTCAGCGGTTGCAGGTCGTCGTACAGCACGAAGGCCACCGCACCGACGATGGCCCCGTCCTCACCGAAGTAGGGCAAGCGGGTGACCACCAGCTGCTGTTTCTGATGTTCCATGATATCCAGCAACAGCGGTTTGCCGGTTTCCACCACTTCGGGCATGCGGGTGTGCGGGATCACGTCCCGCACGAAACGGCCGATGACCGCCGACGGATCCCGCAGCCCGAGCAACCCCGAGTAGCTGGCGTTGATCCAGGTGATGCGGCTGTCCACATCGACGGCAATTGCCCCGGCGCTGGCTTCCTCGAACATCGGGAACAGGGCTTCGATCAGTTCCCGGGTCAGGCCATTCTTCTTATTCTGGGCAAAGAGCTGTGTCATGGTCCGCTTACCGCAAGAGAGAGTGTCTTGCATGGTACAAAACCTGGGCAGCCCGTCAATCAGGGATGTGGAGCTGGTTCTCCGCAAACACGATGCGGTCCTGCACCGCTGGCCGGCGGCGGATGGGTGGCAGGTTGTCCGCCGACAGCGGGGTGGCCAGGTCACCCCGCGGCACTGCCCGCACCACCTGGCTTGGCGGCAAGGGCCGCTTCTCGGTCAGGTGGGCCCACACCAGATCCAGCGCCTGGAAATAATAATGATGCAGCGGCACGTAACGTTCCGCGATACCGGGGAAGCCGTTCAGCACATCCAGGTGATGGGCGTTGAGAATCTCATAGTACCGCAGCCGACTCTTCTTGCCCTCGACCCGCTGGTTGAGACCGACATAGGGCCGGGAGGTGTGATTGATCGGCAGGATTGCGTCGGCGCGGCCGGTTACAAACACCGTGGGTTTACCCTGCAGATCACCGGAGGCCCGCACCTCTGCGACACCTTCGGCGATGGCGCCGGCGAGGGTTTGCGCGGCCTCATCGAGCGCGCCGCCATCGACCAGATCGCGGCCCTCGACCAGGCTGCGCAGACACAGCAATGCATCCAGCCCGTAGTCCGCCTGGCCGGTGCTGGGTGAGGTGCTCGCGGCCAGGTGCGTGGGCTGACCCGGTGCATCGTCAAAGACAATGTTGACGCCGGCCGAGGGCGGAATGCCATTGCTGGCGGAGAACAGCGCCGCTTCGGTGGCTGGCGCAATTGGCGTTACGGCAGCGGTGGCGTCCGTTGCCGCCAGACTCAGCCCGCATACCCGGTCCTCCACGCCGGCACGGCCGTAGGCGTTGGCGTAGGTCATGGCTATGCTCTGGGCAACCGCCAGCCCGAAATGCACCGGTGCCAGCAGGTTCTGCTCGGGCTGGATGGCGAATTCTTCGTTAAGAATGCGCAGCGCATCGGTGGCCTGCTGCTCCACCGTGGCGCCGCTGACCAGCCCCCTGGCCGCCAGCGAGGTGCAGATATTCCTGCCCACCGCCGGCGGATTGAAGGCGGCGTTCAGCGGCGCCAGATCCCGAATCGACGGCGCCTGATTGGCACAGCCCTGGTACACCGCGAGCGCCGTGGTGTAGTCCAGCAGGCTGCGGCTGTGGTCGGCGATCACCGGACCGTCACCCTGGCGCAGGGTAAAGGAACGGTCCGGCCGTGGATTCACATTGGGCTCGGACACCGCCACGCCATCAATCAGGCCGCGCTCGTCCTGCTCGGCCGCACGCACCGAGGCGCCGCCGCCGTTGGAGACACTGGAGGCAATGACCAGGGTATTGCGCGGGTGAATGGTGATCAGACGTTCGCCATTACCCAGCTCACGGCCAAACGTTTCGTTGAGTACATAGAAGCCGAACTCAATGGACTGCAGCACGTGGGTCCCCCAATCCCTTTCCGGATTGACCTGGGAATGGGCATGCTTGTAGGCAAACCGGTCCGGCCATTGCTGGTTGAAGTCCTGCCGCTGGGCATCGGTCAGATCGGCGCGGAACAGCACCGGTTCATCAGCGGTGGTGAGCGTACCGTCAAGTCGCTGGGCGCTGTCGCTGACCAGGTTATGAGACCCGGTGCCAGTGCCCTTGTCGCTGAAGACCACGGCGCAGCCTTTCTTCAGGCCCCACTCGCCGGCCGTGCCGATGGCGCCATACACCCCGCGGGACCCGGACGACGGCGCGGTAACCATACAGGGGCGACGGGGATCAAAGCTGTCCGGTACCTGGACCATGACCGTTACCGGCACCTCGTGGCCGTCCACCCGCATCAGGGCCAGGGTCTCCTGCCCGGCAATCATGCCGTCACCGTCCACGCCCACGGCGGGCCCGAAGAAACGGCCGTAGCCGCCGCCGGGCACGGTATCCACCAGTGCGCGATAATTGTTGTAAATCGCCAGGCGGCGCAGTTCCTGCGGTGTCGGATTCAGGCTGTCGGCGAACGCGGGAGCAACGGGGCTGGCCAGGCCGGCAGCGCCCAGGCCGGCGGTCAGCAGATCGTCGGTGAGACCATCATAGTGGGTGCGCTGAACGTCGCTGACGATAAAATCGGGCAGGGTGTTGAAAGGTGGCTTGCCGGCCTTGCCGGCGGCGGAGGCCACACCGGTGGCCGCGATCAGGGTGCATAGCAGCAGTCGTTTCATCAGTCGATCCTTGTTTGTTGTTGTTAACGATCAGGCCGAACCTCAGGCGTTGCGGCCTGAACCGCCCCATGCGGATGTCGTGCCAATCCGCTAAGCTGCTGAAATGCCGTTCAATTCGAAATGAGCCCGGGGCTCGACCAGCGCCTTTTCCGGAATTCCGGACGCCTCCGCGCCAGTCGAGCCGGTTACGGGTGCCGCCGCGCCTGCCTCCGGGCCGGCGTCCTGAATCCCGGACACCGTCCGGAACCCCTGACAGGCGCCAGGATGCCCGCTGCAGGCATCCGGCACGCCCCCTGTGCCGTAGAGACAACAATGTGCTTCCACCAGCGAGAACAGTGACTGTGAACAACATGCTCCCCAAAGCCGTGGTGCTTGTAGCCATGGCCTGGATTGGCCTGTCAGGGTGCGCCACCCATCACGGCGTGCCGGAGGCCGACACGCCAGCCTGGCCCGACACCGAGTTCGAGGTGCGGAAGAGCCTGATCTACACCCCCGACGACTGGCCGGAGCCGCTGGCTGCCGATCTCTACTTGCCCGGAACCCGCAGTGGCGGCGACCAGCCGGTGGTACTGCTGGTGCACGGCGGAGGCTGGGAGCGGCGCTCCCGCGACGACATGACCGGCATTGCGGAGGATCTGGCCAGCCGCGGCTTTGCGGTGATGAACATCGACTATCGCTTTGCGCCGGAGTACACCTTTCCGGCGCAACTGCACGATCTGCAGGTGGCCATGCACTGGTTGCACCGCAACGGTCGTCGTTACGGGCTCGATACCGGCAACATCAGTGCTTTCGGGTTTTCCTCCGGCGCCCACCTGGTGTCGCTGATGGCGCTGGTGGCCAGTTCCGGCAGCGAGCTCAATGCTCCCCACGGCGGGCCGGCCACGCGACCGGTGGCGGTGGTGGCCGGGGGCATACCCGCCGATCTGCGGGCGTTCGGGTCGGGCAAGCTGATCCGTCAGTTCCTCGGTGGTGAGCAGCCGGACATGCCGGAGGTGTATCGCCAGGCTTCGCCGGTTGCCCATGTCACGGCGGATGCGCCGCCGTTCTTCCTGTTCCATGGCGCCATGGACATGCTGGTGCCGGTCCGCCAGGCGCGATGGCTACGGGAGGAACTGGAGAACCACGGTGTCGAGACTGAATTCTATGAAATGCACCTGCGCGGTCACATCACCAGCTTTCTGACCTCGGGCCAGGCGGTGGACCGGGCCACGGACTTTCTGCTGCGGCACGCTGCGCCGCCGGTGGTCACTAGCCGATCCGCACAAACGGCAGCAGGCTCAGGGCGGCAATAACCACGATAGCCAGGCACGCGGCCAGGGTGGTGACCGGCTTGTGTCGCAGCCGGAACCAGAAACCGCCGGTTGTTCCCTGGGCCAGGCTGTGCTCGTACGCCTGCCGTTGCCGCTCCAGCCGGCGCCGCTGATAGTCGGTCAGCAACTCTCGCGCCCGGGCGGCTTCCTCGGCATCGTGCACCCAGAACCCACCCATGCTGATGCCCCACCGGCTGGGCGGGGTTTCGTAATAGCGAACGCCGTGGGACTCGAACAGCTCACGGATTTCGTCGGCTTCGTCGTCGGGGACATGGCGGAGATTCATCAGGTGATGGGGCATGGTATGTCTGGTATCGGCAGCGGGAATCCCTATATCCTAACACTCACAGGGACCATCGACCGAACTTGCTACCGGGATGTTGAATGACCGAAAGCCCCCTCCGCCTGTTGCTGGATTTTGACGCCAGGGTACGCCGTGACCAGGAACAGCCGCCGACGTTCCTGCACCGGCGGGACCGCAAGTTCGCGCTGACCTGCCGCGACAACGGCCTCACCCCGGGGCCGCGGCAATGGCTGGAGTACCTGGACCGGGCCAATGGCCCGAATCGGCAGTCCCCCAGCGACGGGCCGATCCGGCGCTGGTGGCAGATCAATCTGGGGTTTGTGGCCGCCGGCGCCGTGTTGGGTGCGCTGACCATGCTGGGCCTGCTGTTTTACGACGGAGGCCAACGCATCAACATCACCGTGATTCTCGGCTTCGTGTTGCTGCAATGCCTGCTCGCCGCGTTCACCAGCGTTCAGGCCCTGGCCGGCTGGCAACCCTGGCGCCCGGTGCTAAACCGTTTCGCCGCCAGTACGCCCACCGGCGTGCTTAACCGGCTGCAGCCGCAGCTGATGGCGCGGGCCGCCCACGCTGGCGGCGTGGCCTTTGGCATTGCCGGGCTGGTCACCCTGCTGGTGCTGGTGGTGATCCAGGACCTGGCGTTTGGCTGGAGCACCACCTTGAACACCGACAACCGCAGTTTCCTCGGTCTGGTGCAGGCCATCGCCACACCGTGGCACTGGCTGTGGCCCGCCGCCGTGCCCGACGCCGCCCTGGTGGACGCCACCCGTTTTTTCCGGGCCGGCACCGACAGCAGTAGTGTGAACCCTGCCCGCCTCGGCGACTGGTGGCTGTTTGTCGCCATGCTCTGGCTGTTCTATGTGATCGCACCGCGGCTGGTACTGGCGGGCGCCAGCCAGCTTCATCTGCGCCTGCGGGCCCGACGGTTGCTGCACCAACACGCCGGCATGACCGCCCTGCATTACCGCATGGAGACCCCGAGCCTGGACACCGGCAACGCACACAACGACGCCGAACATCAGCCCGACATCACCACCCACAACCAGTTGCGGCCGCTGCCGGAAAGCGACCTGGTCATCTGCTGGGCCGGCGCCGGTGAGCCGGAACTGCCCGACGCCCTCAGGGGCCCGGAAACCCTGGTGCTGCGGGCTGGTGGTCGCGCCTCGCTGCAGGACGACGCCGACACCCTGGCCAACGCTGCAGCACAGCTGGCGCGCATCACGCGCCCCGCGGTCATTGTCGCGACCCGCAGCTGGGAGCCGCCCACCGGAGAGCTGCAGGACTTTCTGGAACAGGCCCGTGAGCAATGGCCGGCGGCCAGTCACGTGGCGATTGTACCGCTGGCGGAAGCGGCCGCGGACGAGCCGCCGCGCCACCAGCTGCAACAATGGCTGCGATTCGCGGAACGGCTGGGCACGGAGTTTGTTCACGTCAGCCAGCCCCAGATGACGCTTTACAATCCCTATCGCGGTGAGGATCACAGCCATGGGTAGCGCACCGGTGTTTGCCGTGGTCGGCCACCCCAACAAGGGCAAATCCAGTGTGGTCGCCACCCTGTCCCAGAACGACGCCATCGCCATTGCCCTGGAGCCGGGGACCACCCGCCAGCGCCAGCCATACCCATTGACGGTGGATGGCCAGACGCTTTACACCCTGGTGGACACCCCTGGCTTCCAGCGCCCCCGCCGGGTATTGGCGTGGCTCGAGGCTCACAGCGCGTCCGCCTCCGACCGGGCCGAAACCGTGGCCGCCTTTGTCACCCAGCATCGGGATGACCCCCGCTTTTCCGACGAATGCGAGCTACTGACGCCGCTGATCGACGGCGCCGGCATCATTTACGTGGTGGACGGGTCGGTGCCCTACAGCGCCGAACACGAGGCGGAAATGACCATCCTGCGCTGGACCGGCCGCCCCAGCCTGGCACTGATCAACAGCATCGGCACCGACGATCACAGCGACACCTGGCAGGCGGCACTGGGGCAGTTCTTCCAGGTGGTTCGCCGGTTCGATGCGGTGCGTGCGCCGTTCGACCAGCATCTGGGTCTGTTACGGGCGTTTGGCCAGCTGGAGCCCGACTGGGAAGCGCCACTGGCCGAGGCCACCCGGTTTCTTGCCGGCCAGCGTCAGCAGCGCAAGCGCCATGCGGCCTCGCTGATCGCCCGTGCGCTGGAAGACATGATGGGGTTTCAGGAACGACGCACCCTCACCCTTGATCAGGTCGCCGGCACCAGCGACGCCAATCTGGCGGACACCCTGCGACGACGCTGGTACCAGCGGCAGCGTCAACGGGAACAGACACTGCGCGTGTCCATCGAGCGCCTGTACCAGCACAACCGCATCCAGCGCCAGGAAGCGGAACTGGAATGGCACAACGAACACGATCTGTTCAGCGAGGACAGCCGGCGGGCCTGGTCGGTGAGCAAGCGCTACCTGGCCACCGCCGGCTTTGGCGCCGGCGCGGTCGGCGGCGCCGGCATTGATGCGCTGACCCTGGGGCATTCCCTGGGCGCCGGGGCGCTGGTGGGCGGTCTGCTGGGCGCCGCCGGCAGTTATTTCTACGGCGATCGCCTGGCACTGCCGGCGCTGAAGATCGGCGCGCTGCAGGATGGCCTGAAAACCGCCAGCTTCGGCCCTGTACAGGACAGCCAGTTCGGCTACGTTGTATTAGGGCGGGCCGTCGATCATTGGTGGCACATCAGTCAGCGCAACCACGCCGGGCGCGACCTGCTGGACCTGGCGCCCGCGGACAGCCACTGGCTGGAGACCCTGGACCGCCACAGCCGGCAGGCGATCCAGCGGGCGTTCGACCGCTGCCGCAAACAGCGTCCGCCCGACGACCGGCTGCGGGCCGACTTCATCACCGCGATCGAGCATGCCATGACGGTCTACGACGATTGGCGGTTGAACCGGACGTGACAGGGATGTTTATACTGTAAGGCTATTCCATCACACAATGAGGAATGCGAATGAAAATTGTACGAGTGCAAGACATCATCGGTACCGAGCGTGAAGTCAGTGGCCCGGGCTGGACCAGCCGCCGCATGCTGCTGAAAAAAGACGGCATGGGTTTCTCGTTCCACGAGACCATCATTCCCGCAGGCGCCGAACTGAACCTCTGGTACAAGCACCACCTTGAGGCGGTGTACTGTGTCGGCGGCAACGGCACCATCACCGACAAGGCCACCGGAGAGACCCATCAGATCTCCGACGGCACCCTGTACGCACTCGACCAGCACGATCAGCACACCCTGCGGGGCGGCACCGAGGACATGCGTCTGATCTGCGCCTTCAACCCGCCGGTTACCGGCGCCGAAGTGCACGACGAAGACGGCGCCTACCTGCCGGACACCAGCGAAGACTGACCCGCTCTCCGTGGCTGATCCCCGGAGCGCCACCGCACCGCCACCGCAGGCATCACTGCTTCCGGTGGCGGTGTTGCTTTGGCTGGCCGGCGTTTA
The DNA here is from genome assembly GCF_018424605.1 of Marinobacter lipolyticus. Lineage (GTDB taxonomy): Bacteria > Pseudomonadota > Gammaproteobacteria > Pseudomonadales > Oleiphilaceae > Marinobacter > Marinobacter lipolyticus_B. The sequence goes on along the minus strand of NZ_QTKT01000003.1, from coordinate 299,475 downwards.
CCTGCGCATACCGGTGCTGGTGGCACCGCCGCTGGCCCCCTTCATCAGCGACGAACTGGCCCTGTCCCAGGCACTGACCGGGGCACTGACCACCCTGCCCATCCTGATGCTCGCGGTCGGCTCCATGCCCGGCTCCCTGGCCATCGCCCGCCTCGGCCCCCGCAACACCCTGGCCCTGGCGATGGTGATCATGGTCATCGGCTCCGCCGGGCGCGGACTGGTGCCGGACACCCTCACCCTGATGCTGGCCAGCGCCGTCATGGGCCTGGGCGTGGCGATGATGCAACCGGCACTGCCGGCCCTGCTGCCACGGTGGCTGGAACCTCACCATCTCGCCCTGGGCTCCGCCATCTACATGAACGGCATGCTGATGGGCGAGTTCATCGGCGCCGGCATCACCCTGCCGGTACTGATGCCACTGCTGGACAACAGCTGGCGCGCCACCATGCTGGCCTGGTCCCTGCCGGCGCTGCTGGTGGCCGCCGCCCTGTTCCTGCCCCGACGGGACCGCGCCCGCCCCCAAAGAAACGTGGCCTGGCTGCCGGACTGGCGCAACCCGCTCACGCTGCGTATCGGCCTGTTGCTGGGGCTTTCCGGCTCCATGTTCTTCGGCCTCAACGCCTACATGGGCAACCTGCTGCAACAACAGGGGCACTTCGAGAAACTCTCCGAAGCCCTGTTCTGGTACAACATTGCCCAGGTGTTTGCCTCGCTGATAATGCTGAAAATGGCGAGATACTGGGTCGGACGCCGCTCCCTGATCATCATCATGGCCACCATCAGCATCATCGGTACTTTGGGCACCGTGCTGTTCACCGGCTGGTGGGCTATCGCCAGCGCCACCCTGATGAGCTTCGTCGCCGGCATCCTGCTGATCCTGCTTGTCGCCGTGCCACCGCTGGTCATGCCCCCGGAGGAAACCGGCCGCCTGTCCGCCGGGACCTTCCTGGTGGGCTACACCCTGGCGTTCTCAGTACCCATGCTCGGCGGCGTACTCGCCGACTGGACCGGCGACGTCCGCCACGCCCTGATGGTGATGATCGCCTACAGCCTGCTAGTACTCCCCCTGGCCTTCACCCTCGACCTGAAAAAACAAAAGGGTCAACCCGAAAGCTGACCCCCTATAAGTGACGACCCCACCAATGGCCGAACGGCCGAGGGGCGGGATGCCTTTTCCGCCGGGAAAAAGATGTCTGAGCGCAGCGAGTTATTTTTCCCAGAGGAAAAGGCATCCCGCCCCGCGGCCAGACTCCCAACTCAGATGTAATAGTCCTTAAGCGGCGGAAAGCCATTAAACTCCACCGCACTGTAAGTCGTGGTATAAGCCCCGGTCGACAACCAGTACATCCGGTCGCCAATCGCCAGGTTCAGCGGCAGCGGGTACTTGTGGTGCTCGTACATGATGTCCGCGCTGTCGCAGGTCGGACCGGCAATCACGCAGTCCTCGCCCTCGCCCACCTTCTCGGTCCAGATCGGGAACTTGATCGCCTCATCCAGCGTCTCGATCAGCCCGCTGAACTTGCCCACATCGGTAAACACCCAGCGGTGCAGGGCGGTGCGGGATTTCCGCGAAATCAGTACCACCTCACTGACCAGCACACCGGCGTTGGAAATCAATGAGCGGCCCGGCTCAATGATGATCTCCGGCAGGTTGTCACCAAAGTCCTCATGGAGAAAACGGGCGATTTCTTCCGCATACACCTTCAGCGCGTTGGTACGGGTGATGTAGTTGGCCGGGAAACCACCGCCCATATTGATCATCTTCAGTTCGATGCCGTCTTCTTCTTTGAGACGCTCGAAGATCACTTTCACTTTGCCCAGGGCGGCGTCCCAGGCGCCGATTTCCCGTTGCTGGGAACCCACGTGGAACGATACGCCGTAAGGCACCAGGCCCAGGTCGCGGGCCAGAATCAGCAGGTCCATGGCCATGTCGGTCTGGCAGCCGAACTTGCGGGACAGCGGCCAGTCAGCGGTCAGGGTGCCCTCGGTCAGAATACGCACGTAAACCTTCGAGCCCGGAGCCGCCTTGGCGATGTTGCGCAGGTCCGCTTCGGAATCGGTGGCGAACAGGCGCACACCCTTCTCGTAAAAGGTGCGGATGTCCCGCGCCTTCTTGATGGTGTTGCCGTAACTGATGCGCTCGCCAGTCACGCCCAGCGCCATGACTTTATCCAGCTCGTAAACCGACGCAATGTCGAAATTCGCCCCCTTGTCGCGCAGCATGGTGAGAATCTGCGGCGCGGGGTTGGCCTTCACCGCGTAGTAAACGCTGGCGTACGGAAAGCCTTCCACCAGCTCGTTGTACTGACGGTCGATGGTGGCGGTATCGATCACCACGAACGGAGTTTCTTTGGTATCGGCAAGCGCCTTGATACGGGCAAAGGTCTCGGCATCGTAGTAATCAGCAAGCGTGGCGTTGGCAGACTCGGTCATGGACAGTGTTTCCCTCCAGCGGGCAAACGGGCATAAAAAAGGGGCGCTACAGCCTGGCTGCAGCCCCCCCGGAATTGGCGCGATCATCGGGCTTTTTTTCGCGGCCGGATATGAGCATATCTACCCATAAGCGACTGTCTTGCCAACACCTCCTCTGAGGCCTGTGCTGTCCTTATTTCTGCGGCGAAAGTAGGCCAAGCGGTGGTGAATGTCGTAGAAAATCCCTATAGTTGATCCGAAATTTTCAATTCAATCGCCAGGGAGCAGGCCGTGGTCCAGTCCAGTATTCGTGTTGCTATCCTCGGTCTTGTCCTGTTACTTGCCGCCTGCGCTGACAATGCCAACCAGCCCGACCACCGCCAGCCCCTGCCCACCGCGGTGCAGACGCCGGTATCGTTTGACGACGACGTCAGACCGATCCTCGAGACCAAATGCCTCGCCTGCCACAGCTGTTTTGATGCGCCCTGCCAGCTCAAGATGGAATCCGCCGATGGCCTGATCCGCGGCGCCCACAACCGCCCGGTGTATAACGGTGCCCGGCTGGAGAACCAGCAACCCACCCGGCTGGGGCTGGATGCCACCAGCGAACAACAGTGGCGGGACCTGGGGTTCTACTCGGTGCTGGCCCGCGGCGAGGACACCCGCAGCCTGTTCGAGAAGATGATTCGCCTGGGCAAGGAGCGCACGTTTGCGCCCAACAGCAAGCTGCCGGAGGAGATCGAGCTGGGCATCGCTCGCCAGAACCAGTGCACCAGCAACGCCGACTTTGCCGACTACGCCGAGGACCATCCCTGGGAAGGGATGCCCTTGGCGGTCACCGGGCTGACCGACGACGAGTACGCCACCCTGATCGGCTGGCTGCAACAAGGCGGTGCCCTTTCTCCGGCGCGCCTGACCGTCAGCGATGACGAGCAACAGCAGATCGATCGCTGGGAACGCTGGCTCAATGGCGACGGCAACGAACAGCAGTTAGTCAGCCGCTGGCTATACGAACACCTGTATCTGGCCCGGCTGTATCTGGAAGACCGGGGCGCCGACACCCGCTTCTTCGAAATCCTGCGCTCCGCCACCCCGCCCGGCGAAACCATTGCGCCTGTCGCCACCACCCGCCCCAACGACGACCCGCAAGGGCCGGTGTATTACCGCATCCGTCCGGTCAAAGGCAGCATCGTTCACAAGCGCCACATCACCTTCGCTTTTACGCCGCAGGTGCGGGAGCGTACCCGTGAGCTGTTCTCTGGCACTGACTGGCAGGTGGACACACTGCCGGGCTACGGGGCCGAAGAGCGCGCCAACCCGTTTCTCACCTTCCGCGCCATTCCGCCGCGGGCCCGCTACCAGTTCATGCTGGATAACGCCGAATACTTCACCCGCACCTTTATCCGCGGGCCGGTGTGCCGGGGGCAGATCGCTACCGATGTCATCCGCGACCATTTCTGGACGGTGTTCCAGGACCCCGATCACGACCTGTTCATCACCAACGCCGACTATCGCGAGCGGGTAACCGAGCTGCTGGCGCTGCCGGGTCAGGACACCGACTTATTGGCTCTGGGCAGCAACTGGCTCGACTACAGCGACAAACGCAACCGTTACAACACCCTGCGTGCCAAGGCGTATCGCCTGGCAGTACCGGACGGCGCCAGCCTCGACCACATCTGGGACGGTGATGACCACAATAACAACGCCCTGTTGACCATCTTCCGCCACCACGACAGCGCCTCGGTGCAGCGGGGGTTGATCGGTCAGGTACCGCTGACCACCTGGTGGATGGACTACCCGCTGTTCGAGCGCACCTACTATGAGCTGGTGGTGAATTTCGATGTGTTCGGCAATGTCGCCCATCAGGCCCAGACCCGGCTCTATTTCGACCTGATCCGCAACGGCTCCGAGCAGAACTTCCTGCGTCTGGTTCCACCGGGGGAGCGTAATCGGGTTCTACGCGAGTGGTATCGGGGCGCCGGCGACCTCAAGCTCGATTTCACCTACGCCGAAATGGACGACTCCGCGCCGGCGGACGTGCCCTACGCCACCGGGTCCTACACCGACGAGTTGGGGGCTCGCATGCTGCTGCGCTTCGAGAACCTCAACGCCGAGGCCCGCGATCCGATCAACCGGTGTGGCGGCAGTGACTGCGGACGCGACAACGAAGCCGAGTGGATACGCAGCGCCGATCAGGCATTGTCGGAACTGGCCGCCACCCGCGCGGAATTCCTGCCCGCCATCGGTTACCTGCCCGACGTAAGCTTCGTGTGGGTTCATAACGACAGTGGCGCGCGCACCGTGTACACCCTGATTCGCGACCGCGCCCACAGCAATGTCGCCTTCCTGTTCGGCGAGGATCTGCGCTACGAGCCGGAAAATGACAAGCTGACAGTCTATCCCGGGGTCATCGGCAGCTACCCGAACTTCATGTTCGATGTGCCGGCCCAACAGCTGCCACTGTTTACTGAGCAGCTCGCCGCGCTTGACGAGCAGGAGGATTTCGAACGCATCGTCAGCACCTGGGGCGTGCGACGCACCCATCGCCAGTTCTGGTCGATCCTGCACGACATCACCGCCTGGCAGCGGGAGCACCAGCCGTTGCAGGCCGGCATCTTCGACATCAACCGTTACAAGAACCTGTAACCACCGCTCCTAGACCGCCACCGGCCAGAGCGGCTCCGGCTCGGTGGGCCCGTCCGGATCTTCCGGCGCCCACTGGCGACGCAGATACCCGAGCACCGCCTCTTTGAGTTCGTTGCCCTGGCCCAGCCCCTGGGTGCCGAACAGGCGGTTGAACTCCAGCACGTAGGAGTAACCGTCCACCAGTGCAATGTCGAAGCCGGCGTGATCCACCTCCAGCTCCCGCGCCAGTTTCAGCGCCAGCTCGGTGACCGACGCCGGCACCGGGCTGGCATCGATCCGGCCACCCCGCGCCACGTTATTGTAAAAGCCCTGATCGGCCTGGGTGCGCCAGTAAGCCGTCACCACCTGATCGCCGACAATCACCACCCGCACATCACGGTCGATGGGCAGGTATTCCTGAGCGTAGAGCACCGGCGCAATCTCACAATAACGACGCCAGTCCTCCGGCGTTTCGATCAGCCAGACACCCTCTCCCATGCTGGCTTTGGGAAGCTTGGCCACAAATGGGTGTGCCATGGCAGACCAGATCCGCTCACGCTCGTGGGGGCCGTTCGCTTCAATCATCGTCCAGGGGGTGTGCTCCGGAGCCACGGCCTGGAACGCCCGCGTCATTTCGACCTTGTCGTGGCCAATGCGGTAGCTGGCCACGCTCGGAAACACCCGGCACTTCAGGCCGTGCACCAGAGCGTTCAGCTGCCAGTATTCGGGAAACAATACCCAGTCGGCCTCCCGCAGCAATTCCTTGTGGCGCAGGAACTGATCGGGCTTGAGCACGGTGGTGTGGGGATAACCGAGGGTTCGGAAGATATCGAAGGAAACAAGGTGCATGGTACAGCGGCACTCAGGGTTGAAGTGCGCGCATTTTATACAGCGGCTGGTGGTTGGCAAGCTGTTTTTTGGTCTGGATTTGGGTTCGGGCTTTGGGCTTTTGGCTTGTTCCAGGACTGGATTGGTTGGGGGAGGGCACGGGGGTGAAATCTATTTTTGAACGGAAAAGAACTTTCTGCGCTCAGACACCTTTGTCCGCTCAAAAATAGATTTCACCCCCATACCCAATCGGTACTCCAGTTGTCGCATCAACTTACCAAGGGTGGGCTTGGGTTTGTCCGGGAGAAAAGACTTCTAAAATTTGGGCTGTTTGTCGGATTACGGCTTTGCCTTATCCGACCTACGGTACTACTCCGGTATCCGGGAGTTTTACAAAACATCTTTTCGCTTTGTCGTTAAGTCGAGATATCGGGTCTGTCAGCTAGAGCGGGGTGGAGGGGTATTTTTATCCGCCGGAAATGGGTGTTTGAGCGCAGCGAGTTCCATTTCCAAGGAAAAAATACCCCTCCACCCCGATCAACCCCCTCAACCCGCAGTCCTACAAAAAGATTACAGCGCCGGACGCTTTTTGGTCCCCTGCTGCGCCACGGCAGTCAGAGGGTCCTCCGGCCAGGGATGCTTTGGGTAGCGGCCACGGGTATCTTTGCGAACCTCCGGATAGACGTTGCGCCAGAAGCTGGCCAGATCGGCGGTGACGGCCAGTGGCCGCTGGGCTGGTGACAGCAGGTGGATCACCACGGCTACGCGCCCTCCGGCCACTTTCGGGGTCTCGGTCCAGCCGAACAAGGCCTGGAGTTTGGCGGCCAGCACCGGGCCGTTGTCGGCGGTGTAATCGAGGCGCACCTGCTGCCCGGTGGGAATGGTCAGGGCCACCGGCGCCAGGGTCTGCAGACGTTGCTGTTGCGAGTAATCCAGCAGGCTGTTGAGGGCGGCCAGCAGATCCAGGCGGCGCAGGTCCGACCAACTCGCCATGCCCGCCGTGAACGGCCCGAGCCATTGTTCCAGGCCGGCCAGCAGCGCCGCCTCGCGGACATCCGGCCAGCCGTCGTCGGGACAGGTTTGTGCCAGCAGCTGAACGCGGGCGCACCACTGGCGGCTGCTGTCGGTCCAGTGCAGGCTTTCCAGCCCTTTTTTGCGGATGGCGCTGAGCAGGCCCTGCTGGATCAGCTCCGGCGCCACCTGCGCCAGGGGTTTCTCCTGCAGCACCAGCTCACCGAGTGTTCTCACCCTACGCGCCACCACCCTGCCCCGGGCTTCATCCCACAGCGCCTCCTCCCACTCGCGGATATGACTGGCCAGATCCTGTTCCAGATCCGTCAGATCGACCGGTGCCGCGAGATAGATGGTCGCCTCCCGGGCCTGGCCATCCAGCTCGGCGGCGACCAGCCAGTCGTGCCGGGCCAGCGGATCGTCGTTCCGCAAGGCGGCGCCTTTACCGTTGCTGAGCTGATAGCGCGGCGCATCGCCGGGGCGGCGACGGGCGATGCGGTCGGGATAGGCCAGCGACAATAACCGGCCGACTTCGGTTTCTGTCGGAGGCTCTTGGGAGCGGCTGTCGTTGCCGGCCAGACGCCCGGCGGCCTGGCGCACCGCCTTCAGGCGGGCCGGATCCAGCGACGACTGGCCGCGCTCGCCGTGCAGCACGCGAACGCGTTCGTGCATGTCCGCCCCGGCACTGGAACCCAGCAAATCACGCTCACCCAAGAGCGCGGCCAACTCCGCGGCCAGAAGCCCGAACCCCAGCGCCCGCCCGCGCAACACCATGTGGGCAAGGCGGGGGTGGATGCCCAGTTCGCGGGCGGCTTTGCCGTGGTCGGTGATGGCTCCCTCGCCATCCAGCATATCCAGCCACTGCAACAGCGCCACCGCCTGCTGCCAGTGCGCCGGCGGCGGCGCATCAATCCATGTCACGCCCGCGGCGTCGCGGGCGCCCCACTGGGCCAGCTCCAGCACCACCGGCGCCAGGTCCGCCTCAAGAATCTCCGGCGGCGTGTACTCCGCCAGCCCGAACTGCTCCGATTCGCTCCACAACCGGTAACACACCCCGGGCTCCACTCGCCCGGCCCGGCCTTTGCGCTGTTCCGCCGAGGCTTTGGACACCCGGCCGGTCACCAGCCGGGTCATGCCGCTGTTGGCGTCAAACACCGCCCGGCGCTGCTGGCCGCTGTCGATCACCACCCGCACGCCTTCAATGGTCAGACTGGTCTCGGCAATGGCGGTGGCCAGCACCACTTTGCGCTGGCCGTCGGTGGCGGGCGCAATGGCGCGATCCTGCTCTTCGGACTTCAGGTTGCCGTAGAGCGGCGCAATCACCACCGACTGCGGCACCTGCCCCCGCAACTGCTGTTCCACCCGCCGGATTTCGCCGGCGCCCGGCAGAAACACCAGTAGGGAGCCGGCCTGGTCCCGCAGCGCCTCGTGCACCACCGCAACCACCTGATCCACCACACGGCCCTGGCGAGGCAGCGGCCGGTACATCACCGCCACCGGAAACGCCCGCCCCTCGCTGCTGATCACCGGGACATCGCCGAGAATCCTGGCGATGGGCGCGGTATCCAGCGTCGCAGACATCACCAGCAGGCGCAGATCCTCCCGCAACGCCTGCTGGGATTCCCGCACCAGCGCAAGGCCAAGGTCGGCCTGCAGGGAGCGCTCATGGAATTCATCAAAGATCACCGCGGCGTAGTCTTCCAGCATCGGATCGCTCTGGATCAGCCGCGTCAGAATGCCCTCGGTCACCACCTCGATGCGGGTCTGCGCCGATACCTTGGTATCCAGCCGGGTGCGATAGCCCACCGTCTGCCCCGGTTTCTCCCCCAACTGACTGGCCATGAAGCGGGCCGCCGACCGCGCCGACAGACGCCTGGGTTCCAGCATCAGGATCCTGCGATCACCCCGCCACGGGGCATCAAGTAACGCCAGCGGCACACGGGTGGTCTTGCCGGCGCCGGGGGGAGCCTGCAGCAGGGCCGTGGTGGTGGTATTCAGGGTGTCGGTGAGCTCTGGGAGGATGTTGTCTATTGGGAGCATGGTTTTTGGTTTGGTCAGGTCTGCTGGGTTTGGGGGAGGGCACGGAGGTGGATTCATTTTCAAAGCGGAAAAGAACTCGCTTCGCTCAAACACCTTTGTCCGCTTTGAAAATGAATCCCCCCCATACCCAACGTAACGCCAGTTTTCGCATCAACTTACCATGGTTAGGCTTGGGTTTGTCTGAGACAAAAGGTTTTAAGGGATGGAGCAGCTCGTCGGATTACCGATCTACCTGATCAGACCTAAGGTATACCGAAGTCTTCCAAACCATTTTTTTCACTTTGTCTTTAAACAGCGATATCTGTGTCGTTAGCTAGAGCGGGGTGGCGGGGTATTTTTGTCCGCCGGAAATGGGTGTCTGAGCGCAGCGAGTTCCATTTCCAAGGAAAAAATACCCCGCCACCCCGATCAATCCCCTCAACCCGCAGTCCCGCAAAAAACCTACTCCAAATCCGGCACAAAAAACACAAACACCAGGCCAAACGCCAACGCCACCACCCCGATTCCGAACGCGCTTACCAGCGTGCCACCGCCATCCAGCCACTGCTTGGTCAGCCAGGGACCGACCATCTGGGTGAAACCGTACAGCGCCACCATCGCCGCCGACAGTCGGGGCCCCTGGTGGGGGTGCAGGGCGCGGCCGATGCGCTGGGTCAGCAGCACGGTGCCGAGGAAGGTGCTGCCCACCAGGGCCGCACACAACACCAGGCCAATCTCGCTGGGCAATACCACCGCCGCCAGAACGCCGATCAACTGAATGACAAAATTCAGCTTGAGGGCCGGCAGATCACCCATGGTTGCGCCGAGCCGGTTCCAGATCCAGGGTGCGGGGATGGTGGCCAGGGCGACGATCAGCCAGGTGCCGTCCAGCAGCCAGTGCATCGGCGGCAGCTGAACCTTGGCCAGCAGGGGCAGGAAGGTCATCGGCAGGATGTAGCCGAGCCCGGCGCCGGCGTAGGACAGGAACAGCGGGATACTGGCACGATCCAGCAGGGGGCTGGTGGCGCCGTGGGAGCCATCGTCCGGGGCCTGGCGCAATGGCACATCCAGCTTGATCAGCCGTACCGCGCCCCACCAGGCCAGGGGAATCGAAATCAGCGCGGCGGGCCACCAGCGTTGGGCGCCATGCAGCCAATCGGCGCTTCCGGTCACCAGTGCGCTCGACAGCAACAGCCCGAGGCCGACGCCAATGTAGACCAGCCCGCTCATAGCGGCGCGCTGACGCAGAACCAACCATTCAAGAATCAGCGCCGGGGCCTGGACGAACACAATGCCGTTAGCCACACCGTTGAGCCAGCGGGTGCCGGAAATCACGGTGAGGTGATCCGTCTGGGTAAGGATCAGCGTGGTGGCCACGTGAACCGCCAGGGACACGGGCAATAAGGTGCGAATCTGGTCGATGCGATGCCAGCGGATCGCCAGCAGCGCGCCCATCAGATAGCCCAGATAGTTCCAGGTGGCGACGGCGGCGCCATCACCGGCGCTGAACTGTCCGTCGTCCACCAGATAGGGCAGCAGCGGCGTGTAGATAAAGCGGCCGAGGCCGTGAACGATCAACAGCAGTACCGCCCCGGCAGCCAGCACCGAAAACAGGTCGCGGTTGGACGTGGTACCGGTTAGCGACGTGGACATAGCAGACAACCCTGACATCAAACAGGCGCGCAGTGTAAGCCAATGGCGAGATGAAGTCAGTGGGACTTAAGGCGGGCCTGCGTTAACCGGCGCGGGAATGATTGGCCCGCGCCCATTCGTAGATCCGTTCGAACGCCTCGGCCAGGGCCTCGGGATCGTGGGGCGGCTGCAGCACCGCGATCATCTCGCCGTCGGGATTAAGCAGGGCAAAGTGTCCGCTGTGGTCCACCAGCAGCTGGCCGTCCACCTGGCGGTGAACAAACACCGCATTCATGGCTTTGGCGACTGCACGCAGGATCTCCAGATCACCGGTCAGGCCATGGAAATCGTCGCCGAAGAAGCTGACGTAATTCCGCAGCTGTTCCGGGGTATCGTGCTCGGGGTCGGCGCTGATCAGCAGGTACTCCGGCTGCGGCAGCTCCTCTGACAGCAGCTGCTCGGTCCGCCGCAGGTTGGCCATGGCGGCCGGGCAGATATCCGGGCAGTTGGTGTAACCGACAAATGCGAACGTCCAGCGCCCTTTGAGGTCCTCGCGAGTGACCGTTTCACCGTGTTCGTTCAACAGTTCGAACTCCGGTAACGGCCGCCCCTGGTCGTACACGTAGGTATTGAGTTCGGTCAGTTCGGGAGCCGGTGCCGGCTCCGTGTCGCCGACAAGGAACACCTGGCGCCCGACCACCAGACCGAACACCAGCATCACAACCAGCAGCAAGATGATCAGGGTCAGGCGGATCGAGCGGTTCATGCAATCTCTCTTTATCAGTGGTTTCAGAAGAAGACGAAATGGTCCACCAACAGCACCACGAACAGCGCCATCAGGTAGGTGATGGAATACTTGAACGTGGTGAGGGCGACCCGCCGGTCATCGCCTTTCAGCAAGCGAATGGCGTATTGCAGGAAACGCAGCCCCAACACCAGCGCACCAATCAGGTAGATGCCCCCGGACATGCCAGTGGCAAAGGGCAGTACGCTCACCGCCAGCAACATGAAGGTGTACAGCACAATGTGCAACTCGGTGTAGCGGTTGCCGTGGGTCACCGGCAGCATGGGAATCCCGGCCTTGGCGTATTCCTCTTTGCGATGAATGGCCAGTGCCCAGAAGTGGGGAGGTGTCCAGGCAAAAATGATCAGCACCAGCAGCAAGGCGTGGCCCTCGACCTGCCCGGTGACCGCGGTCCAGCCCAGCAGCGGCGGCATGGCTCCGGCGAGGCCGCCAATCACAATGTTCTGCGGCGTTGCGCGCTTGAGGAACAGGGTATAGACCCCCGCGTACCCCACCAGTGACGCCAGCGTGAGCCAGGCGGTCAGCGCGTTGACCTGCCAGACCAGGATACCCATGCCGGCGGCCGCCAGCAGGGTGGCGAACATCATGGCGTCCAACGGGCTGATCTTGCCGGTGGCGACCGGTCGTTTGCGGGTGCGGGCCATGACGGTATCAATTTTCTGGTCCACCACATGGTTGACCACGGCCGCCGCCCCGGCCAGCAGAGCAATACCCAGGTTGCCGTACACCAGTACCGCCCACCCGGGCACCCCCGGAGCTGCCAGCAGCATGCCGATCACCGACGTCAGGATCATCAGGGCGACAACCCGCGGCTTGGTCAGTTCCAGGAAATCCCGCCAGGAAATGGTGGAATCCGTATGACTGCCAGCACTCTGGGCCGGCAGTGTTTCCGCATGCTCGCTCATGCCGTCACCTCTCGGTTGATTGTTGTGTTCGGGCGATTTACCGCCTGGGTTTGCGGTTGTTCTCTAAGACGCCACAGCAGGTTAACCACCGCCAGCAGCAGACCGGCACCCATGGCGTTGTGGGCCACCGCCACAGAGAGTGGAATATGGAAGGCCACATTCGCAAGCCCCAGGGCAATCTGTGCCGCCAGCACCATCGCCACCAGCTGGATGTGACCACCCAGATGACTGCCCCGGAAGCGACGCCACATCAGCGCCAGCAGCACGCCAAGATAGCCCAGCACCAGAACGGCGCCCAGCCGGTGGGTCACATGAATGGCCACCCGGCCATCGGCGGTCAACTGGCCACCCAGGTAGTTAGGGCCCACGTGCTGGGCAATATCGAAGCCGTGGCGGAAATCCATGTCGGCAGGCCACCATTGGCCCTCGCACGTTGGCAGCTCGGGGCAGGCCACCGCGGCGTAGTTGGCGGCCGTCCAGGCGCCCAGGGCAATCTGCATGATCACCAGCGCCAGCCCGCCATACAGCCAGGGCCGGAAACCACGGGCAGGCGCCGCATCGGGCCGGGCGGGCGGTGACTGCCGGCCACGAAGGCGCAGGGTCAGTAGAGTGAGCAGGGTGATGGTGGTGAATCCGCCCAGCAGATGGAGCGCGACCACCTGTGGCCAGAGTTTCAGGGTGACCGTCCACATACCGAACGCGCCCTGCAGCACAATGAACCCGGCAATGAACAGTGGCAACTTCACCGGCAGCCCCTCGCGACGATGGCGAACCGCGTAGCCGGCCAGCCCGAACACCACCAGCCCCAGGGTGCCGGCGGCGTAACGGTGAATCATTTCCGGCCAGCCCTTTTCCACTTCCACCGGTGTATCCGGGAAGCGGGCGTTGGCAATGGCAATGCTTTCGGCACTCTGGGGAACCGACAGAAAGCCGTAGCAACCGGGCCAGTCGGGGCAGCCGAGGCCGGCATCCACCAGGCGCGTCCAGGCGCCCAGCATGATCACCACCGCCGCCAGCAAGGTGGCAAACAGAGACCAACGCGCCAGCTTGCGGGCACGATCCGATAACGAAGCCTGGGGCTGATTCAAGATCCGCTTCCTCCGAACATCCGGTTACCCGATCTGGGACAGTTTCATCAGGTGCTTGAGATCCTTGAGCATGTCCTTGCCGGAATGCTCCTTGCCGTAATGCATCATCACGTTGCCAAACGGATCGATCAGCAGGATCCGGGGTTCCTGCTCGGGCTGGACGCCCGGGGGCCATGCCGGGGCAGCGCCGCGCTCAACCTGCAGGCGATCCACTGAGCTGTACTCGCCCGCCCAGCGGTCTTCCAGAGCGGCCGGAACCGCACCGAGCCAGGCGGCGCGGGTCATCCGGTCGGCGTTCTTGCCGAGGGCGATGTTGACCTGACGGGACAGGTACAGCAGGTTATCGCAGGCGTCGTTGCAGTCACTGGCCACCACCAGCATCATCCACTCGGCGTCGGCGCGCTCGGGACCGAAACGATCGGCCAGCGCCTGGCCGTCAGACGTCTGCAGGTGCAGGCCGGCAACCGGCACCACAGGCTGCACCAGCTGGCCGTTGTTGGTATGACCGGCGGGATTCAGCCAGCCGGTGTAGAACATGATGGTGGCAAACACCATGGGGCCGAAGCCGATAACAAACAGCAGCAGCGCAGTGCGCCGGCCACGGCGGATCTGTTCGGGAGTGGGTCCTTCGGAGCGCTGCTCCGGCGCCCGCTTAGCCATTGTCGTTGTCATTATTGGCTCCTGTTTTTCGGTAACTCGCTACCACCGTCAATATAACCAGTGCGACCGCCAGTGAAAACCACTGAAATGCATATCCGTAATGGGTTTGCGGCCCCATGATGTCCGGTGCCCAGTCTGCCCGGTAGGCACCGGATTGTTCGGCGCCCGACAACTTCACCAGCAATGGCGTCAGATCCGCTGCCTCGCGCGCTGCCAGCGTGGCGGGCAGCGCCTGCACCCGTCTCGGCCAGCGCCCCTCCCCGACGGTCGGGTCGGCGAGAACCGGCGGTTCCGGAAACCCGGCGAGGCGGCCGGCAATCACCACCTTGCCGCTCGGCGTGGCCACCGGCGGTAGCTCATCGCGGGTGCGCGGTGCCCGCAACCAACCGCGATTCACCACCACCGGCTGCCCTTCCTCCGGATAGAACAGGGTCAGCACTTCGTAACCGGGAACGCCGTCGCGGGTGCGGTTGTCCAATAGCCAGGTTCGCTCACTGTAGTGCCCGGACAGAGTCACCGGCTGTCCGGGCGCGAGCCCGGCGGCCAACTGCTGAGGCCAGTCCAGGTGGCCGGCTTGCTGCTGCCATTGTTGCAGCTGCTGTTGCTTTTCGGCGGCACGATCAAGCTGCCAGAGACCGAGACTGACCAGCAGCGGCAGGAACAGACCGGCAAACAGCAACAATCGCCAGTCAAACCGCCAGCGGCGAGGTTTACGCGGCCCGGTACTGGGCATGCTCTGCTATAGTGGTTTGACAATAAACACAATCAGGTACGGGAAACCCCATGCTGAAAGCGGTCGTAATCCTACTCATGCTGGCAGTTATCTTCAGTCTGTTCAGCGGGCTGTTCTTTCTGATCAAGGACGGCGGCAAAACCAACCGGGTGGTGAACTCACTGACGGTGCGGGTCGCGCTGAGTGTGTTGCTGTTGCTGGTGATCCTGATCTCCCTGTGGCAAGGGGGCCTGGTACTGAACCCGACCCCCTGACGCCGGTTCAGATAACGTACACGAAAACGAACAGGCCCAGCCAGACGACGTCCACGAAATGCCAGTACCAGGCCGCCGCCTCGAAGCCGAAGTGCTTTTCCGCGCTGAAGTGTCCCTTGTGGATGCGAATCAGCATGATGGTCAACATCAGCGTACCCAGCAGTACATGGGCGCCATGAAAACCGGTCAGCATGAAGAAGGTGCTGCCGTAGATACCGGACTGCAGGGTCAGGTCCAGATCCTGGTAAGCGTGGATGTATTCGTACCCCTGGACAAACAGGAACACCACCGCCAGAGCAATGGTTGCTCCCAGCCACAGCTTGAGCTTGGCGCGGTGGTCGGCCTTGATGGCGTGGTGCGCCACGGTCACGGTAAAGGAGGAGGTCACCAGCAGGATGGTGTTGATCAGCGGCAGCCCCCAGGGACCGATCACCTCCTTCGGGCCGGGATAGGCACCGGGGTCCGGATTGTTGATCAGTGGCCAGGTGGCCTGGAAGCCTTCCCACAGCATGTTGCTGCTGCCCTTGTCGCCTTCGCCGCCCAGCCAGGGAACCACAAAGACCCGGGCGTAGAACAGCGCGCCGAAAAAGGCGGCGAAAAACATCACTTCCGAGAAAATGAACCAGCTCATGCCCCAGCGGAACGAGCGATCCATCTGCGGGCTGTAAAGTCCGGCACGGCTTTCCTTGATGACGTTGCCGAACCAGCCGAACAGCATGTAGGCCATGATCAGTGCGCCGATCCAGAACATGATCCAGGCGCCGGTGGTGGATTCGCCCTGCTTGCCGTTGACCATGATCGCGGCCACCCCGTACAGGGTGACCCCGAGGCCGACGGTGGCAACAATGGGCCACTTGCTCTGTTCGGGAACGTAATAGGTCTGGTTATCCGCCATGACAGTCTCCGATGGCTTATCCGTTATCGTTTGTTGTTTTCCTGACCCGGGAATTGCTGGAAACCGCCGGGCTGACGTCCTGATCGTACAGGGTGTACGACAGCGTCAACTTGGTGATGTGTTCCGGCAGGTCCTTATCCACAATGAAGATCAGCGGCATCTCGACGCTCTCACCAGGCTCCAGTGGCTGCTGGTTAAAGCAAAAGCATTCGGTTTTGTGAAAGTACAGGGTGCCCTCGGACGGCGACAGGCTGGGCACCGCCTGCGCCACCATAGCCCGATCAGTCGGGTTCTGGGCAAAATAGTTGATGGTCACCGGCTCACCCGGATGCACCTCAACGCTGCGGGTCACCGGGCGGAAGGTCCAGGGCATGTCCGGTCCGTTCTGGGCCAGGAACTGCACCTGAACCGTGCGGTTCTCATCCCGCTCAGCGGCGACGGTGGACTCGTACCGCCCGCCAGTCTTGCCGTTGATGCCGGTAATTTCACAAAACACGTCGTACAGCGGCACCATGGCAAACCCGAAGGCGAACATGCCCACCACGCCGCCAAGGCACCATCCCACCACCCGCGTGTTGCTGCGGGGTGGTTGTGATCTGTCCTGAGGTGCGTCGGTCATGGCCAGATGCTCCGTTTACTTGACTTCCGGTGGTGTCGAAAAGGTGTGGTAGGGCGCCGGTGAAGGCACGGTCCACTCCAGACCCTCGGCACCGTCCCAGGGCTTGGCCGACGCTTTTTCGCCACCCTTGACGCACTTCACCACAATCAGCAGGAACAGCAGCTGGGTCGCCCCGAACATGAAGGCGCCGACACTGGACACCATGTTGAAATCAGCGAACTGCAGGGCGTAATCCGGAATCCGGCGCGGCATGCCCGCCAGGCCAAGGAAGTGCATCGGGAAGAACGCCAGGTTCATGCCGATGAAGGACAGCCAGAAATGAGTCTTGGCCAGGGTCTCGTCGTACATGTGGCCGGTCCACTTCGGCAGCCAGAAATACGCCGAGGCAAAAATGCCGAAGATGGCGCCCGGTACCAGCACATAGTGGAAGTGGGCCACCACGAAGTAGGTGTCGTGGTACTGGAAGTCCGCCGGCGCAATGGCCAGCATCAGGCCGGAGAAGCCACCGATGGTGAACAGGATCACGAAGGCCACGGCGAACAGCATCGGTGTCTCGAAGCTCAGCGCCCCGCGGAACATGGTGGCTACCCAGTTGAACACCTTTACCCCGGTGGGCACGGCGATCAGCATGGTGGCGTACATGAAGAACAGCTGGCCGGCGATGGGAATGCCCACGGTGAACATGTGGTGCGCCCAGACCACGAACGACAGCAGGGCAATGGCACCCACGGCGTAGACCATGGAAGCGTAACCGAACAGCGGCTTGCGGGAGAACGCCGGAATGATGTGGGACACCGCGCCGAAGGCCGGCAGGATCATGATGTAGACCTCGGGGTGGCCGAAGAACCAGAACACGTGCTGGAACAGAACCGGGTCGCCGCCGCCGGAGGCGTCAAAGAAGCTGGTGCCGAAGTTGATGTCCATCAGCATCATGGTGACCACACCGGCCAACACCGGCATCACGGCAATCAGCAGGAACGCGGTGATCAGCCAGGTCCACACGAACAGAGGCATCTTCATCAGGGTCATGCCCGGCGCCCGCAGGTTGAGGATAGTGGCGATCACGTTGATGGCGCCCATGATCGAGGAGATCCCCATGATATGGACGGCAAAGATGAAGAAGGTGGTACTCGGCGGCCCGTAGGTCGTCGACAGCGGCGCGTAGAAGGTCCAGCCGAAGTTGGGGGCACCCCCTTCCATGAACAACGTGGAAACCAGGATCAGGAAGGCACAGGGCAGCAGCCAGAAGCTCCAGTTGTTCATCCGCGGCAGCGCCATGTCGGGCGCGCCGATCATCAGTGGCAGCATCCAGTTGGCCAGGCCGACGAAGGCCGGCATGACCGCGCCGAACACCATGATCAGCCCGTGCATGGTGGTCATCTGGTTGAAAAATTCCGGCTCGACGATCTGCAGGCCGGGCTGGAACAGCTCGGCGCGAATGACCATGGCCATGGTGCCGCCGAGAAGGAACATGGCAAAACTGAAGATCAGGTACATCGACCCGATGTCTTTGTGGTTGGTCGTCAGCAACCACCGGCTGAAGCCTTTGGCCGGGCCGTGGTGATGATGATCCTGGGCGTGGGTATCTGCAACCGCACTCATGAAAAACCCCCGTTACCGCCGTGTTGTACTGGCTGGTGATGTCATTTGAGGAATCATTCCTGATTCTTGTACTCGAATACTTCTTTCGGCGTGATCATTTCGCCGGTGTCATTCCCCCAGGCATTTCGCTCGTAGGTGATGACCGCCGCCAGATCCACTTCGTTCAGCTGTTCGCCGAAGGCCTGCATGGCGGTACCGGAGACGCCGTTCACCACCACATCCAGGTGGGCTTCCATGTCCTCGAGAACAATCTGGCTGCCCTTGAGCGCCGGGAAGGCCGGGGGTGCGCCGCTACCGTCGGCCTGGTGACAGGCCGCACAGGCACTGGCGTAGGCTTTCTCGCCGCGGACCATTAACTCTTCCAGGGTCCAGTCCTTCTCGGTCAGTTCACGCTCCCGCTCGGCCGCCTCGCGCTGCTCGGCCACCCACTGGTCGTATTCCTCCTGGGGCACGGCCTTGACCACCACCGGCATGAAACCGTGATCCTTGCCGCACAGCTCGGTGCATTGGCCACGGTAAATGCCCGGTTCATCGACCCGGGTCCAGGTCTCGTTGATAAAGCCGGGAATGGCGTCTTTCTTGACGCCGAAGGCCGGCACCCACCAGGAGTGGATGACGTCATTGGCGGTCAGCAGCAGGCGCACTTTGGCGCCCACCGGCACCACCATCGGGTTGTCCACGTCGAGCAGGTAGTTCTCGCTCTTGGCAGTACGGTTGTAGATCTCGTCACGACTGGTGGACATGTTGGAGAAGTACCCGAAGTCCTCTTCGATGTAGTCGTACTTCCAGCGCCACTGATAGCCGGTGACCTTGATGTCGACGTCCGATTCGGTGGTGTCGTACATGTCCACCAGGGTGGCGGTCGCCGGAATGGCCATGACCACCAGAATGACGAACGGAATGATGGTCCAGAGGATTTCCACCAGCGTGTTTTCGTGGAAATTCGCCGGCTTGGCGCCCTGGGACTTTCGGTGAGCGAATATTGACCAGAACATGACTCCGAACACCACGACACCAATGGCGACGCAGATCCAGAGAATGGTCATATGAAGGCTGAAAATTTCATTACTGGTGCCGGTGACCCCGGGAGCCATGTTCAACGTCCAGTCCGCCATGGACCAGGCGGGGAACAACAAGCCGCCCAAAAGGGCACCTGCCCGCTTAGCGTGCACGCGCATACTGTGTCTCCACAGAGTGTTATTCTTGTCGGATTTTGGCGTCTAATCCCTCTGTGCCGACGGCGCTCGCACACGCTATCAGTCCAGAGTGGAAGTCTGCTTATGGATAACTCAGAGTTGAGTATAGACACAGATCAAAGAATTGCTAAGAAACCAGTAAACCCAAAAGTAATAAGCAGGGAAAGGTAATAATCAAACCGAATAACGTATTCTCACTTTCCGCCACCGACCGACGCCTCTGGGCGCTGGCCTGGCCACTGATGCTCACCAACCTGACGGTACCGCTGCTGGGTCTGGTGGATACCGCCGTGCTTGGCCACCTGGAAAGCCCGGAGTACCTGGGCGCGGTCGCCGTGGGGGCCAATCTTTTCAGCATCCTGTACTGGACGTTCGGCTTTATGCGGATGGGCACCACCGGGCTGGCGGCCCAGGCCTGGGGCAAACGCGATCACTTCGCCCAGGTGGCCCTGCTGGTGCGGTCCCTCGCACTGGCCGTGGCCATCGGCCTGTTGCTGATTCTGTTTCACCGGCCGCTCATTCACCTCGGCCTGACACTGATGAACCCCAGCGAACGGGTCACCGAGCTGGCCGCCGGCTACGCCGCCATCCGCATCTGGAGCGCCCCGGCGGTGCTGTGTCAGTACACCCTGGTGGGCTGGCTGATCGGCACCCAGTTCGCCCGCGCGCCGATGATCATGCTGATCGTCGCGAACAGCCTGAACATTGTGCTCGATGTGCTGTTCGTGACCGTTCTGGGATGGAACAGCCAGGGCGTGGCCATTGCCACGGTGATTGCGGAGTACTCGGCCGCCGCCATCGGTCTACGCCTGGTGCTGTTGCGCATGCCGGCGGGGCAGGCATTCAGCCGAGCCCTGGTGGGGCAACTGGCGGACTACCTTCGTATCCTGCAGGTCAACCGCTACATCATGGTGCGCACCGTTGCGCTGCTGCTGGTGCTGGCATTTTTCACCGCACAGGGCGCGCGGCAGGGCGATACCATTCTCGCCGCCAACGCCGTGCTCATCACCTTCCTGCTGGTCATTTCGAACGGCCTGGACGGCTTTGCCAATGCCGCCGAGGCGCTGATCGGCGAGGCGGTCGGCAAGGGCAGTCGCCGGCGGTTTCGCCTGGTGTTCCGGACCGCGTTGCGCTGGTCCCTGTACGGCTCGCTGATCTTCACTGTGGCATTCGTGCTTGGCGGTCGCTACCTGATCAGCCTGCTGACCGGTATTGAGGAGGTCCGTACCGCCGCCTGGCAGTACCTGCCCTGGCTCTGGGCCCTGCCGCTTGCTGCGGTGTGGGGATTTCTGCTCGACGGCGTGTTTATTGGCGCCACCCGCACCCGCGACATGCAGAACACCATGCTGTTCTCGGCCCTGGCGGTATTCCTGCCGGTCTGGTGGCTGACCACCGGCTGGGGCAACCACGGGCTGTGGTTCTCGCTGATCTGCCTGATGCTGGCGCGGGCACTCACCATGGGCTGGCTGTTTCTCTCCCACAGCCGCCACGGGCGCTGGTTTACCCCACAGTAAGCAGGCTGCGGAATCTCGACTACAATAATGCTAAATGGCAGGCTTGTTGCGGTAGCCAGCCCCTGCTTACCTGCCCACAGCGACCCTTTAGTGAACAATGGGAGGCGCCTTGCGACCTCAATTCGTTCAGACACCGGCATCCCCAGAAATGACACCACAGGCAGTCCTAGACATTATTGATCAGGCACGACGGCAGGAAGCCCGCTCCGGCACGTTTCTTCGTCAGCTGAGGGACAAAGCCGCGTCGTTGCCGGGCACCATCACCATCGACGGCTACCAGCCGGCCACCTGCCTGTTCCAGTTTGCGGTGGAATACATCGAGATGGCGCCGCGTCTGATCGAATGCGTCGACGCCTGTGCCCGCGAAGCGGACAAGGCCGAACTGTTCGCGCCCTTCATCGACGCCGCCACTCGCTACTTCACCCAACCGTCGATGCTGCTGGTTCACTACGACGGGCTCGACGGCCTGCTGATCCGGGCCTACCAATGCCATCGCCTGATGGAAGAAATGTATGAGAACAACCGTTGGACCCGGGCCAGCGAGCTGGTGGATATAGAGGCTACTCGTGCTAATCTTTTAGTGCATCAGCTCATCGGCGAGCCTTTCGCCAATGAGCTGGACGATTCGATCACCGTTACGGTGTTGCAGATTGCAGGCACGCCGGACTATTTCGAGCTGAATCTTGACCCTTTTGTCGAGCAGGTGAACAACGCCGCCTGGGACTGGATGCGACATTACTGGGAAAATCTGTTAGTGAGGAACCACATACGATTTTCCCTCGGTTCCGGTCTGGCCTGACAGCCTTAGAGGATAGATGCGAGTACCAGAGATTGCAGTACTAGCGGGCCTGTTGATGTCTGCCATGGCCGTGACAGCTAACGCGTACGAACTGTCTGTAACCGTTACCCTGGATGGGAACACCGAGCCCGTGGCTAATGCCGTGGTTTCCGTGAACAGCGCCCGTCCGGGCACCCCGGTTTCTGCCGAAATCTATCAGAAGGATCGCGCTTTCCATCCCGACGTGCTAGTGGTTCCCGTTGGCTCCAGCGTGGATTTTCCAAATCGCGACAATACCCAGCACCACGTGTACTCTTTTTCGCCGGCAAAAACCTTCAACATTGAACTGTACGCTGACCGGCCGGCTGCTCCAATTGTGTTCGACAAACCAGGCATCGTTGAACTGGGCTGCAACATTCACGATCACATGCAGGGCTTTGTGGTGGTCACCGATTCCGCCTCAGTCGGTCAGACAGATGCCTCTGGCCAGGTCACTCTGTCTATCGCAGCTCCGGATACCGTAAGCAGCCAGGGCAAGGTGACAATTGAGATCTGGCACCCACGACTGCCAGACAACACACGCCCCGTCACCCGCGAAATCGAACGCGGCAGCGCGCCGGCAATCGTAGCCCTCAATCTTGAGCCCGAGCCTGCCGCAGAAGGCTCGCTGGACCGGCTCCAGCAACGCTTTCGGGAGCTTTGATGGGTTTAGCGTCCCGTCTTGGATTCCGTGGCCGACTCATTGCCGCCATGATCTCGCTGGTGGCCCTCGTCAGTCTGGTGATCGTCGCCCTGCTAATGGTTTATCTGTTCGAGGACGAAGAAAACCGGGCACTGGAACAGCTGGCTATCGGAGAGCGGCTAACCCACGAGGTCATTGACCGCCGCACCGATCTGGAGCTATCCCGGCTCAGCGTCGTGGTGCAGGATTTCGGCTTCCGGTCGGCCATTGCCAGCCGCGACCCGGCAACCATCGACAGCGCCCTGGAAAATCACGGCGGCAGGGTTGGTGCCGACTTTGCGCTCTTGCTGGACAGTCAGGGGGAGCCCCTGGCCTCGACCCTGCAAAGCGCCTTTCCTGCAATTACGCAGGAACAGCTGACACACACTCGCCACAACGGATTCACCCGCTCGTTGCGAGCCATAGACGGCAGGGGCTACGAGATTCTCATTATCCCGATAGCGGCGCCCGGACTGCGGGCCTGGTTGGTTACCGGTTTTGCCATGGACCAATCCTTGGCGGAGGTCATCGCTCGACTCAGTGGCACCTCGGTGGTCTTCCGGGCGCGATCGAGCCAAAGTGATAGCCTGAGCAGTTTTGCCGCCACCACCAGCATCGACGACAAGCTGGAACAGGAGCTTGCAGGCGCCTCCGATAGCGCCAATTTCATCGAAAGCGCTGGCTATTTCACCCGAATTATCAACCTTGGCGAATCAGTCCCGGCCGCCGTTCAGGCCGTGCTGCTAATCAGTCGTGACGCCACACTTCAGAACTACTACCGACGGGCCGTGGAGATTGCGTTGCTGGTAACCGCCATCCTGATTTTCGCCATTTTGCTGGCACTGGTCATCGCCCGCAACCTGGGGCGCCCGGTGTTGCAACTGGCCAGCTATGCCCGCGCCATCGGTGAGGGCAATACCCCCCAGGCACCGGCGATCCGGGCCGGCGGCGAGCTGACACAGCTTCGGAACGCGCTGCGGGATATGCTGTCGGGCTTGCGGGAACGGGAATCCCAGATCCGCTATGCGGCTACCCACGATGACGTCACCGGGCTGAAAAACCGGAACGCCCTGATGCAGGAGGCCGTCGAGCTGTTTGACAACCAAGGCCGGGCCACATTGGTGGGGATCCGGCTGAATGACTTTTCCGACATCAACGATACCCTGGGGCTGGAATTTGGCGATAAGGTTCTGATCGGCATTGCCAAGCGCGTGCAAGAGGAACTCCCGGATGCCCGCATTCTCGCCCGCACCGGCGGCGGCGAATTCCTGGCCCTGATCCCGCCGTTGCCGCCGGAGAAGGGAAGCCACAGAGTCGGGAACCTGCACGACCTCATCGAATCCCCGTTACAGTTGGACCAGACCCCGTTCTCCCTGCGCGCCACCGTCGTCACCATGGAGCTACCGGAGGACGCCGCCGACACCGACGCCCTGCGACGCCGACTCAATCTCACGTTCGAACAGGCGGAGGCACTCCATCAACCGGTTACCCGTTACCAGCGAGGCCAGGATGAGAGCCACCTCAGAGAGCTGAAACTGATCACCGACCTGCACGAGGCCATCCTGAATAACGGGCTTCACATGCATTACCAGCCGAAATTGGACGGCCAGACCGGCGCACTGGTGCAGGTCGAAGCACTGGTGCGCTGGACTCATCCGCAACTAGGCTTCGTTTCCCCAGACGAGTTCATATTCCTAGCTGAACAGTCGGGACAGATCCACGACCTGACCGCTCATATACTGCAACAGGTCGCCAACGATGCGCGGCGCTGGCATGAGCAGGGCATCGATGCGGGCGTCGCCATCAACCTGTCCGCCATGGACCTGACCTGGCCCGCACTGACCCGGCACATCACTGAGACCTTTCGTGATTGGCACCATGATCTGGAGCGAATCACGCTGGAGGTCACCGAAAGTGCCCTGATGGAGGACCCGGAAGGTGCCATGGCCACTCTGAACCGGCTGCGAGAGCTGGGCGTGACCCTGTCGGTGGATGACTTCGGAACAGGCTATTCCTCGTTGTCCCAGCTGCGCAAGCTCCCGGTGCAGGAGCTGAAAATCGATAAGTCGTTCGTGCTGAAGCTGGATTGTGAGCCTCAGGACCAGCTGATTGTGCGGTCCACCATTGATATGGCACACGGTCTCGGGCTCAAAGTCGTAGCGGAGGGTATCGAGAATCTTGCGACCTGGCAGCTGCTGCGCCACTGGGGCTGCAACCTGGGCCAGGGCTTTTACCTAAGCCGCCCGGTTGCCCCTGACGATCTGCCGGAGACTGCTCGCTCCCTCGCCACCCGAATAGGGGAACTGACCCAACCCAATCCGGAGTATTCAGAATGACAACCAGACATTTGGTCACACTCACCATGGCGCTGCTGGTGGCACCGTCCGCAATGGCCGACATCGGCAGCCGGATCTGGGCTACCGGGGGCGTCACCACCATAGAAGGCAGTGCCGGTGGGGGGTTGGTGCCCTGGGCTCTGTTGGGCAGTTACGCCAGCGACGAGGAGTGGGGCGGCACCCTGGCACTTGGTCGGGCCGAAGTGGACGACTACACCCTCTCGGTCACCGGCGTTGGACTGAACTGGAATAACCGCCTGGAAATCACCGTGGCGCGGCAGACCCTGGATCTGGACAGCCTTGTATTTACCCTCAAAGACGGTTTCGGCCTCCAGGAAGACGAACTGAACCAGGATATTTTCGGCGCCAAGGTCCGGCTCGCCGGTGATGTGTTATACAGTCCGTGGGGCCAGTGGTCTGCCGGCGTTCAGTACAAGCGGCAGCGGGATTTCACCGTACCCCGGGCGATCGGTGCCCGCGACGACAGTGGAACTGATGTGTACTTCAGTGGCAGCAAGCTTTTCTTCGCCGCGGCGATGGAGCGCAATCTGTTGGTGAGCCTGACCGCCCGGGCTTCCCGGGCCAACCAGGGCGGGCTGCTCGGCTTTGGCGGTGACCGTAACAACAGCCACGAACTGATGATGGAGGGCAGCGTCGGGCTTTTCCTCAACCGCCAGTGGCTGGTAGGCGCGGAATACCGGCAAAAGCCGGACAACCTGGGCTTTGCCTCCGAGGATGACTGGTGGGATCTGTTCGTGGCCTGGGTGCCGGACCGTCGCCTGGCTGTCACAGGGGCCCTGGTCAATCTGGGTGACGTTGCCACCCTGGAAGACCAGCAAGGCCTGTATCTGTCGCTGCAGGGGAGTTTCTGATCATGACTAACCTGAACCTAAAACCCTTGTTCGTCGCCCTGTTGTCAGGAATGGCACTGGTTCTCGGTGGCTGCCAGAGCCTCAACCACAAACCCGATGATTCACTGTATCAGCAACTCGGTGAACGTGCGGGCATCGCCAACGTCGTTGAGGATCTGCTCTACCTGATTGTGGATGACGAACGCATCAACCGGCAGTTCAAGGGCATGGATGTCGCCCAGTTTCACCACAACCTGACAGACCAGCTGTGCGAGCTCAGTGGCGGGCCCTGCACCTACACTGGACGAGAGATGCGCGAGCTTCACTCCCACATGACCATCACCAATACACAGTTCAATGCCCTGGCTGAGAATCTGATTCTGGCCATGGAGCAGAACGATATTCCCACCGGCGCGCAAAACCGGCTGATCAAACAGCTGCTGCCGCTGTATCCTGACATTCGCAACCTATAGAACGGAGACCTTTACCTTGCTCGACAACGCTGATCTCGGAAAACTGATCATCCGCCTGACCCTTGGCGGGCTCATGCTGTTTCATGGTGTCGCCAAACTGTTTAACGGCACCGGCTTTATCGAAAGCCAACTGGTCAGCCACGGCATACCCGCCTTCTTCGCCTATGGCGTGTTCATTGGTGAGCTGCTGGCACCACTGATGGTTATTCTGGGATACCAGACCCGCATCGGCGCCCTGCTGATTGTCTTCAACATGCTGGTGGCGATTGCGCTGGTGCACGGGCACGAACTGATGGCGCTGGGCAACAGTGGCGGCTGGGCGTTGGAGCTGCAGGGCTTTTTCCTGTTCACTGCGATTGCCCTGATTTTCCTCGGGCCGGGTCGCTATAAGCTGAAAAACTGAGCCACCGCCGAACCTGGTTGCGACCGCCGCCCTTGGCGGCGTACAGCGCCTGATCCGCACGCTGGATCAGTTCGGCAGGCTCGCCTCCCTCACTCGGGATCATGGAAGCGACGCCGACGCTGACCGTCAGATGGACCGGCGCACCGCCGTCACCGGGGTAGACCGGGGTTCGTGCGATTACCATGCGCAGGCGCTCCGCCACCCGGTGGGCGCCCTCCTCTTCGGTGGCCGGCAGCAACACGCTGAACTCCTCGCCGCCATAGCGCGCCAGCAGATCGCCGGAGCGCTGAATTTCCCCGGCACACAGCTCCGCTATGCTGATCAGACAGTCGTCTCCCACCAGGTGACCCAGTTCGTCATTGACCTGCTTGAAGTGGTCGACGTCGAGCAGCAGCAGCGACAACGGCAAGCTGCGCCGGCGTGCCCGCTGCCATTCGGTGTGCAGTTTCTCATCGAAACGGCGGCGATTGGCCACCTTGGTCAGGCCGTCGGTGAGGGAGATTGCCTTCAACTGCTCGTTGGCCCGCTCCAGTTCCTCGGTGCGGGCCTGCACCCGCGCCTCCAGCGTCTGATTGGCCTGGAGCTGCACCTGCAACGCATGCTCCTGGGCCTGCAGCCGGCCGCGGCGCTCAAGATTGATGCGATAAGCCAGGGCGAAGGAGAGCAGAATCACCTCCAGCGCCACCCCCACCTGCGGGGCCAGCTCGGTCAGGAAACTCCGAGGAATGTAGCCCAGCTTGCTCACCGCCAGCACCAGATGCCCCAGCAACAGCGGTGTCCACGCCAGCACGTAGAAGCCGGCCAGCACCTGCCCCCGCCACCACGCCACCAGCCCGGTCACCCAGGCCAGGGGGGTGATGATGGCGCCGAAGATACCGACAATCACAATCCCGGTCTGATACGATCCGAACAAACCGTAGAGGAAGGTCAGTCCCGCCAGCGCGATGACCAACTGGAATATCCGGTAGATGAAGGGGGTATAGCGCCGCAGAGCCAGAAAGCTCATGGCAAACAGCGCGGCAAAGATGATGTTGAG
This sequence comes from Marinobacter lipolyticus, assembly GCF_018424605.1. Taxonomy (GTDB): domain Bacteria; phylum Pseudomonadota; class Gammaproteobacteria; order Pseudomonadales; family Oleiphilaceae; genus Marinobacter; species Marinobacter lipolyticus_B. Next base: position 272,079 of record NZ_QTKT01000003.1, on the reverse strand, counting down.
AGCAATCACCGGCGTGGTGAAATAGCGGTTGAGCACCGGCAGGTCGGGCCACAACCACTGGAACAGCATGCCGTTCAGGTTCAGTTGCACCAGCGCCGCGGTGATCACCGTCAGCACATACCAGAGGTAGGTAGGGTGGCGGACAATCAGGTACACAAACAGGTTGTAGAGCGCCATCGCCAGCATGATGCCGACAAACACCGTTTGCCAGCCGTAGGAGACCTGCTCCTGGGCGAGAAACTCCGCCGACTGCACGATGCGCACCGGAATCTGCACCGAACCCTGGGTCTGTATGCGCACGTAGGCCGTCACCGGCTCGGTGTTGGACGGCACCAGAAACACAAAGTTGCGATGGGGAATGGGGCGGGTATCGAAGGCCCACCGGTCGCCGGTACTGTGAGACTGTATCAGCGCCCCCCGGCGCTCCCAGAACACCTCGACGTGATCGAGCAGGGGGTAACTGATCTCCAGCAGGCGATTCACCGGCTCCGGCGGCACCTGCACCCGGAGCCAGAAGCTGCCATCACTGAAGCCCAGGTTCAGCACCTCCTGTGAATCAAAGCCCTGCCAGCGCTCGGCAGGCAACGACCGCACCTCGCCAGCAGACAGCGACGATTCGGCGTCCTCCAGCCATGCAAATCCAGCGGCCGCAGCTTTCAGGCTGCTCCCGCCAGACAACGCCAGTAACAGCAACAGGCACTGGCAGCAACGCGACGCATGGTGATTCATAGTTGGAGATCCGGCACCCGCTGTTATTTGAGTAAGTCGAAAGATGGGGCCCCGCGGCCCTTATGCATCCCTGCCAGAATGGTGTTAAGTTTAGACGCTTGCGGCCAGAACTTCTGCTGCCGGTAACATTAACCCCACAAAACGCCGGAGACTGCGGATGGGTGACAAGAAGCCAGAGTTGCGCCCAGGGCGATATCGCCACTACAAGGGCAAGGACTATCAGGTCATCGACATCGCCCGCCACAGCGAAACCGAGGAAAAACTCGTGGTCTACCGATGCCTGTACGGCGACCACAGCCTGTGGGTACGTCCGCTTTCCATGTTCCAGGAAACCGTGGATGTGGCCGGCGAACAGATCCCCCGCTTTGCCTGGGTCAGCGAGGACTGATCCCCACCGGTTTTGACTGCGACGTCGATTTCCTGCACATTAGCGCGCTTTCCTGAACCGGCTACACTTCTGCAATAGCGGTAGCGAGAGCCATCGAATTGAATCCGGAGTCTGCCATGAATGCCGTTGTCGCCGCGGTCGCCATCATGCTCGTGCTGAGTTTGTGCCGCATCCACGTTGTTGTTGCCCTGATCATTGGCGCCGTCTCCGGCGGCCTGATCGCCGGCCTGTCCCTGGAAGCCACCATTGAAGCCTTCAACAACGGCCTCGGCGGCGGCGCCACCGTCGCGCTGTCCTATGCAACGCTGGGCGCGTTCGCCGTGGCCATCGGCAAGTCCGGTCTGGCCCATGCGCTGGCGGACAAGGCCCTGGCACTGGTGGGCAAACAGGACGAGGGCAAGGCCGTCGGCGGCATCCGCTTTCTCATCGTCGGCCTGCTGCTGGCCATTGCCATTTCCTCCCAGAACATCCTGCCGATCCACATCGCCTTTATCCCTCTGGTGGTTCCGCCGCTGCTGTACGTGATGGCCAAACTGAACATGGATCGCCGCCTGGTGGCCTGCGTGCTGACCTTCGGCCTGATTACCCCTTACATGTTCCTGCCGGTGGGCTTCGGCGGCATCTACCTGAACGAAATTCTGTTGGCCAATGTGGGTGACAACGGCGTCGACGCCAGCGATCTGAACGTCATGTCGGCCATGGCGCTGCCGGCCCTGGGCATGCTCTGCGGCCTTCTTGTGGCGGTATTCTTCAGTTACCGCGGTGACCGCAAGTACAACATGGAAACCATCGAGAAGACCGAACGGGTGGATATCCAGTACAACGGCCGCACGCTGTCGATGGCGCTGGTCGCCATCGTGACCGCCTTCGTGGTCCAGCTCTGGCTGGGCTCGATGATTCTTGGCGCGCTGGCCGGCTTCGTGCTGTTCAATGTGTCCGGCGTCGTCAAATGGAAGGAAGCCGACGATCTGTTCACCGAGGGCATGAAAATGCTGGCGATGATCGGCTTCATCATGATCGCGGCCTCCGGTTTCGCGGAAGTGATGCGGGAAACCGGCGAGATCAAGGCCCTGGTGGAGAGCTCGGTGGCCACCATCGGCGACAACAAGGCGATGGCAGCGTTCCTGATGCTGGTGGTGGGCCTGCTGATCACCATGGGCATCGGCTCGTCGTTCTCCACCATTCCCATCATCGCCGCCCTGTACGTGCCACTAGCCCTGCAGATGGGCTTCAGCCCGCTGGCCATCGTAGCTTTGGTCGGCACCGCCGGCGCCCTGGGCGATGCCGGCTCCCCGGCGTCTGATTCCACCCTCGGGCCTACGGCTGGCTTGAACGTGGACGGCCAGCACAACCACATCTGGGACACGGTGGTGCCTACGTTCCTGCACTACAACCTGCCGTTGCTCGGGTTTGGGTGGTTGGCGGCTATGGTGCTTTAGGTTTGGTGGTTGTCCGCTCTTTGTAGTCTGTGAGTTGGCGGGGTGTGAGGGTTGGGGGACGAGGGGGCAAAACGGAGAAACGTGGTTTCTTTTAATGTTTTGCCCCCTCGTCCCCCAACCCTCACGTTCGACACTGATGGGATATCAAAGAAAAACAGGAAGAACCACAAAGAAGACAAAGAAGGGTTTTCTCGGCAAACACACCAAAGCGATATCAGGCTGTTCAGATAAGAGAGGGTCTGGGGGAACGTTCCAAAACATTAAAAGAAACCACGTTTCTCCGTTTTGGAACGTTCCCCCAGACCCTCTCACTCCCAAGGCCAGCAGGCTACAAGGCCAACCTCCAGACGTCAGTCCTCAGACCCGGCCTTAAAAAACACCACCTGCTTAACCGTATGATCGTCTTCGTTCTTGCGCTTGTTCACCCGCGTCTCAAGCTCGGGCGCAGCGGGCTCCTCGGCATCCGACACCGCATCGGTGAAGCCGCAGGCCACGCACTCGCGCACCTGATCGTCATCATCGGTGGTGTACATCATGATCTTGTCCATCTCCGCGCAGCGGGGACAGACAGCGCCGGCGATAAAGCGTTTGGGACTGGCCATGTCAGGCAGCCTCCCCGGCAATGCCGTTCTGTTTCAGCAACGCATCCACCTGCGGTTCGCGGCCGCGGAAGGCCTTGAACAGTTCCATGGGCTCCTGGGAGCCGCCTTTTTCCAGGATGTTGTGCAAAAACGCCTGACCGGTTTCCGGGTCGAAAATGCCCCGTTCCTCGAACAGTGAGAAGGCGTCTGCCGCCAGCACTTCCGCCCACTTGTAGCTGTAATAGCCCGCCGCGTAGCCGCCGGCGAAGATGTGGGAGAAGCTGTTCGGGAAGCGGTTGAACGCCGGCGCCTGCACCACCGCGATTTCTTCCCGCACCTTGCGGTGCATGTCGAGCGGGTTGGTGGGGGCCTCGCTGGTGAATTCCGCGTGCAGGCGGAAGTCGAACAGCGAGAACTCCAGCTGGCGCACCATGGCCATGCCGGACTGGAAGTTCTTGGCCGCCAGCAGTTTCTGCAGCAGATCTTCCGGCAGCGGTTCCCCGGTTTCGTGGTGCGAGGCGATCAGCGCCAGGGATTCCGGGTTCCAGCACCAGTTCTCCAGGAACTGGCTGGGCAGCTCCACCGCGTCCCAGGCCACGCCGTTGATCCCGGACACGTCAATCACGTCCACCTGGGTCAGCATGTGGTGCAGGCCGTGGCCGAACTCGTGGAACAGCGTGGTCACTTCGTCATGAGTCAGCAGCGACGGCTTGCCATTCACCGGCGGGGTGAAGTTACAGGTCAGGAACGCCACCGGCAGCTGCAGCTGGCCGCGCAGGTTCTGCCAGCGCACCCGGCAATCCGCCATCCAGGCACCGCCACGCTTGCCCTGGCGGGCGAACAGGTCGAGGTAGAACCAGGCCAGCGGCTCGCCATTACGGCTGATGCAATAGGCGGTGGCGTCCTCGTGCCAGGTTTCCACCTCTGGTTTCGCTTCGATCTGTACGTCGAACAGCTTTTCAGCCACCGCGAACAGGCCGGGCACCACCTTGTCCACCGGGAACCAGGGGCGCAGGGTTTCCGGGGAGATGTCGTAGCGCTGCTGGCGCAGTTTTTCGCTGTAATAGCCCACATCCCACGCCTGCAGGTCGTCCACGCCGTGCTCGTCTCGGGCGAACGCCTGTAGCTCGGCGAATTCTTTCTCCGCCTGGGGCTTCGCTTTGGTCGCCAACTGGTTGAGGAAATCCAGCACTTCGTCTGTGCTGCGTGCCATCTTGGTGGCCAGCGAGCGCTCGGCGTAGTTATCAAAACCCAGCAGCTGGGCGAGGGCATGTCGACGCTTGAGGATTTCCGCCATCACCGGCGTGTTATCCCAGGTGCCGGCGTCCGGGCCCATGTCGGAGGCACGGGTGACGAAGGCTTCATAGACCTCGCGACGCAGGTCGCGATTGTCGCCGTAGGTCATCACCGGGAAAAAGCTCGGGAAATCCAGGGTGATGACGTAGCCATCCAGGTCTTTCTGCTTGGCCGCCTGTTTCGCGCCGTCGATGGCGCTCTCCGGCAGACCGGCCAGCTGATCAACGTCGGTGATGTGCTTGTACCAGTGCTGGGTGGCGTCCAGCACGTTGTCGCTGAAGCGATTGGAGAGTTCCGCCAGCTCCCGCGACAGCTCCGCATACTGCTTTTTCTGCTCCGCTGGCAAATCAACACCGCCCAGGTGAAAGTCCCGCAGGGTGTTTTCCACCGACTTGCGCTGGGCTTCGCTCAGCTGACTGAAATCCTCACGCGCCGCCAGCTTCTTGTAGGCGTTACACAGGGCTTCGTTCTGGCTCAGCTCGGTGCTGTACTCGGTCAGTTTTTCCAGGCAGTTCTTGTAAACCTTACGCAGCTCGTCGTTGTTCATCACGCCGTTCAGGTGCGAAATCACCGACCAGGCGTTGCTGAGCTTGTCTTCCAGGTCCTGCATCGGCTGCGCCAGCGTGGTCCAGTCCGGGTCGTCATTCTGGGCGAGACTGGCGATTTTCATGCGGTTTTCACTGAGAATCTGGTCAATCGCCGTTTCCATGTGCTCGGTGCGGACATGGTCGAACTTCGGCAGCAGGTCGTCGGTCAGTAATGGGTTATTCATAGGTCCCCTTCTCAGCTGTCAGAATCTAAGGTAGTTTCAGGTGACTCCATTGACGGGGGAGCATCCGGGGGAAGCCTTTCCGAAACTGTGCGGAGCCATGGATGGCGGAGCCCAAGCGTCACATGGATGTGCCGCAAGGAGCGTGTTTCGGAAAGGCTTCCCCCGGGTGCTCCATGCTCCACAGCAAAAGAACACCTTGAAGGTATATGTAATGACGAATGTACGATCTCACAAGGGTATCACGCCACATTTCGGCGAGCGCGCGTGGATTGATCCCAGTGCCGTGGTCATTGGCGACGTCCAGACCGGTGACGACGTTTCGATCTGGCCGATGACGGTGGTACGGGGGGATATGCACGAAATCCGCATCGGCGACCGCTGCAGTATTCAGGACGGCTCGGTGCTGCACATTACCCACGCCAGCGATTTCAATCCCGGCGGCTATCCCCTCACCCTGGGCGATGACGTCACCGTGGGCCACAAGGCGCTGCTCCACGGCTGCACCATTGGCAGCCGGGTGCTGGTGGGCATGGGGTGCATCATCATGGACGGCGCCGTGGTGGAGGATGAAGTTATCGTGGCGGCGGGCTGCCTGGTGCCACCGGGGAAAACGCTGGAATCGGGCTACCTTTATGTCGGGTCACCCTGCAAGCAGGCGCGACCGCTGACCGACAAGGAGCGGACCTTCTTCCGCTACACGGCGGCCAATTACGTCAAACTCAAAGACGAGTACCTGAACGATCGCTGAAACGGTGGTCTGATCTTCCGCCCTCCGCCGTATGTTTCCCTGCGATGACAATTCGCAGGATGGTGCTGTTGTCGTCGCTTTCCGGTTCGCTGTCGCGGACCGATTCGGAAGGAGGCAATGGTGAAGGATCTACACTCTCCCTCAATGTCACGGGCGCGGTTGTATCTGCGCGCCGCTGGATCGTCCCTGTCGCACGCACAGTGCCAGGGTCTCGTCGGTGCCATTGAGCAGGCGGTTGCCTCCGGTGCGGCGGCGACCGACGAGCACTCCCGTGCGCTGAAGCGGCGCCTACCGCTACATGATCGTGAAGCCGCCGACAGCCTGATCGCCGGCGACTGCATAACCCGGCTGGTGCGCATGATGGAACACCGGCCACGCATCGGAATTCTCCAGACGGCGCCGCGCCTGGCACACGAGTTACCAAACACACTGGAGCCCGTTGAGGTTCCGCTGCCGCGCACTCGCCACGTCCAGGGCGGTACCCCGGTCGCAGAAGGATTCTGCGCAGGATGAAATCATCGTTGCTGGCGGCGCTGCTGCTGAACCTGATGCTGGTGGCGCTTGCGCTGCCCGGTTTCCCGCATCTGCCCTGGCTGGCGCTGGAAACCCTGTTTCTCTGGGGCCTGTTTGCGTTCCTCAGCCCCGGCGCCCTGCAACGGGGCCTCGCCATAGGCGGCGGCATTCTCTACGCCGTACTCGCCACGCTCGCCCTCGTCGATGTGCTGGTACGACAGAGCCTGGGCCGGCCGCTGAACCTCTACCTGGAGCTGGGCATCGCCGATGCCGCCTTCCATTTGCTGAAAACCAACCTCGGCGAGCTGCTGGCAGTGGCGGTACTGCTGGTGCTGTTGGTTGGGCTGGTCGTGCTCGGCACACTGTTCGCCCTGTTGCTGCAACGGCTCGGGCGACACACGCCACCTCACGGGCACCGGCTGCTGATGCCCGCGGCGGCCCTGCTGACGCTGACGGCGGTGGCCGTGCCCTCACCCATGGGCGCAACCGGCGCCGCGTTGTTGGGGCGGCAGGTCACGCTGGCGGCGGACACCCACGACGCCACACGTGCCTTCCGCCAGAGCGTCGACGCCGGTTTCGGCAGTGAAACCCGAGCGCTGCCCGGGCTTGCGGGCACCGACGTGATTCTGGGCTTTGTGGAATCCTACGGTATCTCGGCGATCAGCGACCCGCGCTACAGCCGGTTAATCCGCCCGCGCCTGCAGGAGATGGAATCCGTGCTGCGGGACTGCGGGCTGCACCTGGTCAGCGGTCGGCTGACGTCACCGGTCCAGGGCGGTCAGTCGTGGCTGGCCCACACCACCCTGCTCAGTGGGCGCTGGGTCGACAGCCAGCTGGATTACGATATTCTGCTCAGCAGCCGCCACACCACATTGATTGACGACATGAAACTGACCGGGCATGAAACCCTGGCGGTGATGCCGGCCATCACCGAAAACTGGCCGGAAGGGCGCCGCTTCGGCTACGACCGCATCTACGACGCTGCCACCATGGGTTATCAGGGACCGCCGTTCAACTGGGTTACCATGCCCGATCAGTACACCTGGTCCTGGTTCGAACGGGCACTGCGCGCACCGGCGCGGCGACCGTTATTCGCGGAAATGGCGCTGATCAGCAGCCACGCCCCCTGGGTGCCCATCCTGCCGGTGCTGCCAGACTGGAACGAGATTGGCGACGGTCGGGTATTTGAAACCTGGCGCGACGAGGGAGAGGCCCCAGCGAGCCTGTGGCGGGATCCGGACCGGGTGCGGGCACATTACGGCCGGGCACTGGACTACGCGCTGGAGGTGATCACCGGTTACGCCCGCCGCTTCGTCGCCGACGACACGCTGCTGATCATAGTCGGCGATCACCAGCCAGCGCCGCTGATCACCGGCGACGATGCCAGCCGCGATACGGTCATTCACATCATCAGCGCGAATCCCGACCTGGTAACCCCTTTCCTCGAAGCCCGCCTGCCGGGATTCCAGGCCGGCGCACTGCCCCGCCTGGATGTCGCGGGCATGCCAATGGACCGGTTCCGACGGGTATTTCAGCAGATTTTCTCCGGTTCCTGACCCAGATCAAACTTGCTCCGATGACGACTTGAAAACCGTTCGGACGAACCTACATTCGAACTTAGCAGAAGTTCACGGAGTACCATCCGGTTGGCGCCACCGGCATGGAGCTGTTCCGCGAGCGAAGCTGATGTCACATCGATCTCAGATTCGTAACAGGAGGAGTTTCATCATGAGCAATCTAACCCGCTGGAATCCGGTCAGTGAATTCGATGACCTGATGAACCGCTACAACCGGCTATTCGGGCTGACCCGCAGCAATGGCGAACGGGAAGGCAAAGACCTGTTCAGCCGCAGCGACTGGGCCCCCGCCGTCGACATCAAGGAAACCCCGGAGGCATTCACCATCGAAGCCGAACTACCGGGCATGTCCAAGGAAGACGTGAAGGTGACCGTCCACGACGGCGTGCTCAGCATTCAGGGCGAGCGCAAGCACGAGGAAGAAACCAACGACAAGAAGCACCACCGCATTGAGCGGGTGTACGGCAGCTTCCTGCGTCGCTTCACGCTGCCTGAGAACGTGGATGACAGCAGCATCAAGGCCAACTTCAAGGACGGTGTGCTGTCATTGACGCTGCAGAAATCCGAACCGGCGGAACCCAAAGCCATCGAGGTGGATGTCCAGTAACCAGTCGGTCGCAGGCAGCAGGGCCGGGGGCCTCAGCTCCCGGCTTCTGCCCCGGTCTTGGCTCCGGCCGCTTTCAGCGCCTCGGCATACGCGGTGCTGCGGCGGTGCTTGAGGATGTGATCCAGAATGGTCTCGCCGGATTCGTCAGCGGCATTGAGGTTTCTCCCCGCCGCGACAAAAAAGCCGATGAAACGCTCAAAGTCTTCCGCGCGCATGGCCTGGTAGGCTTTCTGCAGCACCACGAAGTCAGCGTGGGCACCGGCGTCCGCCGGTTCAATGGCAAGAAAGCTTTTAACCCGCTCGTCACTCCACTCCTCGCCAATCACTTTCGGTTTGTCTGGTCCGCTCATGGTCTCTCCCGGTTGTTGTCCGGCTGATGATTCAATGTGGGGGCACAGTATAAGGATCTGAAAGCAAAGAAGTTAGTTGAATTGACTATGAGGAGCTATCACACGGGCATAAGCCCCTCAGGGCAGGATGTCCACCGCAGGTTCCCCCGCCGGCAGGGCGTCCACGCATTCCGGGTTACGAATGGCAATTTCCACGCGGCGGTTGCGGGCGCGATTTTCCGCGCTGTCATTGGGTACCAGCGGATTGGTTTCGGCCCGCCCCGCCGCGACCACCCGTTCCGCAGGCAGTTGGCGGTTCAAGACCAGCTCGTGCACCACCGACACCGCCCGCGCGGCCGACAGATCCCAGTTTGAGCGGTAGCGGCTGCTGGAGATGGGCCGGTCATCGGTGTAGCCCGACACCAGCACGTCCCCGCTGCAATTTGCCAGCACCCCCACCACCCGCTCGATGATGGGGATCATGTCCGGTTTGATGGCCGCCTCGCCGGAGCGGAACGTGGCCTCTTCGGAAAACCGGATCACCACCTTGCTGTCGTCGTAATTGACACTGAGGGCTTGAGCGGCCACCTCGTTTTCCAGCTCACTGACCAGACGGGTCGCCAGTTCCACGATGCCCTCGGCAATGCCCGTGGTCGCCACATCGGCGCGACGCTCGTCAATGAATTCCGGCTCATCGGGCATGTTGTCGCTGGGTTCGGGCAGGGAGACGGTGTCGGTTTCGATAAGTGTCAGCGGCGAGCCGCCGACGTCGTCGCCCACCACGTTATTGCTGCCGAAGGCCACCGCCATGGAATTGGCCATGGCCCGGTATTTTTCCACGTCCATTTCGGCGAACGACAGCAACAGGATAAAGAAAGTCAGCAGCAGGGTGGCCAGGTCCGCGAAGGTGACAATCCAGGCCGGTGTCTGACTTTTCAGCCGCGTTTTATGCTTCTGCCTCACCAGCAGCACAGCGTCAGGCCTCCCGCTCCGGTGCCAGCCCCAAACGCTGGTCCGGGGTCACGAACGAGGACAGCAGTTCGGTCATTACCCGGGGATTCTCGCCGCGCATGATGTTCCGCATGGAGGTGATGATGAGCAGGTGATTGCGGCCTTCGTCTTCTGCCTTGAGCTGCAGCTTGTCCGCCAGCGGCAGGGCAATCAGTTGGGCCAGGAAGGCACCGTAGAGCGTGGTCAGCAGGGCGATGGCCATGGCCGGACCGATGGACGAGGGATCGTCCAGGGTATTGAGCATCTGCACCAGCCCCACCAGGGTGCCCAGCATACCGATGGCCGGCGCCGACTCCCCGATGCCGCGGAACACCCGCTCGGCCACTTCGTAGCGTTCCTCGATCTGGCGGGACTCCTGCACCAGGGCCTCTTCCACCAGTTCCGGCGGGTGGCCGTCGACACACAGGTTGATGGCTTTCTGCAGGAATCCGTTGTCAGTCTGGTGGCTCTCCAGCCCCAGAATGCCTTCCTTGCGCACCACCATGGCAAGCGCGCCGACTTCGCGGATCAGCGCCGTCGGGCTCGGCACCCGGTCGGTAAAGGCGGCGGCAAAGGCCAGCCGGAACGCGCCGGTCACCGACGACAGGCGGAACTTGATCAGGGTGACGGCAAAGGTGCCGCCCAGCACGATGGCAAGGCCCGGCAGATTCAGAAATGTCAGCAGGGAGGCGTTGGCCAGCATGGCAAGGACTACGATCAGCACGCCCGCCACCAGACCCACAAGGGTAAGAATATCCATCTGGAACCTTTTCTGTGAATTGACCCGAAGCATAGCCCATCCCGGACCCTCGGGGTCAGTCGTTACGCAGTTCCTCCATCACCGCCGCTGTTTGCGGACGAATACCACGCCATATGCGGAACGATTCCGCCGCCTGTTCCACCAGCATGCCCAGGCCGTCAAACACCCGGGTTGCCCCGTGGTCCAGCGCCCACTGGTTAAACGGGGTGGTGATCAGAGAATACATCATGTCGTAGACCACGGTGTCGGCCTCGATCACATTCGGTGACAGCGGCGGCAAATCTCCCTGCAGGCTGGCACTGGTGCCGTTGATAATCAGGTCGAACGGCTCATCCGGCGTCTCGAAACCGCAAGCGGACAGCTCTACGTTACCGGCCTCGGGGCTGAACAACGCCACCAGCGCCTCCGCTTTGGACACGGTGCGGTTGGCGAGCGTGATGGCCGCCGGCCCTGCGGCAATCAATGGTGCCAATACGCCGCGCACGGCACCACCGGCACCCAGCATGAGAATGCGGCGGCCACGGAGATCCACGCCATGGTTGGTGGTCAGATCTGTGACCAGGCCTTTGCCATCGGTGTTGTCGGCGGTCAGCAGGCCCTCACCATCGACGTACAGGGTGTTGGCGGCTCCGGCTTTCTCGGCCTCCGGGGTGCGCCTTTCGGCCAGGGACCACGCCTGTTCCTTGAAGGGCACGGTCACGTTCAGGCCCTGACCACCGCGGTCGAAGAAATTGCTGACGGTGCCGGCGAAATCATCCAGCGGCGCCTGAATGGCCGTGTATTCGACCGACTCGCCGGTTTGCTGCGCAAACAAGCTGTGAATGCGCGGAGATTTGCTGTGGCTGATCGGATTGCCCACCACGGCATAAAGATCATTATTCATGATTGAGCTCCAGCCAGTCACGGTCGGTGAGGAAGTAGTCCGTCAGCCGCGCCTCCGCGGAGCCAGGGTCCGCGGTGCGGTTGTAATCCCAGCGCACCAGCGGTGGCAGCGACATCAGAATCGACTCGGTGCGGCCACCGGACTGCAGACCGAACAGCGTGCCACGATCGTACACCAGGTTGAACTCCACGTAGCGGCCACGGCGATAGAGCTGGAATTCCCGCTGCTGCTCGGTGTAGGGCAGCGCCTTGCGACGCTGCACAATCGGTTCGTAGGCGTCGATGTAACTGCTGCCCACCGCCTGCATCAGCCCGAAGTCACGGGCAAAGTCTTCGGTGTTATGGTCGTCAAAAAACAGCCCGCCAATGCCCCGGGGCTCATCCCGGTGCTTCAGGTAAAAGTACTCGTCGCACCAGTGTTTGAAGCGGGGATAGATGTCGTCGCCGAAAGGCGCGCAGGCCTGCTGTGCGGTTCGATGCCAATGCACGCAGTCCTCTTCGAAACCGTAATAGGGGGTGAGGTCATAGCCACCGCCAAACCAGTACACCGGTTCCGCGTTCTGCGGGGTGGCAATGAAAAACCGCACATTGGCGTGAGAGGTAGGCACCATCGGGTTGTGGGGATGGATCACCAGGGACACCCCCATGGCCTGCCACGGCGCACCGGCCAGATGGGGGCGATGGGCGGTCGCGGAAGGGGGCATGGTCTCGCCCATGACATGGGAGAAATTTACACCGCCTTTCTCGAACACCGCGCCGTCGGTGATCACCCGGCTGATACCGCCACCGCCTTCGGGGCGATCCCAGGCGTCGGTGATAAAGCCGGCCTTGCCGTCAACAGACGTCAGGCGTTCGGCGATGGTGTCCTGCAATGTCAGCAGGTATTGTTTGACGGCGTTGCTGTCGGGTTGCTGCGACATCTGATGCTCCTACCGCAATTGACGGCCGTTGACGATATCCAGAATCCGGCTGGGCTGGCGGTTGCCGCCCAGGTCGCCCGGCACGATCCAGTCCAGGGACTCCCCGAAATAGCGGCGCACCTGCCAGATCGAGCGGGCCGGTTGCCGGCCGGCGGGATTGCAGGAGGTCGAGACCAGTGGCATGCCGGCGGTTTCACACAGGGCACGAACCACCGGATGGCTGCTGACCCGCACGGCAATGGAACTGTGGCGACCGCGCACCCATTCGGGAATCTGCTGTTTCACATCGGGCAACAGGCAGGTGACCGGTCCGGGCCAGTGCCGTTGCGCTTCCTGCTGCAGGTCTGCGGGCAGCGGGTCCAGCAGGAAACGAACCTGGTCGACCGAAGACGCCACCAGAATCACGCCCTTGTCCATCGGGCGCTGTTTCAGGTCGAGAAGCCGGTCGACCGCCTCCGCATCCCAGGGATCGCACCCCAGGCCCCACACCGCCTCGGTGGGATAGGCGATAACGCCACCTCCCAGCAGGGTGCGGCGGGCACAGTGCAGTTGCCAGTCTGTCAGCGGTTTGGGCGAATGCGGCATGGCTCAGGCTATCCTCTGGAAACCTCCCGGCACCGAGCTGACCAGCCCCTGCAGCTCAAGCAACAGCAGCGACTGCATCAACTGATCGGCGGGTAATCCGGTTTCTGAACACAGTTGATCGGTTGATTGCGGATCATACCCTAAAGCCTCCAGTACCGCGATTTCCCGCGGTTCCAGCTCGCCCGCCGGGGTGGCTCGGGAGGTTACCGGCGGGGCGGATCCGGACGGCGTCCACCAGGTGCCCAGCTCCTCCAGCACGTCGTCCACCGTTTCCACCAGACGGGCACCCTGCTTGATCAGGTGATGGCAACCCCGCGCCACCGGACTGTGCACGGACCCGGGGATGGCAAACACTTCCCGGCCCTGTTCCAGCGCCAGCCTGGCGGTAATCAGCGAGCCGCTCCTGAGGCCCGCCTCCACCACCAGTATCCCCCGGCTCATACCGCTGATCAGCCGGTTGCGCTGGGGAAAGTGGGCGGCGCGGGCGCGCACACCGGGTGGGTACTCGCTCATCAGCAGGCCGTGGTTGACGATCCGGTCCGCCAGTTTGCGATGCTGGCTGGGGTACAGCCGGTCAAACCCGCTCCCGATCACGGCCAGGGTGGGGTAGCCGGCGTCCAGTGCGCCGGCATGGGCGGCGCCGTCGATGCCCAGTGCCAGCCCACTGGTGATCACAAACCCTTCCCCTCCGAGCGCAGCGGCAAACCCACGGGCATGGTCCAGCCCGGCGCGGGTGGCGTTGCGGCTGCCGACAATGCCGATCTGCTCAAGCTGCAGCAGGGCACGGTTGCCGAGGCAGTAGAGCACCACCGGTGCATCGTGAATGTGACGCAACGGCTCGGGGTAGTCGGCGTCGCCCGGCGTTAACAGCCAGATACCCTGTGCCCGGCAGGCCTGCTGGATGGCCCTGGCTTTTGCCACCACCGAGTGCCGGCAGTCCCGACGCTGCCATGCCTGTACCGACTCGAGGGTGTCGCTGTGCAGCCCGATGGCCTTGAGGGTGGCGATACTGGCGCTCAGCAGGGCGGTCAGATCGTCGGCCAGCGCCGCCAACACCGCCTGCCGCCGACGGGCACCGAATTTCGGCAGGCAGGAGAGCATCAGCCAGGCGCCCTCGGCGCTGTCGAAAAAGCCGGAAGCCGACGGCTCTGGATTCAAGGTGGGCTCTGGGTGCACTGACGCAGGCGTGGGGGTATCAAGAACGGGGGTTACATCTGACATGACCATCCTTCCGTGGCGGGTGAATTCGGCAGCTTCAGGCTGCGCACCGGTTTTGCCATCCTGGCACCGGGTTGCCGATTATCTCATAAAAAAACGGGAGCCGCTGTCCGGCTCCCGCTCTGCGATCTGCTGGTGACCGAGGCCGCGCCTCAGGGGTTGGTCACCTTGTCACCCACCGACAGTGGGCGCGTGGCCTGCAGAATCAGACCATAGCTCATTTTTTCGTAGGTCTGGAACACCATCAGCAGGCCGGCGCGCTCGGACGGCAGCTGGATGTTTTCATTGGTCACCGGATCACGCACCACGTTGCCGCTCTTCAGCACCGCCATCACGTTACCCGCCTTCAGACCTTCGCGCTCGCCGCGATTTAGGGCCACTACGTCGAACTGGCCGATCTGGCTGACGCCGCCCTCTACGGAGATCATCTCACCCTCAATGTCGCCATCCGGGGCGCTGGGCACGAAGTTCGTGGTCAGACGACGATCCTCACTGGTCAGCAGGCGGTCGCCGATCCGGACTTCTTCACTGGAATTGGTGAGATTGAGGGTCAGCACATCGCCGTTCTCTGCGGTCACTTCGCCCTTGGCAATGCTGCGGGCTTCCAGACCGAGGAATTCACCGGTTTCGGGATCCAGGAACTGCTTGCTGCGGCGGAAAATACCCACCTTGTCGGCTGGCTTTTCTCCGCGGGCGTACACACGGTCGCCGGCACCGGTGATGATGCGGCCGTCTTCGCCCTCAAGCACGTAGGGCGCCGCGTTGATTTCCTCGACGGACACGATGCGGGTATCCGTCAGGAAGCTGCTGATGGCATCCAGAGGAATGGCAGGAATCGGGGTGTCGATGGCTTCCGAGCGGACCTTGGGCGAAAGCTTCACCACGTCGTTGCTGGCCACTTTGGTGACCCGGGGTTTGCCGTCGATGTACACCAGCGCCAGCCGGTCGCCCGGGTAGATCAGATGAGGATTCTGCACCTGGGGGTTCACGTGCCAGATTTCCGGCCAGTACCAGGGGTTGTTCAGAAAACGGGCGGAGATGTCCCAGAGGGTGTCACCCTTCACGACCGTGTAACGCTCGGGATGATCGGACCGGAGCTCCGGTTGAGCGTGAGCCCAGGAGGTTACCAGCAGCAAGCTTGCCGCCAGAGCGTACAGCAGTTTCCTCATTGTCTAAGTCCTTGATCGCGTGCCTTGAATCAAAAGATTCTGTTCTTGATATGCAGCCTGTCGGGTGCAGCTTATTATGTTGCTGTTTCCGATACTATAGAAGAAGTCACGCAAATTGTGATGTTATCTTTTGTTCTTCCAGTAATTTCTACTGCGCCGTCAAGAGATTTTAGCTATTGACTGATCAGTTTGTACTCAATCGCCAAGATGGGGGATAATACAAGCTGTCCGGTCATAATAGACTCGGTTCCATAATTTGCGCAGTACGCTGTCGCAATTCGGAGAGCGCAGTCACACCGTTACAAAAGATAACGGTGACACTCAGGTTCACAGGCCAAAAGTACAAGCGACATGATTCTAGAGATTCTCGAATACCCCGATCCCCGCCTTCGCACCATTGCCAAGCCGGTGGATGAGGTGACAGACGCCGACCGCAAGCTCATCGACGACATGTTCGAGACCATGTACGATGCGCCCGGCATTGGTCTGGCGGCCACCCAGGTGAACGTTCACAAGCAGATCATTGTGATGGACCTGTCCGAGGACAAAAGCGAACCGCGGGTGTTCATCAACCCCAGCGTGGAAGTGCTGGACGGTGAACTCGAGGACATGCAGGAAGGCTGCCTGTCGGTGCCGGGTTTCTACGAAGACGTGTCGCGGATCGAACACTGCATGATCCGCGCCCTGGACCGCGACGGCAAGCCGTTCGAACTGGAGGCCCGCGGGCTACTGGCGGTGTGCATCCAGCACGAAATGGATCACCTCAACGGTAAGCTGTTTGTGGACTACCTCAGCTCCCTGAAACGCAACCGGATCCGCAAGAAGCTGGAAAAACAGCATAAAAAGAGCGCCTGATCGCGGGTGCCCGGTCTGGCCGGGCGCCGGGCCTGCGGAGACCGAGCACAGCCAGACATGACAGACCGGGTGGAAGCCCGGTTTTTTCGTATTCAACGGAACAGAGACGACATCACCGTGCGCATCGTGTTTGCCGGCACCCCGGATTTTGCAGCCACCGCCCTCAAAGCCCTTCTGGCCAGCGGCCATGACGTGGTGGGCGTTTATTCCCAGCCCGATCGCCCCGCCGGCCGCGGCCGCAAACTGGCGCCTACACCGGTCAAGCAGGTGGCGCTGGACGCAGCTATCCCGGTGTTTCAGCCCCTCAGCCTGAAAACCCCGGAAGCGCAACAGCAACTGCGGGACCTGAAACCCGACGTGATGATTGTCGCCGCCTACGGTCTGATCCTGCCCCCCTCGGTGCTGGAGATTCCCAGCCATGGCTGCCTCAACATCCATGCGTCGTTGCTGCCCCGCTGGCGGGGTGCCGCGCCCATTCACCGGGCCATTGCCGCCGGCGACCGGGAAACCGGCATCACCATCATGCAGATGGATGAAGGGCTCGACACCGGCGACATGCTGCTGAAAATGGTGACCGCCGTGGAAGACCAGGACACCGGCGGCAGCCTGCATGACCGCCTGGCGGATCTCGGTGGCCAGGCAATCGTCAAGGCCCTGCAGTTACTGGAAAAAGGCGAACTGCGCGGTGAAGCGCAGAACGGTGAGCAGGCCTGTTACGCCCACAAACTGTCCAAGGATGAAGGCCACATCGACTGGCAGCAGGACGCCATCGCCATCGAACGCCTGGTGCGCGCTTTCAACCCCTGGCCCGGCACCTACACCGACGTTGACGGCCAGCGCATACGCATCCACCAGGCCAGCGCCCTTGCGCAGGCGTCAGGACCGGTACCCGGTACCGTGCTGCGGCGGGAAAGAGACGGCATTGACGTGACCTGTGGCGCCGGCGTACTGCGCATTACCAGCCTGCAGCTGCCCGGAACCCGCGCCCAGACGCCGAACGATCTGATCAACGGCGGCAAGGAATTGTTGTTACCGGGTCAGGAGCTGAGCTGAATGAACCATCGCCGCCAGCCCATGCGCGCCCTCGCTGCCCAGGTACTGCAAGGGGTGGAGAACGGCCAGTCGCTGACCCAGTGCCTGCCGGCGGCGCTGAATCAGTTGCCACCGGCCGAGCGCCCGGAGCTGCAAGCGCTCTGTTACGGCACCTGCCGCTGGTTCCACCGGCTTGACGATGAACTCGGCCAGCGCCTGAACAAGCCCCTGCGCACTCCGGACCGGGTCATTCACCATCTGATGCTGGTGGCGCTGTTTCAGCTCCGTTACAGCCAGCAAGCCACCTACGCGGTGCTGAACGAAACCGTGGAGGCCTGTCGCGCGCTGGGCAAACCCAACCTCACCGGTCTGGTCAATGGCGTATTGCGCAGCGCCGAACGGGGAGGGGCTCCCGAGCCGGCAACCGATGCGGCCCGTTTCAGCCACCCGCAGTGGATGGTGGAAAAGCTGCGGCACAACTGGCCCGACGACTGGCAGGCCATTCTGGAGGCCAATAACGCGCAGGCGCCGATGACGCTGCGGGTCAACGCCCTGCGCTTTTCCCGCGAGGACTACCTTGGCCACCTCGCCGACGCCGGCATCGCCGCGCACGCCACCACCTTCGCGCCCCAGGGCATTCAGCTGGCCACGCCGGTGCCGGTGGACCGGCTGCCGTGGTTTGCCGACGGTGCCGCCAGCGTGCAGGACGAAGCCGCCCAGCTGTGCACCACCTTGCTGGACCTGGCGCCGGGCCAGCGGGTGTTGGACGCCTGCGCGGCCCCCGGCGGGAAAACCTGCGCCATTCTGGAGGCCTGTGGCGAACTGGACGAAGTGGTGGCCATCGACGCCTCCGCCGAACGCCTGCCGCGGGTGCAGGAGAATCTGGACCGGCTCGATCTGCAGGCCACCCTGCAACAGGCAGACGCGGCCGCCACCGATCAGTGGTGGGATGGCCGGCCATTCGACCGCATCCTGCTGGATGTGCCTTGCAGTGCCAGTGGCGTGATCCGCCGCCATCCGGACATCAAACTGTTACGGCGTGAATCCGACATCGTACCGCTGGCGTCCATCCAGCTTGGCCTGCTGGAGGCCATGTGGTCTATCCTCAAACCCGGCGGGCGGCTGGTGTATGCCACCTGTTCGGTGTTCCCCCAGGAAAATCACCGTATAATCCAGCGGTTCCTCAAGCAGCAGCCAGTGGCCACGCTGGGGACGCCGGAAGCCGCCTGGGGCAGGGCCATGACCGCCGGGCGACAACTGTTGCCGGATTCCCACAGCCACGACGGCTTTTTCTATGCCGTATTGGAGAAACCTGAGCTATGAAAATCCTGATACTGGGCGCCGGCCAGGTGGGTGGCACACTGGCGGAAAACCTGGCCAACGAGGCCAACGATATCACCGTGGTCGACAGCGACAGCACCCGCCTGCGGGAACTGCAGGATCGCCTCGATATCCGCACAGTACAGGGCAAGGCCTCGTTTCCCACGGTACTGAGGCAGGCGGGTGCGGAAGACGGCGACATGATCATCGCCGTCACCAACAGCGACGAGACCAATATGGTGGCCTGCCAGGTGGCCAAACTGCTGTACAAGACCCCGACCACCATCTGCCGGGTCAGGGCCAACGCCTACCTGGCGAAAGCCGAGCTGTTCTACCAGCGCGATCAGCAGAAAGATCTGGACAGCCTGCGGGGGTTTCCCATCGACGTACTGATCAGCCCGGAACATCTGGTGACCAAGCACATCACCCGGCTGATTGAATACCCGGGCGCCCTGCAGGTGCTGGAATTCTCCAAGGGGCTGACGCGGCTGGTGGCGATCCGCGCCACGGAAGGCGGCCCGCTGGTGGGCCATGAGCTGTCCTACCTGCGCACCCACATGCCCAAGATCGATACCCGGGTTGCCGCCATTTTCCGCAAGGGCCGCGCCATCATGCCTCAGGGCGATACCGTGATCGAAGACGGCGACGAGGTCTTCTTTATTGCCGCGTCCGACCATATCCGCTCGGTGATGAGCGAACTGCAGCCACTGGAAAAACCCTACAAGCGCATCTTCATCTGTGGCGGCGGCAACATCGGTCAAAGGCTGGCACACACCCTGGAAAACCGGTACCAGGTCAAGCTGCTGGAGCGCGACCGCGAGCGCTGCGTGATGTTGTCGGAAAACCTGCGCAAGACCGTGGTACTGGAAGGCAACGCCGCCAACAAGGACATCTTGCTGGAAGAAAACATCGAGAACACCGATGTGTTCTGCGCCGTAACCAACGACGACGAAGCCAACATCATGGCCTCGCTGCTGGCCAAGCGCCTGGGCGCCCGCAAGGTGCTGACGCTGATCAACAACCCGGACTACGTGGACCTGATTCAGGGCGGCGACATTGACGTGGCGATTTCGCCGCAGCAGACCACCATCGGCAGTCTGTTGACCCACGTGCGTCGCGGTGACGTGGTCAACGTACACTCCCTGCGCCGGGGCGCCGCCGAAGCCATCGAAGCCATCGCCCACGGGGACCATCGCTCCTCCAAGGTAGTGGGCAAACGACTCGATGAAATCTCACTGCCGGAGGGCACCACCATCGGCGCCATCGTGCGCCGCAACGAAGTGCTGATCGCCCACGACCATCTGCGGGTGCAGCCGGATGACCACGTGATCCTGTTCCTGGTGGACAAAACCCGGATCCGGGACGTGGAAAAACTGTTCCAGGTGGGGCTCACGTTCTTCTAGCAAAAACAAGGCAGTGAACGCCACTTAGAAATACAGGTTTAGCCAGCGTATAATGCGCCTTTTTTCAGCGTGCCCCGGCCCGGCCATGGCCAGGCAACAGGGCGCCACACACAGACCGATCAGCAGGCAATCGTCGTGACAGACAAGGTAACTATCAACAATACCCCGGACGTCAAAACTTTCCAGGGTCTGATTCTGGCCCTGCAGAATTTCTGGGCGCAGCACGGCTGCGTCGTGCTCCAGCCCCTGGACATGGAAGTGGGTGCCGGCACCTTTCACCCGGCGACGTTCCTGCGGTCCATCGGCCCGGAAACCTGGAACGCGGCCTACGTGCAGCCCAGCCGTCGCCCCACCGACGGCCGCTACGGCGAAAACCCCAACCGTCTGCAGCATTACTACCAGTTTCAGGTGGTGCTGAAGCCGTCACCGGACAACATCCAGGAACTGTATCTGGATTCCCTCAAGGCCCTGGGCCTGGATCCGCTGGTGCACGACATCCGCTTCGTCGAGGATAACTGGGAATCACCCACCCTGGGTGCCTGGGGTCTGGGCTGGGAAATCTGGCTCAACGGCATGGAAGTCACCCAGTTCACCTACTTCCAGCAGGTGGGCGGTCTGGAATGCTTCCCGGTCACCGGGGAACTGACCTACGGCCTGGAGCGCATCGCCATGTACCTGCAGGGCGTCGACAGTGTCTACGACCTGGTGTGGACCAACGGCCCGGATGGCGTGGTCACTTACGGCGACGTGTTCCACCAGCAGGAAGTGGAGATGTCCACCTACAACTTTGAGCACGCTGACACCGAATTCCTGTTCCACAGCTTCGACGTGCATGAGCGTGAAAGTGCCCGGCTGATCGAAGCCGGCCTCGCGCTGCCGGCGTACGAGCAGGTGCTGAAAGCCTCCCACACCTTCAACCTGCTGGATGCCCGCCACGCCATTTCGGTGACCGAGCGTCAGCGTTTCATCCTGCGCGTGCGTACTCTTGCCCGTGCCGTGGCCCAGGCCTATTTCGACAGCCGCCGCAAGCTCGGCTTCCCGCTGGCGCCGGAAGCGCTGCGCAAGGAAGTGCTGGCGACGGCCGACGCCGCCGACGAGAAGGCCAACGGCAAGAAGGGTAAGAAAGCGAAGAAAGCCAAGCAGGAACAGGGGAACGCATAATCATGGCAACACAGGATTTTCTGGTCGAACTGGGCACCGAAGAGCTGCCCCCCAAGGCCCTCAAACCGCTTTCTGACGCTTTCAACGCCGGCATCCAAAAAGGTCTGCAGGACGCCGGTATTGCCTTTGGCAAGCTGGAAAGCTTTGCCGCGCCCCGTCGTCTGGCGGTGCGGGTACGTGATCTGGCCGATGCACAACCCGACAAGGCCGTGGAAAAGCGCGGCCCGGCGGTGAAAGCCGCATTTGACGACGCCGGCAACCCGACCCGCGCGCTGACCGGCTTCGCCACTTCCCTCGGCGTCACCCCGGATCAGCTCGACACCCTGGAGACCGACAAGGGTGCCTGGGTGGTCTTCCGCACCGTGGAAAAAGGCCGCCCCACCGCCGAGCTGATGCCCGAGCTGGTCGAACAGGCGCTGGCTGCCCTGCCCATTCCCAAGCGCATGCGCTGGGGCGCCTACCGTACCGAGTTTGTCCGCCCGGTTCACTGGGCCATCATGCTGTTCGGCAACAAGGTGATCGACACCCCGATCATGGGCCTGACGCCGGGCAACAAGACCCGGGGCCACCGCTTCCATTGCCCGAAATCGCTGATCGTGCCAACCCCCGGCGACTACGAGGTGGTACTGAAGCAGGAAGGCTATGTGCTGGCGGATTTCGCCGAACGTCGCGAACAGATCCGCGCCGGAGTCATTGCGCTGGCGGAAAAGGAAGCCGGCGGCAAGGCCGTCATTGACGACGAGCTGCTGGACGAAGTCACCGCACTGAACGAATGGCCGGTGCCGTTGATGGGCCGCTTCGAAGAACGCTTCCTCGAGGTGCCGGCGGAAGCGCTGATTTCCTCCATGAAGGAACATCAGAAATATTTCCACGTGGTGGCTGCGGATGGCGACATGCTGCCGCTGTTCATCACCGTGGCTAACCTGCAGAGCAAGGACCCGGCTCAGGTCATTTCCGGCAACGAGAAGGTGATCCGCCCGCGCCTGTCAGACGCCGCCTTCTTCTACGAAACCGACCGCAAAACCCGGCTGGAAGAGCGAATTGATCAGCTCAAGCCGATCGTGTTCCAGGAAAAACTGGGCAGCCTGTACGACAAGTCCGTGCGGGTAGCGGCACTGGCGAAAAAGATCGCCGAAGCCATTGGCGGCGATCCCGCTCAGGCCGAACGGGCGGCCATGCTGGCCAAGACCGACCTGGTTACCGAGATGGTGCTGGAGTTCACCGACCTGCAGGGCATCATGGGTCAGTATTACGCCGCCAACGATGGCGAAGCCGCCGACGTGGCCAGCGCCCTGAACGAGCAGTACATGCCCCGCTTCGCCGGCGACGACCTGCCCACCACCTTGACCGGCTGCGCGGTGGCCATTGCCGATCGGCTGGATTCCCTGGTGGGCCTGTTCGGCATCAACCAGCCGCCGTCCGGTACCCGTGATCCGTTCGCGCTGCGCCGCGCCTCTCTCGGTGTGCTGCGCATCATCATCGAACGGCAGCTGCCGCTGGATCTGCAGACCTGCTGCCAGTGGGCGGAAGACAACTTCACCGTGCTGACCGAGAAAGACACCGCCGCTACCGTGGTCGACTACATGCTCGAGCGTTTCCGCGCCCATTACGAGGAGCAGGGGATCGGTGCCGAGGTGTACCTGGCAGTCCACGCTCGCCGGCCCACCCAGCCACTGGACTTCGACCGTCGCGTCAAGGCGGTGGAGGCCTTCCGCCAGCTGCCTGAAGCCCAGGCCCTGGCCAGTGCCAACAAGCGGGTGTCGAATATTCTCACCAAACAGGGTGGCGACACCGTGGCGGAGTCTGTGGACCGCAACCTGCTGCAGGACCAGGCCGAACAGGCCCTGGCGGAGCAGATCAGCCAGCAGGCAGACAAGGTGCTGCCGCTGTTTGAGCAGGGTGACTACGCAACCGCGCTGAGCTCGCTGGCCAGCCTGCGTGAGCCGGTGGACAATTTCTTTGACGAAGTCATGGTGATGGCGGAGGATGAGGCTATCCGGAACAACCGTCTGGCGATGCTCAACCAGCTCCGTAACCTGTTCCTGCGGGTGGCCGATATCTCTCTGCTGCCGACAGCGAGCTGAGACAGAGGCAAACGAAAAGGCACGATGTTGATCATTCTCGACCGGGATGGGGTCATCAACGAATACGATGGCAACTACATCTGCTCAGCGGATGAATGGATTCCCATTCCCGGCAGCATTGAAGCGATTGCCCGGCTCTGTAACGCCGGGCACCGCATCGCCATTGCCACCAACCAGTCGGGCATTGCCCGTGGCTTCTACGACACCGACGGCCTCGACGCCATGCACGACAAGCTCGAGCATCTGGTGGAAGCCGAGGGCGGCTGCGTCGATTTCATCGCCTATTGTCCCCATCACCCCGATGACCAATGCCGCTGCCGCAAGCCCCTGACTGGCCTGCTGGAGCAGATCCGCGA
Source organism: Marinobacter lipolyticus (assembly GCF_018424605.1). Classification (GTDB taxonomy): domain Bacteria; phylum Pseudomonadota; class Gammaproteobacteria; order Pseudomonadales; family Oleiphilaceae; genus Marinobacter; species Marinobacter lipolyticus_B. The sequence continues at coordinate 248,365 of NZ_QTKT01000003.1, read as the reverse complement.
TCATTTTCACCTCGAGAACCTGCAGGGTGCGATCATGATCGGCGACAGTCGCAAAGACCTGGAAGCCGGTCATCGGGTGGGCTGCCGGCCGGTCCTGGTCCGCACGGGTAATGGCCTGGACACCGAGCGCCACCTGGATGCCCGCCCGATCCCCGGGGCCGAGGTGGTCATCTACGACAATCTCGGCAGATTTACGGATGCGCTTTTATCCGCGGAGGGCTGGTAAAAACAAAGCGAATCCGTATAATACCGGCCGTTGATCGGCGTGTGGCGCAGCTTGGTAGCGCACTTCGTTCGGGACGAAGGGGTCGCAGGTTCGAATCCTGCCACGCCGACCACTTTCCCGCTTTATCCCGCTTCCGTTTTGATCCCTTCCGGCATTCGCCGGCACTCAGAATTCAAACGTTCGCACCCCGGAATCCAGCATCTGATCCACAACCTGCGGTGGCATCGCAATGCCCACACCCTCGAACAACTCTTCGCGGCCATACTTGCTGTTGGGCAGATAGAGTGCGCAAACGTTAACACTGGCGCCCTGGGCCAGCAGGCCGCGCAGTAATTGCCCCGGCGTGACCTCCCTGGGCTTCAACGCCGGCGCGTCGTAAGTTTTCAGAGCCAGGTCGCCGGCCTGATCGCAGAGCAGCACGTTCACCTTTGCCCCCTTCTCCAGCATCGTGGAGGAAAGCACCATCGCCATGCCCTGGGTCTGTTGCGATGCGCTTGAAACTATCACCAGCACCTCGTCGACGGCAGCACCGCCGTTATCGGCGGTAGCGCAAATTGGTGTAATGGCAGTCAGGGTGGCAAAAACCAGGGTTTTCAACGGGTAGATCATCACAGGAGCCTCCTTTCTCAGTGGTTCATCCGTGCATCACGCGACAAACCGTACGAATCCATCCCGCAGCGCCACGAGTATGAACCCTGCGGGACAGACCAATGTCGGAAATAGCGAGCTAACCTTTGCGAATCATTGTAACGTTCAACAAAGCGCTGATTTTTTTACGGAGCATGGTCAATGGCATCACCGGGCACCGAACAACGCAGGCTGGCCGCTCTCGAGCGCCTGGGCATTCTTGACACACCGCCGGAAGAGCGCTTTGAGCGGCTAACAAGAATTGCGCGCCAGTACTATCAGGTGAAAACGGCGCTGTTTTCGGTCATTGATGCCGACCGCCAGTGGTTCAAATCCCGCCAGGGGCTGGAGATCGCGGAAACACCCCGTTCCGTTGCATTCTGCGACTACGCCATCCAACAGGACAAGCTTTTTCTGGTGGAGGATGCCGCCCTTGATCCCCGTTTCCAGAAAAATCCACTGGTTACCGGCGAGCCACACATCCGCTTTTACGCTGGCATGCCTGTTCGTGAACCCAGCGGCTACAAAGTCGGCACCTTGTGCATCATCGACGACAAACCACGCTCGCTGCGCGAAATCGATCTGGACGTTCTGCGAAGTCTGGCCAGCATCGTTGAAGACGAGATTGAACGCTCTTATCTGGATTCGGACACCAATCAGTACGTACCGGTGTCCCATCTAACCCGGGCGATCCAGCGCGCCCAGACGGTTTTTCTGACCAACGACAACGAACGCGGCGCGTTCGAGCTGATGCTCAGCGATCTGCTGACCCTGACCGGCAGCCAGTTCGGTTTCATTGGCGAAGTGCTGTATCGGGACGACCAGACGCCGTACCTGAAGATTGGCGCCATCACCAATATCGCCTGGAGCCCTGCGACCCAGGCGCTGTACCAGGAGGTGGAGCGGCGAGGTCTGATTTTCGAGCGTCTGGACAACATTCTGGGCTTACCGATGACCACCGGGGAGGTGATTGTCGCCAACGATATGGGGTCCGATCCCCGCCGCGGCGGCCTGCCCGAAGGCCATCCGCCCATTGACGCCTACATCGGTATCCCGGTGTTCTCGGAACAGCGGCAGATCGGGCTGGTTGGCCTTGCTAACCGGCTTGACGGCTACCGACGATCACTCGCCGACGATCTGGCGCCGCTGCTGCACACCATCGGCAGCCTGATCAAACGTAAACGGCTCTACCAGCAGAAGCAGGACCAGCAAAAGAGTCTGGAGCAGGCTGCCAATTACGACGCGCTGACCGGGCTGCCCAACCGACGTCGGCTTACCGAGCTGTTCGAACAGGAGTTGTACGAGGCCGATCAGCGCTCCGGTCTGGTGTCCGTCTGCTTTATCGATCTCGATGGCTTCAAGGAAATCAATGATACGCACGGTCACGCGGTCGGGGATGCGGTACTCAAATCGGTTGCCGAACGGTTGCTCTCCAGCGTGCGCGACCATGATATCGTCGCCAGGCTCGGTGGAGACGAGTTTGTCGCGGTGTTGCGCGACGTGGACGACGAGCGGGTCTACGCTCGCATTCTCGACGCTATTCGCCAACCCATCAACTACAAGCATTACGTGCTCCACCTGTCCGGAAGTATGGGGGTGACGGTTTATCCACAGGACAAGGCGGACGCCGACCTTCTCATTCGCCACGCGGATCAGGCCATGTACGCGGCCAAGGAGGCCGGCAAGAACAACTTCACACTATTCGATCTGCACGCCCACATTTCCCGCAAGGAGCGGGTACAGGTCATTGAGGAGATTGGTACGGCCATCAGTGCTGGCCAGCTATCGCTCCACTATCAGCCAAGGCTTAGCTTCAGTTGGCAAACCATCGATGGCCTTGAGGCGCTGGTTCGCTGGCACCACCCGCAAAAAGGGTTATTGGGGGCAGACGACTTCCTCGAGCACATCGAGTACACCGAACACGCCCGCAGCCTTGGCAATTTGATGCTCCGTGAGGCGGTGGCCTGCATCCAGGAGCTCCACCGCGCGCAACTGCCCGGCAGCGTGAGCGTCGCCCTGAGCCCCTCCCACTTGCTGAACCCGGGTTTCACCGCTGACCTCACCACAGTGCTGGCGCATTGCCCAGAACCGCTGCGCTCCCGCCTCGTACTGGAAGTCCTCGAAACGACTGCACTGGACGATACCACGGAGGTGATTTCAACGCTGCAGGCGTGTCGCGAGCTCGGCGTGAACTTTTCACTCGCCGCGTACGGCACTGGAGCGTCGTCGGTAGAGCTGTTCCGCAGGCTGCCGGTGCAGGAAGTGAAAATCGATCCTTCTTTTGTCACAGATTTGGCCGATAATGAAGAACACGCGACCTTCGTCGGCGCCATCATCAGCCTGTCCCGTAGCTTCGGGCGGCGGCAGGTCGCCGCGGGAATCACTTCAGCAGCGGCCGAGGCGCAACTGGTCGACCTTGGCTGCGAACTGGGCCAGGGGCTCGTTTATGGCGCCCCCATGCCACTGACACAGGCACTGGCTCTGGTCCAAGATTTCCACTGGGATAACAGGATAAAACCCCAAGCCGGCCATTGAGCCCCGGAGTAATAGATCACATGGAACTGACACCGGAAATCCGACTGAAAGCCATTCTCGAGGGGACCGGCGCCGGCACCTGGGAATGGAACCTCGACACCCAGGAAGTCATCTACAATGACCGCTGGGCGCAAATGCTCGGCTACGGCCTTGCCGAACTGCAACCCATCAACTTCCAGACCTGGGAAGACCTGTGTCATCCCAACGATCTCCACGAGGCGAGAGTGGCCCTGGCCCGCTATCTGAATAACGAAGCCGGACAGTTCGAATGCGTGATCCGCATGCATCACAAATCAGGGGAATGGCGCTACATCCACACTCGCGGAACGCTATTGACCGACGAGCAGGGCATGGACACCCGCTGGCTGATGGGTACCCATCTTGACGTGACCCGTGAGGTGGTCAGCCAGCACCACCTCGAACAGCTGTCACGGTCGCTGCCCGGCATTATCTACACCTTCGTGCGTGAGCCGGACGGACGCTATTATTTCTCTTTTCTCAGTGAAAAAACCCTCGACTTCTATGGAGTCTCGGCCGAAGACGGGGTCCGCGACCCCGAGCGCATCTTCAATATGATTCACCCTGACGACCTTGCAATGGTGCACGAGAGCATCAACGAATCTGCTCGCACGCTGGAGGAATGGGTATGCGAATACCGGGTAGTGGTCAATGACCGCGTGAGCTGGGTTCGCGGCGTGGCCCGACCGGAACAGGACCCCGACGGCACCATCTGCTGGCATGGCATGGTCACCAACATCGACCGGCAAAAAACCCTCGAGCTTGAGCTGGAACAGCTTTCCATCACCGATGAACTGACGGGGCTCTACAACCGCCGCTACATGCTCAGAAAACTGGACGAGTCGGTGGCCGAAAGTAAGCGCTATGGCGACACCTTCTCGCTGGTGTCGCTGGACATCGATTTCTTCAAAGCCATCAATGACGCCTACGGGCACCCGACCGGTGACGCCGTGCTACGCGGATTTTCGGAACTGGTTGCCCAGCGAATGCGGGAGTCGGACATCGTCGCCCGCACCGGTGGCGAAGAGTTCATCATCCTGATGCCTCACACCAGCCTGGAAGAAGCGCAAGCGGTAGCGGAGTCTCTCAGACTCGCCCTCGAAACCACGGATTTCCTGAGCGATGATGGGGAAACCTTCAATGTTACCTTCAGTGCCGGGGTGGTCAGCTGGTCCGGCGGACAGATGGTGAAAAACCCGGTCCGGGAACTACTGGCAGCCTGTGATCACTCGCTTTACGCTGCCAAACGATCCGGCCGCAACCGGGTGGTGGCCAAAACGGGATACTGATCCCGACGCCGAACCCGGCGTATTCTACAAACCGAAACACCCATCAGAGGAGAACGAATATGATCGGATACGTCACCCTGGGCGTCAGCGATATGGAAAAAGCCAAGGCATTCTACACCGACCTGCTCGCAGACCTGGACGCCAGGGTACTGCTGGATATGGACCGCATTGCCTTTATCGGCAAGAACATGAAATCGCCCATGCTGGCCGTATGCCGGCCCTACAATGGCGAGCCCAACCACCCGGGCAACGGCAACATGCTGGCGCTGCAGCCGGGCTCCAAAGCAGCGGTGGACGCCCACTACCACAAGGCCATCGAACTGGGCGCTACCTGTGACGGCGAGCCCGGCCAGCGCATTCCTGATCAGTTCTACGGCGCCTACGTGAAAGACCCGGACGGCAACAAGCTCGCGTTTTTCCACTTCGGGTAATCAGCTGGCGCCGAACCACCAGCGCGGCAACAGAGGGTGGATGGCCGGCTTCAGAAAGCGGTCATCGATCAACCAGATCACACCCCGGTCCTCCGGGGTGCGGATCACCCGCCCGGCCGCCTGGGCCACCTTCTGCAAGCCGGGAATCAGGTAGGTGTACTCATAACCTGCGCCGTAACGCTGTTCCAGCCGGTCCTTGAGAATGTCATGCCAAGGGTCGAAGGGCGGCAGGCCCAGGGTGGCCACAAACGCCCCGATCAGCTGATCTCCCGGTAAATCGATCCCCTCACTGAACACGCCCCCCAGTACCGCGAACGCGACGCTGCCATCGGGCGTCCGGAAGTCCGCCAGAAACTCCTTGCGCTGCTGCGGTGACATACCCGGCTGCTGTGACCGCTGCGGAACGTCCGGGGCGATGTCGGCCAGCACTTCGCTGACCTGGCGGGCGTAATGAAAACTACTGAAGAACGCCAGATAATGCCCCGGTCGCTCACGGAACTGGCGGGCGATCAGTTGGGCAATCGGCTGCAGGGAGGGTTGCCGGTCCCGCTGGCGGGTACTGATGTCCGGGGTGAACTGCACCTGTAACTGATCGGCGCTGAATGGGCTGGGCAGCGACTTGAAGCGCGCGTCCTGCGGCAGACCGAGTAGATCCCGGTAATAGACGCCGGGGCTCAGTGTGGCAGAGAACAGCAACACCGATTGCGCCGCCGTGAACCGCTCACGCAGGAAGTCCGCCGGTATCAGGTTCTGTATGGTCAGGCTGGCGCGACCGCGGCCCGTGCGCTGGAACTCACACAGGGAGTGATCGCCAAAGGTATCGGCCAGCTTCAGGAACGCCACGCTTTCAAACAGCAGCTCCTGTAGCACGAGTTCCGGCGGGTGGTCCGTCAGGTAGTCGGTGAGCCGGGAAACCATCGCCTGCAAGGCACCCAATAGCCGGGAAGGCAGGGTGTCGAGAAAGACCGGAGCAGGGTCGACACCCGGGTGCTCCCGGATCAGGCTCTGCCAGGCCCTGGCGGTGCGGTCGAGTGCCGGTTTCAATGGCGCCGGGGCCGTCTTCTTCACCTTTAACAGCCGTTGCTGGTCCAGGCGTACCGAATACATGCCCCGGCCCCGGTCCACCAGGTTGTGGGCCTCGTCCACCAACACACCGGCTTTCCAGTTGTTCTGGCGAATCAGGCCGTGCAGCAGGGCGGACTGGTCGAACATCCGGTTCACATCGCCGATCACCAGATCACTCCAGCGAGCCATTTCCTGGGCGAGAAAGTAGGGGCAGATGTGGTGGCCGGCGGCGATTCTTGCCAGGGTGGTCTGATCAAGGATGCCCGTCGCCTGCGCCGCCTCGGCCCGGGCGTCGGGCAGACGATCGAAAAACCCTTTCGCCAGCGGGCAGGAATCACCGTGGCAGGCCTTGTCCGGATGTTCACAGGCATCGTCTTTCGACACTAGCTCCAGCGTTCGCAGTGGCCACCGCGGATCACCCTGAGCGGACCGTAGACGCGCCACCGCGTCCATCGCCAGCGCGCGCGCAGTGTTGCGGCAGGTCAGGTAGAACAACCGATCCTGCCCGGCGGCCGGCATTGCCTTGAGTGCCGGAAACAGGGTGCCCAGGGTTTTGCCGAGACCCGTCGGCGCTTCCAGTAGCAGGGTCGCGGATATGACCGAGTTGCGGTACACCGTTTCCGCCAGCTGACGTTGTCGCGGCCTGAAATCGGCAAAGGGAAACACCAGCCCGGTCAGCAGCGCGTCCCGCTGTTCCCGATGATGGGCCTCCTGTTCAGCCCATCCCCGATAGTGCTGACACAAGCCTTCGAGTTCCTGCCAGAGCTCATCGGCGGTGGCCGTTTCTATCACCGGCGTTTCCTTGTCGTTGCCGGTGTCGTAGTAGATCAGGGCGAGTTCCAGGGTTTTGTGCTTCTCCTGTCGGCACACCAGTGCCCCGTACGCCCGTAACTGGGCCCGGTGTAAGGCCCGTTGGTGGGCACGCACGCGGGACAGATCACCCCGGTGGGTCTTGATTTCCTCCAGCCGGCGGCGGCCGGGGTTGTAAAGATCGGCGCGCCCGGACAGTTCCAGCCCCAGGCATTTTCCGGTCAGTGAGTACTCGCTTATATAACCGTAACCACGACGGGACTGGATGGCCTGATGACCTGCGATGCCCTGCTCAGCGGTGGGGGCCGGGGTGTACCGGAAATCCAGGTCGCCGTGGCGGGCGGCGAATTCGCAGAGGGTGCGAACGGCAACTTTTATCGTCATCCGGTCATCCCATTGTCCCGCCAGCGCACGTAACACACGCTCGCCGGAATGCCCTCTTCGGCAAAAAACGCCAACCAGCGACGCTGGTGATCCTGTAAACGGTCGCCCGGGCCTTTCACTTCAATCATGTCGTAACCGCGACCGCCGCCGTCATCGCCGCGGCGAAAACGGATGAGGTCGGGGAAGCCACTGCGGTGCTCGCGGATATTTAGCAGCAGACGCCGGAACAGGCGATCAAGATCGACCGCGGGCATGCAGTCCAGAGCCAGTTCCAGTACCTCTTCGGTGACCACGGGCCAGATCACGAACGGATTGGCGATGCCCTGCTTGGCCCGGTAATTCTGCAGAATCTGATGCCGGTAACTGCCATCCGCCAATCTGGTAAAGCACTCATCAAACAACGCCTGGCGGCGGGCCACGAAGTCTTCCCGGGTCAGGTCCGCCGGACCCACGTGGAAGGGGTGAAAAAACGCACCCGGTATCGGCGCAAAAATCGTTTGCCAGCACAGCAGCCCGAACAGGCCGTTGATCAGGGTATTCTCCACGTAAAACACCGGGGCCTCTGCCCGGTTCAGGTGTGCCTGCACCGCATACTCTACAGAGCCAGTGGCCGGCCGCGGCAACGTCAGGGTGACCGTCTCAAGGGTAACCTCGGGCGTCACCGGCGGCGGCGTTTCTCCAAGCCGGGCGGCAACACGCTTGAGGATCCGCGCCAGGCCCTGGGCCTCGGCGTCACTGAGTTCCTGTGTGTGCCACTGGGATGCGATTTCCCAGGCCTGCTGGTGGCGCTTCATCCGTTCCAGCAGGCGCAGCTGTTTCAGCCGGCCCTCACGATGGCCACTGGCGCCAAAGGCTTGCAGCGCCAGTTCCCGCTCACCCTGCCGTTCGGCCTGCCGGCCCAGCTCCAGCAACAGCCTGTTGCGGCGGCTGCTGAGCCAGGCGTTATCCGACGACCTCGGAACCTGCGGCCACACCTCACTGGCTGGAACGCCCTGATCCAGCCATTCCCGGCACTGATGCATGGCAAGGTAGAGGTCCACTTCGTCACGATGGCGAAAAGCGCGGGAGCCCGGGGTGAGAGGGACGGGTTCGAAGCGTTGATGGCCCAGCTCCACCAGCACGAAATCGGCCCAGCTCTGGCGGAGGTTGCCGAAGAACATGAGCCGCACGCGGTCGAACAGCGCCATGTGCCGCAACCGCACCACGGGGGGTGCCGAGGGGCCCAGCCAGTCCGCCAACGGTTGTGGATCGGGAAACCGCGGCTGAAGAAGCGCCAGCATCCGGCCCTTGGGCTCGGTTTTCGATGCCCCCGCTTCCTGCAGTGCCGGTGCAAACACCGGCCGCAACTGGCCGAGGGTATACAGACGGAACAACTGGTCAATCGACAGCGCCGGGGCGGCATCCAACCAGCCACCGGCGATCAGTGCCGCCAGCGCGTCGGTCTGGGCAACACCGAGTTCCGGATACTGCAGCTTGTCGACGCGGAACAGTTCCCCGGTGCGCATCACCATCCGAACGAGCAGCGCTCTTGGGGCGGTTGGCAGGGTTAAAAATTGGTCTAGCACCCTGAGTTCTGCGGCGGTCAAAAGATCCCCATGGTGGCGTACCACCCATGACACGACTGTGTTCATGTTCTTCAGGTAATACAGGGGGTCTTCAAGGTCCGCCGTTTGCGGGGGTTCAATACTCAATTCAGATTCCCATGTCAGCCGGTTGTAGCCGAACCCCCGCAATCTTCCAGACCCCATCGGTCAGGACCATGTTGTAGTAAGCGTCCCAACGCCTACCCTCGGGACCCTGCAACCTCACGGTCTGGATTTCGAACATCCCGTGGGGCACACGCTCGGCAAATTCGATGGCCGTCGCGCTGTGTACGGCGGGATAGGCCTCCCGCACCATCGCCAGGAACACCTCAGAGGAGCCAAAGCGGCGCTTGATTCCGTCGGAGGCGTAAGCCCACGCCTGTTCGCTGTCGTTATTGGCGAACGCTTCGATCTGGCTGAGAATGGCGTTGCGGATGTCTGCGTCCTTGTCGTCGGCAAGGGGGTGGGAAGACCAGATCAGCACAGCAACCAGGCCACCGAGCAGAATCGGTAGTGCAGTCTTACGGATATTGATGCGTTTGCTGTTCATGGCACCACCCCTCGTCTGATCTTATTTCAAACGGTACGGGCAGGGAAGTGCCGCGGATCCTTTAGCCATTGCGGTCATCACCACGCTGGTGTCAGGCGATCAGATGGTTGTCCCAGCGGCAGGGCGCGGTAGTGAGGGCTTCCGACCGGCCATCCGGATGAAGCCGCACCATTGCCCCCTCACCGGAGGTCAGCAAAAAACCGCCGGCGGGCGCGCCATGGACACCGGCGCAGTCCGGGATACTGACCGTGCGTAGCAACTCCGCGGCGCGGTCGTCCAGTATCAGCGTAGTGCCTCCGCGGGGGGCGGTCATGGCAACCTGGCCGGTGAGCGGACAGATCGCAACGCTGGCAATGTAGTTGTCCAGGCCGCGCTGGATCGTCTCAGGTAGCGCGACCTCGAGCATCTGATTGCCGGCAAGCCGCGCCATCAGTGGCGGCTGGTAATGGGAAGGCCCCTGATACTGATAGCCGACCCACACCCGCCCGGCGGGGGACACCGCCAAATGACGACAACTGAGCTGATGGTGAGAGGGTCGATGACGGGCGATAAGGGCACCGTTGTGACGGTCGATCACCAGCAGCGCGGGATCCATGGTGTCGACATTCAGCTTTAGCCTGGGGTAGTCCGGGTGAGTTTCGATGCCGCCCAGGGCAACAACAAGGGTATCGTCCACCGGGTTGAGGACAATCTCATGGGGGCCGATGCCGTTAAGGTCGATGTGGCCGAGGCGGCGGTATCCGTTGCGGGCATCGTATACCGCGACCCGTCCGGTCCCCGTCCCATAGTGGTTTACCGTGGCGTAGAGCCGGTCACCGGCCGGACTGAACACACCGTGACCATAGAAATGCTCCTGCTTCGCCAACGGCAGCTGCGCCAGTGACTCGCCGGTGTGCAGATCCAGAACATAGGCGCGCCAGCCTGGCCGGCGCTCGAACAACACCACCCCGGCTCCGTCCGGGGTCGGACAGCCCCCGTGACAGCGGGCCGGCAACCGGCGTTGCCAGAGAATCCGCCCGTGCGGATCGAAGGCCACCGCCCCGGGTCCGCCATCCGGCAGGCGGGCTGCGCTGACGGTCACTGAGGGTTGCGAACCACCGATCCGCCAGGCTCCGCAACCCGCCAATGGAGTGGCCACCAGTGCGCCGGAAATGGCCCGGAGTAGCTGGCGTCGGGAGGGGGACATCAGCGACTCAATCGCCATCGCTGGAGTTGAAGCCCCGGATCACGCCCAGGGCGGTCGCCGCCTGTCCATTGACCAGCTGTTGTAGCTGGCTGATGGTCACGTACAGGCCCTGCAACTGGCCGAAGGCCTCGTCGTCATCAAGCAATGGCCTCATGGCAACCGGCATGGCGTCGAGGCGAGCCAACGCATCGTCGAAGGCCCGTGCGATACGGTCTGCCAGGGCCGTTTCATCGGCCTGCATCAGCCGCTGGCGCAGGCCCGGCAAGAACTGCTGGCGCAGGCCTTCCAGGCTCGCCCGTACGGCCGCCAGCGAATACTCGCTGCGCCAGGCATCGGCGAGGTAGACCGAGCGCCGGTCGTTCCCGCGAAACCCCATTGGCGCCGCCAGCCGCCGCTCTGCAAGAATGTCCAGGGCGGTCATGCCGGCGCGCACGGTGCTATCAAGGTAGAGCTCGTTGGCGGTATAAGCGGCCTCGAAAACCTGCCATTCGTTGACCAGGGCGGCACTGTTGTCCGCGGCGAAAGCCGCCACAGCGCGCAGGGCGCGGCAGGTGGCCGGGGCGGGCAGGGCCTGATCACCCTGGTTCAGCCGCGAATCGAAGATCAGGTATTCCGCCATGGGAAATCCCTGAACCGCAACGCCGCCCTCGGCGACAGCCTTACCGATGTCAGCGTCCGGTGTCTGCAGCAGGAGGCTGGCCTTGCGACCGATCAGGTTTTTCGGGTCCGGCCAGAACTGGAACTGCCAGGCCCGATTGCCCTGCTCCACCGGCCCGAAATCCACCCAGCGCACCGCCTGCCAGGCCTCGAACGCTTGCCGCCACTGGCGTTCGAGCGCCTGCCGTTGTGCGTCCGCCGGCGAGCCACAGTAGCTCAGGGTCTGGCTCACCAGGGCCTCGGTTTCGGCCTGCAGCGCCGCATACCCGTCGGCGACCTGTTGGTGCCAGACGGCCCGGGTGTCAGCGGGCTCCTGTGCCATGGCCGGGCAGGCAGCAGCTCCGATAACAACGGCAGTGATCGCGGTGCGGATTGGGTGTTTCATGGTGTGTTCATTCCGGGTTGATTACCTTGGCTAAGCCGCTTGTTCAAAGGGATTGCAGGAAACGGATCAACGCAGCCCGTCGATCCGCAGGCAGCGCCTTGAACCGATCTGTGCTGGCGGACGCCTCTCCACCATGCCACAGAATGGCCTCTTCCAGGGTTCGGGCGCGGCCGTCGTGCAGGAAACCGGCGCTCGGATTGACGGTCTGGGCCAGACCAATCCCCCATAACGGTGCCGTGCGCCACTCGTTGCCATTGGCAAGAAACTCATCGCGGCCATCGGCCAGCGCCGCGCCCATGTCGTGCAACAGCAGGTCCGTATAGGGCCAGATCGTCTGGTTACTCAGGTCCGGCCGATCGGGCACCTGGCCGGTGGTGTGTCTGGGCGTGTGGCAGCCGGCGCATCCGATCTCGTTGAAGGTTGTCGCCCCCTGCTGCACCTGCGGGTGGTCCAGCTCCCGCCGCGCCGGCACCGCCAGGCTGCTGGCGTAGAAGGTGATAAAGTCCGCCACCTTGTCGCTGACTTCCGGTGTGCCTCCATCGGCAAACTGGTCGCAGGTCTGTCCCGATGTGCAGTCGGTGACCGGCACCAGGGCGCTGGTCAGCCCCATGTCGCCGGAAAACGCGCCCATACTCTGCTGGCGCACGTCCGGTTCGGCCGCCTTCCAGCCGAAACGGCCCAGCACCGTAGTTTCGGTACGGGCATGCCAGACCCGGTTGGCACGGCCGGAGATACCGTCGCCGTTGGCGTCGTCGGGATCCGCAGCGGCCAGCAAATCCGCTTCCTCAATGGCCTCAAGCAATCCCAGCCCGATCATCCCGGGCGCGACCCGCGGCGATACCAGCAGGTCCTCCGGCAGCGGACCATAGTTCGGATTATCTATGGCGTATTGCGGCGCGCGCAGTTCCACGGTGCGACCATCCGGGTAGGATTCGGTGCGCGCCTGCCAGGTCAGCACCAGGTCGGCCTCCGGTTTCATGCCCGGGATGGCGGCCGTCTGTAACTGGCTGCCGTACACGGGTGCCGGCTTGAAGCCACGGGTACGAAGCAGGTCGGCGTCAGTGTGCGGATCCGCCGGTACCGCAAGCCGCAGAAACAGCGACACCGAGGGCGCTTCGGCTGTGGGCGGATGGCCGCGACCGTCTTTGAGGTGACAACCCTGACAGGAATTGGTGTTGAACAGCGGCCCCAGCCCGTCCCGGGCATCGGTGCTGGCCGGAGCCTCCACCCAGGGATTGCGGAAAAAACTGTTACCAACGCTGAAGTCCAGCCGTTTGGTCATGGCCAGGTTGCCCTGCGGCAGGGAATAGGCGTTGTGATCGAACTGTTCCACCGTACCCTCGCCACCGGTCATCGGGGTTGTCTGTATCGGCGGTGAGTCTGCAGCCCCGCCGCTGGCCGAAGCCAGGGCGAGTGCTGTCAGTGCAAGCAAACGTCTGAAGGACATAGCGGATCAGAAGGCGTGGCCGGCGTCGTCTGGCTCGAGCGAGTCGATGCCCAGTTCACCAGCCGCCTGCTCAATGGAGCCGGTCTGATTGACCAGGGCAACAATGGCACCGTTGACGATGTCAGCGCCCCGCTCACTGGACGGAGCGATCATCATGTCGAATTTCAGCGGTTGATTGTCGGTTTCGGCCACGGTCTTCATGGTGGCGAGGGCCGCCATGGATTCCACCAGCTGAACCCGCAGGGTCTTGTCCAGTTCCGGGTTCACCTCGGCTACCAGATCCGACAGGGAGGGCCCGTTGACCACGGTTCCGTCAACACGAGTGTAGGTGCCCTTGTAGACGTTGGCCACCCCCTGGCCATTGTAATAGTGGCTGTTGTGGGTGTTGTCGCTGAAGCAGTCGTGTTCGTCCTCGTAGGAGTTGGCCTCCAGCGCCACCTTCATGCGCTCGCCGGCCAGTTCGCCCAGCGACAGGGAACCCATGCCGAACAACATTTTCTGGATCGCCGCATCCGGTGATTCCGCCAGCAGTTCAGCGCGATAGTTATCATCCTTACCCGGCGCCCACTGCGCCACCATCCACTCCAGGTCATCAATCAGCAGATCAGTAGCAGCATCCAGATAGGCCGCGCGGCGGTCGCAGTTGCCGTGGGTACACTCCTCCCCTTGGGCGTAGTCGGTGACCGGCCGGTTGCCCGCTCCGGCATCAAAGCCGTTCAGATCCTGGCCCCACAACAGGAATTCCACGGCGTGATAACCGGTGGCCACATTGGCCTCGGACCCACCGATCTCGTTCAGGTTCGCCAGCAGCTCCGGGGTGAGTTCGGATACGTCGACGGTATTGCCACCGATGTTGATGCTCGGGCTGGCGATGATGTTAGCGGTGGCGCCGTCGTTGCCCAGCTCGTACTGATAGCCATCGGCGGCGACGTAATCGATCAGCCCCTCATCCAGCGGCCAGGCATTCAGCTGGCCTTCCCAGTCATCGACAATGGCATTGCCGAAACGGAACACTTCGGTCTGCTGGTAGGGCACACGGGCCGCCAACCACGCTTGTTTGGCGGCTGCCAGGTTGGCTTCGGTAGGATTCTCGATCAAGGTATCCACCGCCTCGTCCAGGGCCTCGGCCGTGGTCAGCGCATCGCTGAAGTTGGCGTACGCCAGGTCGCTGTAATGTTCCACAACCTGAGCTTTGGTCGGGGCTACAACAGCAGCTTGTTCGCTGGTACCGGATTCCTTTACATCGCTTTCCTGCTGGTTGCTGCAACCGGCCACGGCCACGAGGGAAACTGCCAGGGCCAACGGAAGAGGGCGGTAAACCTGCTTCATATGTGAATCCTTGTTATTTGCCAATGGTAGTGAAAGTCATTCCCATTATAGAGGTGCACTCATTGAATACAATGGCGCGGGATCGAGAAATCCACGCTGTTTTTGCGGTACATTGTGAACACCCGACGCGCCCAAGACCATTCGCCATCAAGGACCCTCATGGTTCAGAACACCGCCATCGAACCCGGCTTCCACGCCATCCACGCCAACCACCTGGAAGATCTGCGCCGGGCCGTGGTGTACATCTGCCGGCAGAATCCCATGCCGCCGCTGCAGAGCGAGACCTTTCTGGTGCAGAGTAACGGCATTGCCCAGTGGCTGAAGCTGGCGCTGGCGGAGAAGCGCACCGACGATGGCGTGGAAGGCGGGCTGGGCATTGCTGCGGGCATGGATTTCCTGTTCCCCGCACGCTTTATCTGGCAGGCGTACCGGGCGGTACTGCCCGACGGTGAGGTACCGGAACAGTCCCCCTTCGACAAATCCCGGCTGGTCTGGCGGCTTTATCGCTTGCTACCGGCGCTGGTGAGGCAGCACGACGCCTTCACCCCCCTGGCGCGATTCCTGGACGGCAGCGATACCGACCTGCGCAACTTCCAGTTAGCCGAAAAAGTGGCGGACCTGTTCGACCAGTACCAGGTGTTCCGTGCCGACTGGCTGGCCGCCTGGGAGCAGGGCAAGGATGTGGTGATCACCGCCCGGGGCGAAGAAAAGGCCCTGGATGCGGAGACCCTCTGGCAGCCGATGCTCTGGCGGGCGCTGGTTGAAGACGTCGGCAGTGAAGCCCATACCAGCCGTTCGCAAATCCACACCCGCTTTATGGAGCAGGGCCAGCGCATCACTCAACCTGCCAATCCGGGCCGCTTGCCCAAACGGATCGTGGTGTTTGGCGTGTCATCCCTGCCCCGGCAGGCGCTGGAAGCGCTGTACGTCCTGAGCCGCTTCAGCCAGGTGGTGCTGTGCGTGCACAACCCCTGTCAGTTCTACTGGGCCGACATCATCAGCGACCGGGAACTGCTGAAAGCCGAACGCAAGCGCGGCGCAGTGCACCCGGTGTTGTCGCAGATTGACGATCCGGACCAACTGCATCAGCACGCCAACCCGCTGCTGGCCGCCTGGGGCAAGCAGGGCCGGGACTACATTCGCCTGCTGGATGAATTCGACAACCCTGACGATTACCGCGCCAGCTTCCAGACCCCGGGCCAGAAGATCGATATTTTCACCGATCATGGCGATGCGGATTCGCCCTGCCTGCTGCACCAGTTGCAGAACGATATCCACAACCTGACGCCGCTGCAGGAGATCCGCGCCCAGAACCGCACGGTGGATCTGGCCCGCGACCATTCCGTGGTGTTCCACGACGCCCACGGCCCCCAGCGGGAGGTGGAAATCCTGCACGACCAGTTACTGGCCTCCTTCAACGCCGACGAGACTCTGCGGCCCCGGGATGTGATCGTGATGGTGCCGGACATCAACGTCTACGCGCCACACATCCAGGCGGCGTTCGGGCGTTACTCGCCCGGGCGCAAGCGCCACATTCCGTTCACCATTTCCGACCAGGGCCAGCGCCACCACGAGCCGGTGCTGATTGCCCTGGAAACCCTGATGTCGCTGCCCCGCAGCCGCTTCGGCGTGAGCGAGATCATCAGCCTGCTGGAAGTGCCCGGCATCCGCGACCGCTTTGATATCGGCGAAGACGACATCCCCCTGGCCCGGCGCTGGGTGGAAGGCGCCAACATCCGCTGGGGCCTGCATGGCCAGCACCGGGAAAGCCTGGACCTGCCGGCGGAGCTGGATCGCAACACCTGGCAGTCTGGCCTGCGCTCCATGCTGCTCGGTTACGGCATGGGCGACGACGAACCCTGGGGCGGGGTAGAACCCTATGGCGAGATCGGCGGCCTGCAGGCCAGCCTCGCAGGGCGGATCGGCGAGTTCGTGCACCAGTTGGAAACCCTGTGGCAGGCCCTGCAAACCACTCGTACCCCGGAACAATGGGAAGCCCTGTTTTCCATCATGCTCGAGCAGTTTTTCCACAAGGTGGAAGGCCAGGACCTGCTGTTGCTGAACCGCTTCCGCCGCCAGCTGGAGCAATGGCTGGAAGATGCTCTGGCCGCCGGGCTCGATCACCAGCCGCTTCCCCTGAACATCGTCAAGGACGTGTTGTTGCAGGGCCTGGACGAAGGCGGCCTGAACCAGCGCTTCCTGGCCGGCAAGGTGAACTTTGCCACCCTGATGCCCATGCGGGCCATTCCCTTCCGCAAGGTGTGCCTGCTGGGCATGAACGACGGCGACTACCCCCGTTCCCGCCCGCCGGTGGATTTCGACCTGATGGCCCAGGACTATCGCCCCGGTGACCGTTCCCGCCGGGAAGACGATCGCTACCTGTTCCTGGAAGCCCTGCTGTCGGCCCGGGAACAGCTCTACATCAGCTGGGTCGGGCGAAGCATCCGGGACGACTCCGAACGGCCGCCGTCGGTGCTGGTGGGCCAGTTGCAGGATCACCTGGACAGCCTGTGGACAGTGGCCGGGCAACCGGAAAAAGCGGTCACCAGGGCACTGACCACCCAGCACCCGTTGCAACCCTTCAGCCGGGACTATTTCCCGAAAGCTAATGGCGTGGGCGAAGGCGAAGAGGCCCAGCCCCGACCCCTGGCCGAGATACGGCAAACCCGCGGACTGTTCACCTATGAACGGGAATGGCGCAGCGCCCACGGTGTCGACGCCACCGGGCAGGCCAGTCAGCCCCTGCCATACCAGGCGCCGGAAGAGCCGCTCACCCTGAGTGACCTGGCCAACTTCCTGAAAAAGCCCATTGATACCTTCTACCAGCGCCGGCTGCAGGTGCGGTTTGACGCCGTGGAAGACGAGGACACGGACAACGAAAACTTTGACCTGAACGGTCTGGACCGCTGGCGCCTCGACAACGAGCTGATTGGTGAAAGCGTGCTGAAAGCTACCAGCGAGGAAGAACTGCACGAACGGCTGGAAACCACCCTGGACCGCATGGCCCGGCGGGGCGACCTGGGCATGGGGGTGACCGAACATCGCCTGCGCACCGAACTGGCTGGCCGACTGCCGGACCTGTTCGAGCGCTATCGCGGTGCCCTGGCCGACTGGCCGGAAGCGGTGGCCGAGCCGTTAGCGTTTGAGTATTGCTATTCGGATAGCACCGGGGCTGTCGAGGTGGCGGACCTGATCGACAACCTGCGCTGCAATCCCGAAGGACAGCTGTGCCGGCTGGTGATCGCCGGCTCTGGCCTGCTCACCGGCTCCGGCTACTCGAAGAAAGTGCGCTACGCCAATCTGCTGCGGGACTGGGTGATCCACCTGGCCGGGCAGCTCAGCGGCCAGCCCTTCGACACCCTGATTCTGGGCAAGGAAGAAGGCCGCAAGTTTCACTTCCCGATGATGGCACCCGAGCAGGCACGCCAACACTTCGACGCCCTTCTCGGCCGCTGGATGGACGCCACCACCCGGGCACTGCCGGTTCACTGCGACGCCGGATTTGCCTGGATCACCAGCTTCTACGGCGGCAAGAAGTACGTGGGTGACCACGAGCGCGCCACCAGCGAAGCAGAGCAGGCCTACACCACCGCGCTGGAACGGGACACCGGCTACCTGCACGGGGCGTTTGACAGCCCGGAAACCCTGATGGCCAGTGGCGAGTTCGAAGCGCTGCTGCACCAGCTTTATGTGCCGGTGTGGGAAGCGGAGCAGGGCAAATCCGCCGCCGAACAGGTGGGCTATCCGGAGGAGCAGGCATGAACCAGGCAACCGACAACCGCAATCCAAACCTGAACCCGCTGGCGCTGCCCCTGAACGGCAGCGCGCTGATCGAGGCCAGTGCCGGCACCGGCAAAACCTTCACCATCGCCATCCTGTACGTGCGGCTGATACTGGGCCACGGCCAGAGCGACGACAGCCCGCTGCAGAACCTGCTGCCGCCGAACCTGCTGGTGGTGACCTTTACCGACGCCGCCACCAAGGAACTGCGGGACCGAATTCGCACCCGGTTGACCCAGGCCGCCGACGTGTTTTCCGACGCCGCCGACCGTCTGGAGCCGACACCGGAAACTGCCCTGATCCACAAGCTGCGGGATGACAGCTACCCGGACCCGGCCACCTGGCCCGACTGCCGCAAGAAACTGCTACTGGCCGCCGAGTGGATGGACGAGGCGGCCGTCTCCACCATCCACGGCTGGTGCAACCGCATGCTCAGCGAGCACGCCTTCGACAGCGGCAGCCTGTTCAAACTCACCCTGGAAACCGACCAGAGTGAGCTGCTGGACGACGTGGCCCGGGATTACTGGCGCACCTTTGTGTACCCCCTGCCGCCGGCGCTGATGGACGAAGCCCTCAGCCACTGGAAAACTCCCACCGACCTGCGCAAGGCAGTGCGCAACCTGATCGACGACCCGGACGCCCTGGGCCAGCCGCCGGAGAGCGTGCACCAGGCCATCGATGGCGTGGTCCGCCAGCGGCTGGCACGGTCCAGTGAGCTGAAAGCCTATCCCTGGGCCCAGTGGCAGCAGGAGGTCACCGACCTGCTGAACGATCTGAACAAACGCAAACGCCTGCACGGCGCCAGCAAGAACGCCATGCTCAAAGTATGGGAATTCCTGGTCGCCTGGGCCGGTTCCGACGAGCTGCTGCCGGAGAAACTCGACAGCGCCGCCGGCTTCAGGAACCAGACGCCCAAAGGCCTGGGTAACATTCTGAAGGGAGATGACCCCGCGCCCCATCACCCCGCCTTCGACGCCATCGACGCCTTGCTGGAATTCGGTCAGAACCAACCCAGCGCCAAGTCCGACATCCTGCGCCACGCCAGCCACTGGATCGCCGACCGGCTGGAGAAGGAAAAGCAGCAGCGCTCGGAGATGGGCTTTGATGACCTGCTCACCCGCCTGGACGACGCCTTGCACGGCCCCCGGGGTGATCAGCTCGCGGCCACCATTCGCCGCCAGTTCCCGGTGGCGCTGATTGACGAATTCCAGGACACCGACCCGGTGCAGTACCGCATCTTCAACCGGGTCTACAACGTCGAAGCCAACCACCCTGACACCTGCCTGCTGATGATCGGCGACCCGAAACAGGCCATCTACGGCTTCCGGGGCGCGGACATCTACACCTACCTGCAGGCTCGCCTGGGAGTGCAGGCCCGCACCTACACCCTGGGTACCAACTACCGCTCCGCCAAAACCATGGTCAGCGCGGTGAACCGGGTGTTCGAACACAGCGACCAGTACAGCCCCCGGGGCGCCTTCCTGTTCGGCAAGGGCGACAGCACGCCGCTGCCGTTCCAGGGCGTGGATGCCAACGGCACCAAACGCCTGTGGGCAGTGCAGGGTGAGATCCAGCCCAGCCTGGTGTTCTGGACCCAGGAATCCGGTGAAGAAGACAAGGAAGGTAATCCGAAGGGGCTGGCCAAAGGCACTGCCACCGCCGAAGTCGCCGAAACCTGCGCCAGCGAGATCGCCCGCTTGCTGACCCTGGGCCAGGCCGGGCAGGCCGGTTTTGCCCAGGCGGAAAACCCCGCGGATCTGGAACCGGTAGCCCCCAAAGACATCGCCGTGCTGGTCAATAATCGCAACGAGGCGGCGGCGGTGCGGGACGCCCTGGGCCGACGGCGCATCAAGAGCGTGTACCTGTCGGACCGGGATTCGGTGCTGACCTCCCGGGAAGCGAGCGAAATCTTGTGCTGGCTGCGGGCCTTCGCCGAGCCCCGGCAACTGGCGCTGATTCGCGCCGCCCTGGCCACCCCCACCCTGGGCCAGAGCTGGCAGGTGCTGGATCGGTTGTTAACCGATGAGCAGGTGCTGGAGGCGGAGATCGCCCGCTTCGAAGGTTACCAACACCAGTGGCAGACACAGGGCGTGCTGCCCATGCTGCGCAGCTTCCTGATGGATTTTGAAGTGCCGGGCCGTCTGCTGCAAAGACCAGACGGTGAGCGAAGACTTACTGACATTCTGCACATTGCCGAGTTGCTGCAGCAGGACAGCCTGCAACTGGACGGCGAACACGCGCTGGTGCACCACTTTACCCAGATTCTCCGGGCGGCCGACGAAGAAGACGAACACCGTACCCTGCGCCTGGAAAGCGACGCCGGGCTGGTGAAGGTGATCACCGTGCACAAATCCAAGGGCCTGGAATACCCACTGGTGTTCCTGCCCTTCGGCACCGCCTTCCGGGCGGAGAACCAGAAGCAGGCCTACGTGCGCTACCACGATGACACTAGCAAGCTGGTCACGGTGTTTGATCCGACCCCGGACGACATCGATAAAGCCGATCAGGAACGCCTGGGCGAAGACATCCGCAAACTCTACGTGGCCCTGACCCGGGCCCGGTTTGCCACCTGGGTGGGCGCCGCCGCACTGGACAACTGGCATCAGAGCGGTTTGGGCTACGTGCTTGCAGGTACTCCCGAACAGGGTCTCCTGCCGTCCTTGGCACCAATGGCGCAGGATCGGCCGGAAATCGCCATTACTCCGCTGCCGGAGCCCGATGAAACTGTGTTCATCGAAACCGCCCCGGAGGCCCTTGGGCCGGCGCTGGTCCCCCATCGCGAAGCCAAAGAGGACTGGTGGATTGCCAGTTACTCCAGCATTGAGTACACCGGCATGGCAGGCACCGGCATCACCTTCACCGGCGAGGTGGAAGACGCCCAGACCCAGAACCTGCTGGAAGAAAGCGCCCAGGAGGACACCGACGACACACCGGCGGCCCCCGGCGCGCGCAACCATCACCACTTCCCCAAGGGCGCCGGCCCCGGCACCTTCCTGCACGAGCTGCTGGAATGGTGCACCGCCCAGGGCTTTCAACGGGTACTGGACCACCCCGAGCTGCTGCACGCTCAACTTTCACGCCGCTGCGGCACCCGGGGCTGGAGCGAGTGGGTGGAACCGCTGCACCAGTGGCTGCTGGCGCTGATCCGCAAACCCCTGACACTGGATCGTGACGGTCGGGAAACTGTCAGCCTGGCGCAATTGACCAGCCTGCGCCCGGAGCTGGAATTCTGGTTTGAGAGCCGCGACGTCAATATCCGGCAACTTGACCGTCTGGTCACCCAGCACACCCTGAACGGCGCCGACCGTCCTCAGGCTGAGCCCAGCCTGTTCAACGGCATGCTCAAGGGCTTTATCGACCTGGTGTTTGAACACCAGGGCCGGTATTACGTTCTGGACTACAAATCCAACACCCTGGGCGAGGACGACCCGGCCTATACCGACCAGGCCATGGGCCAGGCCATCCTGGACAAGCGCTACGACCTGCAATACGTGCTCTACCTGCTGGCCCTGCACCGGCTGCTGAAAGCCCGGCTGCCCGGCTATGACTACGATGAGCACATCGGCGGCGCGGTCTACCTGTTCCTGCGGGGGGTGAATGCCCCCAACGGGGGTGCCTTTACCGACAAACCACCCAGAGCGCTGATGGAACAGCTGGACGCCCTGTTCGATGGCGCGCCGATCACCGGGGAGGTGGCCGCATGAGCCGCACCCGCAACACGGAGAATCAGTTTGCCCTGGACCTGGGGGACGACACGCCCATGAGGACCCCAAACACGGGTCAGCGGGAGCCTGTGGATAACGCCCACCGCCTGGCCACCCTGAGCGACACCGAAGCGCTTTTAGCACAGTGGCAACAGGCCGGCTGGATTCGCCCGCTGGATACCGGCTTTGCCCGGCTGATCCGGGAGCTCAGCGAAGAGCAGGGCGATACCCCGCAGCCGCTGGTGCTGCTGTTGGCGGCGCTGACCTCCCACCAGGTGGGCCGGGGTCACGTGTGCATTGACCTGGCCACGCTGCTGGCCGATGCCGGCCACACCCTGGCGTTGCCGCCGGAGGAACCGGCAAAGCCAACCCTGACCGACATCGAAGCCGCCGATCTGGCCGAAACCCATCCCCAGGATCTGCTGGCCCGGGTGCAACTGGACGATTGCCTGATCGCCCTCAGGCATTCACGTGCGGTCAGCGACGGCTCGGTGCCGGCACCGCTGGTGCTGAACGGCACCCGGCTGTATCTGCGCCGGTTCTGGCGCTATGAACAGCGCATTGCCGAGGGCATCCGGCAGCGGCTGGCGCTGCCGTCGCCTCTGGCCGACCCGCAGTCGGTCGCCGCACTTACCCTGTCCCGGGCACTCGACACGCTGTTCCAGTCAAAAGAACCGGTGGATTACCAGAAGCTTGCCTGCGCCCTGGCCGCCCGCAACGGCTTTGCGGTGATCACCGGCGGCCCGGGTACCGGCAAGACCACCACCGTGGTGAACCTGCTGGCCGCCCTGCAGGCCGTCGCTGGGGAAAGCCCCGAACGGGCAGGGTACAAGTATCGTATCCGCCTGGCCGCACCCACCGGCAAGGCCGCCGCCCGCCTGAACGAATCCATTGGCGGCGCAGTCAGCAGATTGCCACTGGCAGCGCTGCCCGGTTCGGTCGAGCTGGAGGACATTCCCACCAAAGTGACCACCCTGCACCGGTTGCTGGGCAGCCGGCCAGACACCCGCCAGTTCCGCCACCACCGGGACAATCCGCTGCTGGTGGACATCCTGGTGATCGACGAAGCCTCCATGGTGGATGTTGACCTGATGGCCTCGGTGTTCGACGCCCTGCCCGCCCACGCCCAGTTGATCCTGCTGGGCGACAAGGACCAGTTGGCTTCGGTAGACGCCGGTGCGGTTCTGGGCGAACTCTGCCAGCGCGCCTTCGACGCCCACTACACCCCGGATACGGCCGAGTGGCTGGCCGCCATCACCGGCGCGCAGGTACCCGATAGCCTTGTGGATAAAGCAGGCCAACCGCTCGACCAGGCTGTGGCCATGCTGCGCAAGAGCTACCGTTTCAGCGAGGACAGCGGCATTCGCCAGCTGGCGGAGGCGGTGAATACCCGGGCGCTGACGCCCACGATCCAGAAGCAGATCCGGGAGGAGGCCTTCGAGGACGTAATCTGGCTGAACGGGAATTCGCCGAGACCTGATCCTGAACAGACGCTGGCGCTGATCTGCCAGCACGCGGTGACCGGTTCGCCCGGCGCTTTCCGCAACACCGGGGAAGGCAGAACCGTGAATGAGGCAGTGATTCCACCGCCCGTTGGCTATCGCCACTATCTGGAATTGATGAAAAATTCCGGTCTGACGGCGGACAGTCCCCGGGAAGACTGGGACACCCACGCCAAAGCGGTGCTTGAAGCGTTCAACGACTTCCAGATGCTCTGCGCCCTGCGCCGGGGCCCCTGGGGTGTCGAGGGCCTGAACCAGCGTATTGCGCATCATCTGCTGGCTGAAAAATTGATCGACAGGACGGAAGGCTGGTACCCCGGACGCCCCGTGCTGATAACCGGCAACGACTACAACCTGGGCCTGATGAACGGTGATATCGGCATCACCTTCCGTGTGCCGTGGGACCGAACGCCTGACGGCGCAGCGGCCTATGCCCTGCGTGTGGCCTTCCCCAGCGGCGATGCCGACGGCGGCATCCGCTGGATTTCCCCCAGCCGCCTGCAGCAACTGGAAACCGTGTATGCCATGACGGTACACAAATCCCAGGGCTCGGAGTTCAACCACACCTGCCTGGTGCTTCCCGACAGACTCAGCCCGGTGCTCACAAAAGAGCTGGTCTACACCGGCATCACTCGGGCGAAGAATTGGTTCAGCCTGATTACCGGAGATGCGCAGGTGTTCAAAGACAGCGTAGAGCAACAGGTGGTGCGGGCCTCAGGATTAGCGCTTCGTCTGGGAGAAGACTAACACCAAAGCCCGATGCGACGGTGAGGAGGGGAAGCCCTTCCAAAACCGTGCGGAGCCAGGGATGGCGGAGCCCGAGCGTCACATGGATGTGCCGAAGGAGCGTGTTTTGGAAGGGCTTCCCCTCCTCACTGTTCGCCACTCCGATGCTGCTGTTCCCAAAGATTTGCATAGTAGCCGCCGGCGGCCAGCAGTTCGCTGTGGCTTCCACTTTCAACGATACGGCCACCATCCATCACCAGAATCGTGTTGGCATCGCGAATGGTGGACAGCCGGTGGGCGATGACCAACGTTGTGCGCTGACGGCTGACTTCTTTCAACGCACCGAGGATCGCTTGTTCGGATAACGAATCCAGTGACGACGTAGCTTCGTCCAGAATCAGCAGCGGCGGGTTTTTCAATATCACCCGGGCGATCGCCACCCGCTGCTTTTCGCCGCCGGACAGCTTGAGCCCCCGTTCGCCCACCTTGGTGTCATAGCCTTCCGGCAGGCTGTGGATAAAGGCCTCCAGATGCGCCAACCGCGCTGCCCGGTGAACCTCTTCTTCCGTCGCATCGGGGCGGCCATAGGCCAGGTTCCGGTAGAGGGTGTCGTTGAACAGCACCGTATCCTGCGGAACCACACCAATGGCGGACCGCAGGCTGTCCTGGGTAACCTCGCGAATGTCCTGACCATCAATCCGGATGGCGCCTTGGTTGAGGTCGTAGAACCGGAACAACAGTCGGGCGAGGGTGGATTTACCCGCACCGCTGGCGCCAACCACCGCCACGGTGTGCCCGGCGGGGATGGTGAAGTCCACATCCTGCAGAATCGGGCGGTCCGGTCGGTAGGCGAAGTGGATGTGTTCGAAACGCACTTCTCCGTTATTAACGGCCAGTGGTCTGGCATCAGGCGCGTCCTGAATGGCGGGCTGGTCACCGAGCAGCTTGAACAGCCGCTCCACGTTCACCAGCGCCTGGCGGATTTCCCGGTAGACAAAGCCCAGCGCGTTCAGGGGAATGAACAGCTGCAGCAGGTAGGCGTTGATCATGGTGAAATCGCCGAGGGTGATCTCACCGCTGGCCACCTCCTGAACGGCCATGGCCATGATCACAATCATCGCCACACCGATAATCAGTGCCTGGCCGGCGTTCAGGGTGGCCAGTGACAGGCGGTTCTTCAGTCTCGCCTGCTCCCAGTCATCCAGATTCTGGTCGTACAGCTGCGCCTCGTGACGTTCGTTATTGAAGTATTTGACCGTCTCGTAATTCAGCAGGCTGTCGATGGCTCGGGAGTTGGACTGGTTATCGCGGGCGTTGGCCTCCCGCACGAACTTGGTACGCCACTCGGTAATCCTGATGGAAAACACGACGTAGACCACCACCGCCACCAGAATGGCCAGCACGTAGCCAACGTTGAACACCACCAGCAGAATGCCAGCCACCAGCAGGATTTCCAGAATGGTGGGCACGATGTTGAACAGGGTAAAGCGCAGCAGAAAGCTGATGCCGTTGGTGCCGCGTTCGATGTCCCGCGCCAGCCCCCCGGTTTTGCGGTCCAGGTGAAACGCCAGTTCCCGGTTGTGGAGATGCTCGAACACCCGCAGGGACACCCGCCGCATGGCCCGCTCCGCCACCCGCGCGAATACCGCATCCCGCAGTTCGTTGAACAGAGTGGCGCCAAACCGCAACGCCCCATAGGCCACTACCAGTACCACCGGAATCCACAGCAGCATATCGGCGCCGCGATTCTGGTCGAGATAATCTACGATGTATTTCAGGGCAATTGGCGTGGCCACCGTTGCCAGTTTCGCCAGCACCAGCAAGCTCAGCGCCAACGCCACCCGACCCCGGAATTCCGTTAAATAGGGCCAGAGGCCGGAAATAATTTTCCAGTCCGGTTTGTGGTCTGCCGGGTAGTCGTGATCGGCGTAGGGGCGCACTGAGAGTATCCTTTGACAGCTTTGTCGGATTACGCTGGACTAATCCGACCTACGAGGGAACTCTCAATTCTGGGAGGCCGCGTGGGTGGAGGGTCCTTCCGGGACCGTCAAAAGCCATGGATGGCTTTTGCCGAGCGTACATGGACGTATTTACAGCGTGTCCCGGAAGGACCCTCCACCCATGCGGGCTCTTCCCGAAGGTATGATAGGTCTTGTCCCGAGAACAAACCGTATTGAAGCAGGAGTCTACAGCACCACTAGCAAAGGAGACACATCATCAGAACCCGTCACCGCAAAGCACTGAAACTCGTTATCGAGTTCATCAGCCCCTATCGCCGGGCCGTTGCCGGTGCCTTGGTGGCACTGGTGATCACCGCCGGGATTACCCTGGGGCTCGGCCAGGGCCTGCGAATCCTGGTGGACCAGGGCCTGGCCACCGAGTCGCCAGAGAATCTGGCCAGGGCCATCGGGCTGTTTTTCGTATTGGTGCTGGGCCTGGCGTTCGGGTCGTTTGCCCGCTTCTATCTGGTGTCCTGGATCGGTGAACGGGTGGTGGCGGACATTCGCAAGAAGGTGTTCAACCACCTGATCGATCTGCACCCGGGCTTCTTCGAGCAGAACCGGGCTCTGGAAATCCAGTCGCGGTTTACCGCTGATACCACCGTGCTGCAGTCGGTGATCGGCTCCACGGTGTCCATTGCGCTGCGCAATGCGCTGATGCTGGTTGGCGGGTTACTGCTGCTGTTCATCACCAACGCCAAGCTGGCCAGTATCATTCTGTTGGGCTTTCCGTTGGTGATCGCGCCCATCCTGTTCTTCGGCCGACGGGTGCGGGCGCTGTCCCGGATCAGTCAGGACCGGGTCGCGGATGTGGGTAGCTACGTGGGCGAAAACCTGACCCAGATTAAAACCGTTCAGGCGTTCAATCATCAGCCCCACGATCGGCGCTTTTTTGCGGAAGTGTCCGAACGGGCCTTCGAGATTGCCCGGCAGCGCATCCGTCAGCGCGCCTGGCTGACCACACTGGCCATTTCGCTGGTGATGGGGTCGGTGGGCGTCGTGATCTGGATCGGCGGCCTGGACGTGATCCACGGCCGCATCAGCCCCGGTGAACTGGCGGCCTTTGTGTTCTACAGCCTGTTGGTGGGTGTGGCGGCCGGTGCGATCAGTGAGGTGATCGGTGAGCTGCAGCGGGCGGCGGGGTCGGCGGCGCGGCTGTTCGAGCTGCTGCAGACCGAGCCGGACTTTGTTCGCGACAGCGGCATCACCGTTCTGCCGCAACCTATCCACGGGGAGATCCGGCTGGAACACCTCGGGTTCAGTTACCCCGGCCGCAGTCAGCAACCGGCCCTGATCGACCTCTCACTTACGGTAAATGCGGGAGAAACCCTGGCTATCGTTGGACCCTCCGGGGCCGGTAAGTCCACTCTGTTCGATCTGTTGCTGCATTTCTACCAGCCTACTGACGGTCGCATCCTGATTGATGGTCTGGATACCGCAGAGCTGTCACTGGAATCCCTGCGTCGGTGTTTCGCGCTGGTGCCGCAGAATCCTGCCCTGTTCCATGGAACGGTGGCAGACAACATCCGCTACGCCCGCCCGGAAGCCAGCCAGGCGGATGTGGAGCAGGCGGCACGGATTGCTCACGCCGATGAATTTATTCGTCACCTGCCTCAGGGCTACGACACCCGCCTCGGCGATGCCGGCCTGGGGCTGTCCGGGGGCCAGAAGCAGCGCCTGGCCATTGCCCGGGCGTTACTGGCGGATGCCCCGGTGCTGTTGCTGGACGAAGCCACCAGCGCCCTGGACGCGGAGAGCGAAAATCTCATCCGGCAGGCCATGCCGGCGCTGACGGCCGGGCGCACCACCCTGGTCATCGCTCATCGCCTGGCGACGGTCCGAGACGCGGATCGCATCGCGGTGCTCGACCAGGGCCGACTGCTGGCGGTCGGCACCCACGACGAACTGATGCGGTCCAATAGCCTCTATCAACGGCTGGCCAGACTGCAGTTTCGCGACCATGCGGCCTGAGGGCGACAATAGTCGGTTTGTTTCCTGTCACCGTACTACTTACACTGGTAAATGAAACTTTCGAACCTGAACCCAGGGAGAATGGCAAAGTGAGCAATAAAGAATTGCAGGCACTCAAAGAACGCTACGTTGCAGCGGGCGCGGCAAGTCCCAATGAGCAGTTTGCCGACCACGCGACCAACGCGGAACTGTGGGATGCTGACGGCAAACGCATGATCGATTTTGCCGGCGGTATCGGTGTCCTTAACATTGGCCATCGCCATCCTAAAGTGGTGGAAGCGGTCAAGGCCCAGCTCGACAAACTCATGCACACCTGTCAGACGGTGATGCCCTACGAGGGCTACGTCAAGCTGGCGCAGAAGCTCAGCGAAGTGGTTCCGGTCAAGGGACACGCCAAGGTCATGCTGGCCAACTCCGGGGCGGAAGCGCTGGAGAACGCCATGAAGATTGCCCGGGCAGCAACGGGCAAGACCAACGTGATCTGTTTCGACGGCGGCTACCATGGCCGCACCTTCTACACCATGGCGATGAACGGTAAGGCAGCTCCCTACCAGACCGACTTCGGCCCCATGCCGGGCACCGTCTACCGGGCACCGTACCCGGTGCCGTATCACGGCGTCAGTGAAGACGAAGCACTTCGTGGCCTGAAGATGACTATGAAAGCGGATTCGCCGGCTCACAACACCGCCGCGATTGTTATTGAACCGGTGCTGGGTGAAGGCGGTTTCTATGCCGCGCCGACCAGCTTCCTCAAGGAAATCCGCAAGATCTGCGACGAAAACGACATCCTGATGATCGTGGATGAAGTGCAGAGTGGCTTCGGCCGTACCGGCAAGATGTTTGCGATTGAACACAGCGGTATCGAGCCGGACCTGATGACCATGGCCAAGAGCATGGCGGACGGTATGCCGATTTCCGCCATTGTCGGTACCGACAAGCACATGGACGCGTCCGGTCCGAATTCCCTGGGCGGCACCTACACCGGTAGCCCGACGGCGTGTGCCGCGGCGCTGGCGGTTTTCGATGTGTTCAAGGAAGAGGACATTCTGGGTAAGGCCCAGGCCCTGGGCGAGAAGCTGAACAAACGCTTCAGCCAGTGGCAGGAGCAGTTCGAGCATGTGGATAACGTTCGCAACCTCGGGCCCATGGCGGCCTTTGAGTTGGTGGAGAGCAAATCCAGCCGCACGCCCAAGCCGGAGCTTGCCGCCGCGGTCACCAAGAAGGCGAAAGAGAAGGGGCTGATTCTGCTCAGCTGTGGCATGTACGGCAATACCCTGCGTTTCCTGATGCCGGTCACCATCGAGGACAAGGTGCTTGAAGAAGGCCTGGCCATCGTTGAGGAAAGCCTGAAGGAAGTGGGCGCCTAAACACCACACAGGCGACTGCCAGCGCAACAAGCCGGGCCTTCGGGTCCGGCTTTTTTGTGGGCGGCGGCCGGCGTCTTACTTCAGACTTTCGATTCGTCGTATACTGCCGGGAGTTTTCCGCCGGGTCCAAGGGGCCTGCGGCTGTTTCACCAACCAGGCTGAACCATGACTTCTCCGCACACCTCCAACATTCCGGACCACAAGCCAAGGCCCTGGGTCGATTTGCTGGTCAGTATTATCATCCCCTCCGTAATCCTGATGAAATTCAGTGGCGACGAGCACCTTGGCAGCGTGAATGCGTTGCTGATCGGGCTCGCCTTTCCCCTGGGCTGGGGACTCTTTGAGCTGATCCGGTATCACAAGAAGAATTTCATCGCCGTGCTGGGTTTGATCAGCGTCGGCCTGACCGGCGGCATCGGCCTGCTGGAGCTGGATGCCGGGTGGCTCGCGGTCAAGGAAGCGGCGATACCGGCCATCATCGGGCTGGCGGTGCTGATTTCCACCCGAACCCGCTACCCGTTGGTGCGAACGCTGCTGTATAACCCCTCGGTGCTGAACGTCGACAAGATCCAGGCGGCGCTGAAAGAGCAGGGCAGCGAAGCGGAGTTCGAGGCGCGGTTGTTGAAGGCCACCTACTTTTTCAGCCTGACGTTCCTGTTCTCGTCGATCATGAACTACGTGCTGGCTCGCTGGATTGTGGTCAGCCCCTCCGGCACCCAGGCATTCAACGAGGAGCTGGGGCGGATGACCCTGGTGAGCTATCCGATGATCGCCATTCCCTCGATGATCATGATGATCGCCATCTTTTACTACCTGTGGCGCTCCATTCGCCGGCTGACCGGTTATACCCTGGAAGAGGTCATGGCACCGCACCTGGCCGCCCAGCACGACAGCGGCAAGTAAGAGGTTCTTCAGCAATAGTCTGATTTAAATAAAAAAGGCGACCAACTGGTCGCCTTTTTTTGTGCTGACTGAGCGCCGGTGATCAGACGTCCAGGTTGGTGACTTCCAGCGCGTTGGTCTGGATGAACACACGACGGGGTTCAACGTCGTCGCCCATCAGGGTGGTGAAGATCTGGTCCGCCGCGATGGCGTCTTCGATGGTCACCTTCATCATGCGACGGGTTTCCGGATCCATGGTGGTTTCCCACAGCTGGTCCGGGTTCATCTCGCCCAGTCCCTTATAACGCTGGATGTTCAGCCCCCGCTGCGCTTCTTTCATCAGCCAGGCCAGGGCACCTTCGAACGACAGCACCGACTGCTTGCGCTCGCCCCGCTGAATATAGGCGCCTTCCTCGATAAGTCCGTCCAGGGTTTCACCCATGCGCGCAATGGCGGCGTAGGACGACGACTCGAAGAATTCGTGGTTGAACACGTGGGTGTACGGAATACCGTGCACGTAAATCGTCACCTTGGGCAGGTACAGATTGCGCTCGGCATCCTTCTCCACCGAGAAGGTGTATTTGGTGCCGGTCCGGGTATCGAGATCCAGGCCGTCGCCCAGACGCGCGACCCAGCGAGCCACCACGGTTTCGTCCTTCAGATCTTCCGCTTTCAGCGTGACGTTCTGCAGCATCTGCTCCAGTACCTTGGCGGGGAACGCGCGGGACAGGCGCTCGATCATCGCCATCACCGCCTGATAGTCCTTCACCATGGTTTCCAGGGCCGAGTCCTTGATCGCCGGTGCTTCCGCATTGACGTACAGCTGGGCCCCTTCCAGGGCGGTCTGGGTCAGGTAGGCAACCTTGGCCTTCTCGTCCTTCAGGTACTGTTCCTGTTTGCCGCGCTTGACCTTGTACAGCGGGGGCATGGCAATGAACACATGGCCGCGCTCGATGATTTCCCGCATCTGGCGGAACAGGAAGGTGAGCAGCAGGGTCCGGATGTGGGAGCCGTCCACGTCGGCGTCCGTCATGATGATGATGGAGTGGTAGCGCAGTTTTTCCGGGTTGAATTCTTCCCGGCCAATGCCACAGCCCAGGGCGGTGATCAGCGTGCCCACTTCCGCGGAAGACAGCATCTTGTCAAACCGCGCTTTTTCCACGTTCAGGATTTTACCCTTGAGCGGCAGGATGGCCTGAGTCTTGCGGTCCCGGCCCTGTTTGGCGCTGCCGCCGGCCGAGTCACCCTCCACAATGAACAGTTCTGACAGAGCCGGATCTTTCTCCTGACAGTCCGCCAGTTTCCCCGGCAGACCGGCGATGTCCAGTGCGCCCTTGCGGCGGGTCATGTCACGGGCCTTGCGAGCGGCCTCACGGGCCCGGGCCGCTTCGATCATCTTGTTGACGATCAGCTTGGCCTCGTTGGGCTGTTCCTGGAGAAAATCGGCAAACGCCTGGTACAGCTCCTGCTCAACGGCGGTCTTCACCTCCGAAGACACCAGCTTGTCCTTGGTCTGGGAGGAGAACTTCGGGTCCGGCACCTTCACGCTGATGATCGCGGTCAGGCCCTCACGGGCATCGTCGCCGGAGGTGCTGACCTTGGCTTTCTTGCCGAGACCTTCGTGCTCGATGTAGTTGTTCAGCGAGCGGGTCAGGGCTGCCCGGAAGCCAGCCAGGTGGGTGCCACCATCGCGCTGGGGAATGTTGTTGGTGAAGCAGTAGATGTTCTCCTGGAACGCGTCGTTCCACTGCATCGCCACTTCCACCGCAATGCCGTCTTCGCGATCCTTGTTGAAATGGAAAACCCGGTTGATGGGCGTCTTGTTGCTGTTCAGGTGCTCAACGAAGGCTCGCAGCCCGCCTTCGTATTCGAATACCTCTTCCTTGCCACTGCGCTCATCGGTCAGGCGAATACGCACGCCGCTGTTGAGGAAGGCCAGCTCCCGCAGGCGCTTGGCGAGGATGTCGTAATGGAATTCGATGTGGGTAAAGGTTTCCGGCGAGGGAATGAAATGCACCTTGGTGCCGCTGGCATCGGTATCACCCACCACCGCCAGGGGGGAATTGGGTACCCCGTGGGTGTAGCTCTGCTCGTAGACTTTCCCTTCGCGGCGGATCGTCAGCGTCAGTGTGGAGGAGAGGGCGTTTACAACGGACACGCCAACCCCGTGGAGACCGCCGGACACCTTGTAGGAGTTGTCATCAAACTTACCACCGGCATGGAGCACGGTCATGATCACTTCCGCCGCCGACACACCCTCTTCTTCGTGGATGTCCGTGGGAATGCCGCGACCGTTGTCCTTGACCGACACCGACTCGTCCGGGTGAATGATGACCCCGATTTCCGAACAATACCCTGCCAGAGCCTCGTCGATGGAGTTATCCACCAGCTCGAAAACCATGTGATGCAGCCCCGTGCCATCATCGGTATCACCGATGTACATGCCAGGGCGTTTGCGAACCGCATCCAGTCCTTTCAAGACTTTGATACTAGAGGAATTGTAGTTCGATTCACTCATTAGGAGACTCCTGAAGGGTGATTACCGGGTCCGGTCAGGGTGGCTGCTCATTGGCAGAACCACGCGTTGCCACCCGGGTCTTATTCTTCCGTCAATGTGCCATGTTCCACGTGGAACATTCGATAATCCGGTTTCGTGTCCTGCCAGAGTTCCTCTGGCCGGGGCGATTCGATGGAGGTGATAAAAACCTGACACCGCAATTCGTGAAGCTTGGTTGCCAGCATCGCCCGGTGACCGACATCCAGCTCCGCGTTGATGTCATCAAGCAAAAACGTCACCTGCTTACCCAGCGAGCTCAGAACCATGCCCTGAGCGATTTTCATCAGAATGACCAGCGTCTTCTGTTGGCCGCGGGAAAAAGTCTCCGCCACCGGACGACCCTGAAACCGCATTTTTATATCCGCGCGATTGGGGCCATACAGCGTGTGGCCCATTCGCAGTTCCTGCTCCCGATGAGATGCGAGCACGTCCGCCAATGACTGGCTGGTATCCCAGCCCGGGTGGAAGTCCATTTTCATGCCCTCAACCCAGGGCGCATCCACTTCGCGGACCAGTCTGGCGAACGCTTCCCGGAACAGGTCAAAGGCGGCCCTGCGAGCCTCCGTCAGACGGTCAGCAAGCAGGGTGTACTGTTTGTCCCAGACACGGATCAAAGCGTCGTCTAGTCTACCATTTCTCAGCGTTTGATTCCGCTGTGATGTCACTCTTTGGCATTGCTGCCAAAGACCTGCAAACGAAGGTTCCACGTGGAACACTGACCAGTCCAGAAATTGACGGCGTTTGCCCGGTCCACCCGCAACGATCTCGAAAACGCCGGGGTCGATTACCGATACCGGCAGATGTCTGGCCAGGGCGGACAGGTTCTTCACCGCTTCCCCATCCACCCTTAACGTGGTTTCCTTGAGCCCTACATCCCGGCCGAATCCCAGACGATGTCTCAGCGCATCGCCATACTCCGCCGGTTCTTCGCTCCCCGTCAGCCCCTGATCAAGGCCACCGAATACGGTGAGCCGTTGCTCACCATGGCTGACCACCGCCTGATGCCGACTGACCCGAAAAGATCGCCCCAGTCCGAGATAGCCAATGGCCTCCAGCACGCTGGTTTTGCCACTGCCATTTTCGCCAAACAACAGATTGAAGGACGGGGAAAAAGAAACAGGCGCAGAGGTGAGGTTGCGGAAATTTTCCGTTTGCAGTTTGACCAGCGCCATAGAGTCAGGACATTCCGGAGCGTGTATCGAAAAGAAAAAGGCAGCGTCCGCGGTGCGAATGCTGCCTTAGTGTACAAAACCCAAGGTCCGAAGGCGACGCCGGTATTATCACCAAGCCCTCGGCACCGACCGCGTCAATGCAACATGTTTAGTCGCTCATCCATAAACACATCCATTTCCGGCGCGAGGATGTGTACATAGCGGTCAAAATACAGGAACTGCTTGAGCAGCAGCGCGAACTCCCGCGGGAAATGCAGGCCGTGGCTCTCACCGATCTTCACCATGTCCATCAGGATGTTATTCACATCGTCTTCCGCCTGTTCCGCCTCATAGGGCACCTGGTCCGGAACCATCCTGTCCATCTGCTGATAGAGCCTGCGCAAATCCGCGGCCAGCGCCGACACTTCAACGTGCTCCCGGGTGATTCCGATTCGAATCATCGCGTCCGCCATGCCATCGAAGTTACCCACCATGATGGCGGAGATAAAGTCACTGACGGCCTGCCAGGTGTCCGGGCGAATCCGCCCCACAATGCCAAAATCAATGAACCCCACGCGGCCATCCTTCAGCACCATCAGATTTCCCGCATGCACGTCGGCGTGAAAGAACTCGCACTGGGTCAGGCTGGAGAACCAGGTGTTCATGGCGGTAATCAGCGTACGCTCCGGATCCCGCGCGTAACCGCGGATACTCTCCAGGTCCGTCAACGGCACACCGTGGAAACGCTCCATGGTGAGAATCCGGCGGGTGCTGCAGTGTTCGTACACCAAAGGTACCGCGGCGTCCTCATTGTGGGTGTTGTGGAGAAAATCCCGGAACACTTTGAGGTTGTTAGCTTCCTTGATGAAGTCACACTCTTCCATCATGGTGCGCTGGATTTCTTCCACAATACCGGACAGCGAGGTCCAGGACAGTTTCGGAGCCAGCGTCTCGAGGATTTTGGCCGACAGGAAAAGAAAATTGAGGTCGGTCAGCAGGATGTTTTCCACACCCGGCTTCTGGACCTTGATCACCACGTCTTCGCCGCTGACCAGCCGGGCAGCGTGGACCTGGGCGATGGACGCCGACGCCAGCGCCACCGGATCAATCTCGGAGAACACCTCTTCAATAGGACGACCCAGCTCATCGCGAATGATCTTGCGGATCACGCCGAACGGGAGATTCGGCGTTTTATCGAGGCAGTACTGGAATTCCTCAACGTATTCCTTGGGAAAGAACGTCGGGGAACTGGCGATGAACTGGCCCAGCTTGATGTAGGTGGCACCCAGGGATTCGAAGGTCTGTCTGAGTAACCGCGGCGCGGGTGGCCGCTCCCCACGCAGCCAGTTGACGCCGGTGCGCCCAAGCACCGACACCGTCTGACCAATGCGGAATGCGCCTTTGATACCGTTATTCACCGTTCCGAAAACCATTTCATCCCTCACCTTGTCCTGAATCCGATGTTTATCCACACCCGCGACATCAGAAAGCGCCACCCTGGCAGCGGCCCGGTTCGCCTGATGCTACAGGCGCATGGGCATGACCACGTACAGACAGCGATTGTCGTTCTGGGCTTCGATCAGCGCACTGGCATTGGGATTGGACAGGGTGATCTTCACCTGTTCTTCGTCCAGTGCGTTCATCACATCCACCAGATAGCCTACATTAAAGCCGATCTGCAGTGATTCGCCCTGATACTCCACCGGCAGCGCGTCTTCGGCCTGTTCCTGATCCGGGTTGTTGGCGAACACCTGCAGCTCGTTCGGCGCCAGATTCAGACGCACCCCACGAATGTTTTCATGGGACAGGATACCGGCCCGCTGCAGGGTGTTCTTGAGCGTGGACCGGTCGGCGAGCACCACTTTATCCCCGCCCCGCGGAATAACCCGGTTGTAGTCGGGGAATTTGCCCTCGATGAGTTTGGAGGTGAAGGTATAACTGCCCACGGTGGCACGCAGGTGGTTGTCCCCGATCACCAGCGTTACCGGTGTTTCCACGTCGTCCAGCAACCGCGCCAGTTCCAGCACACCCTTGCGCGGCACGATCACCTGTTTAAGATCGCTGCCGGTGGGCAGATCGAAATGAGCCATCGCCAGCCGGTGGCCGTCGGTGGCCACCGTACGCACGTGCCCCTGGTCCACTTCCAGCAGCAGACCATTCAGGTAATAGCGCACGTCCTGCTGGGCCATGGCGAATGCGGTGGCATCCAGCATCCGGCCCAGTTCTTTCTGTGGCAGTTCCAGCCGGAAACTCTCGGCCTCGTCTTCCACATTCGGAAAATGCTCCGCCGGCAGTGTTGACAGGGTGAAATGGCTGGCGCCGCAACGCAGATGCAGGCGATCCCCTTCCAGCGCCAGCTCGATCGGCGCCTCGTCCCCCAGAGCACGGCAGATATCCGCCAGCTTGCGGGCCGGCACGGTGATTTTACCGGGCTGATCCACATGCACCGGGGTAATCCGGCCAACCAGTTCCACTTCCATGTTGGTGCCGGTCATGGTGAGGGTATTGTCCTCCGCCACCAGCAGCACATTGGACAGTACCGGCATGGTCTGTTTTTTCTCGACAACCCCGGCGATCGACTGCAGGGGGGTAAGCAATGATTCTCGGCTGATCGTCAGTTTCATGGCACTCAGCATTCTTCTTCCGGAAGGTGAATGTTGTCGGCAACCAACCCGCTATCAGGTAGTCAGCAGCCTCATAAAATTCTGATAATCCTCACGGATACTGGGATCCGTCTCCTGCAACTCAATAATCTTCTTGCAGGCGTGCAGCACCGTGGTGTGATCGCGGCCGCCAAACGCATCGCCAATTTCCGGCAGGCTGTGGTTGGTCAGCTCCTTGGACAGCGACATGGCCACCTGGCGCGGTCGGGTCACCGTCCGCGTCCGCCGTTTGGACAGCAGATCGGCGACCTTGATCTTGTAATACTCCGCCACCGTGCGCTGAATATTGTCGATACTGACCTGCTTTTCATGCAGCGCCAACAAGTCTTTCAGGCTCTCCCGGATAAAGGGAGGCGTGATTTCCGATCCGGTGAAGTGAGCATTCGCTATCACCAGACGAAGCGCGCCTTCTAGCTCTCGCACGTTTGAGCGAATTTTTTGGGCGATAAAGAACGCCGCCTCGCTGCTGAGCTTGACGTTCGCCTGCTCGGCTTTCTTCATTAGAATCGCGACGCGGGTTTCCAGTTCCGGTGGCTCGACCATCACCGTCAGGCCCCAGCCGAAACGGGATTTCAGCCGCTCTTCCATGTCGACGATTTCTTTCGGGAAGCGGTCACAGGTCACGATCACCTGCTGGCCACCCTCCAATAACGCATTGAAGGTGTGGAAAAATTCTTCCTGAGACCGTTCCTTGCGGGCGAAAAACTGGATGTCATCAATCAGCAGCGCATCCACCGACCGGTAGTAGCGCTTGAATTCATTGATGGCGTTTAACTGTAACGCTTTCACCATGTCCGCCACGAACCGCTCCGAGCGCAGGTACGCCACCTTGGCGGACGGATTGCGACGCACAATGTCGTTGCCGATGGCGTGCATCAGGTGGGTTTTACCAAGCCCGACACCACCATAAAGAAACAGCGGGTTGTAGGCGCCGCCCGGGTTCTCCGCCACCTGCATGGAGGCCGCACGGGCCAACTGGTTGGACTTGCCTTCCACGAAGGTTTCAAACGTGAAGCCTTCATTAAGGAAGCTCTGATGCTTGATATCGCCTTCAACCTGGACCGTCCGCCGCTCCCTGTCGTTTTTCGGCTTGACCGACGACGACACCACCGTTGCGGCCACGCCCCGTTCCTCTTCGGTCACGCGACTGGTGGCCTCCTCCTGGGCGGCGTTACCGGCATCGTTACCGGGGTCCGACCGCACCACCAGGTCGCCGGCACGGGGCGCGGAGCCCACCTTCATATTGACCCGGGGAGCCTGCCCGCCATTCAGGTCCTTCAATACCTCTTCTATGCGCCTGAGATACTTTTCGTTCACCCAGTCCATCACAAACCGGTTGGGCGCAAACAGCATCAGCTGACCTTCGCGATGGTCAGACTGCAGGGGCCTCAGCCAGGTATTGAACTGTTGGGCGGGAAACTCGTCCCGGAGTACTTCTAGACATTGATGCCAGATGGTGTTCGGCACGACAGCCTGCCTCCGATGCCTCAGGAATTTCTCGAAACGAATCAGCTGCAAATCGTTCTCAGAGATGACCCGGAATTCTAACCCGCGGGCCCCGCAAGTAAAAGAGCGAAAAGCCACTCATGAACAGCCTGTGGAAATCTATTTTCTTTTTTTTCAATTTTTTACAGACTTACCTACAGCCTTGTGTACAGAAAATTCATCTCCGAAAGGTTACCCACAGGCCTGTGTGTATACCCTGCCGTTAACCCTGTGTGCAGACCTTTGACGGATACAGGGATAACTTCGGTTTTTCACCCGAGGCCAGGTTACCCACAATCCATGCCTGGCCTGTACACAGGCCTCAGGGAGCCTTTTCAACCCCTTTGTAAACCGAGCAAGCTACTGTTTTCTAGCGCTAAAGATCGCTTATCCACAGAAAACGTGCTCAGTAATAACAGTAATAATTAATCCTTAAGAAAATTAACAAAAGACTTACTACTATGATTAGTGGCGGGACAACTTCGCCCCTTCGATCTGGTTCCCGGAGATCCGCATTCCTGCCTACGCAATAACCATTGAATTCATTCGCCACTTTGCATAGAATGCCGCTCCTGTTTTGGCTGTTCATTTTCCAGCCAACCATGAATTTTCCAATACCTGTAATGTGAGACCATCACCATGAAAAGAACGTTTCAACCAAGCGTACTGAAGCGTAAGCGCGTTCACGGTTTCCGTGCCCGCATGGCCACTGCCAACGGTCGCAAAGTGATTTCCCGTCGTCGTGCGAAAGGTCGTGTTCGTCTGTCTGCGTAAGACATCGTTCGCTTCATGAAGGCGTTGGGTTTTCCGAAATCGCACCGGTTGCTGACACCGAAAGATTACGGCCAGGTCTTCAACGACGTCCAAATCAGAGTTCCGCACCGGAATTTTCTGATCCTGGCTACACCCAACACATTGGGTCATGCCAGGATCGGACTGGTGTTTTCCAAGAAGAATCTGAAACTTGCCGTACAGAGAAACCGCGTGAAACGGCGGGTACGGGAAACCTTCAGGCTTCAGCCCGATCTACCGGCGCTGGACATTATTGTTCTTGGCAGACAGGGTCTGAGCCAGCTTGATAATCACACCCTGACTGCAACAATGACCGATCTCTGGTCACGCCTGATCAGAAAGAGCCGTCATAGCCGGGCGTCAACTCCCGACGCATCCTCTGCTGGTAAAGGAACGGATTAATGCGCAAATTGCTGCTTCTCCCGATCCGCTTTTACCAGTACGCCATCAGCCCGATGATGGCCAGTCACTGCCGGCACTATCCAACCTGTTCCCAGTATGCCGTTGAGGCCATCACCCAACACGGTGCGCTAAAAGGGCTTTTTCTTGCCACCCGACGCTTGTTGAGGTGTCATCCCTGGGCCGAAGGCGGTTATGATCCGGTACCGGGCACCCATTCCCATAACTCGAACCAGACTGAACAGTAAGTTTATGGATATTCAACGCATTGTATTGTTTGCCGGCCTCGCTATTGTCAGTTACCTGATGGTACTTGCCTGGAACGAAGATTATCACCAGCCGCAACAGCAGCCCCAGGTTACCGAAAACGCCAGTGTCTCCGGACAGACCGGGCGCGGTGAGGACCTGCAACTGCCCGACGGATCGGAAACCAGTGATAACGAGGAGTTTTCTACTCCGGAAACCGGCGCCCCCAGTGTCAGTAGCAGCAACGGTGTTGATAGCAGTGACAACCTGATCACCGTCACCACCGACGTCTATGAGCTGACCATCGATCGTGTTGGCGGCAACCTGGTGGAATCCTCACTGCTAAAGCACGACAAGTCCCTCGACAGCGAAGAACCGCTGAAAATCCTGACCAACGCCGGTAACCGCACTTATGTCATGGAAAGCGGGCTGATTGGCCGTGACGGGATCGACAGTCGCCGCAATGGCGGTGCCCCGGTGTATGACTCTGCCGCCACCCGCTATGAGCTGTCTGACGACGCCAGCGAACTGGTCGTGGACCTCACCCATACCACCGCCGACGGGGTCGAGATTACCAAGCAATACCAGTTTGCCCGCGACAGTTATGAGATTGGCGTGCGTTACCTGATCAATAACCAGTCAGCAGATACCTGGCAGGCCAACCTGACCGGAAAGATCGTGCGGGACCAGGCACCGGATCCAACCGCCCAGAACAGCCTCGGTATCCAGGCCTTCCTGGGAATGGTGGTCAGCAGCCCGGAAGACCCTTACGAGAAATACGATTTCAGTGATCTGAACGAGAACCCGATCAACCGCTCGGTGACCAACGGCTGGCTGGCGTTTCTCCAGCATTACTACCTGGCGGCCTGGGTACCGGAGCGGGATCAACCGGCCCAGTTCCAGACCACACAACGCGGCCCGCTTTATGTGATGGGCTTTGTTTACCCAGCCACCACCGTGGCTCCCGGTGAAACCGCGGAAGTGGGCGCCCGTGCCTACGTCGGGCCGAAGATCATCGATCGCCTGGAAGCGGTGGCTCCGAACCTCGACCGCACCGTTGATTTCGGCTTCCTGTTCTTCATCGCCCTGCCGCTGTTCATCGTGCTGGAATGGTTCTATGGTCTGGTGGGCAACTGGGGCGTGGCGATCATTCTGTTGACGGTGCTGGTCAAGGCGGTGTTCTTCCATCTGTCCGCCACCAGTTACCGCTCCATGGCGCGTATGCGGGCGGTAGCCCCCCAGCTGACCCGGCTGAAGGAACTGTACGGCGACGATCGCCAGCGCATGTCGCAGGAAATGATGGCGTTGTACAAGCGGGAGAAAATCAATCCGCTGGGTGGCTGTCTGCCGATTCTGGTGCAGATGCCGGTGTTCATCTCCCTGTACTGGGTGCTGTTCGAAAGCGTTCAGCTTAGGCATGCCCCGTTCATGCTGTGGATCAATGACCTGTCAGTGATGGATCCCTACTTCATCCTGCCGATTCTGATGGGCGCCAGCATGTTCCTGCAGATGAGCCTGAACCCGACGCCGCCGGATCCGATGCAGGCGAAGATCATGAAGATGATGCCGCTGATCTTCACCGTGTTCTTCCTCTGGTTCCCGGCCGGTCTGGTACTGTACTGGCTGGTGAACAACATTCTGTCCATTGCCCAGCAGTGGTACATTACCCGCAAGATTGAAGCGCAAGTCGCGGCGAGAAAGCACTGATCGGCACAGATCAGCGCTGATACCGTAACCTGACAGAGGCTCCTTCGTGGAGCCTCTGCTGGTTCAGGGCCACAGCAAACCAACGCAGAGAGCACAGAGAGCACCATGGACTACGTCACCGATACCATTGCCGCCATTGCTACGGCGCCCGGTCAGGCCGGTGTCGGGATCGTGCGGGTCTCCGGCCCCGGTGCGCGGGACATTGCCTGCGCCATGCTGGGCTACCAGCCCAGGCCACGTTATGCCCATTACGGTCCCTTCTACGATCAGCAGCGGCAGCTTATCGACGAAGGCATAGGGCTGTTCTTTCCCAACCCCCATTCGTTTACCGGTGAGGATGTGTTCGAGCTTCAGGGCCATGGCGGTACCGTGATTCTCGACCTGCTGCTGCGCCAGGTCTGTGAGCTGGGCGCCCGGCTGGCCCGCCCCGGGGAGTTTTCCGAACGGGCGTTTCTCAATGACAAACTGGATCTGACCCAGGCCGAAGCCATCGCCGATCTGATCGAGAGCAGTTCCGAGCAGGCGGCGCGCTGCGCGGTGCGCTCCATGCAGGGGGTATTCTCCCGCCGCATTGAGGCTCTAGTGGAAGCGGTTACCCACCTGCGCATCTACGTGGAAGCGGCCATCGATTTTCCGGAAGAAGAGATCGATTTTCTGGCCGACGGCAAGGTGGCCTCGGATCTTCAGCAGTTGATCAACGAGCTCAATGGCATCCTCGCCGAAGCGCAGCAGGGCACCATTCTGCGCGACGGCATGAAGGTGGTGATTGCCGGGCGGCCGAACGCTGGCAAATCCAGCCTGCTCAATGCGCTGGCCGGCCGCGAAGCGGCGATTGTGACCGCCATCGAGGGAACCACCCGCGACGTGCTGCGGGAACACATCCACATCGACGGCATGCCCTTGCACATCATCGATACCGCGGGGTTGCGGGACAGCCC
The DNA here is from genome assembly GCF_018424605.1 of Marinobacter lipolyticus. Taxonomy (GTDB): domain Bacteria; phylum Pseudomonadota; class Gammaproteobacteria; order Pseudomonadales; family Oleiphilaceae; genus Marinobacter; species Marinobacter lipolyticus_B. The sequence continues at coordinate 205,973 of NZ_QTKT01000003.1, read as the reverse complement.
CGACGAGGTGGAGCAGATCGGCATTGCCCGTGCCTGGGACGAGATTCGCCAGGCCGATCGCATTCTGCTGATGGTGGACGCCACCACCACCACGGAAACCGCCCCCCACGATATCTGGCCTGACTTTATTGACCAGCTACCGGCGTCGGCCCCGGTCACGGTGATCCGCAACAAGGTGGACCTCAGCGGTGAAACCGCAGGCTTCCAGGAGACCGCAGACGGGACCGCGCCGGTGGTCCGTCTGGCGGCCAAGTCCGCCGCAGGGCTTGAAACCCTGCGCGACCATCTGAAGCAGTGCATGGGTTTCGCGGCCACCACCGAGGGCGGCTTTCTTGCCCGCCGCCGTCACCTGGATGCGCTGGAGCGGGCCCGCGCCGCCATGCTGCAGGGCCAGGGCCAGCTCGATGGCTTTGGCGCCGGCGAGTTGCTGGCCGAGGATCTGCGCGCGGCCCAGGACGCACTGGGCGAAATTACCGGGGTGATGACCCCGGACGACCTGCTGGGGAAAATCTTCAGCAGTTTCTGCATCGGAAAATAAAGGACACCACCATGGCCAACCTGTTTCGACCTGCCCTGCTCCTGCTCGTGAGCCTTCTCGTCCTGTCCGGCTGCAGTACGGTGTACTACAGCACCATGGAAAAACTGGGGTTTGAAAAGCGCGAGATCCTGGTGGATCGAGTGGAGGACACCCGGGACGCTCAGAGCGACGCCCAGGAAACCTTCCGCTCATCATTGGAGCGTTTTCAGAACGCGGTCGACACTCCGGACACCGAGCTCAAGGCCAAGTACGACGACCTCAGTGACGCCTATGACGACAGCGTGGCCGCCGCGGACAAGGTGCGCGACCGTATCGACGGTGTCGAGGACGTCTCGGAAGCGCTGTTCGAGGAATGGGAAGACGAACTCGACCGCTACGAGAGTGCATCGCTGCGGCGCAGCAGTGAGCAGCAGCTGAAGGACACCCGGCAGCAGTACCAGCAGCTCATCACCCGCATGCACGAGGCGGAATCACGGATGGACCCGGTGCTGCAGGCCTTCGAGGATCAGGTGCTGTACCTCAAGCACAACCTCAATGCCCAGGCTATCGGTGCACTGGAGAGCGAGCTGGGACGCATCAGCGGGGATGTGGACGCGCTGATCCGCAACATGGAGGCGTCGATCGCTGAATCGGAACGCTTTATCCAGAGATTCCGCGACCAGTAACACCCTGGGCGTAGCCCGGCGCCATGCCGCAGATACAAAAAAAGGAGCCGTGAGGCTCCTTTTTCAGGTCGGTACCGCTGCGATTCAGGCGGTGAAGCTCATATCCTCGGCATCCAGCTGCATCAGGTTTTTGCTCGGGCTCAGCATACTGGTGGCGTGGGCCTGGGCGCGAGGCAGCAGACGCTCGTAGTAGAACTCGGCGGTGGCCAGTTTGGCCTGGTAGAATTCCGCGGAGTCGTCGCCGCCGTTGTCCAGCTTGTCCGCCGCTACCGCCGCCTGCCGTGCCCAGATGTAGGCCATCGACACATACCCGCTGTACATCAGGAAATCGTGGGCGGCGGAACTGACCACATCACGATCCTTGCGCGCCGACAGCATGACCCGCACGGTCAGCAGGTTCCACTGCGCGGTGAGCTTCAGCAACTCCACGGCAAAGGGCCGCAACCGTTTGTCGGTCAGGTGTTTGCGGGCGAAGTTGGCCAGAATCAGGGTGAACTCGCGTACGGCCCCGCCCTGGGTCATCAGCAGTACCTTGCGGCCCAGCAGATCCAGCGCCTGAATACCGGTAGTGCCCTCGTACAGGGTGGCAATACGGGTGTCGCGGGCGATCTGCTCCATACCGTGTTCACGGATGTAGCCGTGACCGCCGAACACCTGCATGCCCAGGCTGGCCGCTTCGTTACCCAGCTCGGTCAGGAAGCCCTTGAGAATCGGCGTCAGGAACCCGAGTTTGTCGTCGTAGGCTTCCGCTTTGCGGTCGTTGCCCTCGGTATGGGCCTCGACCATGTGGTCGGCCACCCGCGCGGCGTAATACAGCATGCCGCGGCCGCCCTCGGCGATGGCTTTCTGGGTCAGCAGCATGCGCCGGACGTCGGCGTGGTGGATCAGCGCGTCGGCAACCTGCTCCGGGTCCTTCTTGCCCGACAGCGCGCGCATGGAGCGCCGTTCCCTGGCGTAGTCCAGTGCCCACTGGTACGACAGCTCCGCCGGGCCAACACCCTGGATGGCGGTGCCGATACGGGCGGTGTTCATAAAGGTGAACATGCAGTTGAGGCCTTCGTTCTCGGGCCCGATCAGGAAACCGCGGGCGTCATCAAAGTTCATCACGCAGGTGGCGGACGCCTTGATGCCCATTTTCTTCTCCAGGCTGCCGCAGCTCACGCCGTTGCGCTCGCCCACCCCGCCGTTGCCGTCCGGCAGGAACTTGGGAACGATGAACAGGCTGATGCCTTTGGTGCCCTTGGGGGCGTCCGGCAACCGGGCCAGCACGATGTGCACAATGTTCTCGGTGAGATCATGGTCACCGGAGGAGATGAAGATCTTGGTGCCGGTCAGTTTGTAGCTGCCGTCGGCCTGGGGTTCGGCTTTGGTTTTCACCTGGCCCAGGTCGGTACCGCACTGGGGCTCGGTCAGGCACATGGTGCCGCCCCAGCGGCCCTCGGTCAGGGGCACCAGGTAGGTCTGTTTCTGGTCCTCGGAACCGTGCAGGAAAATGGTGTTCATGGCGCCGAGCGACAGCCCGGGGTACATGGAGAACGGCCAGTTGGCGGTGCCCATCATTTCCTGCTTCAGCAGGCCCATGGAGGCGGGCAGGCCCTGACCACCGTATTCCTCCGGTGCGGACAGCCCCTGCCAGCCACCCATGGCATACTGCTGGTAGGCGTCCTTATAGCCTTTCGGGGTGGTCACCTCGCCGTTCTCCAGTTTGCAGCCTTCTTCATCGCCCGGTTGGTACAGCGGGCTCAGCACTTCCTCGCAGAACTTGCCGCATTCGCTGAGAATCGCGTCCACGATGTCGGGGGTGGCGTTTTCACCGCTTTTCAGGCCGGCGTAATGGCCGGGGTAATCAAACACTTCGTTGAGCAGGAACTTCATATCGCGCAGGGGCGCCTTGTAAACCGGCATAACAGTACCTCAGTGCTGATGGCAAATCGGGAGGAAGGGGCCAGCCCTTCCGATGGCAAGAGTTTTACGGCATTCAACAGGCCGTTCCATTGACGAAAACCGCCTGCCGGGCTGTCAGAAAAGACAATTGGCTGAAATGACGGTAATGGGCGTGGCTGCCCTCAGGAGCTGATCGAAACCGGCCGGTGGCCCGTATTAACCAGCACTGTGACCGCAAATTCATCTGCTCTGAAGAGTGTAAAAGTCATGCAAATACCTTCATCACCGAGAAAACTGGCTGGCCCAAAATCACTGGCGTGGTTATGGTTGTCGCTACTATTGCTCAGTGGCTGTGCCGGACCGTCGCTGGAGGATTACAGCGACCGCGAGCCCAAGCTGGTACCTGAACGGTTTTTCCAGGGCGAACTTTCCGCCCGCGGCGTGGTCAAGGACTTTTCCGGCGAGGTCATCCGCACCTTTGATGCGGACATCATTGCCAGCTGGGATGCCGACGGCGTGGGCACCCTGGACGAGGAGTTCCGCTTCGACGACGGCGAGGTGCAGACCCGGGTCTGGACCCTGACGCCGGCCGAGGAGGGCTACCACGCCGATGCCGGCGACGTGGTGGAACCCGGCACCATGCGGTGGCAGGGCAACGCCATCCATATGAACTATGTATTACGGGTGTCATACGGTGATGGCACCATCGACGTCCGCATGGACGACTGGATGTATCTGATCACGCCAGACACGCTTATCAATCAGACCACCATGAGCAAATGGGGCATTGATGTCGGGGAAGTGGTGCTGGTCATTTCCAAAAACAGCAAAGACTGAATCGAGAGATGTATGCTGAAGCAAAGTTTGATCGCACTGGTACTGGTGGCCTTCGCTGTGGTTGGTGTCCTGGCCTTCCAGTATCTGGACCGGGGCTCGGAGGGTGCCGAACAGCGGGCGCGCCCGCCGGCGGTGGTTAACGCGGTCAAACCGACCCGTGAGGTGGTGCGTGATCGGGTCAATGCGGTCGGCAGCCTGCAAGCGCTGAATGCGGTGGAACTGACCACCGAAGTCAGCGGCCGGGTGGTGGAGCTGAATCTGCGCAGCGGCGAGAGGGTGCGCGAGGGCGACCTCCTGTTGCGGCTGGACGATCGCCAGGCCCGGGCTGACCTGCGCGTGGCCGAAGCGGAGGTCGCCGATGCGCGCCGGCAGGTGGAGCGGGCCCAGAGCCTGCGCTCCAACAACAGCATTTCCCAGGCCCAGGTGGATCAGCTGCGCACCACGCTGGAGGTGGCCGAGGCCCAATTGGCGGCTGCCCGAACCCGTCTCGACAATCACCGCATCACCGCGCCCTTCACCGGCGCGGTGGGCCTTAGCGACATCAGCCTGGGTGCCTACCTGAGCGCCGGTACCGCCGTGGCCACACTGGATTCCACCGAGCGCATGGAGCTGGGGTTTTCGGTGCCTGAGCGTTTCCTGGGCCAGATCACCCTGGGGCAACGGGTGCAGGGCTCCTCCCCGGCCTATCCCGGGGAAGGTTTCCATGGCGAACTGGTGGAACTGGGCACCCGCATCAACGAGCTCAGCCGTACCCTGCCGGTGCGGGCGCTGATCGACAATCCGGACGGCAAACTGCGCCCCGGCCAGTTCATGGCGGCGAACCTGACCCTGCGCGAACGCGAGGCGCTGGTGATTCCGGAGCAGGCCGTGCTGCTGCGCGGCGCCGACAAGTACGTGTTCATCGCCGAAGACGGCAAGGCCCGGCGAGTGTCCGTCACCCTCGGTTCCCGCACGCCGGGGCTGGTGGAAGTGGCCGAGGGTCTCAGTGTGGACGATCCGGTAATCATAACCGGCCAGGACCGGCTCAGCAGTGGTGACCGCATCAACGTGGTGGAGGACGACAAGGCGATTCCCGATAACCGCTTTGCCACGTCGCTGGAGTCGTAACCGATGATCCTGTCCGACGTTTCCATCAAGCGCCCGGTCTTTGCCACTGTTCTCAGCCTGTTGATCCTGGTGTTCGGTCTGGCCGCCCTGTTCGGTCTGCCGGTGCGGGAATACCCCGACATCGACCCGCCGGTGGTGTCGATTTCCACCGATTACATCGGGGCGGCGGCGGAAGTGGTCGACACCCAGATCACCCAGGTGATCGAGGGCGCGATCAGCGGCATCGAGGGCATCCGTTCTATTGAATCCTCCACCGAACAGGGGGAATCCCGCACCAGTATCGAATTCAATACCTCGCGCAATGTGGATATCGCCGCCAACGATGTCCGCGATGCGGTGTCACGCATCAGCAATGAATTGCCGGAAGAAGCCGATCCGCCGGTGGTGAGCAAGGCCGATTCCGATGCCCGCCCGATGATGTGGGTCACCCTGCGCAGCGATGTCTGGGACAGCGCCGAACTGAGTGATTTTGCCGATCGCGTACTGGCGGACCGGTTGTCGGTACTCGATGGCGTTGCCGATGTGCGTATCGGTGGCGAGCGGCGTTACGCCATCCGCGTATGGCTGGATCGGGAACGCCTGGCGGCCCGTGATATCACTGTGGCGGAAGTGGAGCGGGCCCTCCGCGCCAACAACGTGGAACTGCCAGCCGGCTCGGTGGAGTCCGCCACCCGCGACTTCACGGTACGCGCAGAGGGGCGGCTATCCAATGTTGAGGAATTCCGCGAGCTGGTGATTCGTCGCGATGGCAACGACCTGCTGCGCCTTGGCGAGGTGGCCAATGTGCAGATGGGCGTGGAATCGGACACCAGCCGCCTGCGTGCCAACGGCCTGACTGCCATCGGCATGGGCATTATCCGCCAGTCGAAATCGAACACCGTGGAAGTGTCGGATCTGGTCACCGCGGAACTGGAGAAGATTCGCCAAACCCTGCCGCCGGAAGTCACCATTGCCTCTAACTACGACGAGTCGATCTTTATCCGTGCCTCCATCAAGGAGGTGATGATCACCCTGGCCATCGCCGTGTCCCTGGTTATTCTGGTGATCTTCGTGTTCCTGCGCTCCTGGCGGGCCACGCTGATTCCGGCGGTGACCATCCCGGTGGCGGTCATTGGCGCCTTCATTGGTCTGGGCGCGCTGGGCTTTTCCATCAATGTGCTGACCCTGCTGGCGGTGATTCTGGCCATCGGTCTGGTGGTGGATGACGCCATCGTCATGCTGGAAAACATTCAGCGCCGCATCGATGACGGCGAACCGCCATTGCTGGCGTCCTACCGGGGCGCCAAACAGGTGGCGTTTGCGGTCATCGCCACCACGTTCACGCTGGTGGCGGTGTTCGTGCCCATTTCCTTCATGGGCGGCAACATCGGGCGGCTGTTTGCTGAATTCGGCTTTACCCTGGCGGCAGCGGTGGTGGTGTCCAGCCTGGTGGCGCTGACACTGGCTCCGATGCTGTGTTCCAAGTGGCTTAAACACAGCCCGGAAACCGCAGAGGGTCACCGCATCTGGACCTTCATCGAAAACGGCCTGAATGGCCTGACCCGGGGCTACGAGCGCATGTTGCGGTTCTCCCTGCGCCAGCCGGGCCTGCTGATCGGTCTGGGCCTGGTGGGTATGGTGCTGATTGCGGTGGTGTTTCCGAAACTGCCCCAGGAACTGGCGCCCATTGAGGACCGCGGGGTGATTATCATGCCGGTCAGCGCGCCGCGGGGGTCCACGGTGGAGTACACCGATCATCACGTTCGCAAGGCGGAGGAGAAGCTGATTCCCTACCTTGATAACGGCACCGCCGACCGTCTGCTGTCCATCGTCGGCTTCCGCAACGAGGCCGACAACGCCTTCATGATCATGGGCCTTGGGCCCTGGGAAGAGCGCGACATCAAGCAGCAGCAGGTCACCAGCGAGCTGCGAGGCAAGCTGTCGTCGATTCCGGGCATCCGCGCGGTGGCGGTGAATCCGCCGGGCCTGGGTCAGCGCGGCTTCAACCAGCCGGTAGAGATTGTGGTGGGCGGTCCGGATTACGAATCGGTCCAGGCCTGGAGCGAGGAGCTGCTGGAACGGGCCAAGGAAAACCCCAACTTGCTGAACCTCGAGACCGACTTTGAGCTGACCCGGCCGGAGCTGCGGGTAAATATCGACCGTGAACGGGCGGCGGACCTGGATGTCACCGTGGAGGACGTGGGCCTGACGCTGCAGACCATGCTGGCATCACGACAGGTAACCACCTACGTGGACCGGGGCCGCGAATACGACGTGATCGTCCAGGCGGCGGATGCCGACCGGGCGACACCCGAGGATCTGGGCCAGGTGTTCCTGCGCCCGCGGGCCGGTGGCGATCTGATCCCGTTGCAGGCGCTGGTGTCGGTCAGCGAAATCGGCGCCAATCCGGATTTGCGGCGGGTCGACCGGTTGCCTGCGGTGGTTATCAGTGGGTCACTGGCCGATGGCTACGACCTCGGCTCGGCGCTGACCTACCTCAACAACCTGGCGGTGGATAACCTGCCGCCGGAGGCCCGCATCAGTTACAAGGGCCTGAGTCGGGAATTCCAGGATTCTTCCGCCGCCATTTACCTCACCTTCGGCCTGGCCTTCGTGATCGTGTTCCTGGTCCTCGCCGCGCAGTTCGAGAGCTGGATCCACCCACTGATTATCATGCTGTCGGTACCGCTGGCGATCACCGGGGCGTTGTTTGCGCTGTACTGGTCGGGCATCAGCCTCAACATTTACAGTCAGATCGGCATCGTCATGCTGTTGGGGTTGATGGCCAAGAACGGCATTCTCATCGTGGAGTTCGCCAATCAGCTGCGGGACAAGGGGTATGAGGTTCGCGATGCGATTCTTGAAGGGGCCATCCTGCGCTTCCGCCCGGTACTGATGACCACCATCTCCACGGTGTTCGGGGCGGTGCCGCTGGTCATTGCCACGGGCGCCGGCGCCGAGAGCCGGGCGTCCATAGGCGTGGTGATCCTCGGTGGCCTGGTGTTCGCCACCACGTTGACGCTGTTCATCATCCCGGTGCTGTATAACCTGCTGGCACGATTCGCCAAGTCCGCGAACGCGGTGGAACTGGAACTGGAGCGCCAGGCCGGCGGGTCCGCCGGTGGCCAGGGTTTTGCTGCCGCGCCCCAGAAGGGGGCGGACGATTTCTGAGCACCGGTTTTACAGGGTGGCCGGGAAGGTGAACTGGCCGTCAAACAGCTCGTCGGGATGCAGATCCACACACACCACTTGAGGGCCATGGTCGGTGTGGATCACCGTCGACAGAGTAACGGTGCGTTTGGCATCCGGTAACGCAACATAAGGGCGGGATACGCTGATGTGCTGCGGCCGGGACAGGGCATTCTGGAAATACTCGCGATGGGACCAGCAGGCACCGGCAGAGTGATACAGGGGATTGAAGCTGCCGCGCTGGATATCGGGGGTGGCGCGGGCGAGGTTGCCCTGCTGCACCCCCGCCTGGTTCAGTACGAAGCAGCGTTTCACACTGTCCAGTTCCAGCAAGCGGCCGCAGGCCCGGTCAAACGGTTCATCGCGAGCAAGCCGGTGACAGGCGTCCATCATTTCAAGGCGCAGCAGGCGGAGAAAACCCTCCTGGCGCTGAATATCCATCAGGCCCGATTCGCTGGTCTGCGCCATGGCCTTGCGCAGGGCCGCTTCCGCCTGCCGGGCGGTGTGTTCTCCGATCGCGCCTGGCCGAGCGAACAGGAACCCCTGCAGCAGATCCGCCTCGGTATCCAGCGCAATCCGCGCCTGGGACTCGTTTTCAACGCCTTCCAGCAGTACCAGGCTCCCGCTCTCGCGGATCATGCGCACCAGGCTTTCCAGCAGCATCCGCGCGCGGGCATGACTTTCCGCGTTCACCAGCAGACTGCGATCAAGTTTGACGATCAGCGGGTTCATTCGCCACAGCCGTTCGAAGTTGGAATCCCCGGTGCCGAAATCGTCGATGGCGATCTGGAAGCCGAAAGTTTTGGCCAGTTCCACAAATCCCAGCAACGCCTGGGGATCGTCGGAGGCGGTTTCCACCAGTTCCAGCACCAGCCGCTCCGGATGGATGCCGGAGCGGCGGCAGTGATGGGCCAGCCGTTCCAGTGACGCCTGTGGATGGATGCAGGTGTCCGGATTGATATTGACGAAAAGCCAGGCCGGGTGGGAGCCGGACCGGAAGTTATCCAGGTGCAGATGCAACAGGTAGCGGTCCAGCTCCGCACTTTGCTCACAGGCCCGGGCTTCGTTGAACACTGCCGGTGGGGCCAGCGGTTGGTCATCGCGGGAGGCGCGCACCAGTGCTTCGTAGCCCACCAGTTTCTGGTGGGTGGGGCTGAGGATGGGCTGATACACTGAGTTGAAGCGACAACTGGCAATAATATCCGGCACATTCGACGCCCGGTTGTGGCCGCGGCCAAACCGGGACAGGGGAACAACACGACTCATGGTCAGGAATCCTGTAAACGTTAAAGCCATCCTGGCCATTGGTGACAACTCTAAAACGCAGGTATAAAGACGCTGTTGCCCAATCTGTTGCGAGATTCGTGCCAAAAGACGAAGATACGTCGCCAGTGCGGGTAATTCGGCGACAACAAACAGCCAACACGCCCAAGCGAGCAAAACGGCGCGCCAAAACAGGGCGAATCAGCACATGGACGCACCAGGACAGGACCGTTTTATGACGTCACACAGCCAGTTCCGCCTGCTGGGCCAGCGGCGCTTCCTGCCGTTCTACCTCACCCAGTTTTCCGGCGCCTTCAACGACAACCTCTACAAGAATGCGCTGTTGCTGCTGGTGACCTACAGTGCCGGTGGGTTGCTGGGGTTCTCGGTGGATGTGGTGGTTAACTTTGCGGCGTTTCTCTTCATACTGCCGTTTTTCCTGTTCTCGGGAATGGCCGGCCAACTGGCGGACAGCCTGGAGAAATCCCGCATCATCCGCGTGGTCAAACTGCTGGAAATCGGCATCATGACCACGGCGGCGGTGGGGCTGTGGTTCGGCTGGTACGAGCTGTTGCTGGTGTTGCTGTTTCTGATGGGCACGCAATCCACCTTCTTTGGCCCGGTAAAGTACGCGATCCTGCCGCAGGTACTGGCGGACGACGAACTGGTTGGCGGTAACGCACTGGTGGGCATGGGCACCTTCGTGGCCATTCTGCTGGGTACGATTGCCGCGGGGGTGCTGATGGGGTTTGAAACCGCGGCGCGGTTGACCGCCGTGGGCGTGGTGGTGATGGCGATCCTCGGTTATCTGGCCGCGCGCCAGGTACCGCCGACCGACAACCGCGGTGCCGCTGCGCTGGAACGGCTGCAGCCAGTGAAAGAAACCTGGCGGCTGTTAACCCTGGCCGCGGAGCAGCGCAGGGTATTGCTGGCGATACTGGCGATCTCCTGGTTCTGGTTCCTGGGCGCCGCCTACCTCACCCAGTTTCCCAATTTTGCCAAGACCAGTCTGCTGGGGGATGAAACGGTGGTGACCCTGCTGCTCGCCCTTTTCACCATCGGCATTTCCGTGGGCTCGATGCTTTGTGAAAAGCTCACCGGCCATCACATCACCCTGAAACTGGTGCCCTGGGGCGCCGCCGGGCTGTCACTGTTCGGGGTGGACCTGTACTTCGCCGTGCCTGCCACGCCGGTGGCCAGCACCTGGCTGACGCTGCTGTCCGATGCGGAGTATCTCAGGGTACTGCTGGATCTGCTGGGTATCGGAGTCTGCGGTGGTCTGTTTATTGTTCCCCTGTATGCGTTTATCCAGCATGAAACGCCGCGCTTCAAACGCGCCCGGATCATCGCCGCCCTCAACGTGATGAACGCCTTGTTCATGGTTGTCAGTGCCCTGACCGGGATCGTGGTGCTGGGGGTTCTGGGTGTCGGCATCCCCGGATTCCTGCTGCTGTTGTCCCTCGTCAATCTGATCGTGGTAGCGCTGGTGTGGCGGCTGTCCCGCCACACGACCGCCCGTTCTTGTGGATAAAGGGTTGAATAAGCTTCGAACAAGCGTTGGATTGTTTATATCGTTTGCAGAAATAACAAAGAGTTAGGTGATGTATAAGGCTGTTTAACAAGTGTTCGGGCATGTGGATAACTTTCTTGAAAACTTTTCTCAGGACAACTATCCAAGCTGCTGAAAATCTGAGCATTTCGGAATCCACTTATGCGTCAGGTTCTCAATGCGCCCCGATCTGGTTAAAATTTGCACATTCCCACTGCATTTTGCCAGGCAAGGCGTTATACTCGCCGCCCTGTTTCAATACCTTCATTTCAGCCCGAATTCCGAGGTGAACCGTGGATTTTCCGACCCGTTTCGATGTCATTGTCATTGGTGGTGGCCATGCCGGTACCGAAGCCGCTTTGGCGGCGGCGCGTATGGGTTCGCAGACCCTGCTGCTGACCCACAACATCGAAACCCTGGGCCAGATGTCCTGCAACCCGGCCATTGGCGGCATCGGCAAAAGCCATCTGGTCAAAGAAATCGACGCGCTGGGCGGCGCCATGGCCGAGGCCACCGACCGTGCCGGTATCCAGTTCCGCGTGCTCAACAGTCGCAAGGGTCCGGCGGTGCGTGCCACCCGTGCCCAGGCCGACCGCGTGCTGTACAAGGCGGCCATTCGCCATACTCTGGAGAACCAGCCCAACCTGACCCTGTTCCAGCAGGCGGCGGACGATCTGATTGTGGAAAACGAGCAGGTCACCGGGGTGGTGACCCAGACCGGCATCCGCTTTAACGCCAAAACCGTGGTGTTGACCACCGGAACCTTCCTGGGTGGCGTTATCCACATCGGTATGGAGCACCACTCCGGCGGCCGCGCCGGCGACGCACCGGCCAACGCCCTGGCCAAACGGTTGCGGGAACTGCCCTTCAACGTGGGTCGGCTGAAAACCGGCACACCGCCGCGTATTGATGCCCGCTCGGTGGACTTTTCGGTGATGCAGCAACAGTGGGGCGACGACCCCACGCCGGTGATGTCCTTTATCGGCAGCCGCGACCAGCACCCCGAGCAGATGTGCTGTTACGTCACCCGCACCACGGAAGAAACCCACGACATCATCCGCAGCGGTTTTGACCGTTCGCCGATGTTCGCCGGTAATATCGAAGGCATTGGGCCGCGTTACTGCCCGTCGATCGAAGACAAGGTCAACCGTTTCGCCGACAAGGACTCCCACCAGATTTTTGTGGAGCCCGAAGGCCTGACTACCCACGAGCTCTACCCCAACGGCATCTCCACCAGCCTGCCGTTCGATATCCAACTGGCGGCGGTGCGCTCGATTCCCGGATTCGAGAACGCCCACATCACGCGGCCGGGCTACGCCATTGAGTATGACTTCCTGAACCCCCAGGATCTGCGCCATACGCTGGAAACCAAGTTTATCCAGGGCCTGTACTTTGCCGGCCAGATCAACGGCACCACCGGCTACGAAGAAGCCGGCGCCCAGGGTCTGCTGGCGGGCATCAACGCCGCCCTGAAGGCCCAGGAAAAAGACGAATGGTACCCGCGCCGCGACGAGGCCTACCTCGGCGTGCTGGTGGATGACCTGATCACCATGGGCACCTCCGAGCCCTACCGCATGTTCACCAGTCGCGCCGAATACCGGCTGATCCTGCGGGAAGACAACGCCGACCTGCGCCTGACCGAAACCGGTCGCAAACTGGGCCTGGTAAACGACGACCGCTGGCAGAAGTTCAACGACAAGCGCGAGGCCATTGCCAGCGAGCGCAGCCGCCTGGAATCCACCCGCATTCACCCCAACACCGACGCCGGTGAGCGGGCCAACGGCTTTCTCAAGCAGCCGCTGACCCGCGACCAGTCGCTGGCGGAACTGCTGCGCCGGCCGGAAATCGGTTACACCCACATCGCCGACATTGGCGCCGCGAAAGCGGAGGACCCGGTGGTGGCGGATCAGGTGGAGATCGAGATCAAGTACGAGGGTTACATTTCCCGTCAGACCGACGAGATCGAGCGCCTGCGTCGCAACGAACACACCGCATTGCCGGTGGATCTGGATTACGACGCCATTGGCGGCCTGTCCAACGAGATCAAGCAGAAGCTCAAAACGGTACGCCCGGAAACCGTGGCCCAGGCCTCCCGCATTCAGGGCGTCACTCCGGCGGCGGTGTCGCAGCTGCTGGTGCACCTGAAGAAGCGCGACCTGCTGCGCAAACAGACGGCCTGATTGCCGACCATGAGCGACGCACTCTGGCAACGCCAGCTTGAAACCGGACTGGCGGAAATGGGCATTGAGCTGGACCAGAGCCAGCAGCGCCAGCTGCTGGCGTTTCTGGCTCTGCTCAATAAATGGAACCGCGCCTACAACCTCACCGCCGTGCGGGACCCCCACCACATGGTGTCGCGACAATTGCTGGACAGCCTCAGCATCCTGCCGTTCGTGACCACCGATCACCTGCTGGATGTGGGCGCCGGCGGCGGACTGCCCGGCATTCCCCTGGCCATCGTATTTCCGGACAAACGATTTACGCTGCTGGACAGCAACAGCAAGAAAACCCGCTTCCTGACCCAGTGTGTGCTGGAGCTGGGGCTGGGCAACGTGGAGGTGATCCACGGCCGCGCCGAAAGCTGTGATCCGCAAAGCCGCTATCGTCAGATCAGCAGCCGTGCCTTTACCGCACTGGATAACCTGGTGAGCTGGTGCGGACATTTGCTGGCAAATGACGGCGAGTTCCTTGCCATGAAAGGCCAGTTTCCGGATGATGAAGTGGCTGCTCTTCCAGCCGGGTGGCAGGTAAAATCCCGTCATTCGTTGCTGGTGCCGGGGTCCGATGGCGAGCGGCACCTGCTGACCATCGACCGGACAGCCCAACCCCAGTGATCAAAGGAGGCAAGACATGGCGCGCGTGATTGCAGTGACCAATCAGAAAGGCGGTGTGGGAAAAACCACCACCTGCGTCAATCTTTCTGCCTCCCTGGCGGCCACCAAACGCCGTGTACTGCTGGTGGACATGGACCCCCAGGGCAACGCCACCATGGGCAGCGGCGTGGACAAAAACGCCCTCGAACTGTCCGGTTACGACATGCTGACCAAGCGGGCGGCGGCCGCGGACGTGATCATTGCCGCCGAAGCCTCGGGCTTTGACCTGATGCCGTCCAACGGTGACCTGACGGCCGCGGAAGTGGAGCTGATGAATGAAATCGGCCGCGAACACCGGCTGCGTCTCGCCCTGAATACCGTTCGCGACAACTACGATTACATCCTGATCGACTGCCCGCCCTCGTTGAGCCTGCTGACGGTCAACGCCCTGTCGGCGGCGGATACCGTGCTGATCCCCATGCAGTGCGAATACTACGCCCTGGAGGGGCTGGCGGCGCTGATGAACACCGTGGAGCAGATCCAGGAAACGGTCAATCCGAATCTGCAGGTGGAAGGCATCCTGCGCACCATGTACGACCCCCGCAACAGCCTGACCCTGGATGTGTCCGGTCAGCTCAGCGAATACTTCGGTGACAAGGTCTACAAGGCGGTGATTCCCCGCAATGTACGCCTGGCGGAGGCCCCGAGCTACGGCATGCCGGCCCTGAAATACGATCGCGTTTCCAAGGGCGCGGTGGCCTACCTGGCCCTCGCCGGAGAAATGGTTCGCCGCCATGGCGCGCAAAAGACATCCACGGCGGTTGCCGTGTAAACTACCCCACCTTTGCACACTGATTTTCACCGGGAAGAATGACAAATACCATGGCGGCGAAGAAACGAGGACTGGGTGAACGCGGGCTGGGCGCGCTGTTGCAGGGCTCCAGGGTCAATCTGGATCAGGAGCTGAAAGACCACGACGGCGAATTGCGGGACGTGCCGGTGGATCTGATCCAGCGCGGCCGCTTTCAGCCCCGCCGCGATATGGACCCGGCTGCGCTGCAGGAGCTGGCGGACTCCATTCGCCAACAGGGCGTGATGCAACCGGTGGTGGTGCGCCCCATCGCCGAAGGCCGCTACGAGCTGATCGCCGGTGAACGCCGCTGGCGCGCCACCCAGATGGCCGAGCTGGACCGTATTCCGGCCATCGTGCGCGATGTGCCCGATGAGGCCGCCATTGCCATGGCCTTGATCGAAAACATCCAGCGCGAGAACCTCAATCCGATCGAAGAAGCCTTTGCCCTGCAACGGTTGCAGGACGAATTCGGGCTCACCCAGGCCCAGGTGGCGGAAGCGGTGGGCAAGAGCCGCACCACCATCACCAACCTGCTGCGTCTGATCGGCCTGACCGAAGACGTGCGGCTGATGCTGGAGCACGGCGACCTGGAAATGGGCCATGGCCGTGCCATGCTGACCCTGCCGCCGGAGCAGCAGATGCAGGTGGCGCGTCAGGTGGTGGCAAAATCCCTGTCGGTGCGCCAGACCGAGGCGCTGGTTCGCCGCATCCAGCAGGAAACGCCGGATCGCAAGAAGCCATCCGGTCAGGTGGATCCCAACATCCGTGCCCTGCAGGACGACCTGGCGGAACGTCTCGGAGCGCGGGTATCCATCGCCCATGGTCAGCGCGGCAAGGGCAAACTGGTGATCGAATACAGTTCGCTGGATGAGCTTGACGGGATTTTGGGCCATATCCGTTAAGGAATGTGACAATTCGTCCGCGCGGTGGTTTTAAGCCTGAAACCACCACATGTCGTGACGGTGTTGGTTAGAGAACACAACTTGTGTGAAAGTTGTGTGATTCCAAAGAATTTCTGGTTATTTTTCCACCAAATTTTCGCGCCGGTTCTGTTGAACCCCCATCGGTTAACACATATAATTTCGCGCGCTTGGAATGACAGCAGGTGGTATGAGTATTAAGCGTTCACAAATCACCCGCCTGCCTCTGGCCCGTTGGTTGGCCATAGAGTTTTCAGCGATCGTCATTCTGAGTCTGTTGTGGACCATTGAAAGTCGTTTGGCCGGGTGTTCCGCTTTTGTTGGCGGTCTTATATTTGTCATACCAAACGCGTACTTTGCTCACCGGATGTACCGGTACCAGGGCGCCAGAAACGCGCGCCTGATGGTGGGCAACATGTTCAGGGCGGAAAGCATCAAGATCGCCCTTACCGCAGTGTTCTTTGCGGCCGTTTTCATCTTAATGGAGCCAGTACACGTACCGGCTCTGTTATTCACTTTTGCTGTGATGGTTGTGATGAGTGCAGTGTTGCGCTTCCTCATCCGGCCGCAACCACGGCGATGACTGGACGAGAGCAGTATGGCAGCTGATACCCCAGTAGAGTATATAAAGCACCACCTACAGAACCTCACCTACGGAAAACTCCCGGAAGGCTATGAGCGCGCTGACGGTACCCTGGTCGACGAAGCCACCTGGACGTTCGCACGAACCGCCCAGGAAGCTTCGGACATGGGCTTTATGGCTTTCCACGTTGATACCCTGGGCTGGTCCCTGTTCATGGGTATTCTCTTTCTTGGCCTGTTCCGCTTCGCGGCCAAGCGGGCCACCACCGGTGTTCCCACCGGTCTGCAGAACGTTGTGGAGATGACCGTCGAGTTCATCCAGGGCGTGGTCAGAGACGGCTTCCACGCGCGCAATCCGCTGATTGCCCCGCTGGCCCTGACCATCTTCGTGTGGATCCTGCTGATGAACTGTCTGAAGCTGATCCCGGTCGACTACATCCCCTCCATCGCCCACGCGCTGGGTCTGGAGTACTTCAAGATTGTTCCCACCACCGATCCCAACGGTACCTTCGGTATTTCCATCGGTGTGTTCCTGCTAATCATCTTCTACAGCCTGAAGGTGAAGGGCATTGGCGGTTTCACCAAAGAGCTGTCCATGCAGCCGTTCAACCACTGGTCGCTGATTCCGTTCAACCTGTTCCTGGAAATCCTGGTGCTCATCGTCAAGCCGATCAGTCTCGCACTGCGTCTGTTCGGCAACATGTACGCCGGTGAAGTCGTCTTTATCCTGATTGCACTGCTGCCGCTGTGGATCCAGTGGACGCTGAACGTGCCCTGGGCCATCTTCCACATCCTGGTGGTGGTACTGCAGGCCTTTATCTTTACAACGCTGACTGTGGTATACCTCAGCGCGGCGCACGAAGATCACTGATTAAACGCTTTAAAACACAAACCCTTAACTATCTGAGAAAACTGAGGAGTCTTCAATGGAAATGGTATTTATTGCAGCATCGATCATCATTGGTCTGGGCGCTCTGGCAACTGGCATCGGCTTCGGCCTGCTGGGTGGCAAGCTGCTCGAGTCCACTGCCCGTCAGCCGGAAATGGCTAACCAGCTGCAAACCAAGACATTCATCATGGCCGGTCTGCTGGACGCGGTTCCCATGATCGGCGTTGGTATCGCGATGTACCTGATCTTCGTTGTAGCTGGTTAATTCAGCCGAAAGAGTCGGGCACCGCTTCACACAACTGAGGTGGCGCCCGGTTTTACGGATACCAGGACGCAACGAATAGCAAGAGGTACATTGCCGTGAATATAAACCTTACGTTGATAGGGCAATCGATTGCCTTCGCTATTTTCGTCTGGTTCTGCGTCAAGTATGTATGGCCGCCGATCACGGCTGCCATGGAAGCGCGCCAGAAGAAAATTGCCGACGGCCTCTCTGCCGCAGATCGCGCGTCACGCGATCTCGAACTTGCGCAGGAAAAAGCCTCCAAGGAACTGCACAAGGCGAAAGAAGACGCTGCAGCCCTGATTGACCAGGCCAACAAGCGTGCCGCCCAGATTGTCGAGGCGTCCAAAGACGATGCCCGCAAGGAAGGCGAGCGGCTTATTGAGCAGGCCAGGGCGGAAATTCAACAGGAGCGTGTTCAGGCTCGCGACGCACTGAGAGCAGAAGTGGCAGCACTTGCCGTTGCCGGTGCCGAGAAGATTCTGGAAACCTCTGTAGATGCCAAAGCTCACAGCGAGATGCTGGAAAAGCTGGCCGCAGAACTCTAAAAGAGGGTCATCATGGCAGAACTGACTACGTTAGCCCGACCCTACGCGAAGGCCGTTTTTGCTGCCGCGCAAGACCAGAATGCCGTTGATCAGTGGGATCAGGCGCTGGCTTTCGCAGCTCAGGTGGCGGCTGACCAAGAGGTAAAGAACATCCTGGCCAATCCCGGCCTGTCTGAGCAACGCAAGGCGGAACTCTTCGCAGACTGTTTCGAAGAGCCGCTGCCTGAAGCACTCAGAAATTTCCTGTTGATTCTCGCTGAAAGCAAGCGTCTGGCTCTGTTGCCGGAAGTTTCAGCCCTGTTCAGCCTGTACCGTGCCGATCTTGAGCGTACGGTGAACCTGAAGGTGAGCACGGCCTACGAAATGACGGCCGAACAACAGCAGCAGTTGATCGACGCACTGTCCAAAAAGCTGGAGCGCAAGGTTTCCCTGGAAGCCGCGACAGATCAGTCCCTGATCGGCGGTGTAGTGGTTCACACGGGCGACCTGGTTATCGACGCTTCAGTCCGAGGCAAGCTGGCCAGAATGGCCAAGGCTCTGGGCTCCTGATTTCAGCACAAGGTTTGAGGACAAAGGCATGCAGCAACTGAATCCATCCGAGATCAGTGACATCATCAAGAAGAGAATCGAAAAGCTCGACATCTCTTCCGAAGCAAAGAACGAAGGTACGATTCTTTCCGTCTCTGACGGTATCGTACTGATCCACGGTCTGGCCGACGTTATGTACGGCGAGATGATTGAATTTGCCAACGGCACTTTCGGTATGGCGCTGAACCTGGAGCGTGATTCCGTCGGTGCGGTGGTACTGGGTGACTACGAAGACCTGGCCGAAGGCCAGAAGGTTCGTTGTACCGGACGTATCCTGGAAGTGCCGGTTGGTCCGGAACTGATGGGCCGCGTTGTCGATGGTCTGGGTAACCCGATCGACGGCAAGGGCGAACTGGGTACCTCCCTGACCGCTCCGGTCGAGAAGGTTGCACCGGGCGTTATCGCCCGTCAGTCCGTTGATGAGCCAGTACAGACTGGCCTGAAAGCGATCGATACCATGGTTCCCATCGGTCGCGGCCAGCGTGAGCTGATCATCGGCGACCGTCAGATCGGTAAGACTGCGGTTGCGATCGACGCGATCATCAACCAGAAGAACACCGGCATCAAGTGTATCTACGTTGCCGTTGGTCAGAAGCAGTCTTCCATTGCAGCGGTTGTTCGTAAGCTGGAAGAGCACGGCGCCATGGACCACACCATCGTGGTTGCCGCCGGTGCTGCCGATCCGGCCGCGATGCAGTTCCTCGCCCCGTACTCCGGTACCTCCATGGGTGAATACTTCCGTGACCGTGGCGAAGACGCGCTGATCATCTACGATGACCTGTCCAAGCAGGCCGTTGCTTACCGTCAGATTTCCCTGCTGCTGCGTCGTCCGCCGGGTCGTGAAGCTTACCCCGGTGACGTTTTCTACCTGCACTCCCGTCTGCTCGAGCGCGCCTCCCGGATCAACGCCGATGAGGTTGAAAAGCTGACCAACGGTGAAGTGAAAGGCAAGACCGGTTCCCTGACGGCGCTGCCGATCATCGAAACCCAGGCCGGTGACGTTTCCGCCTTCGTTCCGACCAACGTGATCTCCATCACCGACGGTCAGATCTTCCTGGAAACCAACCTGTTCAACTCCGGTATCCGTCCGGCGATGAACGCCGGTGTGTCGGTTTCCCGGGTAGGTGGTTCGGCCCAGACCAAGATCATGAAGAAGCTTGGCGGTAACATCCGTCTGGCCCTCGCCCAGTACCGTGAACTGGCGGCCTTCGCCCAGTTTGCCTCGGACCTGGACGAAGCCACGCGGAAGCAGCTCGAGCATGGTCAGCGGGTCACCGAGCTGATGAAGCAGAACCAGTACAGCCCGATGTCCGTCGCGGAAATGGGTACCGTACTGTTCGCAGCTAACGAAGGTTTCCTGGACGACGTCGAAGTCAGCAGTGTGGTCAAGTTCGAAGCGCAACTGATCGACTGGATGCGCGCCGAACAGAAAGACCTGCTCGACAAGATCGGCGCAGAGGGTAATTTCAACGACGAAATTACCGCTGGCCTGAAAGCTGCTCTGGAAAAATTCAAGACCACTCAAAGCTGGTAAGCCCATGGCCCGCTGCGGCGGGCCCGTTGGTCCACATGAGTGTCTAACTTGAAAAGGCAGTGACTTATGGCCGTCGGAAAAGAAATACGTAACCAGATCGGAAGCATCAAGAGCACGCAGAAGATCACTTCCGCCATGGAAATGGTGGCGGCAAGTAAGATGCGCAAAGCTCAGGAACGCATGCAGGCGACTCGTCCGTATGCTGAAAAGATGCGTCAGGTAATCGGGCACATTGCCAAGGCAAACCAGGATTACCGTCATCCGTTCATGCAGGAGCGTGACGTCAAGCGTGTGGGTTACATCGTGGTGTCCTCGGATCGGGGATTGTGCGGTGGCCTGAACGGTAACGTGTTCAAGCTCCTCGTGCGCGAAATGCGCGAATGGAAAAACAAAGGTGTTGAGACCGACCTCTGTGCCATCGGGCAGAAAGGCGCTTCCTTCTTCCGCAGCTACGGCGGAAACGTGATCGCCGCACTGACCCATCTGGGCGATAACCCCAGTGCAGAACAGCTGATCGGTAACGTCAAGGTGATGCTCGACGCGTTCGAGTCAGGCAAGATCGACCGCCTGTACCTGGTAAGTAACCAGTTCGTGAACACCATGACGCAACAGCCGCAATCAGAACAGCTTCTGCCGTTGCCGGAAGGCGAGGACGAAGACGTCGGTCACCAGTGGGATTACATCTACGAGCCCGATTCACGCCCCATCCTCGATGGGCTGCTGCCACGTTATATCGAATCCCAGGTGTATCAGGGAGTGGTGGAGAATCTGGCTTGCGAGCAGGCTGCTCGGATGATTGCCATGAAGAGCGCGACTGATAACGCAGGCAGCATCATTGACGAGCTCCAGCTGGCCTACAACAAGGCCCGTCAGGCAGCCATTACGCAAGAGATATCGGAGATTGTGAGCGGCGCGGCTTCGGTCTGATCCGCCCCACGATCCTACTGGTTTTATTGACTATCAAGATAACGAGGAACCGAGCATGAGTAGCGGACACATCGTTCAGATCATTGGCGCGGTTATCGACGTGGAATTCCCACGTGACGCCGTGCCAAGCGTTTATGACGCACTGCTGCTTGAAGGTGGTGAGACAACTCTGGAAGTCCAGCAGCAGCTGGGTGACGGCATTGTACGTACCATCGCCATGGGCAGCACCGAAGGCCTCAAGCGTGGCCTGAAAGCAGAAAACACCGGCAAGCCGATTTCCGTACCCGTTGGTACCAAGACGCTGGGCCGTATCATGGACGTTCTGGGTCGTCCCATCGACGAACAGGGCGAGATCGGCGAAGAAGAGCGCTGGGGTATTCACCGTAAGGCACCGGGCTACGCGGACCAGGCAGCCTCTGCCGACCTGCTGGAAACCGGCATCAAGGTTATCGACCTGATCTGCCCGTTTGCCAAGGGTGGTAAGGTTGGTCTGTTCGGTGGTGCCGGCGTTGGTAAGACCGTTAACATGATGGAACTTATCAACAACATCGCCAAAGAGCACTCCGGTCTGTCCGTATTCGCCGGTGTAGGTGAGCGTACCCGTGAGGGTAACGACTTCTACTACGAGATGAAGGACTCCAACGTACTGGACAAGGTAGCGATGGTTTACGGGCAGATGAACGAGCCCCCAGGAAACCGTCTGCGTGTGGCCCTGACCGGTCTGACCATGGCCGAGAAGTTCCGTGACGAAGGCCGTGACGTTCTGCTGTTCGTTGACAACATCTACCGTTACACCCTGGCCGGTACCGAGGTATCTGCACTGCTGGGCCGTATGCCATCCGCGGTAGGTTACCAGCCGACTCTGGCCCAGGAAATGGGTGAGCTGCAGGAGCGTATTACCTCCACCAAGAACGGCTCGATCACGTCCATCCAGGCGGTCTACGTACCGGCGGACGACCTGACTGACCCGTCTCCGGCCACCACCTTCTCGCACCTTGACGCGACCGTGGTACTGAGCCGTGACATCGCCTCCAAGGGTATCTACCCGGCGATCGATCCGCTGGACTCCACCTCCCGTCAGCTGGATCCGCTGGTAATCGGCGAGCAGCACTACAATGTTGCCCGTGGTGTTCAGAACGTTCTGCAGCGTTACAAGGAACTGAAGGACATCATTGCGATCCTGGGTATGGACGAGCTGTCTGAAGACGACAAGCTGATCGTATCCCGCGCCCGTAAGATTGAGCGTTTCCTGTCCCAGCCGTTCCACGTTGCTGAAGTATTCACCGGTTCCCCCGGTAAGTACGTGTCTCTGAAAGAGACCATCGCCAGCTTCGAGGGCATTCTCAACGGCGATTACGACGACATGCCCGAGCAGGCGTTCTACATGTGCGGCGGCATCGAGGAAGCGATCGAGAAAGCTAAGGCAATGAAGGCGAAGGAAGGTAAATAAACCCTTTCTTCACTTTCTGACCCAAGAGGCGTAAGAAATGGCTATGACCGTACATTGTGACGTCGTAAGTGCCGAGGAGAAGATCTTCTCCGGGCTGGTAGAGACGCTGACCGCTACCGGTACCGAGGGTGAGATGGGTATCCAGTATGGCCACGCTCCGCTGCTGACCGCGCTCAAGCCCGGTGCAGTGCGGATCGTCAAGCAGGGCGGTGCCGAGGAAGTGCTGTACGTTTCCGGGGGTTACCTGGAAGTGCAGCCCAACCTGATCACCCTGATGGCCGATACGGCGGTTCGCGCAAAGGATGTGGACGAAGCAGCGGCACAGGAAGCCCAGCGCGAAGCCGAAAAGGCACTGGCAAACAAAACGGGCGAGTTTGAGTACTCCCGTGCCGCAGCGGAGCTGGCCGAAGCCGCCGCTCAGCTGCGCACCATCCAGAAACTGCGCAAGAACATTCGCTGATTGCGATTGCCAGTTTCGGGTTCGCCCGATCTGAAGCCGCATCCTGACGCGGAGTGCAGGTTTCTTTCCGAATCGCTCGATTCAGAGGGAAGCCCGCGGTCCGCCAGGGACGCGGTTTTTTCGTTTATGAATCAACTGCCCGACCATTGATCCGGGGGTCTGTCGTTATGAGTCCGCTACACGTTGTTATTCTGGCTGCCGGTCAGGGGTCGAGAATGAAATCCGCACTGCCCAAGGTGTTGCACGCCGTGGCCGGGCGGCCAATGCTCCATCATGTGATCGCCACCGCCCGTCAGCTTGGCGCCGCACAGATTCACGGCGTCATCGGCCACGGCGCGGACCAGGTCCGCTCCGCCACCGCCGACCAGCCGGTGAACTGGGTGTTGCAGCGGGACCAGCTCGGCACTGGCCATGCGGTGGCCCAGGCGCTGCCCGATTTGCCCGACGATGCGCGGGTCCTGGTGCTCTATGGCGACGTTCCCCTGACCGGCG
The DNA here is from genome assembly GCF_018424605.1 of Marinobacter lipolyticus. Taxonomy (GTDB): domain Bacteria; phylum Pseudomonadota; class Gammaproteobacteria; order Pseudomonadales; family Oleiphilaceae; genus Marinobacter; species Marinobacter lipolyticus_B. The sequence goes on along the minus strand of NZ_QTKT01000003.1, from coordinate 182,623 downwards.
CGGATACCCTTGAGGCGTTGGTGTCGACCATTGATAACGACACCCTGGGGCTGCTGACGGTCACCCTTGACGACCCGCAGGGCTACGGCCGCATTCTGCGTGATGACCAGGGCCGCGTGACCGCCATCGTGGAGCAGAAAGACGCCAGCGACGCCCAGCGCCAGATCCGCGAAGTGAACACCGGTATCCTTGCGGTGTCCGCCCGCCGTCTGAAGGACTGGCTGCCGCAGCTGTCCAATCGCAACGCCCAGGGCGAGTATTATCTGACCGACATCACAGCCATGGCCGTGGAGCACGGCATGCAGGTGGCGGTATCACAGCCGGGTAATGCCTTTGAGGTGCAGGGCGTCAATAACCGCATTCAGCTGGCGGAACTGGAGCGCTGGTACCAGCGCCGGGAAGCCGAGCGGCTGATGACTGAAGGGGCTACGCTGGCTGACCCGGCTCGGGTGGACGTGCGCGGTAACCTGACCATCGGCAATGACATCCTCATCGACGTCAACGTGGTGTTCGAGGGTGACGTGGAACTGGGTGACGGCGTGTCCATCGGCCCGGGCTGCGTGATCCGCGATGCGAAAATTGCGGCCGGCGCCGACATCAAGGCGCACTCGGTGATCGAGGGTGCCGAGATCGGCAGTTTCGCCCAGATCGGTCCCTTTGCCCGGCTGCGTCCCGGCACCCGCCTGGCGGACCACACCAAAGTGGGCAATTTTGTCGAAACCAAGAAAGCGGTGGTTGGCGAGGGCAGCAAGATCAACCACCTGAGCTACGTCGGTGATGCTTCGCTGGGGCGTAATGTGAATGTGGGTGCAGGCACCATCACCTGCAACTATGATGGAGTTAACAAGCACCAGACGGTGCTGGGCGATGGCGTTTTTGTCGGCTCGAACACCTCACTGGTGGCGCCGGTAACCGTTGCCGAAGGCGCTACCATCGGGGCCGGTTCAACGATTACCCGCGATGTCGCCGACCGTGAACTGGCCGTGGCCCGCGGCCGTCAGCGTAACATCGCGGACTGGGACCGGCCGGAAAAGAAGTCCTGAGTGGTCCGGCAAAACAGCGAATTTTCTGACAGGTGATTAACACATGTGTGGCATTGTAGGTGCGGTATCGGAACGTGAGGTGCAGGGCATTCTTCTGGAGGGCCTGCGCCGTCTGGAATACCGGGGATACGACTCCGCCGGAATGGCGGTCATCGACGGCGGCAACACCGTGCAGCGCGCCCGCGAAGTGGGCAAGGTCGCCGCCCTGGCGGACGCCATCAACACCACCGCGCTGGAAGGCTCCCTCGGCATTGCCCACACCCGCTGGGCTACCCACGGCGAGCCGTCCCAGGTCAACGCCCACCCGCACATGTCCGGTGACCGGCTGGCCATCGTGCATAATGGCATCATCGAGAACTACCAGGAATTGCGGGATGAACTGAAGGCCGATGGCTTCGAGTTCACCTCCCAGACCGATACCGAAGTGGTCGCTCACCTGATCGAAAAACACTACCGGGTGCAGGGTAATCTGTACGATGCCATCAAATCCGCCATCAGCCGCCTGCGTGGCGCCTATGCCCTGGCGGTGATTCATGCCGACGAGCCGGACCACCTGATTGTCTGTCGCGAAGGCAGCCCGCTGGTGATTGGCGTGGGCATTGGCGAGAACTTCATTGCTTCGGATCAGCTGGCGTTGCTGCCAGTGACCGATCGTTTCATGTTCCTCGAGGAAGGCGATATTGCCGACATCCGTCGTGATCAGGTCGCCATCCGCGACCGCGATGGCAATGCGGTGGAGCGGGCGGTGACCCGCTTCGAGCACGGCGCCGATTCCGCCGACAAGGGCGAGTACCGCCACTTTATGCTCAAGGAAATCTACGAGCAGCCCAAGGTCATCAAGGCCACCATGGAAGGCCGTCTCACCGACAGCCGCGTGCTGGAGCAGGCGCTGGGCACCTCGGCGGGCAAGCTGCTGGAGAACGTGCGCCATGTGCAGATCATCGCCTGTGGCACCAGTTTCCACGCCGGTATGGTCGCCCGTTACTGGATTGAAGAGCTGGCCGGCGTGCCCTGTTCGGTGGAGGTGGCCTCCGAATTCCGCTACCGCAAACACGTGATCCAGCCCGACACCCTGTTCCTGTGCATCTCCCAGTCCGGCGAGACCGCGGATACCCTGGCGGCGTTGCGCCAGGCCAAGAAGGCCGGCTTCCGCGCCGCGCTGGCCATCTGTAACGTGCCCGGCAGCTCGCTGGTGCGCGAGTCCGACCTGGTGATCATGACCCAGGCCGGCCCGGAGATCGGGGTGGCCTCCACCAAGGCCTTCACCACCCAGCTCACCGCGCTGCTGATCTTCACACTCGCCCTGGCCCGCCACAATGGCCTGGCGGAAGACCAGGAAGCGGAGATCGTGCGGGCGATCCATCTGCTGCCCGGCCAGGTCAGTGACGTGCTGGCGCTGGATGGCGAGATTGCCGAGATGTCCAAGGCCTTCATGGACAAGCACCACAGCCTGTTCCTCGGCCGTGGCTCCCAGTTCCCGGTGGCCCTGGAAGGCGCGCTGAAACTGAAGGAAATCTCCTACATTCACGCCGAAGCCTACCCGGCTGGCGAGTTGAAACACGGCCCGCTGGCGCTGGTGGACAGTGAAATGCCGGTGGTCACGGTAGCGCCCAACAACGACCTGGTGGAAAAGCTGAAATCCAACCTGGAAGAAGTCCGCGCCCGCGGCGGCGAGCTGTTCGTGTTTGCCGACAAGGCGGCGGATGTGAAGCCCCAGGACGGCATCCACGTGATGCAGATTCCGTCGGTTCACCCGATCACCGCTCCCATCGTGTACACCATTCCGCTGCAGCTGTTGTCCTACCACGTGGCGGTGCTCAAGGGCACCGATGTGGATCAGCCGCGGAACCTGGCGAAAAGCGTGACTGTGGAGTAAAGCTGCCGGATACGCCGCACCGAAATAGCCATAAAGCGTGCTATGGAGGGTGCTATGGAAGGTGTTATGGAGAGTGCCATGACCAGTGCCAAGAAGAGCGCCATCAAGACCGTTGCCGTCATTGGCGGTGGGATCACCGGAATTACCACCGCCTACACGCTGGCCAAGCGCGGCCTGGACGTTACCGTGTACGAAAAACACCGGTACGCCGCGATGGAAACCTCCTTTGCCAACGGTGGTCAGCTGTCAGCCTCCAATGCCGAGGTGTGGAACAACTGGCAGACGGTGATCAAGGGCATCAAGTGGATGTCCCGCCGCGATGCGCCACTGCTGGTCAACCCCAAACCGTCCTGGCACAAGCTGAGCTGGTTCGCAGAATTCATTGCCGCGATTCCCCAGTACGAAAAGAACACCACCGAAACCACCCGCCTCGCCATCGCCGCCCGGGAGCATCTGTTCAACTGGGCGCAGGAAGAAGGCATTGATTTCGACCTGAAGAAGCAGGGCATCCTCCACATTTATCGCGACAAGGCCGGTTTCGACCACGCCGCCAGTGTGTCGAAACTGCTGGCGGCCGGCGGCCTGGAACGCCGCGCCGTGACCCCGGACGAGATGCGCGCCATTGAGCCCACGCTGGCGGGCGACTATTACGGCGGGTTTTACACCGAAAGCGATTCCACCGGTGATATCCACAAGTTCACCAACGGCCTGGCCGAAGCGATCCTGCGCCTGGGCGTCAGAACCTGCTATGGCCACACGGTTACCGAACTCAGTGCCGACCAGAACCACGCCTGGGTCACCGCCCACGATGGCCAGCAGCAACACCGTGACACTTTTGATGCCGTGGTGATCTGCGCCGGTGTCGGCAGCCGGGCCCTGGCCGCGAAGCTGGGCGACCGGGTCAACATCTATCCGGTCAAGGGCTATTCCATCACCATTGAGCTCGACGACGAGGACTCGCGAACGTCCGCCCCCACCGTCAGCCTGCTGGACGACGCCACCAAGATTGTCACCAGCCGCCTCGGGGACGGTCGTTTCCGCGTGGCCGGCACGGCGGAATTCAGCGGTTACAATCGCGATATCCGCGATGACCGCATCCGTCCGCTCACCCGCTGGGTGGAGCAGTGCTTCCCCGGCGTCTGCACCCGCCGGGTGGTGCCCTGGGCCGGGCTGCGCCCGATGCTGCCGAACATGATGCCGCGGGTCGGCGCCGGGCGCCTGCCGACGGTGTTCTACAACACCGGCCATGGCCATCTGGGCTGGACCCTGTCGGCGATTACCGCCGAGATGCTGGCGGATTCTTTGCTTACTTTCTGACCCGTTTTTCTGGTATTATTCGCGCCCTTAAATCACCCGCACCCGGAAATCTGGCCCATGCCCGCCCGTGACAAACGCTTTCTGATGATCACGCCGCCCTAGCGTGTGACTGGCTGTTACACAAATATCAAGGAAGGTGTGGCGTCTCTGCCGCACTATGGTTATTTCCCGATCACTCAGAAGATGTTGCAATGCCCAATTCGGTCATCTCAGGTTTCACCCACAACTTTCTCGGCAAGGCCCCGGTCTGGTACAAGCAGGTCATCCTGCTGTTTCTGGTGGTCAATCCCATCGCGCTGTCGGTCTTTGGCCCGGGCCTGACCGGCTGGCTGCTGATCGGTGAGTTCATCTTCACCCTGGCAATGGCGCTGAAATGCTACCCGCTGCTGCCCGGTGGCCTGCTGGCTATTGAAGCGCTGCTGATCGGCCTGACCACGCCGGACGCGGTGTATATGGAAGTGCTCACCAACTTCCCCGTTATCCTGCTGCTGATGTTCATGGTCGCCGGCATCTACTTCATGAAAGAGCTGTTGCTGGTCACCTTTACCCAGATCCTGGTAGGCGTGCGGTCAAAGTCGGCGTTGTCGTTGCTGTTCTGTGGCGCCGCAGCCCTGCTGTCGGCGTTCCTGGATGCGCTGACCGTCACCGCGGTGATCATCAGCGTGGCGGTGGGCTTTTTCTCGGTGTACCACAAGGTGGCCTCGGGCAAGGGCTACCAGCACAAGGATCACAACACCAACAGCGACGACGACGTGATCGAACTGCACCGGGAAGACCTGGAGAACTTCCGCGCCTTCCTGCGCAGCCTGCTGATGCACGGCGCCATCGGCACCGCCCTCGGTGGTGTCGCCACCATGGTGGGTGAGCCCCAGAACCTGCTGATCGCCAAGGTGGTGGGCTGGGACTTTGCCCAGTTTTTCCTGCACATGGCGCCGGTGAGCATTCCCGTTCTGGTGGCCGGCCTGATCACCTGCTGGCTGCTGGAGAAACTGCGCTGGTTCGGATACGGCGGTCGCCTGCCGAAGCCGGTGCGCCGGGTGCTGGAAGAGTTCGCCGACAACGAGCGGAAAAAACGCACCAAGGCCGATCAGGCGGCACTGTGGGTGCAGGCCATCGCGGCCCTGATCCTGGTGGTGGGGCTGGCGTTCCACTTGGCGGAGGTGGGGCTGATCGGCCTGCTGGTGATCATTCTGATCACCTCGTTCACCGGTATCACCGACGAGCACCAGATCGGCAAGGCGTTCCAGGAATCGCTGCCGTTCACTTCGCTGCTGGTGGTGTTCTTCGCCATTGTGGCGGTGATTCACGAACAGCATCTGTTCAAACCCATCATCGACTATGTGCTGTCACTGCCGATCGAGCAGCAACCGGGCATGTTCTTTATCGCCAATGGTCTGCTGTCGATGATCAGCGACAACGTGTTCGTGGCCACCGTGTACATCAGCGAGATCAAGCAGGCGCTGGATGCCGGCAGCATCAGCTACGACCACTTCCAGACCCTGGCTATCGCCATCAACACCGGCACCAACCTGCCGAGTGTGGCGACCCCCAACGGACAGGCGGCGTTCCTGTTCCTGCTGACCTCCGCCATCGCACCGCTGGTGCGGCTCTCTTACGGCCGCATGGTGGTGATGGCGTTCCCCTACATGATTGTGATGGGCTCCGTCGGCCTGTACATGGTCATCAATCACATCTGAATAGTGCGACTGTTTACTCGCTGCCGGGCCCGGTCGCCCGGCGGGAATGTCGTCGTTTTGAACTCCTGAATTAATCGGAACTGTTTATGCTCAAATCAATACAAGACAACTGGTTCTCCAACGTGCGCGGAGACCTGCTGGCGGGCATCGTGGTGGCCCTGGCGCTGATTCCTGAAGCCATCGCGTTCTCCATCATAGCCGGTGTTGACCCCAAGGTGGGGCTGTACGCCTCGTTCTGCATCGCGGTGATTATCGCGTTCGTGGGCGGCCGCCCGGGTATGATCTCAGCGGCCACCGGCGCCATGGCGCTGCTGATGGTGACCCTTGTGAAGGAGCACGGCCTGGAATACCTGCTCGCCGCCACGCTGCTTACCGGCGTGCTGCAGATTGGCGCCGGCTACCTGAAGCTCGGGGGGCTGATGCGGTTTGTGTCCCGGTCCGTGGTGACCGGCTTCGTCAACGCCCTGGCCATCCTGATTTTCATGGCCCAGCTGCCCGAACTGACCAACGTGACCTGGCATGTCTACGCCATGACCGCCGCGGGCCTGGGCATTATCTACCTGTTTCCGTTGCTACCGGTGGTCGGCAAAATCCTGCCTTCGCCGCTAATTTGCATTGTCGGCCTGACCGCCGTGGCCATGTTCCTCAATCTGGACATCCGCACCGTCGGCGATATGGGGCAACTGCCGGACACCCTGCCGATCTTTTTATGGCCGGACGTGCCGCTGAACCTGGACACCCTGATGATCATTCTGCCTTACTCCGTGGCCCTGGCCGTGGTGGGCCTGCTGGAATCGATGATGACCGCCACCATTGTGGACGACCTCACCGACACCACCAGCGACCGTAACCGCGAGTGCAAGGGCCAGGGCATTGCCAACATCGGCTCCGGCCTGCTCGGCGGTATGGCCGGCTGCGCGATGATCGGCCAATCCATCATCAACGTGAAATCCGGCGGCCGCACCCGGCTGTCGACCCTCACCGCCGGTGTGTTCCTGCTGGTGATGGTGCTGGTACTCGACGCCTGGCTGGTGCAGATTCCCATGGCCGCGCTGGTGGCGGTGATGATCATGGTGTCCATCGGTACCTTTTCCTGGGATTCCATCCGCAACCTGAAAGAACATCCGCTGTCCACCAACATCGTCATGGTGGTAACGGTGATCGTTGTGGTGGCGACTCATAACCTGGCGTTCGGCGTGCTGGCGGGTGTGTTGCTGGCGGCGCTGTTCTTCGCCAACAAGATCGGCCATTTCATGCTGGTCAGCTCCGATCTGGACGACGCCAGCGAGACCCGCACCTACACCGTGGTGGGTCAGGTGTTCTTCAGTTCGTCCGAGAAATTCATCGCCTCCTTCGATTTCAAGGAAGCGCTGGACAAGGTGGTGATCGACCTCAGCCGCGCCCACTTCTGGGATATCACCGCGGTGGGGGCACTGGACAAGGTGGTGATCAAGTTCCGGCGGGAAGGTGCGGATGTCGAGATCATCGGGCTCAACGAAGCCAGCGCCACCATCGTTGACCGGTTCGGCGTGCACGACAAGCCGGATGCAGTTGACCAGTTGATGGGGCACTGATATGACTATTGATTCCGTACACGAGCGCAACGAGGTAACGATGACCCGGGTTGTAGCATGCATTGATGGTTCCAGGGCGGCGGTGGCCGTCTGTGATTACGCGGCCTGGGCCGGTCATCGCCTGCAAGCGCCGCTGACCCTGTTTCACGTGCTGGATCAGGAGCGTTACCCGGCGGAAACCGACCTGGCCGGCAGTATTGGTCTGGGCAGCCGGGAACACCTGATGGAAGAGCTGGCGGAGCTGGACCAGAAGCGCAGCAAACTGGCGCTGGAACAGGGCCACCACATGCTCAATGCCGCCGAGGAACGGGTGACCTCCCGCGGGGTTACCGATGTGATCAAGCGCCAGCGCCACGGTGACCTGACCGACTCACTACTGGCCATTGAGAACGAAACCCGCCTGCTGGTGATGGGCCTGCACGGGGAAACCAGCACCGACCGTGACGTGCACATCGGCAGCCAGCTGGAAACCGTAATCCGCAGCGTTCACCGCCCGATCATGCTGGTGCCGGACGACTACGCCGAGCCCCGCAGCGCCATGCTGGCGTTCGACGGCTCCGCCACCGCGTTCAAGGGTGTGGAACTGCTGGCCAACAGCCCGGTGTTCAAGGGCTTTCCCCTGCACCTGGTGATGATTGGCCCGGACACCAACGACCGTTGGGAACAGTTGAAGAAGGCCGAGCGTCAACTGGCGGAGCAGGGCTGTGAGGTGCACCTGGCCATTCGCGCCGGTGATGTCGAGAAAACCCTGCACGCCTATCAGCAAGAGCACGGCATTGACCTGCTGGTGATGGGCGCTTATGGCCATTCCCGCATCCGTCAGTTCCTGGTGGGCAGCACCACCACCAACATGCTCAGGACCGCGGACAAACCGCTGGTCATTCTGCGCTAAGATTATTGCAACAGCACAATAAAAAGATGATGGTTATGGGCACAGGGTGGAACCGGTTTTCTCGCGGGATGGCTTTTCTGGCGCTGCTTGCGATAGGGGCGATGGTCTCGGCCGCCAGTGCCATCGCCGAGGAACAATCCCTCCCGGTTCTGCGGGTGGCTTACACCGAATTCCCCCCCATCGAGTACCGCAATGCCGAGGGCAAGGCCGACGGCATGGTGATTGAGCTGACCCGCAAGGTGGCGCGGGAAGCCGGTTACGAACCGGAGTTTATCTATCTCCCCGTTGGCCGCATTTACCTTTACCTGAGGAACGGCCAAGTGGATGTGTGGCCGGGGCTGACCGGGATTCCCTCGCTGCGGGAAGACGTGCTGGAGAGCTGGGTCAGCCCGGTGCCGGTGGAGCTCAACGCCTGGTATGTGGAGACCACGCCGCCGCTGACTCATTTTGACGACCTGCGGGGCCGCACGGTGATCGTGATCGGTGGCTACACCTACGGCGGACTCCTCGAGCGGCTGCAGGAGATCGGCGATATCACCATCACCGAGGCCCCGAACCACCGCTCGGGCATCGATATGCTGAAACGGAACCGGGGCGACTACCTGCTGGACTATCTGCGCCCGGTGCAGGAGATCCTGAGGCATCCGTCCGACCGCGTGATCCGCAACTCCAAAGTACGCACCCGCAACAGCGCCTGGCTGTTTTCCCTCGCCAACCCCAGGTCCAGCACCCTGCGGGACGAGTTCGACGATGCCTACCTGCGGCTGGCGGAACGGGGCGAGGTGCCGCCGCCGCGGAAAATCAGCAAAGGTTTCTTCATCCCCGGTTTTCCCGAGGATCTGCTGCCCTAGCTCAGGGTGTCAGCGTCAGGTCGCCATACCAGGCGGTGGCGGACTCGCCGGTGTTGTCAGAATCCGACATGATGGCCACCCCCCGCAGGGGCGGGGGATCCTCCCCAAAGGCGGCGCGGTAATCCGCCACGATGTCCCGCTCGACCGTCACCCATTGCCCGGCCTGTGCCTCACCGGATGTCACCGCGATCATCATGGTTTCCTCGGCGTAAGGATTGGCAATGATCTCCCCTTCCGCCAGGCGGTTGGCCCAGATGTAGTTGATGGCGTTGCCCGGGAGCTCCTCCCCAAACACCGTTTCCACCGTTTTGCGTTTGGCGCGCTCGAACCAGCTGGCCTTGTCCGCCTCGAATTCGAATGCCACATAGATACGGGCAGGGTAGTCGTCCCCGGATTTTTTGCGGGCATCGCCCTTGGCAAAGGTGTTGGAGACCTTCCAGCGCCACGTCAGGATCAGCGATTCGCCGGGGTTCACCTCCAGACGGGCGATCAGGCCGGAGGCGCTGTTATCAGTGGTGGCCTCCACCACCTGGACGCCATCTTCCTCCACCAGCCGGTAGCGGGTGTGGCGATCGATGTTGGGAAATTCCAGGGGTTCCCAGCCGTCGTCCAGACTGGCCATGCGGGAGAACGGCGTGATCGTGGTCTCAGCCCATGCCGGGATGCTGGCCAGCAGTATCAGCGCCCCCAGTGCAGCCCCTGTACGTCCAAGCAGTTGGCCCATAGTGCCTCCGTTGAGCGATTGTGCGCCCGGTGTGTTGACCCGCCGCGTAAAAAGCGCCTTGTTGCGGTGGCATTTCGTGTATATAGTGTTCCCATCCTTGGTCAAATACCAGATGTAGTGTTTATTTTGTAAGCACTCCGACGGTATCGGGAATCCGGTGAGACTCCGGAACTGACGCGCAGCGGTATTGGGGAACAAGCGTGGCATACAGACACTGGCAAGCGCCGGGAAGTCGCCACGCAAGGCCGAACCACACGGTTCACGCCCCTGAGTCCGAAGACCTGCCAGGGAAAACAACTGCACCTTCGCGCATAAGGTGAGCAGAATCGTAGGTCGGATTAGCGCAAGCGTAATCCGACGATGCCCCCTACCCGATTCTCTGCCTACGCGAAGGACATGGAAACCACGCGTATTCAGGAGAACCGACATGTCCGCCTCTGCCCTGGCCGAAGCCCGGCCGTCAGCCCCAACCAATACCGAATCCCTTCAGGTTATTAAACGCAACGGCACCCTGGTTGGATTCAACCCGTCCAAAATCAGCGTTGCCGTCACCAAAGCTTTTCTGGCGGTGGAAGGCGACAACGCCGCCGGTTCCGCCCGCATCAATGATGCCGTGAAGCGGATGACCGATCAGGTAATGCAGGCCATCAGCCGGCGGCTGAAAGCCGGTGGCAAGGTGCACATCGAAGACATTCAGGACCAGGTGGAACTGGCGCTGATGCGGGCCGAGGAACAGAAAGTGGCCCGGGCCTATGTGCTTTACCGGGAAGAACACGCCCGCCAGCGAGCCCTCGACGAACCGGTGGAAGCCCATCCGCACCTGACCGTGAAAAAGGCCAGTGGCGACACCGCACCGCTGGATCTGGGCCTGATGAAGCTGCAGGTGGAACAGGCCGCCGCGGGGCTGGAAGGCATCAACGGCGACACCCTGGTGGAAGACGCCCTGCGCAACCTGTACGACGGCATCGCCGAGGAGGACGTGTTGTCGGCGCTGGTGATGACCGCCCGTGGTCGCATTGAACAGGAGCCGGATTACAGCGCGGTGACCGCCCGCCTGCTGCTGGAGCAGCTACGACTGGAAACTGCCACGGCGCTGGACCTGCCCCGCAGCCTGCCGCTGGCGGAGATCTATCCCCAGGCCCTGAGTGCCTTTATCCAGGCCGGCATCCGTTACGACCTGCTGGACGAAGCCCTGGCCACCTTTGACCTGGAGGCGCTGGGCGCTGCCATCCGCCCGGAGCAGGACCTGCAATTCGGTTTCCTTGGCCTGCAGACCCTGTACGACCGCTACTTCCTGCACTGGAACAAGTCTCGCCTGGAACTGCCCCAGGTATTTTTCATGCGCGTGGCCATGGGCCTGGCGCTGCGGGAAGACAACCCCAACGAACGCGCCATCGAGTTCTACAACCTGTTGTCGTCCTTCGATTACATGGCCTCTACTCCCACGCTGTTCAACAGCGGTACCCGCCATTCCCAGCTGTCATCCTGCTACCTGACCACCGTGGGCGACGATCTCGAAGATATCTACGGCGCCATCCGCGACAACGCCATGCTGTCGAAATGGGCCGGCGGCCTGGGCAATGACTGGACCCCGGTGCGCGCTCTCGGTTCCCACATCAAGGGCACCAACGGCCAGAGCCAGGGCGTGGTGCCGTTCCTGAAAGTGGTCAACGACACCGCGGTGGCGGTGAATCAGGGCGGTAAGCGCAAGGGCGCGGTGTGCGCCTACCTGGAAAGCTGGCACCTGGACATCGAGGAATTCCTGGAGCTGCGCAAGAACACCGGCGACGAACGCCGCCGCACCCACGACATGAACACCGCCAACTGGGTGCCGGACCTGCTCATCGAGCGGATGCGCGAAGACCGCGACTGGACGCTGTTCTCCCCCAGTGACGTGCCGGACCTGCACGACCTTTACGGCAACGCCTTCCGGGAACGTTACGAGCATTACGAAGCGCTGGCGGAGCAGGGCAAAATCAAACTGTTCAAGAAGCTCCCGGCCAAACAGCTGTGGCGCAAGATACTCACCGTGCTGTTCGAGACCGGCCACCCCTGGATCACCTTCAAGGACCCCTGCAACCTGCGCTCGCCCCAGCAGCACCGGGGCGTGGTGCACAGCTCCAACCTGTGTACCGAGATCACCCTGAACACCAGCGCCGAGGAAATCGCCGTGTGCAACCTGGGCTCGGTGAACCTGGCGGCGCACATCAAAGACGGTGAGCTGGACGTGGAGCGCCTGGAACGGACGGTAAACACCGCTGTGCGCATGCTCGATAACGTTATCGACATCAACTACTACGCGGTGCCCCAGGCGCGCAATTCCAACCTCAAGCACCGCCCGGTGGGCCTTGGGCTGATGGGCTTTCAGGATGCGCTGTATCAGCTGGGCCTGCCCTACACCAGCCCGGAAGCGGTGGAATTTGCTGATGTGGCCATGGAACAGCTCAGCTACTTCGCCATCCGCGCCTCCGCCACCCTGGCCGGTGAACGCGGCGCTTACGAAAGCTATGAAGGCTCCCTGTGGCACCAGGGCATGCTGCCGATTGATTCCATCAACCTGCTGAAGGACGCCCGCCGCGACGGCGACCTGTCAGTGAACACCACCAGCCGCCTGGACTGGGCGCCGGTGCGTGAACTGATTGCCAAAAACGGCATGCGCAACAGCAACGTCATGGCCATCGCACCCACCGCGACCATCTCCAACATCGTGGGGGTGTCCCAGTCCATCGAACCGGCGTACCAGAACCTGTTCGTGAAATCGAACCTGTCCGGCGAGTTCACCGTGGTGAACCCGTCGCTGGTGCGGGACCTCAAGGCGGAAGGCCTGTGGGACAACGTGATGGTCAACGACCTCAAGTACTTCGACGGTTCCGTGCAGCAGATCGACCGCATTCCCAGCGAACTGAAAGCCCGTTACGCCACGGCCTTCGAGATCGACGCCCGCTGGCTGGTGGAATCCGCCGCCCGCCGCCAGAAATGGCTCGACCAGGCCCAGAGCCTGAACCTGTACATGGCCGAACCCAGCGGCAAGAAGCTGGACGCACTTTACCAGCTGGCCTGGGAGCGGGGCCTGAAAACCACCTATTACCTGCGTTCACTGGGTGCCACCGGCGCCGAGAAATCCGCGCCGGTCGCCGCGCCGCAGCCCCAGGTATGCAGCATCGACGAACCCGGCTGCGAAGCCTGTCAGTAACCACTTACTATCTATTCAAGAGGCACAGACCATGCTCGATTGGGACGACGAACCGAAAACCGATCACAAACCGGCCGCCACCGGCGCACCGGCCCCCGTGAACGTGGACGACAAACGCGTGATCAACGGCGACACCGACATCAACCAGCTGGCGCCGTTCAAGTACCCCTGGGCCTGGGAGTACTTCATGAACGCCAATAAAAACCACTGGACCCCGCTGGACGTCAACATGGCCCAGGACGTTCACGATTACCACCACCGCCTGACCGCGCCGGAGAAGCACGTGTACGAAAATGTGCTGGCGTACTTAACCACCTCCGACATCCTGGCCATGCGCAATATCGGCCTGGCGGTAATGGAGAAAATGAGCGCCCCGGAACTGCAGATCTACCAGGCCCGCCAGGTGTACGAGGAAGCCATGCACACCTGGGCCTATCAGCACTGCATCGAAACCCTCAACCTGGATCAGAGCGAGATCTACAACCGCTACCGCGTGGTGCCCGCCATCAACGGCAAGATCCAGATGGCCAACCGCCGGCTGGATGCCGCCATGCGCTCCGACATGAACCTGCGCAACCGGGACGACCTGGAGGAATTTGTCATGTCGTACCTGTTCTTCGCGGCGGTGTTCGAGGGTACCTGGTTCTACAACGGCTTCAGCCCCATCTTCGCCCTGCAACGCCGCGGGCTGATGCGCGGCACCGGCGAGCAGCTGCAGTACATCCTGCGGGACGAAGCCATGCACTTCTCCTTCGGCCTGAAAGTGGTGAACCAGATTCTGGAAGAGGAGAACATCACCCTCGATCCCAAAGCCGTCAGCGACATGTGGCAGGAATCCGAAGCGGCAGAGATCGCCTACGCCAACTACATCCTGCGCGACCCGATCCTGGGTTACTCCGCCGAGTACCACAGCGAGCAGTTCCGCTTTGTGGCCAACCGCCGGGCCCGCACCGTGGGCATGGAAGAACCCTTCCCGGGGGCGAAAAACGTATCCCCCTGGCTGGACGAGCAGGCCACCATGCGCAAGGAGAAGAACTTCTTCGAAACGCGGGTGATCGAGTACCAGACCGGGGCGCAGCTGGAATGGTAGCCGCTCCTCAGCCGGTGAGGCTGTTAAGTAAGCGCTGACGGAACCAGTGATGGGCGGGGTCGTTGTCCATCACCGGTGCGCCGCTGCCAGCCCGGCTCATTGAGAATCTGGTCCAGCGGCCGAACCCGGGACGGCCGTAAAACCAAACAGGACTGGCGCATGGCCTTTCTGGCCACCTTCATGATGGTGGCGGTCCAGCGACCGCTGGTGCTGCTGGTGCTGACCCTGGGCCCATGCCCAACTACACCTTCCAGCTGCTGTGCCTGTACTTTGGGCTGGTGGAAGTGTTCCTGATTGGCACCGCCTTCAAAGGCCTGTGGGCCGCCCACACCCACGTGAACTGGAACTACGACCTGTATTTCCACAACCACCGCTGGGCCTGGGTGCGCAAAACCATGTGGGCGCTGGCCCATGTTCTGGTGTTTCCGACCCAGCACCATCACCACCACGCCCGCGGCCCCAACTCCGCCCGCAACGTAACCTCCACGCTGGCGATCTACGACTGGCTGGTGTTCGGCACCCTGGCCATCGAAACCAGCAAACCCAAAGTGTACGGCTGGCGCCAGAAAGACCCCGAAGCCAACAGCGTACTGAAACGCTACTTCTGCTGGGATGTGCGCCCCTACGTACCCAAAGCGCCGGCCCCGGCCCCCGCTCCGGCCCCCTCGCAATCTTCTGCCTGAGCGGTTAATCCAGCCGGCAAAAGACTGGAAAAACGATCATTGCGACCAAGAACTGGGGCTGTTCGCGCTAATCTGTGAAATTAAGAGGAATTTCAACTGGTTAGCGAGGGCGCCCTGGAATGTGATATGAGTCGCGGTGATCGTTTTTGCAGTAACTCTTGAGATGAATTTCAGGCGGAACTGATTGACGTGGTTGGGCTTTCTACCAGTTTGGGAGGATTACTGAATTGAGATATGAGTCAGGGGCAAAGTGATCAGTGAGACTCTTATACAACTGCTAAGCTTTATTGTTGCGTGGTGCGCAACATTCTAGTATTCCTTCATGATTAAATTATTCCGCCACAAAGGACTGAAGCGGTTTTACTCGACCGGCCACACGTCTGGCATACAACCCGACCATGCCAAGAAGCTGCGTATGCAGCTGGCTGCTCTGGATACGGCGACTTCAGTGGAAGACATGGATATCCCTGGTTTTCGGCTTCATCCATTGAAGGGCAAAGACAAAGGCCAGTGGACGATTAGGGTTAACGGAAATTGGCGCATGACGTTCGAATTCCAGGACGGCAACGCCTACATTCTTGATTATGAGGATTATCACTAATGACTATGCATAATCCGCCGCATCCTGGTGAATTCATTCGTGAGGTGTACCTGGAGCCTTTCGGCATCAGCTCTCGTCAGCTTGCTTCCAGTCTGGGCGTTTCACCCTCCACTTTGTCTCGGTTGCTCAAAGGGGATAGTGGCATTAGCCCTGAAATGTCTCTGCGGCTGTCCAAGGTTCTCGGGCGTACTCCTGAGAGTTGGTTGGCGATGCAAGATATGTATGACCTATGGGTGGCTCGCGGCACAGTCAATCTGGAGGGTATTCATCGGCTGGACTTCGAAGCAGCTTAACCAGTGGCTGTTGTCAGACGTGCCTGCGCTGGCGCTTCGGCACGCCGCAAAGCCAGGCGTTAAATGTCACAGGAAGCCATGAGCAAAGGATTTGAGATAAGAGAGAACGCCAGCGGGAGAATTGAGATTTCAACCTTCTCGTTTTGGCGTTCATGGAAAGTCAGCCTGCTTCTAATGTTTCGCTATGGTTTTTATCGCTGGGGGGCTTATGTGCCACCCTTTTCGGATGAGGCGGTCCATCCCCGGTTTCACCGAGGCAGGCTGGTTATCGAGTCTGGCTGGGACAACTGGTTTGGGTATGACTGGTTCGCAACTAACGAAGAAACAGACATTTTTTTATCAAACTTCTACGACAGGCACTGTCGTGGGAAGTGAGCATTTAACAAGGCCAGGCCCAGCAACACCTTTTCCGTTGCGGCTTCGCCTCCACTACAAAGGCGCGCATGCTGGCGGCGTTATGCCCCTCTCCACACACTATTTCTAATAGTAACGTTTGACGTTAATAACGTACTGCGTCATCATTTCCTCATGATCATATCGTTCAAGTGTAAGGATACCGAGAAGCTGGCAAGCGGACGCCGCGTCAGACGCTTCGTCAATTTTGAGCGAGTTGCCTTGAGGAAAATTCGGCAACTCCAGGCTGCAAGCCAGTTAGATGATCTTAAAGTACCGCCCGGAAATATGTTGGAACCATTGCATGGTGACCGCCAAGGTCAGCACAGCATTCGAATCAATAGGCAGTTCCGGGTTTGCTTCTGCTGGACCAAGGCGGGCGCGGAAGATGTCGAAATTGTTGATTACCATTAGGAGGTAACTCATGCGCAATATTGAAGCTGTAACACCAGGCGAGTTACTGAAAGAAGAGTTTCTTGAGCCGATGGGTATTTCTCAATACCGCTTGGCTAAAGAGATCGGGGTGCCTGCTCAGAGGATTGGCCAGATTATTGCGGGAAAGCGTTCGATAACCGCAGACACGGACCTGCGACTCTGTCGTTTCTTTGGTTTGTCCAATGGTTACTGGTTGCGTGCTCAGGCGGCCTACGACACTGAGATTGCGGAAGATGCGCTGGCTGGTCAATTGGACAATATTCGCCCTTGGAGTGCTGTGTCAGAAATGGGGCATAGGGCATAACCAACGGCTGCACCGCGACCGCTTTTACGCCGCTTCGCGGCTCCAAACCGGCGCGTGAGCCGGGCGTTATGTGGCAGATCGTGAAGGGTTCTGAGTGACGGAAAAGTTGACCGAAGCGAAGGAGAAGCTTTTAAGCACAGAGTACCCGCGTTGGCGCAATCTGCTATCTTGCGCGATTCTCGTGCTTCTCACCACGGGTATGGTTTCGGGTTGGTGGTATGCCTATTACACCGTCGCTGAGATAGAGTGCCATAAAGGTATTTTGTATTTCTCAGCTGTGTGGCTGGCGGTGCAATGGGTCGTCATTGGCTATTTGTACCGCTATCAAAACATTCCCGCGTTCGCTCGCGGTGCGATCAAGTTGCTGATATTGGTTGGTAATGTATGGTTTGGGCTTTTCGTTTTTTCGCTACAATCGTGTGCCCAGTAGACCAAACATAACCAGTCACGGCGACGTCTACTACATTGCGGCTTCGCGTCCATTCCGAAGCCGCACCTGCCGCTGGCGTTACACACCATGAATAGGCCATGAATACAGCAGAGTTTATCGTTTACTACGTGGTAGTGGTTTCAGCGATTTTTTTGCTGATTGCTTTGGTGCGTTTCTCACAGTTAAAACCATTGTTCAGGGCCAGAAAAGCCTCTGCATTGGTTGAGCAAAATCATCGTGCGGCTCTCGATCAGTTGGCGCGACTGGGCATCAGAATTGAAGGGAAGGGGCCTATTCACTTTATTGCCCCTCCACCTTACACCCCAGACGAAGAACTGGTGGTTGGTGCCGAGATGGAAGTTTGGATTTCGGATGAACTTCCTGGAGTGGTCTTGAATGGCAAGCCCACCTTTCTGGCACTGTTGGCTCGCTCATTGATTCCAGCGTTCTTTGTTGCGTTCATTCTCCTGTCGCCTATTCTTTTCATTCTTAAGGGTAAATACGGTGCTGTGTAACCAATGCAGCAAGGGTTCAAGCCACGAGAAAGTGAAGAAATCCTACGCATATCCTTATCTGGTCACCGTGGTGTGCACGACCGCCCTCAGCTTCGCTCTGGCAGAGTATATTCAACACGGCCCAGTGCCATTCCCGGGTACAGCCCTGCTGCCAGTGATCATTCCCTTAGTCGTCTCATACTGGTCCTCGGCCGTTTTAGACTCGCTACTGGCCTGGAGGTTTATCTTTATTGCTGTCTCCTTGGTCATCAATCTGTGAACCGGACGCCAAAAGCGTGCCGCTTTTGGTTCCCTATGCTGGCGCTCCGGCGCCGGTTAGCTATGCGTTGGACGTCCAGACAGGAGAGCTTCTACATTTATCTTAGCGGCCAGCCGTCCGTGAGGCTGCATGGCTGGCGTTAAATTCAAGGAAGAGAGGCAAACATGGAGAAAGTTGTCACAGGCCTGTTGGTGCTGGTAGGCATCATTCATCTCTTGCCCGTTTCCGGGGTACTGGGAGTGGAGCGTCTTGCCGCTCTGTATGGCGTTTCGCTGGGTGAGCCCAACATCGAAATCCTGATGCGTCACCGGGCCATTCTGTTCGGTCTTCTTGGCGTGTTTTTGGTGTATGCAGCGTTCCAGCCGTCGCTACAAACATTGGCAATTATCGCGGGCCTGGTGAGCGTTGTGTCCTTCATCGCGATTGCGTGGTCCGTTGGTGGGTACAATGAGTCTGTCCGCAAGGTCGTTATCGCAGACATTATTGCCATCGTCGCCCTCTTTGCTGCAGGGATCATCCGTGTCGTCAGTCGCAACTGACACCTGGACACCAGGATCACCGACTTGGTTTATGGGGTGAACCTCTTCGCCGGGCGAACTGCAGGATCGCCGTCTAAGATCTGTTATGTGGCGCTGGTAAACAGCAAACTCCACAAACCGGGGAGTGATCGAAATGAGGATGTTCAAGGGTCTGGCGTTGGTTCTATCTTTCAATGTGTTATTCGTTCCAACCGCTATTGGCGAGGAGTCCCGGGCAGCGTTGGTGCCATTGCCCTCGGTGGATGACTTCACCCGCGGAGAAGATGGCTGGGGAGTTGGGCTTGGCCTGGGTGTGGAGTACGAGTCTGCCTACGAAGGATCCGATGAGTATGAAGTGGAGATCGATCCGGCCGGCGCAGTGCAATGGCGAAACGACGACGACATCTACTATTGGGCGGGTACGGCCCTGGGGTGGCGGGGGCTTCGATCAGAAACCTGGCTTTTGGACGCGGCTGTGGCTTTCCCTTTCGACGAGGGCCGGGAAGAGGATGACTCCGACGACGGTCGTTTGGATGGTCTCGGTGATGTCGACGCGAGCACGGAACTCGTTTTGCAGGCCCGTCATGCCTTTGATGCGAACTGGCGTTATTGGCTGGATGGGCGGCTTATTGCCAGCGAAGACGGGAACCTTGTTATTTTTGGGGCCGGGCGTCGTTTCGGTGATCAAACCGACGGTACGGGGTCGGACCTGAGTGTTGTTGTGGTCTATCACGATAGCGATTATGCGAACAGAGATTTCGGTATCGACGCAGAGCAGGCGGCCAATTCCGGGCTGGAGGAAACCGATCTCGACAGTGGCTTTCGCTCTATCGGGCTAAACTATACCCTTCGTTTCTTTGTCAGCGAGAGTTGGCAGATTTATGGCGAGGCGCTGTACGAGCACTTTAGTAGCGATGTCCGGGATAGCCCAATTGCGCGCAGCGATTACGAAGCGGAAGTGGGCGTTGCGGCAATTTACGTGTTCTGAATGCACTTTCCTCAAAACGCAGGACATACCCCCGGCTCACACGGAGGTTCCCCTTGAAAACCATGGGCCTGATAGGCGGAATGAGCTGGGAATCCACCCAGACTTATTACCGGTTGATCAACCAGAAAGTCCGTGACGAACTCGGCGGGCTCCATTCGGCAAAGCTCGTTCTCCATAGCGTGGATTTTGCCGAGATTGAGGCGCTGCAGCACCGGGGCGATTGGCAGGCAACCGCTGACATACTCGGTTCGGTCGCGCGGTCGGTGGAATCGGCCGGGGCCGAGTTTCTGGTTCTCTGCACGAACACGATGCACAAAGTCGCCCCTCAAATTGAACGCGCCGTCAGCATTCCCCTGCTTCACATCGCAGATGCCACCGCCAGAGTGCTCAAACAGGACGGGATCACCTGTGTAGGGCTGCTGGGCACCAAATTCACCATGGAGCAGACGTTTTACCTTGGCCGTCTTCAGGATCATGGCATTCGGGTTGTGGTGCCGGATGAGTTACAGAGAGAGCGGATTCATTCGGTGATATACCACGAGCTCTGCCGCGGGCTGGTCAGGCCGGATTCGAAAGCCCGGTATCTGGATGTTGTGGCATCGCTGGCCGAGCGCGGTGCCCAGGGCGTCATCCTGGGGTGCACCGAGATAGGGCTGCTGATCCAGGGTGCGGATACCGAGGTCAAACTTTACGACACCACAGAAATCCATGCCGGGCAGGCGGTTCGGTTTGCCCTGGGCAGAGATTAATCCGGCGGCGTGTAACGAGTTGAAAGAACCCCGTCCTACCCTAAGCTGTAAAGGGTAGCCAGGCCGTAAGGCATCATGGGCCCATACTGATGAAAGGGAGTCAGACTATGTTGATCCGCGCCGCGGCGTTCGCCGCCTTGTTGTTGACCGGGCCTGCACTGGCCGCCGAGCCGGTGGTGGTGTCGTCAAAAATCGATACCGAAGGCGCCGTGCTGGGCCAGATGGTGCTGCAGACCCTTGAGGAAGCCGGCATTCCGGTGGAGAACCGCCTCCAACTGGGCGCCACCAACATTGTGCGTAATGCGATCAAGGCGGGGGAAATCGACCTGTACCCGGAGTACACCGGGAACGCCGCGTTCTTTCACGATCAGGGTGACCGGGACATCTGGAAAGACGCCGACAAGGCGTATGAGCAGGCAGCCAGCCTGGATAAAGCGGCCCACAACATCGTCTGGCTGACTCCGGCGCAGGCCAACAATACCTGGGCGATGAGCGTGCGCGGCGATCTGGCCCGCGAGCATGGCCTCAATACGCTGGAAGATCTGGCGGAATACATCAATGGTGGCGGCGCTTTCCGGTTTGCGGCCAGCGCCGAGTTCGTGGAATCCGCCAGTGCGTTGCCGGCGTTCCAGGAAGCCTATGGCTTCACGCTGTCGTCTGATCAGTTGCTGATTCTGTCCGGTGGCAACACCGCGGCGACGCTGCGGGCCGCGGCGCTGAACGACAACGACGTTAACGGTGCCATGACCTACGGCACCGATGGCGGTCTCAATGCCCTCGACCTCAAGGTAATGGAAGACACCCGGGGCGTGCAGCCGGTTTACCAGCCGGCGCCGATTGTGCGCGCCGAGGTGCTGGAGTCCTACCCGCAGATCCGTGAGGTGCTTGCGCCCGTGTTCGAATCCCTCGATCTGGAAACCCTCCAGCGCCTGAACGGGCAGGTGGCGGTGAACGGCGTGCCGGCGGATCAGGTGGCCAGGGATTATCTGGACTCCCTGAGCCAGGAGTAAGGTTTGGCGAAGATCGACGGCACAGCGGCGCCTCGTCCGACGCCGAACCGGGTGGTTCCGGTGCTGGCGGCGGTTGCACTGGTGCTGGTCTGGCTGCTCGACCTGGGCACCATCCAACCCAACCGTATTGTGCCGGGCACCGGCCACGGCCTGGTCTCGGCCGTTGGCTGGCCGGGTGCCGGGCTGGTTTCACTGGTGCTGATTGCCTCATTGGCGGTGTCCATACTGCCGCTGGCCTGGCGCTATTGGGCGCTGCTGGTTCTGGCGGGCTTGTCGCTTGCGCTGTTGCCCCTGCTGCTCGAGGTGTTTGCCGCCCGCCATTTGCCACCAGATTCTCCCTACGCGCGCTCGTCCGTCGGCGCCGGTTTCTGGTGCCTGTTGTTCCTGCTCTCGCTGATGCTGATCGAGATTCTTGGCCGCCTGAAAGCGGGGCGCGGTGTGCAACTGCTGGTGATGGTGGTAATCGGCGGCAGCTGGCTGGTGCTGTTGCGTGGCGCCGGGCTGGAGAGTCTGTCGCTGGTGCGCGAGTTCAATGCCCAGCCGGACAAGTTTGCGCAGGCGCTGCGGGCTCATCTGGCACTGGCCTTTGGTGCCGTGGCGGTCAGTGCGGGGCTGGCGGTGATGCTGGCGCTGAAGATGATGCGCAGCCCAGCCTGGCAGCGGCCAATCCTCGGCGCCGTGAGTTTTATGCAGACCATTCCCAGCCTGGCGGTGTTCGGTTTGCTGATTGCGCCCCTCAGCGCCCTGTCGTCGGCGTTTCCGGTGCTGCAGGAGCTGGGCGTTCGCGGCATTGGCTGGGCCCCCGCGCTGCTGGCGCTGATCGCCTACAGCCTGTTGCCGATGGTGCGCAACACCTTCGTGGCGCTGACGGAGGTGCCGGAGAGCCTGGCCGACGCGGGTCGGGGCATGGGCATGAGCGAACGCCAGCTGTTCTTCCAGCTCAAAGTGCCTCTGGCGCTGCCGGTGATCATCGAGGGCGTGCGTATCACCACCATTCAGGCAATCGGCCTGACCGCCGTGGCGGCGCTGATTGGCGCCGGCGGCTTTGGCGGGTTTATTTTCCAGGGCCTGGGGCAGTCGGCCATGGATCTGGTGTTGCTTGGCGCGCTGCCCACCATCGCGCTCGCCCTGGTGGCGGACGCGTTGTTCACCCTGCTGGCGGCGAGCCTGCGGCCGGTGCCGGCGACAGCCTGATATGGCAAAGGGAAGGTGTGAATGATCGAACTGAAACAGGTTACCCGCCGCTTCGGTAACGTGGTCGCCGTTGACGCCATCGACCTGACCATTGAAACCGGTGAGGTCTGCGTGCTCGTGGGCAGTTCCGGCTGTGGCAAGTCCACCACGCTGCGCATGATCAACCGCCTGCTGCCCCACAGCGCCGGCGACATTCTGGTGGATGGCAAAAGCATCACCACCATGAATCCGCAGCAACTGCGGCTGAACATGGGGTACGTGATCCAGGGCACGGGGTTGTTTCCCCACTGGACCGTAGCCCGCAATATCGCCATGGTGCCGCGGTTGTTGAAGTGGCCGCAGGCGCGGATCGATGAGCGCGTGCGTGAGCTGATGACCCTGCTGGATCTTGATCCGGCCACCCACGCCGACAAATACCCCCAGCAGCTTTCCGGCGGCCAGGCGCAGCGGGTAGGCGTGGCGCGGGCACTGGCGGCGGACCCGAACATCCTGCTGATGGATGAGCCCTTCGGCGCGCTGGATGCGATTACCCGTGACAACCTGCAGCTGGAAATGCTGCGGATTCAGCAGCAGGTTCGCAAGACCACCGTGTTTGTCACCCACGACATCGACGAAGCCCTCAAGCTGGCCACCCGCATTGCGGTGATGGATCGGGGCCGCATTGTTCAGCACGACACGCCGGAGAATATCCTCCGGCGGCCCGCGTCTGAATTTGTCGAAAACCTGGTGGGCCGCCAGGACCGCGGGCTGAAACTGATGAGTTTGCGGCCGGTGCGTGAGCTGATGACGCCCCACGCATCCCCCAAACGGTCAGACCCCGGAGCCGACGCGCTGAAGGAGGACGACAGCGTGCGCCTGGCGCTGTCGGTGATGCTCTGGCAGGACCTGAAACAGCTGGCGGTGTTCAACGCCCGGGGCGAGGAAACCGGGGTGATCACCCGCGAACGCATCATGCAGGACGGGCTCTGATGCGGGTCTGGTTGCCCACGGTGTTGCTGGCCGCGCTGCTGGGCGGGCTGAGCGTGGGTATGTCCGTGCTTGAGCCTCTGTTTGCCTGGGTGCAACCGGACACCTCGCGGGTCATCTATGAGCGGGAGAGTTTTGCGTTCCTGCTGTACAACCACCTGATGCTGGTGGTTGTGTCTGCGGTGATCGGCACGATCGCCGCGGTGGCGGGCGGTATTTTCGCGACCCGGCCGGCGGGCCGCGACTTCCTGCCGCTGGTCAGCCAGATTGCGTCCATCGGCCAGACCTTTCCGCCGGTGGCGGTGCTGGCGCTGGCGGTGCCGGTACTCGGCTTCGGCGAGGCGCCGATCCTGTTGGCGCTGATCCTGTACGGTCTGTTGCCGATCCTGCGCAACACCCTGGCCGGGCTGGAAGGCATCGACCCGGCCGTTCGGGAAGCGGCCCTCGGCATGGGCATGTCGCCGTTGCAGGTGTTGCTGCGGGTGGAGCTGCCGCTGGCCGGTAAGGTCATTCTCGCCGGCATCCGCACCTCGGTCACCATCAACATCGCCACCGCGGCGATCGGTTCCACCATCGGTGCGCGCACCCTCGGCGATCCGGTGATCGCCGGGCTCGTCAACGGCAACACCGCCTACGTGCTGCAGGGCGCCATCCTGATCGGACTGCTTGCGCTCACCGCTGACAGTCTGTTCGAAGCGCTTGAGCGGAACTGGGATCGTCACTCCGGGCGTGTACGGCCACCCGTGTTCCGTTAAACGCTGCATTGCCGGTCAGGGCATCAATCCGTTGGGAATCGGTGACGTCGTTCATGCTGACCCCCGGTTGCCCCTGTGCCACTGACAGGGCGGTGTCGGGCCGGTTGTGGCCCCAGCCCTGGGGTATGCTGATCACCCCTTCAAACATGTCGTCGTCGATTTCCACGGGCAGCCGGATGGCGCCGGAAACTGAGGAAACCGTCGCCATCTGGCCGTCTTCGAGCCCGATCTTGCGGGCATCGGCGGCGTTCATCTGCAATGTGCAGGGGTTCTTGCCTTTTACCAGACGGTGGGAGTTCTGGGTCCAGGTGTTGTGGCTGCGGGGCAGCCGACGGCTGATCAGGGTGAAAGGGTAGTCGCTGTTCTGCGCTGACTGCAGCAGGCCCGAGGCATCGAGGCGCTTCAGGTCGTCGAGATACAGCGTCGGGGCGATGCGAATGCGGCCATCTTCGGTCTGCATGCGTTGTTCCAGGCAAGGCTGCAGTGGCCCCAGATCCACACCGTGGGGGTTGGCTTTGAGCGTCTCCAGGCTCATGCCCTGGTTGCCATAGGCGCCGTGTTTCAGGCCAAGGTCCAGCATCGCCTCCGGCGTTACCCCGTCGTCTTCCTGCCCGGTCAGGTGCAACGTCAGATCCCGCAGAATTTCCCAGTCGTGCTTTTGATCGGGGCCTTTCTCAAACATCGGTTCGGAGAATTTGGCGGTATTGCGCACCGCGAACGAGTTGAAAAACACATCGAAATGCGGCACTTCCAGACCCGTGGTGGCCGGCAGGATGATGTCCGCGTGGCGGGTGGTCTCGTTCAGGTAGATATCCACCGACACCATGAAATCGAGGGACGCAAAGGCATCTTCCAGCCGCGCGCCACCGGGAGCCGATAACACCGGGTTGCCGGCGATGGTGATCATCGCGCGGATCTGGCCGTCGCCCGGAGTGAGAATTTCATCCGCCAGGGTGGCCACGGGGAATTCGTTGTTGAAGTAGGGCAGCTTGCGCACCCGCGATTCATAGCGGCCGTAGGAGCTGGGCTTGCCCTTCTTGTCCCGCACCAGGTCAAAGGCCGGTTGCGGGAACATGGCACCGCCGCGGCGATCGAAGTTGCCGGTCAGGATGTTCAGCACGTTGTTCAGCCACTGGCAGAGGCCCCCGAACGACTGGGTAGAGGCGCCCATGCGGCTGTAGCAGACGGCGCTGTCGGCTGCCGCCATGTTCCGCGCCAGCTCGCGAATGGCGTCAGCGGTCATGCCACAGGCATCGGCGACGGTTTCGGGCGCATAGGGTTTCACTGCCTCGGAGAGTTGCTCCAGCCCGTCGATCCGGCCTTCCAGGTGGCCAAGGGTAACCAGCTGTTCCTCGAACAGCGTGTGCACCATGGCCAGCATGAACAGGGCGTCGGTTTCCGGCCGGATAAACAGATGCTGGTCGGCTTTTTTGGCGGTTTCGGTGCGGCGCGGGTCAATGACCACCACCTTGCCGCCCCGTTGCTGGATGGCTTTCAGGCGCTTGCCGACGCCCGGCGCAGTCATCAGGCTGCCGTTGGAGACAATCGGGTTGGCCCCGATGATCAGCATGAAATCGGTGTGGTCGATGTCCGGCACCGGGATCAGCATGCCGGCACCGAGCATGTAATTGGACGCCACATGATGGGGCAACTGATCGGCGGAGGCAGAGCTGTATCGGTTGTTGGTGCCCAGCGCCTTGAAAAACCGCGGCAGCATGATGGCGTTGCCGAAGTTGTGGGCGTTGGGGTTGCCCAGATAAACGCCCACCGCGTCCTGGCCATGCGACTGCTGGATGCCACGAAAACGGGTGGCGATCTCCGTGAACGCTTCGTCCCAGCTGATTTCCTGCCAGCCGTCGGCGGTGCGCCTGAGTGGCGTTTTCAGCCGGTCGCCATCGCTGTAGAAATCCTGCAGCGCGACCGCTTTGGGGCAGATGTGGCCGCGGCTGAAGGGGTCGTTGTGGTCACCCTTGATGGACAGGATCTCGCTGCCCCGATGCTGTATCTCGAGGCCGCACATGGCTTCACAGATGTTGCAGGTACGGTAGTGGGTCTGTGTCTCGCTCATATCGAAAGGCTCGGTCTGCGTATTGTCGTTGTTGGTACGGGAAGTGTGGCACAACCGGGTGCCAAATCAGACGGTCGAAATTCACACAAAGTTGGCCAATCCCGCCAAGCCAGCCGGCAAAAGACTGGAAAAACGATCATTGCGACCATGAACTGGGGCTGTTCGCGTTAATCTGTGAAATTAATAATTATTTCATTTGGTTAGCGAGGACGCCCTGGAACGTGATATGAGTCGCGGCGATCGTTTTTGCATTGACTCTTGTGATGAAAATCAGGCGGAACTGATTGACGTGGTTGAGTTTTCTACCTAGTTTGGGAAGGTTATTGAATTGAGATATGAGTCAGGGGCAAAGTGATCGTTGGGACTCATATACAATTGTTAAATGTTCATCGTGCCGTTCCGTGACGTGAAATCTTCAAACAGTTAGACTGTATGCGTCTTTGGGTGTGTCAGTTCTACTGGCCACTCACTTGTGAGTGCAACTAATACTGAAGAGCTTGTCTCTTAGGTGCTTGCGCGCCTTGCCCCGCTAGGGGTGTTAACCTTGTAACTTTTAGACACCCAAAGACCATTTTTTAAGGAAGACTGATGGCATTTTCAGACAACGTCTGGTGGACAAGAAAGGCAAGAATTCAAGCGGAAAAGAGGCTCTTAGCAAATTCGTTTCAATCTCAACTGCTCCTGCTTTGGTATTCATTTTTTGGTGTTGCTGCTTCGATTTACTATTTGAAAGTCGATGACCAAGGCGCTCTGAATAACCTTTCAGGTATAAGCTGGGTTGTTTATTCTGTTCTTGTGCTCTGTATGTCGGGTTTTATTTCTGGCTTATCTTTTAAAGAAAGAGCTGGGCTAATCAAAGAAAGTTATGAAGCTCTACAATTGATATATCAAAGGTCAAGATCAGATAATTGCGAAATTGATGTAATAGCTAAAGATTATGAAAAAGTCCTAAGCTTATGTGAGAATCATAACGATCACGACTATTTTTTAGCTCTTTGCCTTGAGTATGTTACGAACAGAAAGCCTGTCAATAAGGAAACAGGACTAAAACCAGACCTTGACCGCGGCCCAACTTGGTATCATTGGCTAAGTTTGTCATGGTGGACCTTTAAGAGATATTTAATGCTTGGTTCACTCTATGCTCTTCCTATTGCTTTGTTTTTTGGTTTAGAGGCATTTCTGTGAATGTTCGTAAGCATTTTGAAAAACACTTTTCAGAGGCGAATCTTAAGCGAATTTTCACAGAGCATGTGATCTATTCCGGTGCGACCGGTATAGACAACCTAAATCAATACTCTTTTAGGAAGCAGTTGGATGAACAAATAGAAATACTTTCACGAAAGATGCTGGCTGGAACCTATAAGTTCAGCAAATATCGGCTAAAGCTAGTAAGTAAAGGAAGGGGTAAGGTTCCTAGAGAAATAGCAATTCCAACCATACGGGACCGCATTGCGATGCGTGCAATGTGCGATTTCTTAGGTGAGCGCTTTGAGTCCAGCTTGAATCTAGAGCTTCCTCAGAGTGTTATTTCAGATGTAAAGAAAGACGTTTGCTCCAAAAAATATACTGGTTACATAAAGCTTGATGTCTCTAATTTTTATCCTTCTATAATACACTCAGAACTTAGATCAAGATTAAGAAGGAGAATCAAAGAAGAAGGAATTCTGGAAGTAATAGAGTCAGCAATATCGTCACCAACAGTTTCAGTATCGAAGCCCAGTGACGAGAGGGTTGAGCGTGGAGTGCCACAAGGCCTGGCGATATCAAATGTTTTGGCTGCCATATATTTAATAAATATTGATAGATATATGAATGCCTACCAAAATATCTCTTACTATCGCTATGTCGATGATGTGCTTATATTCTGTAAGCATAAAGATGCTGAAGAAATTTCTAGAGATGTAATATCTAAGTTTCGTAAAATTGGATTAAAAATTCACGACCCTGTTGAGGTTCCAGACAAATCTAGCATAGGCCGAATAAGCAACCGCTTCGACTATTTGGGTTACCAGTTCGATAATAGCTTAGTTACTGCAAGGCAAGCTACAGTTGAGAAGCTGAGGGCCTCGCTAGCAGCAATATTTACTAGCTTCAAATATTCAGAAAAAAGGAATGAGAATTTTTTAGAATGGCGGTTAAATCTTAGAATAACTGGCTGTATTTTTGAAAATAAAAGCAAAGGCTGGCTTTTTTTCTTTTCAGAAATCAATGATGAAAATCTGCTCCATACCTTAGATCATTACGTGAATAAGCTAGTAAAACGATTTGGCCTGAGGATAAAACCAAAAAAATTCTCACGAGCATTCAAAGAACTAAGCCATAGAAAGTACGTGACAAATTATATTCCGAATTTTGATGATTATACGCTAGAACAACAAAAGAACGTGCTGACATATTATTTTAATATGAACATTAGAAAGAAAACTGATGAAGAGATTTCTTTTGACTTCCATAAGCGTATTGGTAAGCAGGTAAAAGATCTTCAAGAAGATATCAAAGACTTCAAGTACTAAGAATGTGCATTTAACAAGGCGGTCAACCGGACGCTGCACTTCCCCCACTTCAATAGACACGCATCGATAACTCCGAAACAGGAGAACTACGATGCCGAAGATGCTCACTGGGAAGAAAACTCAGCAGTACACCACTGAGTTCAAAGTCAAAGCGGTGGAATGGAGTCACCAAGCGCACCGCAGTGTCAAAAGCGTTGCCGAGGCGCTGGATATTCACCCCTTCATGCTGTCACGCTGGCGAAAGGAATACCGTGAAGGAAAGTTCGCCATGAAACGGGTCAAGAAAGCGCCAGCTGACGCCAAGAAGAAGATCCAGGAGCAGGATGAGATTGCTCGCCTGAAACGCCGTATAGCGGAGCTTCAGGAGGAAAACGACATCCTAAAAAAGTTTCAACGTTTTCAGGCCGAGGAACGACGGAAGCGTTCCGATTCGTCTGGCAGCACCGGCGAGAACACGGCGTAAAAGCGCTGTGCCGCCACTTGAACATTTCACGCTCTGGGTACTACGCCTGGGCCAATCGAAAGCCTGGTAAACGATCGATGGAGAATGCGGATCTGTTGCTCAAGATACGCAGGATTTTTAACGATAGTGAAGGCCGCTACGGCAGCCCAAAGGTTTACCAAGCCCTGAAAAACCAAGGTGTGCGAGTGGGAGAAAACCGTGTGGCCCGCTTGATGCGGGAATGGGGCATGAAGGCTAGGACCTACCGAATTTATCGGCGTTTGCTCACCCGGCGGGCCCTCCTGCGGGCATGGCCAAACTACCGTCTGGCCACGGAGAAGCCAGTTACCCTGAACCAGCAATGGAGCAGCGACGTTACCTACATCAAAATGGGGCGGAAGAACGTGTTTCTGGCCGTGGTACTCGACCTGTTCTCGCGTCGCATCGTGGGCTGGAAGCTGGAGGCCAGTCTGAACGGCGAGCTATCCAGCGGCGCTCTTAAGCAAGCCCTGGCGGACCGCTCACCGCCGCCCGGTCTGTTACTACATACCGACCGGGGGACCGAGTTCAGGGCTCTTAAAATGCGTGACATGCTTGCCCGTCACCAGATCGTTCACAGCATGAGCCGGCCGGGATACTGCACGGACAATGCCGAGGTGGAGTCCTTCTTCAAAAGCCTGAAAGGAGAACTGCTGCACGCAACCAGCTTTGTCACGCTTCGCCAATTAAGACACCATATAAAACACTATATTGAGCGCTTTTATAATACCGAACGGCTGCACAGCAGCCTCGGTTACCGGAGTCCGCTGGAGTTCGAGAGCGCTAACTGATGGGGGCGTGTCCAATTATTTGGGGGAATATCACGCCAAAAGCTTGGCGCTTTTGGTTCCCTCCGCTGGCGCTCCGGCGCCGGTTACCTCAGCGTTATGTGTCTTTATGAATGGTGACAGTCTCTTACAAGAATTCCGAGTGGAGCTTGAGAAACACGGCTTTTCTCAGCGAATCGTGTGGCTGCATTGCGAGCAAATTCGACTTACGAAGAGCGGACTTTATATCTATGCTCTGAATGGGTTTCCCAGTGATGAGCAGGTCAGGGCCACATACGATAAGCACTCGGCTAGTTTCGAATGTGGAGCGACTTTTATGCTTGTCGCTGCCTCAGACCGGGAAAGTTACTGCACTTTGCTAATGGACTCTTTTGGTTCCGACACTGACCGAGAGGTGCAGAAGAACATCTACATATGGGCAAATGAGCCCTACGTGAAGAATTTTGAAATTGTCTGTACTAGGTTGGGGTGGTTCCTTTGCAAGCTGAAGCCTGCAGTTCTAAGCAGTTTGGACTATGCCTTCGCTGTTAAGCAGGCCTACACATAACCAGGCAAGTCACGGCGACGGTTACTGCATTGCGGCTTCGCCTCCATTCCGCAACCGCGCGTGCTTAGCGGCGTTAGGTATAGGAGAGACTGGTGGACTTTAGCTGGAAGCCAGAGTACGAGAACCTGGCCTCAGAGTTCCTGAAACAGCACTTTGGAGGGGCACAAGGTCTAACAAATTGCTTTCCTTGCATGAGAGGTGATTACCCGTGGGGTGCCCACCGGCCTGATGTTTTAGACTCTCGTGTGCCTGCGAAAAATAACACCGAATATCATGGCCTGGAAAAACATGCCATCCAATATCAGGCTACTGCGCAGTATGAGTATGCGTTTCATCACTGGCTAATTGCCGCATCGTGGCGGCGCCAAGACATGGTGGCAAATAATTTTAATGATGATCGTCATGAAAAAGCGCTCGAATACTGTATCAAGCAAGCTTTGTACAATCGGGCACTTCATAGGTGGCAGAAGAACTCAGAAGGTTGCCTCTTGCCAGATGCATTCAGCTTTGGCTTAGATGATGGCGATGTTCGGAAGAAAGAAGAAAAGGCGCTTGAGGACATTGAAGAATTTGGGAAAATTTCAAAAACCTAACAATGCCAGTCACGGCGACGTTTACTACATTGCGGCTTTGCCTCCATTCCGTAGCCGCGCGTGCTGAGCGGCGTTAAATCTAAAACTGTTTTAGGACTATTTCTTAGATGTCAAAGCCCATTTTGCACCATTACACGAGCGGAGCTGGAGTTCTTGGGATCATCGAATCAGACTCTATATGGGCAACGCGCATACAATATATGAATGACGCGAAGGAATTTCTTCACGCTATAGAGATTGCGGAACAACACCTAAAAAAAATAGGTCATGAAAGCGATGATGACCTTAGGAAAAAGTTTTGCGAGGCGGTGTCAGATAATTTAAATCGTGCCGATAAATTAACCATATATGTAGCTTGTTTTTCTGAAATTGATGACTCACTGAGTCAGTGGCGAGGTTACTGTCCACCAAGTTTCGGTTACAGCCTGGGCTTCGATGGAGACAAGCTAGAGGCTTTGGTTAAAAACCAAGGCTTTATCTTAAAGCCATGCATATACGAGTCGGTCGAGCAAGGCAATATAGTGAAACGGTGGGTGGAAAAAGCAGTTGAGTATTTGATCGCTCGATACCGTGATTCCGAGGACTTCACAGAATATTGTCGCAAGCAAAGCGGCCATATTTTGGAAACCTTTATCCAGTTCGCTCCTTTTCTAAAACACAGTTCCTTCCAAGATGAACGCGAATGGCGGCTTGTATCAGTAATTCCTACTGATGATAGCCGAACTGAACTTAGGCCCGGAAAATCAACTCTTGTGCCCTATGTGAAGGTAAAGCTTGGCCTTTCATCAGATCAAACGCCTTTATGGAACCTAAGGGTAGGGCCCACTCCACATAAAGATTTAGCGATGAACGCCATAACCGTGATGTTCAATAAAGTTCGCTTCAGGAACGGTATTGCAGCAAGCGAAACTCCATATCGGGATTGGTAGGATTTAACAAGTAGCGTCAGTCGGACCATTTTTTCCGCTGCACTCCACAAAATGGCCGCTGCGCACGGCTACATGGACTCCCCCTGCGGTCAAGCAACGCCATTTGATTCCAGAGCGGTTTGAGACTGCGGTTCTCCATTCGGCCTCTCTGTGGGCACTGTTGCCCGGGCCAGGATGATGATGCGTGTGAGTGATGACCTCATTCGTTAGTCGGCTTTCTAAAGCCGCGGAGCGCAACAGGTTCTATCACTCTCGGTCTGACCGTTCCGTCATCGCTTGCCGTTGCAAGACTCGGCTGGCAGGCGTGTTCTGCCTGTCGTTGGTACTCGGTTATTAGCCCTCCACAGGCTGTGACTTAAACTCTGTCTGGTTCATCATTAGCGCCCATATGATCCGCGCGTTCTTGGCCGCCAACGCGACTGCCGCTCGTTTGTACCCTCGCCGCTCTACCAGTTCCCGCGCCCAGCGACTGAGACGATCGTGTTTATCCGGTAATTTTGCAATCACCGCTCGGGTGCCATGGATCAACAATGTTCGCAGGTATTTGTCCCCACGCTTGGTGATTCTTCCCAGTCGAACTTTGCCCCCGGTCGAGTATTGTCGAGGCACCAGCCCCAGCCACTCGGCGAAGTGTCGCCCGCTTTTAAACTGTTTGGGGTCGGGTGCGCTGGCGAGTATGGCTGTCGCGGTTTGAGGCCCAATGCCGGGTATGGCCATCAGGCGCTCGGCCCGCTCATC
Source organism: Marinobacter lipolyticus (assembly GCF_018424605.1). Lineage (GTDB taxonomy): Bacteria > Pseudomonadota > Gammaproteobacteria > Pseudomonadales > Oleiphilaceae > Marinobacter > Marinobacter lipolyticus_B. The sequence goes on along the minus strand of NZ_QTKT01000003.1, from coordinate 149,616 downwards.
GTGCCGGGCCATCGCTTCGATCTCCCGGTCGTACGACAGTATTTCCTCATCAAGCTGGAGAATGCGCTGATTGATATTATTCAGTAACCGACGGGCCAGCATCGGTAAACCATTCTCCGCGTCCTCCAGGATCTCTGGAACCCGGCGCCGCGCAGAGTAACGCCCCTGGGGAATGATCAGGCCGAACTCGGCTAACAGGCCCCGAATCTGATTGATCTGCGCAGTGCGTTCCATAGTGAGCCCACGGCGAATACGGTGCAGGCACAGCGTCGCTTGCTGGTCTTCGGTCTTGATGGGAACGAAGCGCAGATTGGGCCGACCGACCGCTTCGCAGATGGCCTCGGCATCGTTGTCGTCATTCTTGCTGCTCTTGCGATACGGAGCCACAAACCGGGGTGCAATGATCCGAACATCATGGCCGAGCTTGGTCAGTTCACGCGCCCAGTAGTGAGCGTCCGAGCAGGCTTCCATGCCGATCAGGCAAGGAGGTAATTGTGCGAAGAACGGCAACAGCTCGGGTCGATTCAGTCGTTTGCGAACCACGACCTTGCCGTGTTGGTCGGTACCATGAATACTGAACACAGTTTTCGCCAGACCGATGCCAATGGTTGTAACATTCATGATGACTCCTCCTGCTTTTGATTGAAGATGTCGACACCTTCAATGTGGCACATGGATGCCGTGGGAGCTGGGGGAGTCCATATCATTCGTTAGGACCAGGGAGGGAATATGAATCGCACGACCTATAAAGCATTCCAATCCCTTATCAGTTGGCAGACACTAATGAGTGGGTGGTTCGCGTGTCTATTATTCGTCATCATGGCGCAAGGGCACAGTCACTCGAAAAGACTGTCAGCGCCAGCAAAAAAGTGAAAAGCCTCGAAGAAGCAGAGAAACTTTCAATGGAGTTTGGAAAGCAAGTAGTTGACGGAAAATACCCCAATATTTCCTTGGATGACCTCTCGTAGCTATAGTCGTTCTAGTTAGCGGTTGGGCAAGGTAGGAGAAGATCATGAAGATTAAAAAAAATCTGCTTTTAATCGCATTTTTCTTTTTTGGCATTTCGGCAGCGGCTTCAGGCGCATGTCCTTATGATCCAAACTGCTTGAATAATCCTTACGGCGCTGGAAGTCCATATAAGTCCGACGGACTAAACAACCCCTATAGTCAATATGGCAGCCCGTACAGCAACAAATCTCATACCAACCCCTACGCAACAGATGCTCCTAAGCTTTACGATAGTCAAGGTGACTACCGCGGGCGGCTTAGCAATAACCCATACGATCCGGATTCAACATCTAATCCTTATGGAAGGTATGGAAGCCCCTATTCCCCGGACAGCATCAATAACCCCTATGGGGCCGGGAATCCTTACTCGAATGACCCAATTTATGTTGTGCCGTCGAGGTAATGTTCCCTAACCAGTAGTGCCAGTCGGACCGGTTTGTCGCGCTGCGCGCGACAAACCGGCCGCTGCGCATCGCGTTACACGAAATGAGGTTACCGAAATTCTGGGGAATGTGATTTGAGATTGCCGCTAACTTGTATGAAGTGCGCTGTCGGAGCGAATGCCAGTAGCCACCCTCCGTACCCGAAATATGTCGAGCTCAGAGATGATGGCCGCTATGAATTCACCTGTGAAAAAGGCCACACGACGGTAACGGTATTACAAGAACAGAAGTTTGAGGTGCTGTTTGATCTCGGAACTTACGCAATCCTTGATGGTTACTACCGAGAGGCCGTTGCCTCTTTCACATCGAGCCTCGAACGTTTTTACGAATTTTTTATACAAGCATCACTTTTGGAGGATGGGGTAGAAGAAAGCGCTTTTGCTGAAACTTGGAAAGAAGTTTCATCGCAGTCGGAGCGTCAGCTTGGAGCTTTCATTTTCCTCTATCTGAAATGTTTTTCGGAAAGACCCGCGCTGCTTCGACCAAAGCAGATAAAGTTTCGAAATGAAGTGATTCACAAGGGAAAAATTCCATCTAGAAGTGAGGCAATCGACTACGGCCAAGCTGTATTAGAAACCATTAGGCCAATAATGCAGCGTACGAAGACGGCTCTCCCAATTGGGGTCCAGCGAACCGTGCTTAACCATCTCAAAAACAGCCGTAAGCAGGACGAATCACAGTCGGTTACCACCATGACAATTGCTACTACCATTAGTCTCAATGATGGATCTGGAAATGAACCGTCATTAGAAGAGGCTTTATCGGAAAAGGAATGCTGGCGAGCCCGGTGGTGAGGTCCGTGTAACCAGCGGGTGAAGCTGACCGCTACTTCACTGCGCTCCGTATCGGCAGCTTACCCAGGGCGTTGCAGGCAGGCACCGAAGCAGTTCCTAGCTGGAACAATAAGAACTGGCGATCCTTTAAGGGTAACGGGTCTGCGCATAACTCACGTAACAACTTAAACAGGCGAAGCTTTTTGATCGCTTCGCTCACCCAAACGGCCGCGAAATCTGGCGCTAGGCTCCTATGAAGTACCCAGTGACTCCCGATGGACGGTACATGGTAGTTCGAGGGCGGTTGTGGCGCGTCGCGGACGGGTCGGCGATGCAAGACACGTACGATTTATGGATGGCCCGCAACACGGTCAGCCTGGATGGAATCCGCCCGCTAGACGTTTACCCGCCGAAAGATGGCTTCCAGCAAGCTGTAAAGCCCGAACGAGAACAGCCCGAGGGCCGCGAAGCCAATCAGCCAGGGCCCGAACGACTGATCCTGCAGGGTGCGGAACACTTCGGCCAGGCCGCCGGCCTCGTCCGGGTTGACCTGGTAGGCCGCGGTGAGGAAAAAGGTGCCGATCATCAGAAACACCACGCCCCGCACCGCCAGGCCGAACTGGCACACGGGATAGGCCCAGGGCTGGATGATGGCCGGCATGTCGAAATGGGCGTGGAACTTGGTTTTCCACCCTTTGATCAAGTGGGCGATGCCGGCACCGATGATCGCAACGCCGACGGCGGCAACCAGCCAGCGCCCCGCCGGCTGGTTCAGCAGCCAGGTGGCGAGGCCTTCCGAGCCGCTGCCGGAGCCGGAAGACGAGCGCCCCAGGGAGGTGGCCAGGCTGCCGGCGAAACCGGCGAGCAGCAGGTGGGTGGCCGCGCTCACCAGCAGACCACCGCGGATCGCGAGCCCTTTCGCGCTTATGCCGTGGTCGTCGGTGTCTTTGATGGCCTGGATGCCGCGCCAGAGTGCGTAGCCCACCAGGCCGACGGCAATCACCGCCAGCAGCGCCCGGCCCAGCGGGGCGGTCAGCAGGCTTTGCAGGGCGCCGCGGCTGTCGGTGGTTTCGCCGCCCTGGCCAATAACTGCCAGCGCCGCCAGACCGCCCACCAGCACGTAGACCATCCCCCGTGCGGCGTAGCCCCAGCGCGCGAAAATCGTGACCGCGCTTTTGGCGTCTGATTCCTCCGTGCTTTGCATCCGGGCATCCCCTCACGCATCCTGTTCCGTGAATGTCACTGCCACTGATTGATAATGCGTGTGGCTGGCCTCCTTTGTCTATTCTAGAATTCCTGAGCGCGGACGTCGCTGCGGTCTGCCTGCGGATTGCGTCCGTACAGAGTTACTTCTCACCAGCCATAAAAGGGTCGACTGATGACTGACAGTAGTTATACCCCGCCGAAAGTCTGGAAATGGGAGTCCGCCAGCGGCGGTGCTTTTGCCAATATCAACCGCCCCATCGCCGGCCCGACCCATGACAAGGAACTGCCGGTGGGCAAGCACCCGCTGCAACTGTATTCCCTCGCCACACCCAACGGGGTGAAGGTAACGGTGATGCTGGAAGAGTTGCTGGAGCGTGGCTTTGACGGTGCGGAATACGATGCGTACCTGATCCGCATCACCGAAGGCGAACAGTTCAGCAGCGGGTTCGTGAGTGTGAACCCGAATTCCAAGATTCCGGCAATGGTGGACTACAGCACCAACCCGCCGGTGCGGCTGTTCGAATCCGGCTCGATTCTGCTGTATCTCGCCGAGAAGTTTGGCGCCTTTGTGCCCGAAGACGTGGCCGGCCGCGCCGAGTGCATGAACTGGCTGTTCTGGCAGATGGGCAGCGCGCCGCTGCTGGGCGGCGGCTTCGGACATTTCTACGCGTACGCGCCGGAGAAGTACGAGTACCCGATCAACCGCTACACTATGGAAATCAAACGCCAGCTGGATGTGCTGGACCGTCAGCTGGCGGATCACCGGTACGTGGCCGGCGACGAATACACCATCGCCGACATGGCGATCTGGCCCTGGTACGGCGCGCTGGTGAAGAACAAGGTGTACGAGGCCGCGGAGTTCCTGGAGGCCCACACCTACACCAACGTGATTCGCTGGGCAGACGAACTGGCCCGGCGCCCGGCTGTGCAGCGCGGTCGCATGGTCAACCGTGCCTGGGGCGAACCTTCAAGCCAGCTGCACGAGCGCCACGATGCCAGCGATTTCGAGCTGCGCACCCAGGACAAGCTTGAGCCGCAACAGGGCGAATAGCGGCGGTCCGCATGGCCGGGAAAATCAGAAGGAAATGACCCCATGGACAGTGGTAAACGACTGATTTTCCGGCTTAACCGGTTGCGCGAGCGGCTGTGGTTCCGGCCGCTGCTGTTCAGTGTGCTGTCGGTGATCTCCGTGTTCGCGGCGCGGATCATCGATGGCAGTGAGCTGTCGGCGCTGCTGCCATCCATCTCCCGTGCCACCGTGGAAACCCTGCTGTCCATTCTGGCCGCCAGCATGCTGGTGATCGCCACCTTTGCCGTGGGTTCCATGGTCGCCGCCTATACCTCCGCCAGCAGCAACGGCACCCCGCGCGCGTTTGGCCTGGTGCTGCGGGATGACGTTTCCCAGATCGCCCACTCCGCGTTTGTCGGTTCCTTTATCTTCAGTGTGGTGGCGCGGGTGGCGGTGGAAGAGGGGTATTTCGAGCCCACCGGTTACTTCACCATCTTTGCGGTCGCCATGTGTGTGTTCGCCATCGTGATCCTGGTGTTCGTGCGCTGGGTCGACCGGATTGCCCGCCTGGGGCTGCTGGGACCGATCATCGACAAGACCGAAAGGGCCACCATGCTGATGCTGCAGGACAGGCTTCGTGCGCCGCTGCTGGGCGGTAAACCCGCCGGAGCAGAGCCTTTCAAGGGGCAGGCCGTGCCGGTGCCGTCCCCGGGCCACCTGCAGGAAATCCACGTCCGCAAACTGCAAAGCTGGGCCGAGGAGGCCAATGCCCGCCTGCGGTTGGCGGCGTTGCCGGGGGACTTCCTGATGCCCGGTGACCCGCTGGCCTGGGTCGCGTTCGACAGCCCTCCGGACTCGGAGGACTGGCCCGAGGCGGTGTCGGGCTGTTTTACCCTGGGGCCGGACCGGGTGTTCGACCAGGACCCCCGTTTCGGCTTCGTCGTGTTGTCAGAAATCGCCGTGCGTGCGCTGTCGCCGGGGATCAACGATCCCGGTACCGCGAACAAGGTCATCCAGACGATGATTCGCCTGCTGCATTTCTGGTACCGCCAACCCGTTGAACACACCGCCGAGTCGGCCTGCGACCGCATCGAAGTGCCTGAGCTGTCGATGCGTGGTGTGTTCAATGATGCCTTCACCGCCATTGGCCGCGACGGTGCCGGTATGGTGGAGGTGGCGGTCACCTTGCAGCGGGCGCTGGCCAGCCTGGCGGGGCTGGATAACCGCGCCATGGCGGAGGCCGCCGATGACCACGCCCGCATGGCGCTGGCGCGGGCCGAAAAGGCGTTGGTGATGGCCGAAGACCTCGCGGCGGTGCGCCGGGCGGCCGGGATCGAGCGCTAGCCGGCATTTGCAACTATGCTTGGACATAGGCTCCGGCCCGGGTGACCGGGCATGACCATTCCATGAACTGCAACTGCGGAGGGCCCTGTGTCAGAGCGTACCCAAGTCACTGTATTCTACGATGAGCGGGTTCTGCGTCACGCCCCGGATGTCAACGTGGCCTTTCTGCCGGGGCGCCTGGACAAACGGATTCGTCACATCCTCTCCGGCCTGAACGTGCAGTGGAAGTATCCGGAACATCCGGGGCGCATCACCGCCATCATGGATCTGCTGCAGCGCGAGCCCATACCCGGGGTAGCCCTTGCCAGCGGGGCTGTGGCCACCCGGGAGCAGCTGTCGCGGGTCCATACCATGTCCTTCCTTGACGACATTTTCTCCCTGCGTGATCAGAGCGCCTGGCTGGATGTGGACACCACCGCGGTGTCGCCGGGCAGTATCGAGGCCGCCGAAGTCGCCGCCGGTACGGCCATTGCGGCGGTTGAGGCAGTGGTCAGGGGGACGACCGAAAGCGCGTTTGCCATTGTCCGCCCCCCGGGCCATCACGCCGAACCGGTGCGGGCGCGGGGGTTCTGCCTGTTTAACAACGTCGCGGTGGCCGCCGCCCATGCCCAGGCGGAACTGGGTTGCGAGCGCGTACTGATCGTCGACTGGGATGCCCACCATGGCAATGGCACTCAGGACATCTTCTGGGCCGATTCGAATGTGATGTTTATTGACCTGCATCGCGCCTCGCCATTTTACCCGGGCAGCGGCGGGCTGCAGGACGTGGGCGCGGGCCTCGGTGAAGGGGCGACAGTGAACATTCCGTTGCCCGGGGGTGCCGGTGACATGGCCTACCTGCGTGCCATGAACGAGATCGTGGTGCCGGCGGCGGATTACTTCAAACCCGATGTGATTCTGGTCTCGGCAGGCTTTGACGCCCACTGGTATGACCTGGCCATGAACGTCACCTACGAGGGGTTCGCCGCGATGACCGCCGCGCTGCAGGCGATCTCCCGCAAACACTGTGACGGCCGTCTGGCGTTTGTGCTGGAAGGGGGGTACAACACCGAATCCCTGGCTCGTGGCGTGCATTCCGTGCTCAGTGTGCTGGCGGGCGGACCGGTTCCGGAGCCGCGGGTGTGTGGTATGGAAGAGGTGGAGCAGGCCATCGAGTTTCACCGGGGTGCCTTCGTGGGTGACACTGAATGATCTGTCTGCTGAAGGAGGCCCGCCATGACGGCGTCTGCGCAATCAACGCGCATCGATTTTTCTGAACTGGAAGCCCTGCTGGCGACGATATTTGAACGTCACGGCACCTCTCCGGAGGTTGCGCGCACGCTGGCGAATAACTGCGCCAGTGCCCAGCGGGACGGCGCCCTCAGCCACGGGGTATTCCGCATACCCGGCTACCTGTCGACTCTCAAAAGCGGCTGGGTGAACGGCCAGGCAGTGCCGAGCGTGGAAGACGTGGCCCCCGGCTTTGTCACGGTCGATGCCGGCAACGGCTTCGCCCAACCGGCGCTCGCGGCCGCCCACAACCTGATGCTGAAGAAGGCCCGGGCTAATGGCATTGCCATGCTGGCGGTCCGCAACTCCCATCATTTTGCGGCGCTGTGGCCGGATGTGGAGCCCTACGCCCGTGAGGGATTGGTGGCGCTGGCCTTCGTCAACAGCATGGCCTGTGTGGTGCCCTTCGGGGGCAAAAAGCCGCTGTTCGGCACCAACCCCATCAGTTTCGCCGCGCCCCGCGCCCATTCCGATCCGCTGGTGTTTGATCTGGCCACCAGTGCCATGGCCCACGGCGACGTGCAGATTGCTGCGCGGGAAGAGAGAACACTGCCCAGAGGCTGTGGTGTCGACGCCGATGGCAAACCCACCACCGATCCCGCTGCGATCCTGAATGGTGGGGCCCTGCTGCCCTTCGGCGGCCACAAGGGCTCGGCGTTGTCGATGATGGTGGAGTTGCTGGCGGCCGCGCTCACCGGTGGCAACTTTTCGTTCGAATTCGACTGGTCCCCCTACCCGGGGGCCAAAACCCCCTGGACCGGCGAGCTGGTGATCGTGATCGACCCGTCCCGGGGCGCGGGCAGTGATTTTGCCAAACGGGTGGAAACCCTGGTGCAGGAAATGGAATGGGCAGGCCAGACCCGGCAGCCGGGCGACAAACGCTACCAGCAACGGGCCGAGGCCATGGCTAACGGCGTGGTAATCGGGGCCGACGAGCTCGCTCATTTACGGGAACTGGCAAAGGTACCGGGCTGAGCCCGAAACGCGAACAAAGGAGACGGTTATGTTTGTGGCAGAGAAATCCACCGGGCATCTGATCGAGGTGCTGGATACCCCGGCGCTGTTCGATCCTCACAAAAGCCGCATCAAGGGCAGCATGCATTACGGTGAGGAAGCCCAGGACCCGGAATTCTACGACAAGGCCGTGCTGGGGTTTCCCTCCGGCGAAGCCCTGCCGAAATGCTGGACCGATCCCAATTACCGGCTGAAAAAGTAGAGCTCCTAGAAGTCTGTCGGCTTCTGCCCGCAGTTGAAACGCTCCGGGCATTTCTGTAGCCTTTATTTTAATTGAACGTTCAATTAACAAAATTCGGAGCCGCAAGCAGAGAAGCCGCCATGCCGATTGTTGGAGTCAAAGACACCCGAAAACAGCAGCTGATTGATGCCACCATGGCGTCCATTGCCGAGCTGGGTATGCAAAACACCACCATCGTGAGCATCAGCAAGCGGGCGGGGATGTCCTCCGGCATCATCAGCCACTATTTCGGCGGCAAACAGGGCCTGATCGAAGCGGCGCTGAGGTACATGCTGGATCAGCTGGGAAAAGAGCTGCGGGAGCGTATGGCAAAGACCGACGGCTCCCCGGAACAGCGGCTAAACTGCATTATTGAGTCCAACTTTTCCGAGTTCCAGCGCTCGGCGCTGGCGGCCAAGACCTGGCTCAGTTTCTGGGCGCGCTCCATGCACGAGCCCGGGCTCAAGCGCCTGCAGCAGATCAACAACGCCCGGCTGTACAGCAATCTGCGTTACTCCTTCGCCCGTGTGTTGCCAGCGCAGGAGGCAACCGAGGCCGCCCGCCAGACGGCAGCGCTGATCGACGGCTTCTGGCTGCGCAGTGCCCTGAGCCTTGACCCGGCCGAGAGCTTCGAGGCCGGCGAACGGCTCTGCAAGAAATTCGTCCACGAGACACTGGCGCCGACCCGCGCCTGAACCCGGGGTTCACAAGACCTCGACGTCCACCGATCGCTCGATGAAAGGTACCGCTACCATGTCACAGTCCACTGCCGATACCGTTGTTCAGAACTTCATTCATGGCCGCTTTCTGGCCAACAGCTCCGGCGACAGCTTCCCGGTGGTGAACCCCGCCACCGGCCAGGAGATCTACCGGGTGGAAGTGGCCGACGAGTCCATCCAGCAGGCCGCCATCGAGAGTGCCCGTGCCGGGTTCGCCCAGTGGTCGGCGATGACGGCCATTGAGCGCAGCCGGATTCTGCTGCGGGCGGTGGCGCTGCTGCATGAGCGCAACGACGAGCTGGCCGCGGTGGAAGTGCGGGATACCGGCAAGCCATTGCAGGAGGCCGAAGCGGTGGATGTGGTTACCGGGGCCGACGCCATCGAATTCTTCGCCGGGCTGGCGCCGTCCATCGAGGGCAACCAGCAGGACCTGGGCGGCGACTTCTACTACACCCGCCGCGAGCCGCTGGGCATCTGCGCCGGGATCGGCGCCTGGAACTATCCCATCCAGATTGCCTGCTGGAAGTCGGCGCCGGCGCTGGCCTGCGGGAACGCGATGATTTTCAAGCCGTCCGAAGAGACCCCCATGGGGGCGATCAAGCTGGCGGAGATTTTCATTGAGGCTGGCGTGCCGGCGGGCGTGTTCAACGTGGTGCAGGGCGCCGGCGAGGTTGGCCAGTGGCTGACCCATCACCCGGACATTGCCAAGGTGTCGTTCACCGGAGAGGTGGGCACCGGCCGCAAGGTCATGGAAGCGGCAGCGTCGACCATCAAGGACGTGACCATGGAGCTGGGGGGCAAGTCCCCGCTGATCATCTTCGACGACGCCGATCTGGAAAACGCCATCTCCGCCGCCATGGTGGGGAACTTCTACACCCAGGGCGAGATCTGCACCAACGGCACCCGGGTGTTCGTCCATGAAAACCTCTACCCGCGCTTCATGGAGCGCCTGTTGGAGCGCACCCGCAAGAACATCAAGCCCGGTGACCCGATGAACCCGGACACCAACTACGGTGCGCTGATCTCCAAAAAACACCAGGACCTGGTGCTGGATTACATCGCCAAAGGGCTCTCCGAGGGCGCGACCCTCAGCCACGGTGGGCGGGCGTTCGAGCCGGAGGACTCCAAAGGGGGGTATTTCGTGGAGCCCACCATCTTCACCGACTGCACCGATGACATGACCATCGTGAAGGAGGAGATCTTCGGGCCGGTGATGTCGGTACTCACGTTCTCCGATGAGGAGGAAGTCATCACCCGCGCCAACAACATCGACACCGGCCTGGCCGCCGGTGTGTTCACCAACGACATCCGCCGTGCCCATCGGGTGATTCATCGCATTCAGGCCGGTATCTGCTGGATCAACAGCTACGGTGCGTCGCCGGCGGAAATGCCGGTGGGTGGCTACAAACTCTCCGGCGTTGGCCGCGAAAACGGGCGCGAGACCATTGCCCACTACACCCAGCTCAAATCGGTGTATGTAGGGATGGAAGATCTCGACGCCCCGTTTTAATCCCGCGGGCTGCAGAGGAGAACGCGTATGACAGAAAACCGATACGACTACATCATTGTGGGCGCGGGTTCGGCCGGCTGCGTGCTGGCCAACCGCCTGACCGAAGACGCCCGCCATCGGGTGCTGCTGCTGGAAACCGGCGGTAGCGACAAGAGCATCTTCATCCAGATGCCCACCGCCCTGTCCATTCCCATGAACACCAGGAAATACGCCTGGCAGTTCGAGACTGAGCCCGAGCCCTATCTGGACAACCGCCGCATGCACTGCCCCCGGGGCAAGGTCCTGGGTGGCTCATCGTCCATCAACGGTATGGTCTATGTGCGCGGCCACGCCCGGGATTTTGACGAATGGGATTCCGAGGGCGCCACCGGCTGGCATTACCGCAACGTTCTGCCGTATTTCAGGAAGGCCGAGACCTGGGCGTTTGGCGGTGATGACTACCGTGGAGACAAAGGCCCGTTGGGTGTGAATAACGGCAACAACATGCGCAACCCGCTCTACACCGCCTTTGTCCGGGCCGGTGCCGATGCCGGTTACTTCGAGACCGACGACTACAACGGCGCGCGGCAGGAAGGCTTCGGCGCCATGCACATGACCGTCAAAAACGGTCGCCGCTGGTCCACCGCCAATGCCTACCTGCGCCCGGCCATGGCGCGGCCGAACCTGACCGTGGTCACCCACGCGCTGGTCCACAAGGTGTTGCTCGATGGCAAAACCGCCACCGGTGTCCGCTACGAGCAGGGCGGCAAGGTCCACGAGGCGAAAGCCGCCGAGGAAGTCATTCTGTCAGCGGGCTCTATCGGTTCGCCCCATCTGCTGCAACTCTCCGGCATCGGCAAGCGGGAGGTACTGGAGCAGGCTGGCATTGCCGTGCAGCACGAGTTGCCCGGCGTTGGCGAGAACCTGCAGGATCATCTGGAGTTCTACTTTCAGTACCGCTGCAAGCAGCCGGTCTCGCTCAACGGCAAGCTCGACTGGTGGAACAAACTGAAGATCGGCGTGCGCTGGATTCTGCGCAAGGACGGTCTGGGTGCCACCAACCACTTTGAGTCCTGCGGCTTTATCCGCTCCAAGGCTGGCGTCGAGTGGCCGGACCTGCAATACCATTTTCTGCCTGCGGCCATGCGCTACGACGGCAAAGAAGCCTTTGACGGCGACGGCTTCCAGCTGCACATCGGCCACAACAAGCCGAAAAGCCGGGGCTATGTGCACGTACAGTCCGCCGACCCCAGGCAGGCGCCGAGCATTCGTTTCAATTACCTGCAGCACGAGGCGGACCGGGAAGGTTTCCGCGATTGCGTGCGCCTGACCCGGGAAATCATCAGCCAGCCCGCCATGGATGAGTACCGCGGAGCGGAAATCCAGCCCGGCGCCGACGTGCAGAGCGACGAGGATATCGATGCCTTCGTCCGCCAGGCGGTGGAGAGCGCTTACCACCCCTCCTGCTCCTGCAAGATGGGCACCGACGCGCTGGCGGTGGTGGACCCCGACACCCGGGTTCACGGCATCCGACATCTGCGGGTGGTGGATTCGTCCATCTTCCCGACCATTCCCAACGGCAACCTGAACGCGCCCACCATCATGGTGGCCGAGCGGGCCGCCGACCTGATCCGGGGCAGGGAGCCCCTGCAACCTTCTGACGCGCCCGTGGTGATGGACGACCAGTGGCAGGCCCGTCAACGACCGGGACAGGCAAAGCGCGCGCTTACCTGACTCACCTTTTCTGTATCCGATTCGAAAGAAGCAGCGCTTACAAAGTAGAGGAGGAACACCCATGCTGTTCATTGCAAAGAGACCCAATAACCGGAGGACGTCATGACACTCTGGTTATCCACAGGCCTGATCTTTACCTTCGCCGCCATCGCCCTGATTCTGTACAAGTGGTGGGACGTCCGGTGCATCGGCGTGACGCCGGTACGCACCTTCACCTTCATCGCCATTCTGTTCACCTCCGGGCTGGATGTGGGGCTGATCATGTTCCCGCTCACCGAGTTCGGCGGCTATGGTGATCTCTCGGCCAGCCCCGAGTACGGCTTCGCCAACCCGCTGGCCATTGAGTTCGGGTTCTGGGCGTTTCTGATCTGGGGCTTCTATTTCCTGACCTGCTTCTATTTCGCGATCATCGAACCGCGGGTGAAGTTCTTCGAGATCCCGCTGGTGAAAGTGATCAACAACGTGGTGATCATTGGCACCTGCGCCTTTACCGCGTACCTGCTGCTGGCCAACCTGCCCTGGTACCTGCCCCAGCTCGGGGATGGCGAATCGGTGGTGCCGGCGTTCTATGTCATCGTGTTTGCCGCAATCGGGCTGGCGGTGTACTCCAGCTCCAAGATCAAGTACGTGCGGATTCTCAGCATCGGCTCCAGCGTGCTGTTCCTCACCCTGATAGCCGGCATGTGGCTGCGGGCATTCGCCCTCGGCAAGGGCTCCCCCGGGGACTTCTTCGGCACCGTGGGCCTGATCGGGGAGTACTTCAGCAACCTTCACCACTTTGTACTGCCCATCAACGACTACCACGAGTTCTACCTGTTCTGGTGGTTCTCCTGGAGCATCATGATCGGCCAGTTCACCGCGCGCTTTGTCAGCGGCCTGCGCACCTGGCAGTTGCTGATCGCCATGCTGGTGGTGCCTTCCATCGCCATCGGGGTGTGGTTTACCGTGCTCTACCACTACCACGAGCAGGGCCTGAACATCGCCGCGTTCACCAATCTGGCGATGATCAGCGTGGGCGTGTTGATGGTGGTGAACTCGCTGGATTCGCTGATCCGCCTGTACACCGACAACCTGAACCTGACCGCACAACGGCTCGGGCGCGCCAACTACGTGGTGTTCAACTTCCTGGCGATGGTGGGGCTGACCATGCTGTTCCAGCTGGATTTCCTGCGCATCCAGTGGGTGGGCGCGCTGGTGATCGGCCTGTACTTCGCCTGTTTCGCCTACATTCTGGCGAACAAGCGGGCGCAAGTGGCCGCCATCAAGGCGTCGCCGAAGGAAAACACTCTCGATTTCCGCAAGATCGAACTGGCCAGCTGAGCCGGCCCGGCTCAGTTGCAGCCGGCCAGCTGATTGATCCAGTCCGCCACCAGCCGGGCGCCTTCGGTGTCCGGTTCCAGCACACTGATCGGGGGCATGCGGAACTGCGCTTCGGCGAGCATTCTCAGGTACAGCAGGGAATTCTCGGCGTCGCCCGGTGTCAGCAACTGGGCGCCGGGCCGGCCCAGATCGGTGTTGTCTGGGGCCGCCCCGCAGGCGCCGGTGTTTGCCAACGGGGTGCTGAAGCGCAGATCCATGCCACTCTGGGTGGTGCCGCCCGGTCGGTGACAGTGGCTGCAATTGCTGTGCAGGTAACTGCGGGCCCGGTCGGTGACTGACGCCTCGGCATCGGTGCTGCGGGTCAGGCGGGCACTGCGCTGGGCGGCGGTTGGCGGTTCACTCAACACCCCGATTCCGGCCAGGGTGGACAGTTGATTGGCGGTGACGCCGCTGCCCGGGTAGGTGAAGTCGGTGTCCAGCTGCAGGGTTTCCAGCCCCAGGCTGAAGCCGGCGGCAGCGGTGTGGCACAGGCTGCATTCCCCGGCAGAGGGGTAGTGCCAGGTCTGGCCTGCCACAGGCACGTCTCGGCTGCCGTCCACCAGGGTGGCGTCGGTACCGGCCTCGTCCCACTGATAACTGTACCCGGACCAGCTGCCGTCGGCGTTGTGCAGGAACAGCCGGGTCTCGATCAGGCTCTGGCCCAGCAGGAAGTTTTTCACCAGCACGGAACCCCGCGGCAGGGCGAAATCGCCGCTGTCGTCCAGGGTGATGCGGGTGTTGTCCGGCAGCGCCAGATAACGGGTCTTGTCGGCGCCGTCGGACCAGAAGGGTTCGATGACGGTGTAGGGAATCAGCCCGTCCGCCGGCTCCCAGGGCGCGCTGGCCTGCACGCAGCCGGTCTCCGACAACTGCTGTGGCAGTTCGATCTCCTCCGCCACCGGATCAATGCGGAACAGGCCGGAGAAGGTCACCAGGTAGAGTTCGCCGGCGTTGTCCTGGGCGAAGGAGGCCACATTGCGGCCGGTTTCTAGCAGGGTGCGGCGCTGGAAACTGCCGTCGCCGTGGGGCGCCAGGGCCCACAGGGTGCCGGAACCGAAATCGGCAAACAGGTAGTGGCCCTGCAGGGCGGGGATGTTGTTGCCGCGGTAAACGTAGCCACCGGTGACGGAAATGCCCTCGGAGCGACCATAGGTGGCCACCGGATCGATAAACGGGCCGTCCGGGGAGGCGCCACAGCTGTTATTGGTGCGCTCAAAACCCTCGTAACAGCGCCAGCCGTAGTTGCCGCCAGCGGTGATGCGGTTGATTTCCTCAAACGCATTCTGGCCCACGTCGCCGGCCCAGAGGTCGCCGTTCTGGCGATCGAAGCTGAAACGCCAGGGGTTGCGCAGGCCGTAGGCGTAGATTTCCGGCACCGAGCCCGAGACGCCGCTGCCGTTGGGGCTGCCATCCGGGTTGAAGCGCAGCAGCTTGCCCAGTCGGGTCGACAGATCCTGGGCGCGGTTGCCGGGGTCGTTGGCACTGCCGCCGTCGCCGAGCCCCACGTACAGCAGGTTGTCGGGACCGAACACAATGTGACCGCCGTTGTGGTTGGCGAAAGGCTGGGACTGTTGCAGCAGGTTGGTGCGCAGCAACGCACCACCGCCATCGACCCGCAGACTCTGGCCGTTATCGGCGGATTCGAAGCGGGCGACGAATGAGGTCCTGCCGCCGCCGGTGTCCTCGGTGAACGACAGGTAGATGAACCCGTTGCTGGCGAAGTCCGGATCAAACGCCATGCCCAGCAGCCCGCATTCTTCGCAGGTGCTCAGTGGGTAAGCCTGGGACAGGTCTGCCAGCTGGGTGCGGCTGGCAGTCGTCAGGTCAAGGCGATAAATGACGCCGCCCTGTTCCACGACGTAGACAATGCCGCTCTGGCTGGGGTGGGGAAGCATCAGTAAGGGGCGGTTGAAACTCAGGTCAGGGGCAACCGGGGTAAGCTGCACTTCCCCGGAGCCCTCAAAGGCCAGGCATTCGGTGTTACCGGGGCGCTCGGACAGGCCGAGGGTCGCGCCGCCGGAGCCGCTTCCTGAACCACCGCCGCAGGCGGTAAGCATCAGGCAGATGAGTAGCAGAAGACATCGTTCCATGAGCCCTGTCCTCCGGTCAGAGTTTTAAGAATAGTCGATCCTGAGCATTGTGAAAGCGCGCAATGGCACCTGGTGATGTAGCCGGAAGCGGCGGTTGAAATCCTGGGGTACGGCCCGATATAGGGAAGTCAGCGGCCATAGGGACGGCCGCTGTGCCGATTTTTTGAAGATAGGGAATGCCTATGTTGAGTTTGGAAATAATCAATTTAAACGAAGCATGGAAAGGCCGTATCTTTGCCCCCGACTTGATCACTAACCCTTGAATCCATGAAACAGGAGATATCTTAAATGGGTATTGTTAACAGCGAGATCAAACCGTTCAACGCCACCGCCTTCAAGCAGGGCGAGTTTGTTGAAATCAGCGATGCAGACGTAAAAGGTAAGTGGGCTGTCTTTTTCTTCTATCCGGCCGACTTCACGTTCGTATGCCCGACCGAGCTGGGCGACGTGGCGGACAAGTACGAAGAGCTGCAGAAGCTGGGCGTTGAAGTGTTCTCCGTGTCTACCGACACCCACTTCACCCACAAAGCATGGCACGACAGCTCCGAGACCATCGGCAAGATCAACTACTACATGGTTGGCGACCAGACCGGCACCATCACCAACAACTTCGGTGTGATGCGTGAAGGCCAGGGCCTGGCAGACCGCGCCACCTTCCTGATCGACCCGGATGGCGTGATCCAGGCGATGGAAATCACTGCCGAAGGTATCGGCCGTGACGCCGACGACCTGCTGCGCAAGGTGAAAGCGGCCCAGTACGTTCGCAACAACCCGGGCGAAGTGTGCCCGGCCAAGTGGAAAGAAGGCGAAGCCACTCTGGCACCGTCTCTGGACCTGGTTGGCAAGATCTAAGCAGCCTCCGAGGCTTGCTTATGAGAAAGGCCCGCATCGCGGGCCTTTTTTATGACAGCCAGGAATTAAAATAGGTCTGGGCTATTAAACATTTAAGGTCAATTAATTTGAGCATTGGTATGGCTGTCCGTATCTTAGCGACCATCTGTTGAATCGAAACATTTACATTACCTGACGTTTTACGAGGATTGACTACATGTTGGATGCCAATATCAAGGAACAACTCAACGCCTACATGGACAAGCTGCAGCAGCCGATCGAGCTGGTGGCCGCGTACGACGACAGCGCAAAGTCCCAGGAGCTGCGTGAGCTGCTGGAAGAGCTGGAGCCGATGTCCGCGAAGATCAGCCTGCGCACCGAGGACGATCCGGACGTGCGGCGCCCGTCTTTTGCCATCAACCGTGTAGGCACCGATATTGGTGTGCGTTTCGCCGGCATTCCCATGGGCCACGAATTCACCTCGCTGGTGCTGGCGCTGCTGCAGGTGGGCGGCCATCCGTCCAAGGCCAGTCAGGAAGTGATCGAGCAGGTGCAGTCGCTGGATGGCGACTTCGAGTTCGAGACTTATTTCTCCCTGTCGTGCCAGAACTGCCCGGACGTGGTGCAGGCGCTCAATCTGATGAGCGTGCTGAACCCGAAGATCCGCCACACGTCCATCGACGGCGCCCTGTTCCAGGACGAAGTGGAGCAGCGCGAAGTGATGGCGGTGCCCAGCGTGTACCTGAACGGCGAAACCTTCGGCCAGGGCCGGATGACGCTGGAAGAAATCGTGGCCAAACTAGACACCAACTCCGACGCCCGCGACGCGGAGAAGCTGAACGCTAAAGACGCCTTCGAAGTGCTGGTCATCGGCGGCGGCCCAGCCGGCTCGTCCGCCGCGATCTACGCCGCTCGCAAGGGCATTGCCACCGGTATTGCCGCCGAGCGCTTTGGCGGCCAGGTGGCGGACACCATGGGCATCGAGAACCTGATTTCCGTGCCCTACACCGAAGGCCCCAAGCTGGTGGCGGCGATGGAGCAGCACGTCAAGGAATACGACGTGGACATTATGAACATGCAGCGCGCCGAGAAGCTGATTCCGGCGGCCAGCAAGGGCGGCCTGCATGAGGTTCGCCTGGCCAACGGCGCGTCCCTGAAATCCCGCACGGTGGTGCTGTCCACCGGTGCCCGCTGGCGCCAGATGGGCGTGCCCGGCGAGGAAGAATACCGCAACAAGGGCGTGGCCTACTGCCCGCACTGCGACGGCCCGCTGTTCAAGGGCAAGCGCGTGGCGGTGATCGGCGGCGGCAACTCCGGGGTGGAAGCGGCCATCGATCTGGCCGGCATTGTCGGCCACGTCACGCTGATCGAGTTTGGCGCCGAGATGCGCGCTGACGAGGTGCTGCAGAAGAAGCTGCGCAGCCTGAAGAACGTGGAAATCATCACCTCCGGCCAGACCACCGAGATCACCGGTGAGAACGGCAAGGTAAATGGCCTGCAGTACACCGACCGCAATACCGGTGAAAGCCACCATGTGGCGCTTGAAGGGGTGTTCGTGCAGATTGGTCTGGTGCCCAACACCGAGTGGCTGAAAGGCGACATTGAACTCAGCCAGCACGGCGAGATCATCGTCAACGAGCGCGGCGAAACCTCCCTGCCGGGTGTGTTCGCGGCGGGGGACGCCACCACCGTGCCCTACAAGCAGATTGTGATCTCCATGGGAGAAGGCTCCAAGGCAGCGCTGAGCGCCTTTGACTTCCTGATCCGCAACTCCGCGGACTGAACCCGCTTCGCGCGCAACAAGAGGCACCGGTGAGCACCGGTGCCTTTTTTGTGGTTCCCTACCCACGTGTTGTGCGCTGATATGCCATGCTGACGGTAACGGCGTACAATTTCCGGCAGGCACGGCTTATTGGGAGCAAAGAGCGGTATGGGGATTCGATCACGGTGGATGGCAGTCACCTTATGCTGGCTGTTGCTGGTTCCTGCGGCAGGCGCCGCGGCCCGCCCGTCGGTGGTGTTCCTGTCACCGGACGATTCGGTCTTCTGGACGATGGTGGCAGAGGTGATGACCGAAGCCGCCGCCGACCTTGAGATGGATCTGGAGGTTCTGTTTGACCGCGGCCGTGACCGCTTTACCTACCAGCAACTGGCCGAACAGGTGCTCGAGCGGGAGGTTCGGCCGGACTACCTGATGTTCATGGCCAAGGAAAACGTCACCGCAGAGATGTTGACGCTGGCCAGCGATGAGGGCGTCAAGGTGTTCACCTTCAATACGGATATCCCGGCGCAGGCCCGGGAGTTACTAGGCATGCCGCGGGAGTCGCTGCCAAACTGGATCGGGCATCTGGTGCCGGATAACGTCGCCGCCGGGCGCCAGCTGGCCGTGGCACTGGCTGAGCAGGCCGCAAAGCTCGGGCTGACTCAGCAGGACACCGCGCCGGACACCATCGCGCTGAGCGGTACCCGGGATTCTTCCGCCGCCAAAGACCGCAACCTCGGTTTAATGCAGGCGGCCCAGGATCACCGCATCGCGCTGCGGCAACTGAGCTTCGCCGACTGGAGCCGGGAGGTGGCCGGGGATAAAACCCGGGTGCTGCTGCAACGGTACCCGGAAGTGACCTTGGTGTGGAGTGCCAGTGATGGCATGGCGGTTGGTGCGATCGCTGCGGCCAGGGACGTGGAGCGCCAGCCCGGTAAGGACGTGGTGATCGGTGGATTTGACTGGGAGCCGGAAGCTCTGGACGCCATTCGCCGTGGCGAGCTGACCGTCAGCCTGGGGCGGCATTTCCTGGGTGGGGCGCTGGCTCTGATCCAGCTGCACGACTACCACGCTGGTGTGGATTTCGCTCAGGGCCCGTCAACCGCCGCACTGAAATACCGCTTCGAGGCCGCCACCCAGAGCAATGTCGACCGTATTGAGCGGGTGATGGATCCCGAGAGCTGGCAGCGTGTGGACTTCCGCCAGTTCAGCCGGGCGTTGAACCAGGACCTCGCCGATCAGGCGCCCAGTGCTGATCAGCAGATGGACGCCCTGGTGTCTGCGCTGGCCGAGACCAGGGCCGCCGCACGCTGACGGCTTACCGCCGGCCGCCGACCTCTTCCTCAAGGCTGCCGGAGATTGCCGGTTGCGGCGTGTCTTCGGCAAACAGGTGGCCGTATGCCTCGCGTACGCCGGCCACGATAAACTCGTGGGGAACGTCATCGAACACGCCGTGATCCTGCACGTACTCCATATGCGCCTGCCCGGACTCGGTGTATTCCTGGAATATGGAGTCGTTGACGCCGTCAAACTCCAGCGGCTCTACCTTCATCAGTTCACACAGCTGGCGGTTGAACGCCGGCGTGGCCTTCACCCAGCGCCCGTTGAGGTACAGCTCTATAAAGCCGTGCATGCGGAAGATGTCCGACTGCAACCACTCGATCAGTTTCGGGCTGGAGAGATGGTTGCGCACGTCCGCCAGACCCAGGCGGCTGGGAATGCCGATGGAACGCGCCGCCGCGCCCAGCAACACTGCTTTCGGAATGCAGTAGGTCTCTCCGCTGGACAGGGCATAGCTGGCGCTGAAAGTGGCCGCCTCGGTGCTGAACACGTAGGGGTTGTAGTGGATGCTGTCCCGCACCGACAGGTAGAGCGCCCTGACCTGCGCCACCGGATCGTTCGGCACGTCCGCCAGTTGATCGGCAATCCAGGCCTGAACTTCTGGTTTATCGTAATCAAAAAACTCGGTGGGCTGAAGGTAGCGTTCCATAGGGCTGATCCGGTTTCGGGGCATTGAGGGTCCATCGTGACCAATTAGCAAGCTACAGGCAATGGCCATTTCCGCCAAGGCGACTGCCCCGTTTGATCACCCCCTGCCTTCAAAGCCTTCCATCACGTTGACGGCGTTGACGCCGATGGCCTCCACGTCGTACCCGCCCTCCATGGTGAACACCGTGGGCAATCCCAGTTGCTGCAGGCGCTGGCCGAGGGAGAGGTAATCCCCACTGGTGAGCTTGAAGAAGGAAATGGGGTCTTCCTCGAAGGTGTCGACCCCCAGCGCGACGATCAGCGCGTCCGGCCGGAACGCCTCAATGCGCTGGCAGGCGGTTTCCAGGCCCTGGCTCCAGACGCTGTAGGGCGTGTTGGGCGGGTAGATCAGGTTGAGGTTGTAGCCTTCACCCTCGCCCTCGCCGGTTTCGTCCTCAAAGCCCAGGAAGTGCGGAAACACCAGGTCCGGATCGCCGTGCAGGCTGATGGTGAGCACGTCGCTGCGTTGGTAGAAAATGGCCTGGGTGCCGTTGCCGTGGTGGAAATCCACATCGAGAATGGCAATCCGCCGGTAACCCTGGTCGCGGAACGCCTGGGCGGCGATGGCCGCATTGTTGAAAAAACAGTAACCGCCAAACAGATCGGCGTGGGCGTGATGCCCCGGCGGCCGGCACAGCGCAAAGGCGGCGCGCTCCCCTCCGGCCACCAGCTTCTGTGCAGTGAGGGCGACATTGGCCGAGGCGCAGGCGGCGTCCCAGGTGCCTTCGGTGATCGAGGTCTCGGCGGCGAAGCTGTAGTACCCCAGCCGGCCGTCAATGTCTTTGGGGATGCGGTGGCGCATGCCGCGACCGGCCCAGACCGCGGGAATCGCCTCGCCGGGTTTGCCGGCAGCGACCCAGTCCTGCCAGCAAGTTTCGAGGAAGGCGATGTAGTCGGCCGGGTGAATGCGTTTGATCGGCGCCAGGCCGAAATCCTCCGGTTCCAGAATCTCCCCCAGACCCTGATGTTTCACCCGCGCCAGAATGGTTTCTGCCCGCGAAGGCTTCTCGTGGGGTTCGATCAGCAGGCCGCCGTCGAGTTCGGTTTTCACGGTGCGGCGGGCGTGGAGCGGGGAGAATACGGTTTTCATAACAGGGACTTCGCCGGCTGATGGATGGTGATTGGTGATTGGTGGACGCGATTCACTCTGGCACAGGCCGTGCCGTAGCTCAATGCCGGTCATTGTGGCAGTGTGGAGGTTGTTTCCGCGAGAGGGATTACCGAAATGAGCGGGTTTGTAGCCGACCTGTCGCTGTCTGCGCTGCTGGGGCAGATCTGCGGCCTGGTGGCCCTGGGTTTCTGCATCGCCGGCTTCGCCAACAAGAACGACGACCGGCTGATGGTGCTGCTGATTTCCGCCAATGTGGCGTTCGCGCTGATGTTTGCGTTCTTCGCAAGCTGGACCGCGGCGGCACTGACGGTACTGGTGATCCTGCGCATTGCCCTGGCGCGCAAGTTTCAGGGTAGCTGGCGCATCATGGCGGTGATCCTGGCAATCAACCTTCTGGTGGCCGCGGCGACCTGGCGGGTGCCGACGGATATCTTCCCGCTGACGGCAGCGGTATTGGGGACCGTGGGCATGTTCATGCTGCGGGGCATACCCCTGAGGATTGTGCTCGGCCTTGCCGCCCTGGCGTGGATGCTGAACAACATCGTGATCGGCTCGGTCGGCGGCACGCTGGCCGAGGGTATGGTGCTGGTGACTAATATCATTACCATCGTGCGGCTCTACCGGCTGAAGCGCAAATACCCCGAGGTGCTGGAGAATTTAGCGGATCGATGACCCCGCAACTGGCCGGCCGAACGGTGGGGCGGCGGGAGTCTGGCCAATTCCCCGGTTGCTGTAACTCGCTAACGTTGACCCATGCATGGCCCAATGTTGTCTAATCTGTGTAAGGGCCAAAATAAGAATCTACACGGAGCGAGGCCGCTACCATGAGCCAACACCATTTTGACGTACTGATCATCGGCGCCGGGGTGTCCGGCATTGGCATGGCGTGTCACCTCAAGCGTGAATGCCCGGGCAAGTCGTTCGCCATTCTGGAGCGCCGTCAGTCACTCGGCGGCACCTGGGATCTGTTCCGCTACCCGGGCATCCGTTCCGATTCCGACATGTTCACCTTTGGCTACAATTTCCGCCCCTGGACCGGTGGCAAGGTGCTGGCGGATGGTGCCTCGATCAAGAATTACGTGAAAGAGACCGCCGAGGAAAACGGTGTCGACAGGCATATTCACTATGGCCTGGCGGTAAAAACCGCAGACTGGTCGAGTGCCGACAAGTGCTGGACGGTGACCGCGGAGCGCGCGGATACCGGCGACACCGAAACCTTCACCGCCGGGTTCATGGTGGGCTGCACCGGTTACTATAACTACGACAAGGGCTACAAGCCTGATTTCCCCGGCGAGGAAAACTTCACGGGCCAGGTGGTTCATCCCCAGCACTGGCCGGAGAACCTGGACTACACCGGAAAGAAAGTGGTGGTGATCGGCAGTGGCGCCACCGCCATCACCCTGGTGCCGACCATGGCGGAGAAGGCGGCCCACGTCACCATGCTGCAGCGCTCGCCCACGTATCTGATGCCTCTGCCGTCCACCGACAAGGTGACCCTGGCGCTGCAGAAGGTACTGCCGGCCAAGGTGGCGTACAAACTGACCCGTGCCCGCAATATTTCCATTGCCCGCCTGCTGTATGAGCGCTCGCGCAAGAGCCCGAAGGCCATGCGCCGGCTGTTCCTGAGTGTGATCCGGCGGCAGGTTAACGGCACGGCGGATATGCGTCACTTCACGCCGGACTACAATCCCTGGGATCAGCGCCTGTGCGTGGTGAAGGACGGCGATCTGTTCAAGGTACTGAAGGCGGGCAAGGCCTCCATCGCCACCGATCACATCGAGCGTTTTACCGAAACCGGCATTCGTCTCAAATCCGGCGAAGAACTGGCGGCGGACATCATCATTCCGGCCACCGGCCTGGAGATCCAGATGCTCGGCGGCATCGAACCGTCGGTGGATGGCGCGCCGGTGGTGATGAAAGACAAGATTATCTACAAGAACGTGCTGGTGGAGGGCGTGCCCAACGCCGGGATGATCTTCGGCTACACCAACATTTCCTGGACCCTGAAGGCGGATATTGCCAGCGAGTACCTGTGCCGGCTGATTAACCACATGGATCGTAAGGGCAGCCGTGTGGTGGTGCCCCGCGATACGGCTGACAGCCGCGGTGAGGACACCATTTTGGGTGCACTCAATTCCGGCTACATCAAACGGGCCGAAGACCGGTTGCCAAAGCAGGGCACCCACGGGCCCTGGAAAGCCTCCCAGAATTACCTGGAAGATGTGAAGGTCCTGCGTTTCGACCCGATTGAAGACGGATACCTGGAATTCGACGGCGTGCGCCCCCGCGAGCAGCTGCAGGGCGGTAACGATGGCTTCCTGAAACCCCTGCGTTCGGCGCTGTTCGGCTCCTGATCGACCGCACGCCGACGGCGGCTGGTTACCTTTCGCAACTGTTAGTCTGTGCAGGAGTGTGTCAGGCTCTGGCCTCGAATTCCCTGCACAGGCAAGTTGTTATGTCGCGCACCCCCAAAAAACAAAGCAGTCCGTTATGGTACCCGACCCACTGGCCTTCGTGGCTGATCGTCTTCACCCTGTACCTGTTGTCGCTGCTGCCGATGTCGGTCAAACAACGGTTTGGCCATCGCCTCGGGCGTTTCCTGGAGCGCAAGTTGAAGTCCCGCTCCCGGGTTGCCCACACCAACCTCAGTGCCTGTCTGCCAGAGCTGAGTGACGACGCCCGTGCGCAACTGGTGCAGGACAACTTCGTGGCCTGCACCCGTGGCTTTCTGGAAAGCACCCACGCCTGGTGGCGGGACATGTCGGGGTACTGCGAGAGCACGGAAATTCATGGCCTGGAACATCTCGAAGAGGCCAAGGCCCGCAATCAGGGTGTGCTCCTGATCGGCGCCCACTACAGCATCTTCGACTTTGCCCTGCCGCTGATTGCCTGCAAGCTGGACAAGCCCGGCTACATGTACCGCCCCAATGACAACCCGGTGATCGATCGTATGATCGAAAAGGGGCGGCGCCGTCATTTCAATATCCGCCCGTTTTCCAAGCGCAACCTGCCGCGGATGATGAAATTCCTCAAGGAAGGCGGCCAGGTGTGGTTCGCCTGTGATCAGGACTTCGGTCGCAAAACCGAGCTTTTTGTGCCGTTTTTCGGCGTGGAGGCCGGCTGTATTACGTCCCCCAGTTACATCGCCCGGGAATCCGGCGCGGCGGTCCTGTGCGTCAGCCACCTGCGCCTGCCCGACGGCCGCTATCGTGTGGAGTTCTCACCTATTCAGGAGGATTTCGGCGAAGACAAAGACCTCGACGCCGCCACCTGGAATGGCTTTATCGAATCCACCATTCGCGAGTTCCCGGATCAGTACCTGTGGTTGCACAAGCGGTTCAAGAGCCGGCCCGAGGGGGCTGAAAAAATCTATTAAGGGTGTTCCCGGCGTATCGCTGGCGGATGTTCTATGCTCAATCCACTTGCCAATGAAAGCCATGGGGGTGTCTATGCGCTGCGTTCTGCGATCCTTTCTGGTGGTAGCCTGTTTGTTGTATGCCGCTCTCAGCCAAGGCGCCGACGGGCTGGTCTCTGTCAAAAGCAGTCATGATGTGCAGGCCACGGCCGACAAGCTCGAAGCCGTGCTGGAAGAAAAGGGCATGACGGTTATGGCCCGTGTAAACCATCAGCAAGGGGCCGAGAAAGCCGGGATGGAACTGCGCCCGACGGAAGTGCTGATATTTGGTAATCCGAAAGCAGGCACCCCGCTGATGCAGTGTGCGCAGAGCGTGGCCATCGATCTGCCCCAGAAAGCCCTGATCTGGGAAGATGAAAACGGTGACACCTGGCTGGGTTACAACGATCCGGATTACTTGAAATCCCGCCACGATATTGAGGGATGTGACGATGCATTGTCGAAGATCAGTGTCGCACTGGAAGGGCTCGCCAAGGCCGCCACTGAGTAATTGAGTGATCTTCCCCCAACCGGATGAATGGATGATGGCCAGTTTTATATAGCTTCCTTACAATAGGGGCTTCTCCCTCCACGGGCCCTTATCCTATGTACGCTTTTTTCAGCTCCCTTCTGGCCTACAGCGCGTTGCTGGCTGGTGTGCTGGCGTTCCTGCCCGGTGCCGGAATACTGGGGGCGCTGGCAGTCAGCCTGGCGGTGGTGCTGGGCTGGCGCAGTATGCGGGTTGTTCCCCGTGGTGTCTTCGTGGTGGCGGGGCTGGCACTGGTGTTTGCGCTGGGCCGTGATCCGGCGCTTATTGCCGGCGCCGCCACCAATATGACCAGCCTTGCCGGACTGATTCTGGCGGTGCTGCTGCTATCGTCGGTGCTGGCCAGATCCCGGGATCTGCAAAAAATCTCCGCCAGTCTGTTCTCGGGCAATCCCCGTGCCCGCTATGCCAGTGTCACCTTTGGTACCGCCCTGGTGTCAGTGCCGTTGAATTTTGGCTCGGTGGCTGTGGTGGGCAGCTTGATCGCGGAGCGTATCCGTACCGAAGGGGACTCCAGTGCCACTCGCAACGCTACCCGTGCGGTACTCCGCGGTTTCGGCGTGTCGCCGATCTGGTCACCCCTGTCGATCTCGGTTGCCCTCACGTTGACGCTGTTGCCGGGCCTGGGCAGTGCGCAGTTGTTTTCGGTAGCACTGCCATTTGCGCTGCTGGTGCTGTTAGCGGGCTTTCTCTGGCGGGAGCCTGAGCCCGCCGTGATTGCCCCGGTTGCGTCGACGGATCGGGCCGGGTGGGCGAGCTGGTTGCGGTTCGGCGGTATTATTGCCGCCATCTGTGTCGGGGTGTTCCTGTTCAGCCACACTTACGGCTTGAGTTACGCCCGTTCGGTCACGTTAAGCTGCCTGTCGGCGGTGGCCGGGGGCTGGTTGTTGTCCTGGTTTAATGGAAATAACCCCAAGCTGCCCAACATGGCCAACGTCAGTAATGAGCTGGCCATTGTGGGTGGTTCAGCCTTTATCGGTTCCATCATCAGTGCCGTGGTACTGGGGCAAATGGGTGGTTCGGTGAGCCTGCCCGGCTGGGCCTGGCCGCTGCTGGCCGCGTTGGTGCCCTGGACCTTTTATCTCGCCGGGCTAGCAGGGGTGAACCCGATCGTGATCGGCACACTTGCTGGCGGTATTCTGGGGTCAGTGTGGCCCGCCGATGCCCTGCTGGGGCTGGGGTGTGCCATGGTCAGTGGCTGGGGGATAACCGCCTTCGGGACGCCCTTTGCCGCCAACGCGCTGATCATGGAACGGCTGACTGGCTATCCTGCCCGTGACGCGTCCCTGCGCTGGAGCCTGGCGCTTTCCCTGTCAGCGCTGACCCTGGCGAGTCTGATGGCCTCTTCCCTGACGCTCTTGCTGGGCTGAAGCCGGTCGCCGTCAGGGGCGGGGGCCCATCATGCGTTCCAGAGCCTGCGGATTGGGCAGGCCCTGCACCATGGTGACTTTGCCGTTGTTGCCCCGGTAAAGCGTGCTGGGCGTAGCCTGCAAACCCAGAGCCTGCATCAGCCGGTTGTTAGCCTTTACGTCCAGGTGTGCGGCGCTCACCCGTTTTCGGTCAATCTCTATGCCGCCTTGGCTGAAGGACGCCTGATGCTCTTGCAGTGCTGCTTCGGGCGTGTCGGCGCCGAGGATGGTGGCTGCTTTGGTCAGGCTGTCTTCTGCGAGAATGCCCACCATGATGTGACGCAGCTGGACTTTGCCCGCCGCGATCCAGGGTTCGGCCTGCTCACGAAACCTATGGCAGTAAGGACAATTGGGATCGGTAAAGGTATAGATCACGGTTTCTGCGGCTTCGTGACCATCGCGGACCCAGTGGCTGTCTTCAAGATCAGGCCAGGCATTGGCGAATTTCGGACCTAAGATGAGGTCCTGGATGCTGGCTTCGCTCAGATTGTTGCCCTGCTGATCCAGCAGTGTACCTACAAGTACGTGATCCCCATCGGGTGTCAGGTAGAAGGCCAGTGAGCGCCCCCTCATTTCGCCGACATAACCGGTCATACCGCCGGGTGCCTCAAAACTGTCGATGACCTTCACACCTTGCCGTTCCAGTGTCTGAACAGCCGGCGGAAACTCAGCTGCCTGGACAGTCGCGGCGAAGACCGCAGTGGCGAACAACGCATGGCGCAGTAGGAACGGTTTCATCGGGTTGTTACCTCCTGTGAAGATTCGAGATGGCGCGGCGCAAAGCGCTCAAGGCCTCGGGCCAGGCTGGCGCTGGATAATTCGCCCATGTGGCTGTCCACCAGCTTGCCTTCGGCGTTGTAGAACAGGGTGGTGGGCAGGCCCTGGGAGCCGGTGGCACGGCCGAAACCGCCCTGGCGGTCACTGAGTACATGCTGCAGCTCCAGGTTCTGCTCGCTGAGAAAACGGCGGATGGTCTCGGGGTGCTCCCCCTGGTTGGCAAACACGAAATTAACGCCCGGATATCGGCTCTGGGCCTCCTCCAGCACCGGCATCTCACGGATGCAGGGTGGGCACCAGGTCGCCCAGAGGTTGATCACCGTGGGCTGCCCCTGGGGCAGGATGTCCAGACTGACCGGTTGCTCATTGAGGTTGGTGAGTGCGACCTCGGGCAATCCGCTGGTCTGGTCATCAATCAAGGCGATCACCCCGGTGGTGAAGCCCCAGGTCAACAGGCCCGCGGCCACGGCAGACCCCAGGGGCCGGCGGATGCTGGCGCGGCGCCAGAGCAGGTAACCCGCGAAACACAGCGCCACCACGAGTCCCGATACCAGGTCGAAACCGCCATCACGAATATCGATGATGCCCAGCCAGTCGCCCTGATAATGTTCATGGTAGCGGATGACGAAGCCGATCCGGGCGCCGACCATGGCGGCGAGGAATATGTCCGCCAGGGCGCCGGATACGGGGAGCTTTTCCTTACGGCCGGCCAGCGCGCCCACGATCAGGGCCACCACGAAGGCCAGAACCAGCAACAGATGCCCCATGGAAAGGCTGACGGGGCCAACGCCTATACTAATCATGACTTCTCCGGTCATCGGGTGATTTTGCATTGCCGCACGGCGGCTAGTGACCCAAGAGATGGACGGGAGTTCCATCTTTTGGTCGAAAAATAAATAGCGGACTACTGAAAAGCCCCTATGGCTATTTCCCGGACCCTCTGTTACCGTGCCTGCATCCTGCCTCTAAGGATTTCCGCAGTTTCCGGCCAAGTGCCGCTTTGCGACCCATCCGATACGACCTGTCAGAGGACGTCACCCCGTTAACGGCGCGTGACCGTAGTCGTCTTTTATTCCATGAATTTTCATGGCTTCTGCCCGCATTCGCCGAGAACGGTGTTCGTGGAGGCAGAACAATCAAGAGTTGATCTTATATGAGTTTTTCTTCACTCGGTTTGTCCGAGCAGCTGGTCCGTGCCACTTCCGATCAGGGTTATGAAACCCCGTCTCCCATTCAGGCCCAGGCCATTCCTGCGGTGTTGTCCGGCCGGGATGTGATGGCTGCCGCCCAGACCGGCACCGGCAAAACCGCCGGATTTACCCTGCCGTTGTTGCAGCGCCTGGGTGAAAACCCGCGCACCGGCAAAGGCCCCCGCGCGCTGATTCTGACGCCGACCCGGGAGCTGGCCGCACAGGTTCACGACAGTGTGAACCTGTACAGCAAATACATTCCCACCAAGGCCGCCGTGGTTTTCGGTGGCGTGAAAATCAATCCGCAGATGATGAAGTTGCGCAAGGGTCTGGACGTGCTGGTGGCAACACCGGGTCGCCTGATGGACCTCTATCAGCAGAACGCTGTGCGCTTCAACGAAGTGGAAATCCTGGTACTGGACGAAGCCGACCGCATGCTGGACATGGGCTTTATCCGCGATATCCGCAAGATCCTTGCGTTGCTGCCGGCCAAGCGCCAGAACTTGCTGTTCTCTGCCACCTTCTCTAACGAGATCCGCACCCTGGCCGAAGGCCTGCTGGACAACCCGGTGCAGGTGGAAGTGGCTACCCGCAACACCACCGCCGAGAAGGTGAAGCAGTCGGTGTACCCGGTGGATCAGAGCCAGAAGACCGCACTGCTGAGCAAGCTGGTGCGTGACAACAGTTGGGAGCAGGTGCTGGTGTTTACCCGCACCAAGCACGGTGCCAACCGCCTGACCCAGAAGCTGGAGAAAGACGGTATTACCGCCGCCGCAATCCACGGCAACAAATCCCAGGGTGCCCGTACCCGCGCACTGGCGGATTTCAAGGCCGGCGAAGTGCGTGTGCTGGTGGCGACCGACATTGCCGCCCGTGGCCTGGACATCAAGCAGCTGCCCCAGGTGGTGAACTTTGAACTGCCGAACGTGGCGGAAGACTACGTGCACCGCATCGGTCGTACCGGTCGTGCCGGTGAGAGTGGCCACGCGTTGTCTCTGGTCAGCGCCGATGAGGGTAAATTGCTGGCGGGTATCGAGCGCCTGATCAAGAAGCAGTTGCCGCGCAAGAGCGTGGAAGGCTTTGAGCCGACCAACAACCTGCCTCTGAAGCCGAAGGCCAAGGCTGACCCCAGCCGTGCCCGCAATCGCAACGGTAACGGTGGAAACGGCAAGCCCGGCGGCAATGGCCGCAGCTTTGGCCCCAAGCCCGGTGGCCGTAGTGGTGGTCGCAGCCAGAACGGCGGCGGTGGCCAGGGTCGCCGTTCACCGGCTCGCCAGAGCGCGTAACCCGCATCCGGCCTCGCTGCCATAAAACGGCGGGGCCGAAGAAGCCCCGCACCGGAGAGCGTATCGGCCCGCCGTGCAAGGTTCGCTGAGGGATTGATTTAACTCAAGAAAAGCGAAGGTGTGGGTAGATCTTCGGGTTGTCAGCCGGTGCGTTTTTTGCCCTCTGGCTCGTCCGACTCTGGTACGAACACATCGCGAACCGTCAGTGGTTTGCCATCCGCGTCCCGCACGTCAACCGGCAGAATGGTACGTCCGGTCTCCCGGTCCCGCAGATCCAGGGGAGTCTGGTCCGGCGCCGGGTTCCATTTGTCACCCCACTGGCGCAGGGCAATGACGATGGGGAACAGGTCGCGGCCCTTTTCGGTCAGGCGGTATTCGAAGCGCGAGCCGTGCTCGCCAACGTCGACTTTCCTCAGCACTTCGTTATCCACCAGCCGCGCCAGGCGGTCACAGAGGATATTGCGGGCAATGCCGAGCTCCTGCTGGAAGTCCACGAACCGGCGGGTGCCGTGCATGGCGTGCAGCACGATCAGCAGTGACCACCAGTCGCCGACCTCATTCAGGGCGCGGGCGACGGAGCAGTTGGAGTCATCAAAACGTTTTCTGGCCATGTCCGTGAGTGTACCCAAAAGGGTTGCATTGTAAAACCAGATTTAATAGGGTTGCTTAACGAAACCAAATTAGTGAGGTTGCGAAATACCATGAGCATGAATCTTGGTCCGATGTTTGAGCCGTTTGAAATTCAC
Source organism: Marinobacter lipolyticus (assembly GCF_018424605.1). Taxonomy (GTDB): domain Bacteria; phylum Pseudomonadota; class Gammaproteobacteria; order Pseudomonadales; family Oleiphilaceae; genus Marinobacter; species Marinobacter lipolyticus_B. Next base: position 118,858 of record NZ_QTKT01000003.1, on the reverse strand, counting down.
AATCTGAAGCTGCGCAATCGCGTCGCCATGGCCCCGATGACCCGCAACTTCTCCCCGGGCAACGTGCCCAGCGAAGACGTGGTTGCCTATTATCGTCGCCGTGCCGAAAACGGGGTCGGCCTGCTGATCACCGAAGGCACCACGGTGAACCATCCGGGCGCCAACGGTTACCCCAACGTGCCGTTCTTCCACGGCGTCGATGCCCTTGCCGGCTGGAAAGACGTGGTGGATGCGGTACACGAGGCCGGCGGGGCGATTTTCCCCCAGCTCTGGCACGTGGGTGCCGTGCGTAAGGAAGGCACCGAGCCGGATCCGTCAGTGCCCGGTTACAGCCCGTCCGGGTTGTTCGCCCCGGACAAGCCCAATGGCAAGGCCATGAGCAAGGGCGACATTGACGACGTGATCAAGGCCTTCGCCGACGCCGCCCAGGACGCCAAGGCGCTGGGTTTTGACGGTGTCGAGATCCACGGGGCCCACGGCTACCTGCTGGATCAGTTCCTGTGGGAAGGCACCAACCAGCGTGACGACGAGTACGGCGGCAGCCTGGAAAATCGCCTGCGCTTCGTTGTGGAAATCGTTGAGGCTGTGCGCCACCGTGTGGGCCCGGATTATCCGATTATGCTGCGTTTCTCCCAGTGGAAGCAGCAGGATTACGAGGCGAAACTGGTTAACTCCCCGGAAGAGCTGGAGCAGTTCCTCAAGCCTCTGGTGGACGCCGGCGTAGACATCTTCCACGCCTCCACACGTCGATTCTGGGAACCGGAATTCGAGGGTTCCGACCTCAACCTGGCGGGCTGGACCCAGAAGCTGACCGGCAAGCCGACCATGTCGGTGGGCAGCGTGGGCCTGACCGAGGACTTCATCAGCGGTACCTTCGCCAGCAAGAAGGAAGCGGTGGAGCAGTCCGGCATTGATGAGCTGGTCGAGCGCATGAACAACCATGAGTTCGAGCTGATCGCCGTCGGCCGTGCCCTGCTGCAGGACCCGGAATGGCTGGTGAAAGTGAAGGAAGGCCGGCTCGACGAAGTGGAAGCTTTCGCGAAGAAGTCCCTGGCAAAACTGTACTGATTCTGGACAGAACCTTGCCGCCGCGTAACAACACAAAGCCATCGTACAGGGTATGATGGCTTTCTGTTTTGCAATCAAGGAGGTAAGCACATGCTGTTTCGGAAACTTGCAGTTGCCGGTACGTTGGCCACCACCCTGGTGTTCGCTGGTTGTGCCACGGTAGGCCAGGACTTCGCCACCCACAACGTGGATCAGCTGGAAGTGGGCGAGACCACGCGCTCCCAGGTTCAGGAGATGTTCGGTGAGCCTTGGCGCACCGGCCTGAAAGATGGCAAGCGCACCTGGACCTATGGCAAATACCGCTGGTCCGCCTTCGATGAGGCCGAGACCACCGACCTGATCATTACCTTCAATGCCGATGGCACCGTTGAGTCGTATAACTACAACTCAACGGAGTAAGGGCGTCAGCCCCTCAGCCCACTGACCAGTTTGTCGATGCTGTCCTTGGCATCGCCAAACAGCATGCGGGTGTTGTCCTTGAAGAACAGCGGGTTCTCGACACCGGAATAACCGGTGGCCATGCCCCGCTTGAGGACAACCACCTGCCGGGCTTTCCATACTTCCAGCACCGGCATGCCTGCAATCGGGCTGCCGGGATCTTCCGCGGCGGCCGGGTTCACGGTGTCGTTGGCACCGATCACCAGTACCACGTCGGTGCTTGGAAAGTCGTCGTTGATCTCGTCCATTTCCAGCACAATGTCATAAGGCACGTGGGCTTCCGCCAGTAACACGTTCATGTGTCCCGGCAACCGGCCGGCCACCGGATGGATGCCGAAACGCACGGTCACACCCCGTTCCCGCAGTAGTTTGGTCATATCGCTGACCCCGTTCTGGGCCTGGGCCACGGCCATACCGTAGCCGGGCACGATGATCACCGAATCGGCATTGCGAAGTTCCTCGCAGACATCATCGACACTGGATTCGTGAACCGTCTGGTCGGAATCCGCGGCGGCCGAGCTGCTGCTAGTCTGGCCGAAACCGCCGAGAATCACGCTGATGAATGAGCGGTTCATCGCCTTGCACATGATGTAGCTGAGAATGGCACCGCTGCTGCCGACCAGGGCACCCACCACGATCAGCAGGTCGTTGCCCAGCATGAAGCCGATGGACGCCGCGGCCCATCCGGAATAGCTGTTGAGCATGGACACCACCACCGGCATGTCGGCGCCGCCGATGGCCATGATCAGGTGGATACCCAGCACAGAGGCGATCACGGTCATCAGCACCAGGGCGATGATGCCCAGCGCCACGCTGTCGGTGGCCAGGAACCAGGCGCCCAGCAACACGCAGACGATGATCGCCACCAGATTCATCAGGTGGCGGCCGGGCAGGGTCAGGGCCTTGCTGTCGATGCGGCCATCCAGCTTGCCGCAGGCCACCAGCGACCCGGTGAAGGTCACCGCACCGATAAAGATGCCGACAAACACCTCCACCAGCTTGATGGTGTGTTCCGCCCCGGCAGTGGCGATCAGCGGTTCGATGTAGCCGGAGAAACCCACCAGCACCGCGGCCAGCCCCACAAAACTGTGCAACAGGGCGACCAGTTGCGGCATCTGGGTCATTTCCACCTTGTTGGCGATGGGAATGCCGATGCCGGCCCCCAGCAGCACCGCGATCACAATGGCAATCACGCCCCCGTCAACGCTGGCGAGGGTCGCCCCCACCGCGATGATAATGCCGGCCACGCCGTACAGGTTGCCCCGCCGCGCGGATTCCTGGTGGCTGAGGCCGCCCAGGCTGAGAATGAAGCAGATACTTGCGACCACGTAGGCCACGCTCACCAGTCCTGTACTCATCTCGGGCGTCTCCTACTTGCGGAACATTTTAAGCATGCGATGGGTGACCCGGAAGCCTCCCCCCACGTTGATGCTGGCGATCAGCACCGCGACAAAGGCCATGATGCCCACGGCGATGTTTTCCGCCTGGGCCAGGTGCAGGATGGCGCCGATCACAATGATGCCGCTGATGGCGTTGGTGACACTCATCAGCGGGGTATGCAGCGACGGCGTTACATTCCAGATCACCTGCCAGCCAATGAAACAGGCCAGCACGAACACGGTAAAGTGCTGCAGGAAACTCTCCGGCGCGTGGGCACCGACGCCGTAGAGCGCCAGCGCCGTCACCACCAGCAAAACGCCTTTGCCAATCAGGCTGCGGCGGTCGGCGTCCTTCTTGGCCGCTGCCTTGTCGGCGGCCGACGGCTCCTCGGTGCCGGGGGGCGGCGCCGGGCTGACCGGCGCCTCCGGCTGAGGTGGTGGCCAGGTAATGTCGTGCTCACGGACCACCGTCAGGCCACGGATGACATCGTCGTCCATGTTGACCACAGGCTGGCCGTCCTTTTCCGGCGTCAGTTCGGTGAGCAGGTGCACCAGGTTGGTGGCGTACAGGTCACTGGCCACCTTGGCCATGCGACTGGGCAGATCGGTGTAGCCGATAAGCGTGACCTCGTGATGGTGAGCCACCTTACCGGGCTCGGTCAGCTCGCAGTTGCCGCCGCGCTCGGAGGCCAGATCGACAATCACGCTGCCCGGCTTCATGGACTTCACCATGTCGGCGGTGATCAGCTTGGGCGCCGGCTTGCCGGGAATCAGCGCGGTGGTGATGATGATATCCACTTCCTTGGCCTGTTCCGCGAACAGCGCCATTTCCGCCTTGATGAACTCGTCGCTCATCTGCTTGGCGTAGCCGCCGGAGCCGCTACCGTCTTCGCTGTCGAAATCCAGCACCAGAAACTCGGCGCCCATGCTCTCGACCTGTTCCTTCACCTCCAACCGGGTATCGAAGGCCCGCACAACGGCCCCCATGCTGTTGGCCGCGCCAATGGCGGCAAGCCCCGCCACCCCGGCGCCGATCACCATGATCTTGGCGGGCGGTACCTTGCCCGCGGCGGTCACCTGTCCGGTAAAGAAGCGGCCGAAATGATTGGCCGCCTCGATCACCGCCCGGTAGCCCGCAATGTTGGCCATGGCGCTGAGGGCATCCATCTTCTGGGCGCGGCTGATGCGGGGCAGGCTGTCGATGGCGAAGGACGTGACCTTCCTGGCCGCCAGTTTCTCCAGCAGCTCCGGATTCTGCGCCGGCCAGAGATAACTGACCAGGAACGCGCCCTCCTTCATCAAATCCACTTCGTGCTTGCCCAGAGCCGGGTTCTCCATGGGCGCGCGAACCTTGAGGATGATGTCCGCCTCCTGCCACAGGGAGGCGGTGTCGGTGGCAATTGCCGCCTCCACTTTCTCGTAGGCTTCGTCGGAATAGTGCGCCGCCTCGCCGGCGCCCGCTTCCACGACCACCTGATAGCCAAGGCCAATCAGCTTGTGAACCGACGGCGGCGTGGCCGCGACCCGTCGTTCATCCGTGAAAATTTCCCTGGGGATACCGATTATCATGGTGGCTGCGACCTCCGGATTGCCCGATGAACCAGATGGTTAGATACCCCAATACTAGTTCAAGCTGCAAAATCTGCCCGGTGGGTCGGCGCGAAGAAGAAACGGACCGCTGTTCAGGCCAGTCTTGAAGTGAGTGTTTCCACCTCGGTCTGGGACAGGTGATCCAGCATGGCGCCGCGGAACTGGCGATTGATGAAGCGCTCGGTTTCCCGCTGGATCGCCTCCCGCTGCTCCGGCTTCTCGATGTAATCCATGGCGCGGAACAGAATGTAGCGGATGGTCATGCCGGAAATTTCGTGGACGGTCTCCGGCGGTACGGCACTGACCAGCCGACGGTCGATGATGTCTTCGGCCATTTCACGGGCGCTGGCGTTGAGCTGGGTTTCCAGTGCGCGACGCAGTAACGGTGAGGGGCCATGGAGTTCCCGGACGGCAACGGTGGTGGCGGCCGGATTGGACAGGAAATAGTGGTACACAAAGGTCACGGTGTCATGGGAGGCCTGCTCCGAACTCTCCGCCATACGGCGTAATTCCCGCACCCCGGACTTCATGTCCTCGGCGATGTATCCCAGAACCTGCAGCCCGAACTCGTCAAGATTCTTGAAATGGCGATAAAAGGTATTCGGATTCAACCCGGCTTCACGGGCTAGCTCCCGAAGTCCCAGAGAGGTAAGACTTCGACTCTCTGTTATCAGTCGCAGTGCCGCCTGCACGAGTTTCAGCTTTCCGCCGGTTAAAACATTCATGAAATCCAACTCTTGGTGGTGGGCCTGGGTGGGCAGGGCTTCCGAAAACCGCTGCGAGTACGTCCATGTACGCTTGCTTTCCGCCATCCATGGCTCCAAGCATTTTCGGAAGCCCTGCCCACCCAGGCCCTGCAAACTTGGTCCGGGGAGTCAGGACAAACCGTTGTCTCCTTGGGCCAAACGATGCTCTTCTGAATTCAAAAAGTATACAGCTGTCTACTTCGTTGTGTATACATGTGTATACCGTCAAGCATCATGGCGAAACAGACAACAACAGGCAAGGCCGAATGGCCGTCGAACAACGAGGTGGAAAGATGGGTCAAACAGCAAAGATCGCCATTATTGGTACCGGTTTTTCCGGGCTGGGGATGGGCATCAAGTTGAAGGAAGCAGGCTACGACAACTTTGTTATTCTTGAGCAGAGTGATGATATTGGCGGTACCTGGCACGAAAATCATTACCCGGGTTGTGCCTGTGACGTGCAATCCGCTCTGTACTCTTTCTCCTTCGAACAGAACCCAGACTGGAGCCGCATGTACGCTCAGCAGAAAGAAATTAAAGCCTATCTCAAGCGCTGTGCCGAAAAGTACGGGCTGACTGAACACATCAAACTGAACACCCACGTCGCCGGCGCCCGCTTTGACGAGAAAACCCAGAGCTGGACGGTGGAAACCTGCGACAGCCCGAAGCTCTGGTCCTACATGCAGAACAAGGGCCTGAACCCCGGCGACAAGCTGGATCGCAAGGATAAGGAGCTGCCGAAATTCAGCTCGTTCAAGGCTGACATCGTGGTGTCCGGCATGGGTGGCCTCAGCACCCCCGCGTACCCGAACGTCAAAGGCATCGAAACCTTCACCGGCACCAGTTTCCACTCCCAGGACTGGGACCACAGCTACGACTTCAAAGGCAAACGGGTGGCGGTGATCGGCACCGGCGCCTCGGCCATTCAGTTCGTGCCGGAAGTGGCCAAAGAGGCTGGCCATCTGGATCTGTACCAGCGCACGCCGCCGTGGATTGTGCCCAAGCCGGACCGCGAGATCCGTCCGCTGGAAAAGCTGATGTTCCGCAAGTTCCCGCAGACCCTCAACGCCTTCCGCCAGAGTATCTACTGGATGCTGGAAGCGCGGGTGCTGGGTTTTGTCGGTAACCCCCGCATCCTCAAGATCGGCGAGTTGCAGGCCCGTCGCCACATCCGCAACCAGATCAAGGACAAGGAACTGCGCAAGAAAGTGACCCCGGATTTCCACTTCGGCTGCAAGCGGGTGCTGATCTCCAACAACTACTACCCGGCGCTGGCTCAGGACAACGTGGATGTGCTTACCGACGGCATCCGCGAAGTGCGCGGCAACGTGATTGTCGACAACAACGGCGACGAGCGGGAAGTGGACTGCATCATCTACGGCACCGGCTTCAAGGCCCAGGACCCGGTTCCCGCCGGCATGGTTTACGGTCGCAATGGTCAGGATCTGCTGGATGCCTGGAAAGACGGCGCCGAGGCCTACAAGGGCAGCGCCATTGCCGGTTTCCCCAACTTCTTCATGCTGATGGGCCCGAACACTGGCCTCGGTCACAGCTCCATGGTGTACATGATCGAAAGCCAGATCCAGTACGTGCTGGATGCCCTGAAGAAGATGGACAAGCACGGCTGGAAGAGCGTGGAAGTGAAGGAAGACGCGCTCAGCCAGTACAACGCCTCGATTCACGCCAAGCTGGGCGAGTCGGTGTGGCAGACCGGGTGCAAGAGCTGGTATGTGAACGAGAACGGCAAGAACACCACCCTGTGGCCGGGCTTCACCTGGCAGTTCCGCCAGCAGACCAAGCGGTTTGATGCGGCGCAGTATGTGTGTGAACCGGAAGCGGTTGATGTGGGGGAGACCGCGGCGGCGACTTGATCCTCAGGCCGGATGGGACCATGGTTGGGTTATGGAGCAACCGGAGACTGCGCCATGACCCGACCAGACCTGCCCGACCTCGCTCATATCCGGGACGCTGAAAAGCGCATTCGGCCCCACCTGGGTGAAACGCCACTGTTGCAGGTGCCGGATCTTAACGCTGCCCTGGGCCAGCCGCTCTGGCTGAAATGCGAGAGCCTGCAGCGCACCGGCAGTTTCAAGGTCCGCGGTGCGCTGAACTGGCTGCTGACCGCCAGTGCTGACGAACTCAAGGCTGGCCTGGTGACGGTCTCTGCGGGCAACCACGCCGTTGGCCTCGCCTGGGCGGCGGCCATGCAGGACGTGCCGCTCACGGTGGTCATGCCGGAGGGTTCCAGCCCGCTGAAGATTCGTCGCACCCGGGCGCTGGGTGCCGAGGTGATTGTCCAGGGCACTATTCAGCAGGCGGTGGCCCAGTGCCACGAACTGCGGGATCAGAAGGGGTTGACCCTGGTCCATCCCTATAACGATGTCCGCATCATGGCCGGGCAGGGCACCGTTGGTCTGGAAGTGCTGCGCCAGAGACCGGATGTGGATTGGGTGTTGTGTCCCATTGGCGGCGGCGGGCTGATTTCCGGGCTGGGGCTGGCCATCAAGGCGCAGCGGCCGGAGGTGGAGCTGATCGGCGTGGAGCCGGAAGGGGCGGCCACCATGTTCAATGCCTGGCAAAAGCAGGATGCCAGTGCCAGCCTCGATTCGGTGAATACCTGGGCCGCCAGCCTGGCACCGGCGGTAGTGGGTGACTGTACCTACGCCGCCTCCCGCCAGGTGGTGGACCGTATTGTGACGGTGACCGAGGCAGGCATCCGGGAGGCGACCCGGCGCCTGCTGACCGAAGCCCGGCTCTACGTGGAACCCGGCGCCAGCGTTGGCCTGGCAGCGTTACTGGAAAACCAGGTTCCGCCTGAGCCAGAGAAAAACACGGTTCTGATCATTACCGGCGGCAACCTGGACCTGGAACAGGTCAGTCACTGCCTGTAACTGGCCGGCCGCGCCCGTTTAACTGACCAGCGTACCGCCATCCACCGCCAGGCACTGCCCGGTGATATGCCGCCCGGCCTCGGAGGCCAGCAGCACCGCCGCACCTTTCAGGTCTTCCTCGCCACCGAAACGCTTCAACGGAATGCGCTCCAGCATGGTCTCACCCTGGGCATCCAGCAGGCCCTGGGACATCTTCGACGGGAAGAAGCCCGGGCAGAGGGCGTTCACGTTGATGTTGTAATGCCCCCACTCGGACGCCAGCGCGCGGGTGAAATTCACCATGGCGCCCTTGCTGGTGTTGTAGGCGATGGTCTTCATACCTTCCGGGTTGCCGGACAGGCCGGCGATGGAGGCGATGTTGATCACCTTGCCGGTGTTGCGGGGGATCATGCAACGCTTGCCCACGGTCTGGGTGAGAAAGAAGCTGGCGTTGACGTTCAGGTTCATCACCTTCATCCAGCCTTCCGCCGGGTAGTCCTCGGCCGGCGCGCCCCAGGTGGCGCCGGCGTTGTTGATGAGGATGTCGATGTCGCCGAGCTGGCTGACCACCTGATCCACCACCGCCGGGATGCCCTGCAGGTCGGACAGATCAGCGGCGATGGTCACCACTTCCACGCCTTGGCTTTCCAGGTGCGCCTTGGCTTCGTCCAGCTCGTGCTGCTTGCGGGCGCTGATGGCGATCTTTGCCCCCAGTTCACCCAGGGCTTCGGCCATCTGCAGGCCCAGGCCGCGGGAGCCGCCGGTGATGAAGGCGACCTTGCCGGTCAGGTCCAGTAACTGTTTTACACTCATCATGCTCTCCTTGAGGGTTCAGGCGGTCTTCGCCAGCAGGCCGTCACTGACCTGGGCCAGGTGATGATCGGCATCGCCGAACAGCAGGTTGATCAGGGTCAGGCGCTTGAACAGGTGGGCGGCGAACATCTCGTCGGTCACGCCCATGCCACCGTGCAATTGTACCCCTTCCTGCCCGACAAACCTTGCGGCCTGGCCGACGAGGGTCTTGGCCATGGAGATTGCTTCGCGGCGGCGGGCGCGGTCATCGGAGTCCGCTTCGCTGGCGGCCAGAATGGCCATGGTTTTGGCCTGTTCGGTGTGGATGAACATGTCCGCCATGCGGTGCTGCAGCGCCTGGAACTTGCCGATGGGCATCCCGAACTGCTTGCGGGTCTTGATGTACTCCAGGGTCGCGGCGTTCATGGCTTCCATGGCGCCAACCGCCTCGGCACACAGTGCGGCAATACCGAGATCCACCGCTTTCTCGATGACCGGAAAGGCCTCATCCACCGTGCCGATCAGGTTGTCGGCGCTGACCGTCACGTTGCTGAAGCTGATCTCGGCGGTGCGGTGGCCATCGTGGGTGGCGAAGTCGTCCACGGTGACGCCTTGGGCATGGCGATCCACCAGGAACAGCGACAGCCCGGATTCGTCGTTCACCTCGCCACTGGTGCGCGCGGAGACGATCAACTGGTTCGCCTGCCCACCATGGAGCACGGCGGTCTTCTGGCCGCTGAGCAGGAACTGGTCGCCGTCCTTGCGGGCGGTGGTCTGTACATGGCTGAGGTTGTAGCGTGCCCCAGGCTCACTGTGGGCCAGGGCCAGCAGCCGTTCACCGCTGGCGATGCCCGGCAGGATATCGGCTTTCTGGGCCTCGCTTCCGGCATCCCGGATCAGCCCACCGGCCAGCACCACGGTGGCCAGGTAGGGCTCCACCACCAGGCCGCGGCCGAGGTTTTCCATCACCACCAGGGTGTCGATGGCGTTGCCGCCCAGCCCGTCGTAGTCTTCCGGAAAGGTGAACCCGAGCAGGCCCATCCCCGCCAGCGCGGACCAGGTGGCGCTGTCGGTGCCGCGTCCGGATTTGATGATGTCTGCGCGCTTTTCAAAACTGTATTCGTTGGTCACGAAGCGGCGCAGAGAATCGCTCAGCATTTGCTGTTCTTCGGTCAGATCAAAATTCATAAACGTCTCTCCAAACTTTGGAAGCTGAGGGCTCTTTACAGACCAAGCACGAGTTGCGCGATGATATTGCGCTGGATTTCGTTGGACCCGCCAAAGATCGACAGCTTGCGCATGTTGAAGTAATCGCCGGCGGCGGGTGTGGCATCGACCGAGCCGGGGCGCGGGCCGGTGTAGTCCAGCTCCAGTGCGTCCGGAATATGGGCGATGGCATCCTGACCGGTGGCTTCCATCAGCATTTCGAACAGTTGCTGGCCGATCTCGGTACCGCGAATCTTCAGGATCGACGCCTGCGGCCCGGGACCACGCTTGTCGGTCAGCACCCGCAACACGGTCAGCTCCAGCGCCCGCAGTTCCATATCCAGCTGCGCCAGCCGGTCGCGGAAGCGGGTATTCTCGATCAACGGCCGTTGACCATCCTGCTCTTCCCGCGCCACGGCCTTGAGCCGCTTCATCAACGCCTTCCACTGCCCCACGTTAGCCAGGCCGGTGCGCTCATGGCCCAGCAGGAACTTGGCGTAGGTCCAGCCCTGGTTTTCCTCACCAATCAGGTTCTCGGCAGGCACTTTGACGTTATCGAAGTAGACCTCGTTAATCTCATGCTCACCGTCCAGCATGATGATGGGCCGAACCTCGATGCCCGGGGTGTTCATGTCGATCAGCAGGAAGGAAATGCCCTGCTGCGGTTTGCCCTCGGTGCTGGTGCGCACGAGACAGAAAATCCAGTCGGCATGCTGGCCCAGGGTGGTCCAGGTTTTCTGGCCGTTGACGATGTAATGGTCACCTTCGCGTTTGGCACTGGTGCGCAGCGACGCCAGGTCGGACCCGGCGCCGGGCTCGGAATAGCCCTGGCACCACCAGTCTTCACCGCTGAGAATGCCCGGCAGGAAGCGCTGTTTCTGAGCGTCGTTGCCAAAGGTCATGATCACCGGTGCGACCATGCGCAGCCCGAAGTCGAGCTGGCGCGGCGCGCCGGCGAGGGCACACTCTTCCTCAAAGATAATCTGCTGAATCGGATCCCATCCGGTCCCACCAAACTCTTCCGGCCAGGTGGAAGCACCCCAGCCCTGATCAAACAGAATCTTCTGCCAGCGTTCGGTCATCGCCTTGTCCGGGCGCAGGCGTTTCTGCACCCGTTCGCGGATGTCGTCCGGCAGGTTGTCTTCAAGAAACTGGCGAACTTCAGCGCGGAACGCCTCTTGTTCGGGGGTGTAGTTCAGGTCCATGGAGCACCTCTTGTCTGGTGGCTGAGGTTAACTTGTGAGTAGCCTGCGAGTTTGTAGTGCCGGGCCTTCTGGCTCGGGTGGTTGCACCGGGCGGGCATCCCCTTTCAAAACACGCTCCTTCGGCCCATCCCTGGGGCGCTTGGGCTCCGCCATCCATGGCTCCGCACAGTTTTGAAAGGGGCTACCCGCCCGGCGCTTCGAGCCTGTGCGCGCCTGCTCTGGGAAGTTGAGTTTTTTTGGGCTCGGCCCAGCCGTTCTAGCGCTGCAGCTGTTGGCCATTGCACGAAGCTACGGGCGCCTGTTGGGTGGGGTGTTCCGAAACTGTGCGGAGCCAGGGATGGCGGAGCCCAAGCGCACACGGACGTGTTTACAGCGTGTTTCGGAACACCCCACCCAACAGGCGCTACCCCCCAAAGCCTCAGGCAATCAGAGTCTTAGGCAACCTCAAACAGGCCAGCGGCACCCATACCAGTACCAACGCACATGGTAACGACGACGTATTTGACGCCACGGCGCTTGCCTTCGATCAGCGCGTGGCCGACCAGGCGGGAACCGGTGGTGCCGTAGGGGTGACCGACCGCGATGGCGCCGCCGTTGACGTTCAGGCGGTCCATCGGAATGCCCAGTTTGCGCTGGCAGTAGAGGACCTGAACGGCGAAGGCTTCGTTGAGTTCCCACAGGCCGATGTCGTCGACCGACAGGCCGGCGCGCTTGAGCAGTTTGGGAACCGCGAATACCGGGCCGATGCCCATTTCGTCGGGCTCGCAACCGGCGACGGCAAAGCCACGGAAGATGCCCAGTGGCGTGGCACCACGCTGTTCGGCGACTTTGCTGTCCATCAGTACGCAGGCGGAGGCGCCGTCGGAGAACTGGCTGGCGTTGCCGGCGGTGACCACGCCGCCTTCCATCGCGGAGCGAATCTTGCTGACGCCTTCCAGGTTGGTGCCCGGGCGGATGCCTTCGTCCTGGCTGACGGTCACTTCCTGGCTGCTGAGCTGACCGGTGGCCTTGTCGGCGACGCCCCTGGTGGTGGTGATGGGCACGATCTCGTCGTCGAACTTGCCGTCCTGACGCGCCTGATCAGCCAGGTTCTGGCTGCGAACGCCGTATTCGTCCATGTCTTCTTTCTTGATGCCGTAGCGCTTGGCGACTGTCTCAGCGGTGTCCAGCATGGACCAGTAGAGTTCCGGCTTGTTCTTCGCCAGCCAGGGTTCCATGAAGTAGTTCTGGTTCACGTTGGCCTGAACCGTGGAGATGGATTCAACACCGCCGGCAACCATGACCGGCACCCGGTCCACGACAATGTGATGGGCTGCCATGGCGATGGCCTGCAGGCCGGACGAGCAGAAGCGGTTGATGGTGGCACCGCCAACGGTCACTGGCAGGCCGGCGCGGATGGCGCCCATGCGCGCGACGTCGTTGCCGGTGGAGCCTTCCGGCAGGGCGCAGCCCATCAGCACGTCTTCGATTTCGTTAGGGTCGACCTTGGAGCGCTCGACCGCGTGCTGGATGGCGTGACCGGCCAGGGTGGCGCCGTGGGTCATGTTCAGGCCGCCGCGCCAGGATTTGGCCAGGGGCGTACGGGCGGTGGATACGATGACAACATCATTGGACATAACAATTCTCCTCAGTTCGGAGCGGCGGCCTTTCGATAAGGGATGCGCCGCCCCGGATCAATTCGTGGACCGGTTACTTGGCGTCAAAACCCTTGCCTTCTTCGGCGCGCTTGGCCAGCAAGGCCGCCGGCTCCCAGAAACCAGGCTGGGTGTGACGGTCTTCGGTGAAGGCCTGCATGGCGCGAACCACGTTCGGCAGTCCCACTTCCTCGGCGTAATGCATGGGGCCGCCGCGGAATACCGGGAAGCCGTAACCGGTCAGGTAGACCATGTCGATGTCGGAGGCGCGCTGGGCGATGCCTTCGTCCAGGATCTGGGCGCCTTCGTTCACCAGGGCATAGACGCAGCGCTCGACGATTTCCTGGTTGCTGATCTTGCGCGGGGTAATGCCCAGCTCGGCGCGGACTTCGTCCACCACCTTGTCCACTTCCGGATCGTGCAGGGCGTTGCGGTTGCCCGGCTCGTAGCGGTAGAACCCGGCGCCGGTCTTCTGGCCGTAGCGGCCCATTTCGCACAGGCGATCGGCCACAACCATTTTCACCATGTCCGGGTTTTCTTCGTATTGTCGCTTGCGGATGGCCCAGCCGATGTCGCCGCCGGCCAGGTCGGCCATGCGCAGCGGGCCCATGGCAAAGCCGAACTTCTCGATGGCCTTGTCGATCTGCTGCACGCTGGCGCCTTCTTCCAGCATCAGCAGGGCTTCGCGCTGGTACTGGTTGATCATGCGGTTGCCGATAAAGCCGTCGCAGACGCCGGAGACCACGGCGGTCTTCTTGATCGCCTTGGCCAGTTTCATGGCGGTGGCCAGTACGTCCTTGGCGGTCTTGTCACCGCGTACCACTTCCAGCAGTTTCATGATGTTGGCGGGGCTGAAGAAGTGCAGGCCGATGACGTCTTCCGGGCGTTTGGTGAAGCTGGCGATCTTGTTCAGATCCAGGGTGGACGTGTTGGAGGCCAGAATCGCGCCGGGCTTGCACACCTCGTCCAGCTTCTCGAACACGGACTGCTTCACGCCCATTTCCTCGAACACCGCTTCGATCACCAGATCGACGTTGCTCAGGTCGTCGTAGGTGAGCGACGGCGTCAGCAGTTCCATCTTGGCCTTGGCGTCGTCTTCGCTCATGCGGCCTTTTTTCACGCGGCCTTCGTAGACCTTCTGGATGGCTGCCACGCCACGGTCCAGACCTTCCTGCTTCATTTCCACCAGGGTGACCGGGATACCGGCGTTGAGGAAGTTGATGCTGATGCCGGTGCCCATGGTGCCACCGCCGATCACACCCACGGACTGGATGTCGCGGACCGGGGTGTCAGAAGGCACGTCCGCAATCTTGCTGGTCAGACGCTCGGAAAAGAACGCGTGACGCAGCGCGCGGGATTCCGGGGTCTGCATCAGGGTCACGAACGCCTCGCGCTCCACTTCCATGCCCTTGTCGAAGGGCTTGGTCACGGCCGCGTGCACGGCATCGACGCATTTCAGCGGCGCCGGGTAGTTCTTGGTCATGGCTCCCACGGTGTTGCGGGTGAACATGAAGAAGCCTTCCGGATTTGGATGCTTTGCTTTCAGGTCGCGTACTTTCTTCAGCGGCAGGTTTTCGCTGACCACCTTGGTGGCGTAGGCAATGGCGGCGTCCAGCAGTTCGCCATCCACGATCTCGTCAAACAGGGCGCTGCCCTTGAACTGCTTGGCCGGGACTACGCTGCCGGAGACGATCATGTTCACCGCGTGTTCGGCACCGATTACCCGTGGCAAACGCTGGGTACCGCCGGCACCGGGCAGCAGGCCCAGTTTGACTTCCGGCAGGGCGATCTGGGCATCCGGCTTGGCGATGCGATAGTGGCAGCCAAGCGCCAGTTCCAGACCACCGCCCATGCAGGCACCGCTGATGGCGGCGATGACCGGTTTGCGGCTGCTTTCCACGAAGTTGATCACGGTGTTCAGGTTGGGCTCGGCAAACGCTTTGGGAGAGCCGAACTCGCTGATGTCGGCGCCGCCGGAGAAAGCGCGGTCGGAGCCGACCAGTACTACGGCCTTCACCGCGTCATCGGATTCCGCCTGGCGAATGCCATTCACAATTCCCTGGCGCAGGGCCAGGCCAAGGCCATTGACCGGCGGGTTGTCGAGTCGGATGACGGCAATATTGCCGTTCACGTCGTAATGGGCAGTACTCATGTGGCAGCTCCCTGTTACTGGCATCGGTTGAGATCGAGGGTATACGGACCCTGCATTGCAATATCCATACACTGGTGTATTGTTTGTCCATACACTAATGTATGTTCAAGTCACGGTCAACGGTTTCAAACTTGTGATCGCCGTTGATGTAGAATTCGGAACAAACCGCCAGTAGCAGGACCCTATAGTCAATATGACGGACGCCAAACCGCCGCACCGCCCCCGCCGCAAGTCGCCGGAAAAAGCGCAACTGACCCGCGACGACTGGCTCGACGCCGCCGCCGGTGAAGTGGCCGCCGGCGGTTTCGGCCAGTTGCGGGTGCTGACCCTGTCGAAAAAACTCGGCGTGACCCGCGGCAGTTTCTACTGGCACTTCCGTGACCACGAAGATCTGGTGGTCAGCTTTCTCAACCGCTGGCGCGACCGGCGGCTGCACGAACTGCAGTACTGGAAGCCCCAGGGCGGTGATGTGGAAACCGAATTGCGGCAGATCCTGGAACTGCTGCTGACCGACGCCTCCCGCAACATTCGCCGCCTGCAGGTGGAGCTGGCGGTGCGGGATTACGCTCGCCGCCACGACTACGCCGCGGATCTGGTGACCGAAGTCGACAGTGCCCGCATCAACCAGAACTGCACGCTGTTCCAGCGGCTCAGCAGCGACCCCCAGCGGGTGAAAGATCTCTCCCTTTTGCTGTATGTGGCGACCATCGGCTCCCAGGTGGTGCTGACCGGCAAGAAAGGCGACGAAGCCACCATTCGACGTATTGAAGACCTGATGGCCCGGGTAGTGCTGGGGCAACGGGACGAAGAGCAGGCCGAATGACGAGTCGGTGGTGGGCGATGATGGCACTGCTGGCCTGGGCCTTGGGCGGCAGCGCTGCGTACGCCGCCAATGACGGCTGCATGGACGGCGCGAAAACCGATCTCGAAAAACTCTACTGTCAGGTGGTTCGTGAAGGACAGGGCGCGGGCCTGCCCTCGGCCACGGATTTCCGCCGCAATGGTCCCCAGGTGCAGCGGCTGTTGCTGCGCCGCCCGGCGGGACGTCTGGGGTTGAAGGTGCCCGACGCTGGCGCGGAAACGCCGCCGGCACCCCCGCGCCCGGAACGGGTCCCCCCCGCGCCGGCGCAGGCGGTGCCATCCACCGATGGACGGCTGGCGGACTGCCGCCTGGCGGGCGAACGCCTGGTGTGCGGCCAGCAACAGTATGAGCTGGCAAGCAACCAGCCCAACAGCCAGCTGGCAGACGGCGTGCTGGCTGCGGACAATCGGCTGGGCCTGGCCCCGTTCAAGGGTGACCGCAGCGACGAGGAAGCGGTCCGACGCTACCTCTCGGACGCGTACGACCGCTATATTCCCAAGATGCTGGATATCGGTCTGGGCGCCAACACCAAGAGCTTTACCGCCTTCCATAATGCCTTCCACACCCTGGAGGCCAGCGGTGTCGATTTCGCCGCGCGGATGGAACAGACCTTTGCGTTGCTGAAACGGGACAAGAAAACCCTCGGGGTCAAAGCGCGCTATCACAATGAGCTGCCCCGGGATGTGTCGCTGTGTACCGTCATCAATGCCGACGTCATCGTGTGCGATAACGTCGGCACCAACTGGGTGTTTGTGCAGGCTGGCCGCTAGCACGGTCAGACAGTGTGCACCGGCCGGCCCAGATCCCTCAGCACCGTCTCGATCACCATCGGGCTCCACAGCAGGCGGTGGTGTCCCAGACCCTGGGTACGCAATACCGCGGCCTGTTGCCAGCTGTTGGCAACCCGCTCGCTGTCGTCCGGCGAGATCGAGCCGTCGTCGTTATCAATCACGATCAGCCCGCGATGGGTCAGCGACGGCGACAGGGTCTGCAGATCCAGCCGATCCCACAGGGTTTTGCCAAAGCGTTCCTCCATCAACTGCAGGTGCACGGCCAGAACCGACGGGGTCAATCCCAGCTGCCGGCCCAGGTTGTCCATCACTGCGGCAAGGCTGACCGGTGGCGCCAGCATGGCCAGATAGCTGACCTGCAGGCCATCGGCGATGGCCCTGGCAACGGCCAGGCAGCCCATGGAGTGGGCGAGCACGCCGTGAACCCGGCCGACGCTGGTGGCGACTTTTGCAATCACCTCGGCCATTTCAAACAGGTTGGTACTGTCGCCCTGTGCGCGCCCGTGGGCGGGGGCGTCGAACAGCACCACGCGATAGCCGGCCTGCACCAGCGGCTCTACCCAGGCGCCGTACTGGATGCCGGCGCCGGCCCAGCCGTGTACGCCAAGAACCACCGGGCCTTCGCCCCACGAATACACCGGAAGGGTATTGCTGCCGTGATGAAGCTGGGTGTGACTGTCAGCGGTGTCCAGCAGGTACTCGTAGCGGGACGGCATCGGCAGACGAGACGGCTTGAGGGCCATGTGATGCACCAGCCGACCGGCCTTCTCGGGTGACACCCGGGCGTACAGCTGCAGCGCCAGGCGCGTGGCGGCCAGGCCCGCGTTGCGGGCAGTCCTGGGCGCGGGCGGAAAGTTTTCGAAATGCGCGTTCAGTTGTGAGGTCATGGTGAAAGTCCTTCTTCCTGCATTGGTGGATGACAGGTTCAGATTAGGACTTGCGGGGCGCCAGCAGGAGTGTCATATTTGACATATAAAGTGCGAAACAGGACATTCCCCATGTTCAATATTGCGATCGTTGCTCTGCCCCACTGCCATGCCTCGGGCGTTCACGGGGTGATGGATTTTTTCACGGTGGCCAATTTCTGCGGTCGCAGTCCCGCAGGTCAAAGTGAACCACTGTTCAACTGTCAGGTGGTCACGGTGGACGACCAGCCCGTTCATGGATACAGCGGCGCGTTGGTTACGCCCACCATCAAGCGCGGGGAATTTGAAGCGGATCTGGTGGTGGTCGGGTCGTCGGTGGAAGCCGCCGTTGGTGCGGAACGTCTTGAGCGCACGCTGGCGCCGTCGAGAGCCCTTCACGGCTGGCTGCGGGCGGCGCAAGAGCGTGGGGTGGTGATTGCCAGTGTCTGTACCGGCAGCTTTGTGCTGGCGGAGGCGGGGCTGCTGGATGACCAGATAGCGACCACCCACTGGCGCGCCGCGCCGTTGTTCCGCAGCCGTTATCCGCACCTGCGCCTTGAGGAAGACCGGTTAGTGGTGGATAACGGCCAGATTATTTGCGCCGGCGGAGCCTCTGCTTTTACGGACCTGTGCATCTATCTGGTGGAGCGTTTTGCCTCACCGGCGGTCGCCCTGGCGTGTAGCAAGTTGCTGGTGCTGGATGGTCGCCGCGCGGAGCAGACCCCCTACATGGCGTTCTACAGTCGCAAGGCCCACCAGGACGGGGCGATCCGCAAGGCGCAAGCCTGGCTTGAACAGCATTACGCTGAGGCGCTGGCCATTGATGACGTGGCCGCCGCCGTGGGTCTGGGCCCCCGCACCTTCAAGCGCCGCTTCAAGGAGGCGACCGGGGAAACTCCGCTGGGTTACCTGCAGCACCTGAGGATCGAAGCGGCCAAACACTTGCTGGAATCCAGTCGCGAACAGACTGCGCGGATAATCTGGAGCGTGGGCTATGAGGACGCCAGCTCCTTCCGGCGGCTGTTCAAGCGCACGGTGGGCTGCACCATGGAACAGTACCGCAAACGTTTCAGCTATGTGTCGCCGGTGGAACGTCGCAGTGTGACTCCGGTGTTAGAGCTCACACCCTGAACTGACCCACCAGCAACCGCAGATGCTCTCCCAGGCGCGCCAGCTCCTGACTGGCGTCGTTGGTCTGGTCGACACCGGCGCTGCTGTCCCGCGCGGCATCGACGATACGTACCACGTTGGCATTGATTTCCTCGGCTACCTGACTCTGCTGTTCGGCCCCAGTAGCGATCTGGGTGACCTGATCGTGAATGTGTTCCACCGACCGTTCAATGGTCTGCAACGCAGTGGAGGCGTGGGTAATCCGCTCGACGGTTTCGCCGGTCAGGTCGCGGGATTTGTTCATGCGCTCAACGGCGTTGCCGGACTCCTCAATGAAACCGTCAATCATGGTGCGGATCTGGTTGGCAGATTCGCTGCTGCGCTTGGCCAGCTGCCGTACTTCGTCCGCAACCACCGCAAAGCCGCGGCCATGTTCGCCGGCCCGCGCCGCCTCGATGGCAGCGTTCAGCGCCAGCAGGTTGGTCTGATCGGTCACCTCGTGAATCACATCCAGTACGGAGCGGATGTCGTTACTGCGTTCAGACAGGGCGTTGATCGCGGTGGCGCTGTCTTGAATGTGAGTCGACAGGCCATCGACGGTCTGCTGGGAGAGGCTCATGGTCTGACCGCCTTCTTTGGCGAGTCGGTCGGCATCCGAGCCGGCAGACTGCACTTCGTTGGCGTTTTTGGATATTTGCTGGATGGTGGCGGCCATTTCGGTAATGGCCGAAGCGATCTGGTCGGTCTCTGAACCTTGCCTCTGCACCGCGTTGCGGGTTTCCTGAGCGATCTGGCTCAGCTCTTCGGCGGCGGAGGCCACCTGGTTGGTGGTGTCGCCCACGTCGCGAATGGTGCCCTGGATGCGGGAGACAAAATTATTGAACTGGTGCCCCAGCTCCGCCAGCTCATCGGTGCCGTGAGCGGGCAATCTCTGGGTCAGATCACCTTCACCACTGGCGATTTCGGCCATCGTTCCGGTCACTTGGCGCAACGGACGGGTAACCGTGCGTCCAATAAACAGGCCGAAGGCGATGGCGACGGCCACCACCACGGCAGCGATGGCAAATATGAAGGTCAGTGCGGCGGTGATGTTGGCGGCTATTTCAGCCCGCGCGGCGGCCACCGTACGCTCTACATTGGTCACATACACTCCGGTGCCGATCACCCAGTTCCACTTGGTGAGGGCCAGGGAATAGGAAATCTTGGGTTCCACTTCACCGGTGGCGGGATTTTTCCAGGTGTATTCATGGTAGCCGCCGCCATTCTGGCCGGCGTCGAACAGGGAGCGCAGCAAGGCCTTGGACTGTGGCGTACTGTTTTTGACGTAGCCTTCCGCAGAGGGCTTGGGTCGGAACGCCAGGTTATAGGAATCGTGGGTGTAGGCGAAAATGTAGTTGTTGCTGCCAAAGCCCATGGAGCGAATGATATCCCGTACCCGCAGCTTGGCTTCCTCCTCGGGTATCGTGTTATCGGAGTATGCCTCATCAATGGCCGTGCGAGCAGACTGCACAATGTGTTTCAGGCCTTCTTTGTGGGACTCGATCAGGTTAGAGCGCAAGCGTTCCACTTCCTTGTCACCATTGCTTTGCATCAGGTGTGCGGTCGTCCAGGCGATAACCGCGGCCGAGGCCACCACCGGCAGAACCGTCGCAATCAGCAGGCGGGTTCGTATTCTGAGCCTGTTTAGCGCGCCCATTGTTTCACTCCACGAAATTTAGGTTCATTTTTGCGAAACAGATTAGCTTCATAACAACCGTAAAACGATTGAAATTTGTAACCGATGGCCGGCGGTCCGGCCCGGCTGCGGCGTCGGTCGGCATACGTCCACTTCCTTACGGAAAAAAAGCCTTTGACAAGCTATGCTTACGGGCCTTCACACTGGCCGGAACGCTCTGAATGCTTGACTCTTTTTTTGCCACTTACCTCAGCAGTACGATTCGTTTTCTGTTCCTGCTGGCTCCCTTCTTCGTGGTAACCATGTTTCTGGCGCTGACCCGCGGCCTGCCGGCGGCGGAAAAGGCATCCATTATCCGCCGCGCCTGCGTGTCGGCGTTTGTGCTGGGGCTGGTGTTGTTTTTTGCCGGCCCGCTGTTGTTCAGCGCCATCGGCATCACCCTGAATTCCTTCCGCATCGGCGCCGGTAGCCTGCTGTTCCTCACCGCCATCAGCCTGGTCACCAGCGGTACCCGTAACCACGCCACCGGCCTGCCGGAAGAAGACCGGGATGACATTGCCGTGGTTCCCCTGGCGATTCCGGTGATGATTGGCCCGGCCACCATTGGTGCCATTCTGGTTTACGGGGCAGAGCTGAAAACCGTACCGGACGTGGCGGGCGGGCTGCTTGGTCTGGTGTCCGGGCTGGTGATTCTGGGCGTTTTGTTGCGGCTGTCGGGCTATCTCGAAAAAGTGCTCGGCAAGACCGGGCTGAACATTCTGTCCAAGATCAGTGGGTTGATTCTGTCGGCCATGGCGGCCGAGATTGTGCTGACCGGTATTGCGGGGTTCATTGCCTCCACTTAGAGTAATGGGCGATGTCCCTGAGCCGTTGAGGAGACCCCATGGCTGCCAATACCATCGAACTGAACCGCAGTCGCCAGGATTTTGCCGGCATCGAGTCGATCTGGCTGTTCGGCTATGGTTCGCTCATCTACAAGGTGGATTTTCCGTTTCTCGAGCAGCGGCCGGCCCGCATTGAAGGCTGGGCCCGTCGCTTCTGGCAGGGCTCCCACGATCACCGCGGGACGCCGGAGGCGCCCGGGCGGGTGGTTACGCTGATCGAACAGCCAGGTTCGATCTGCAAAGGCATGGCGTTCCGGGTATCGCCGACGGTGTTCGAGCATCTGGATCATCGTGAAAAGGACGGTTACCTGCGCTTCACCACGACGCTGACGTTCGACGACGGCCGTCAGGAGCAGGGTCTAGTCTACATTGCCACCGAAGACAACGAGGCGTTCATGGGCCACGCCCCGGAAGCCGACATTGCCCGACAGATTGCCGCGGCGGCCGGCCCCAGCGGTCGCAACGACGAATACCTGCGCAAGCTCGCCGAGGCACTGCGCCACCTGGGCGACGACGACCCCCACGTGTTCATGATTGAAAGCCTGCTGCCCTGCTGATCGCGATACTCAGGTGTTGATTGATGCTTCCCGCCGCTGAGGCACCGGGTTGAACCCTCGGGCCGGCGCTTTGCGCCGGTGTTTCAGGCCGATCAGCACCAGTGGCACGACGATCATGGAGCTGCCGGCAAGGAACCACAGGTCCGGGACTTCGCCGAACCAGATCCAGCCGATGCCCACAGCCCAGATCAGGCCGGTGTATTCGGCGCTGGTGACCTGGTTGGCATCCACCTGCCGGTACGCCAGCAGCACGGTAATGTTGTAGCCCAGGATGAACAGCGCAGATCCCAGCGCGCTGACCAGTATGGCGCTGTCCCAGCTGGCGCCTTCCCACAGGGCCAGTGCGGCCGCGGCGGGTAGAATCAGCACGTAGTTCAGAAACAGCTTGTGAACCGTGGACTGTTCTTTCGGCAGTTGGCGTACCATCACGGCGTTGACGGCCAGGGCGAACGCGGACGCCAGTGCCGCAACGGCGGCCCAGTTGAACTCCATCGGCCGCAGGATGACCACGATGCCGGTGAAGCCGCTGAATACGGCAAGTACGCTCAGTGGTGTCAGTTTTTCGCGGAAGATGAACACCGACAGCACCATCACCAGGATCGGGGCGGCGTAGAAGATGGCGTTGGCGGTGGCCAGGGGCAGATTGCCCAGTGCCACCACCATGCAGACGATGCCGGCCAGGTGAATGTGGGCGCGCAGGGTGTGGATTTTGGCGCCGGCGAACAGGGCCTTGCGGTTCAGTTGTCCGGCCAGCGGCAGCAACAGCACCAGGGTGATCACGCAGCGCAGGAAGGCAAACTGGAAGATCGGTGCGCCCGGTTCCAGCAACTTGATAAAGACGTCTGAAATCAGTGCCATGGCGTTGCCGATGACCAGCAGAAGGATGGCGCTGTTTACGGTTTTTCCTGACATTTGGTTGACCTCAAACTTTTCTGCTTCGGTGGATGGGCCGGTCGGCAGCGCCCCATCCGAAAACCGCTGTGAATACGTCCCTGTACGCTTGCTCTGCGCCATCCTTGGCTCCGAGCATTTTCGGAAGGGCTTTACCCAACCTGCTCTCTTACTTTCAGTATTCGCCCTGAGTACACACCTTTCCGAAACACGCTCAAGCACATCCATGTGGCGCTTCGGCTACGCCATCCATGGCTCCGCAGAGTTTCGAAAAGGCGTGTACTCAGAGCTCCCCGGATTGTGTGAAGGCATTTTAGTGCTGTGCTAATATCCGATAAAATGATCTTTAATCACTATCAATTAGAAAATTAGATAATGAAGCTGCCACCCCTCAAAGCTCTCCCGGTTTTCGAAGCCGTTGCCCGCCTGAACAGCTTTTCGCTGGCGGCGGATGAACTGGCGGTCAGCCAGAGCGCCGTCAGTCATCAGATCAAACAGCTGGAAACCTATCTTGGGGAAACCCTGTTCATTCGCACCGGGCGCTATCTGGCGATGACCGAAGAGGGTCGGCAGTACTTGGAGGCGGTCAGTTCCGCGCTGCTGCAGATCGAGCGGGCCACTGAACAGCTGCTGGGCCATGAAGAGTCGCGGTTACGGCTGTCGGTGTTCAGTTCGTTTGCGGTGCGCTGGCTTGCGCCGCGACTGCCGGAGTTGCAGCGCACCCATCCGCAGGTGGAGTTGTCGCTGGAGATGAGCAGTGAGAATCCGGTGCTGTCGGACCGGGTGGCGGACTGTTTTATTACCATCAAGCCGGATTCGCCGGCGTTCAGTTATGAGCTGCTGTACAAGGAGCGGCTGTTTCCGGTGTGCAGCCAGGATTTCTGGCAGCGCATTCGTCGGGAGCTGATGCTGGATGAAGACGCTGGAGATCCGGCGTCGGTGGCGTTAACGCCGGAACAGGTTGCGCAGTTTCCGCTGTTGTCCACCCACAGTATTTACGACAAGCAGGGCGGTGACTGGGAGGCGTGGTTTCAGGAAGCCGGGCTGGGTATGCCCGCTTCGTGCCGGCTGCTGCATTCCAGCCATATGCTGCTGTCGCTGGAGGCGGCGCGGTTTCACCAGGGCATTGCTCTCACCAACGATTACATGCTCAGCACACGCAAGGATTCCGAGGATTTCGTGAAGCTGCCCTGTCACTTCGTGGTGACCGGGGACAGGTTTTACTTTGCCTGGAAAACCAGCCGTCGCCGGGAGCGCGGGATTCAGTTGCTCCGGCGCTGGCTGGTTTCACAGGCCGTGGAAGGCGGCCTGCGAAGTGAGGATGAAGGTGACAGGGCTCAGGTCTCCCGCTGATTTTTCCTGCGTTCCAGCCGGTGCTGGAATTCCCCGATGATGCCGCGACGGAAGGTCATTACGCACACCACGAAGATGACGCCGAGGATGACCTGCACCCAAGAGCCGAAGGATGACAGCTCGTGGCTGAGAGCGCCCACGGTAATCGCCCCGAGTACCGGTCCGAAGATGGTGCCCAGCCCTCCCACCAGGGTCATCAGGATGACTTCGCCGGAGGTTTGCCAGTGGGCACTGGTCAGTGAGGCAAACTGGAAGATGATGGCTTTGGCGGCGCCGGCCATGCCCGCCAGGGTGGCGGAGAGCACAAACGCCATCAGCTTGAAGTGGTCGATGTCGTAACCCAGCGACAACGCGCGGGACTCGTTCTCGCGAATGGCCTGCAGCACCTCGCCGAAGGGCGAATGGATGGTGCGGTAGATGATGCCGAAGCCTACCAGGAAGATGGCGAACACGAAGTAGTACATGGCCAGGTCGTTGTTGAGGTCGATGAACCCGAACAGGTCGCCGCGGGGAATGCGCTGGAGGCCGTTCTCACCGCCGGTGAAGGGCATCTGCAGCGCCAGGAAGTAGATGATCTGCGCCAGTGCCAGGGTGACCATGGCGAAATAGATGCCCTGGCGACGGATGGCCAGGTAGCCGAACAGGGTGCCCAGCACCAGGGCGAAGCCGGTGCCGGTGAGTATGCCGATCAGTGGGCCAAAGCCCCACTCCTTGGTGACGTAGCCGGCAATGTACGCGGCGCCGCCGAAAAACGCGGCGTGGCCGAAACTCAGCAGCCCGGCGTAGCCCAGCAGCAGGTTGAAGGCGCAGGCAAACAGGGCAAAGCACAGCAGGTCCATCACAAACACGGGGTAAGCGAAGAAGGGGGCGGTCAGGCCGGCCACGAGCATCACGATAAACAGGATACGGTTGGTCATGGGTGGCTCACTTCTCCTTACCGAACAGGCCGGCGGGGCGGAACAGCAACACCAGCACCATCAGGAAGAAAATCACGGTGTTGGCGGCGGGCGGATAGAACACCTTGGTCAGGCCTTCCACCAGGCCCAGGGCGAGGCCGGACAGGATGGCGCCCATGATGGAGCCCATGCCGCCGATCACCACCACGGCGAACACCACAATGATCAGGTCCGCACCCATCAGCGGGCTGACGGAGTAGATCGGCGCTGCCAGCACGCCGGCAAGGCCCGCGAGGCCCGCGCCGAAGGCGAAGGTCAGGGTGACCATCAGCGGGACGTTGAGGCCGAAGGCCTGGGTCAGGTCCGGGTTCTCCACGCCGGCCCGCAGGCGGGAGCCGAGCTTGGTGTGCTCGATGAAGAACCAGGTGGCAAAGCACACCACCAGCGAGAACACGATGGCAAACAGGCGGTAGGTGGGGAAGTACATGAACCCGAGGTTCACCACCCCGCTGAGCACTTCCGGCTGGCCCGGGTAAGGGGTGCCGGAGACGTTGAAGTAGTTGGCAAACAGCCCCTGCAGGATCAGCGTGATCCCGAAGGTGAGCAGCAGGCCGTAGATGTGGTCCAGATCGTAGAGGCGCTTGAGCATGGTGCGCTCGATGATCACCCCCAGCAGCCCGACCAGCAGCGGCGCCACAATCAGTGACGCCCAGAAACCGATCTGCAGGCTGATTCCGAACCACTGCTCCAGGAAGGAGTAGCCGATCAGTGCAATAAAGGCACCCAGCATGTACATGGCACCGTGGGCAAAGTTGATGATATTCAGCAACCCGAATATCACCGCAAGCCCGAGACTCAACATGGCGTAAAACACGCCCACATTAAGCCCAAGCAGTGCCTGGGACATAATGACCTGTATCGACACGTTGGCAATCCCCCTGAAGCAGTGGTAATTCGGTTTGCTTAGTTGTTAACCAGCTTGCACGTGGTATCTTCCATCGAGATGTAGGCCTGGTCGGCCGGGATCTTGGATACCACTTTCAGCAGGTCCCATTCCTCGGTGGCTTCTTCAGGTTTTTTCACTTCCACCAGGTACATGTCGTGCAGCATGGAGCCATTGGGGGCAATCTTGCCGCCTTTCACGAACACGTCGTTCAGGGTCATCTCGCCCAGCGCCTTGCGCACGGCGTCGCTGTCGTCGGTTCCGGTTTCGTCGATGGCTTTCAGGTAGTTGCTGACGGCCGAGTAGACACCGGCGTGCACCATGGTGGGCATCGCACCGTGACGGTCGTAGAAACGGCGCGACCACTCCTCGGCCTCATCGTTCTGGTTCCACACGAACGCGGTGGTGAACTGCAGGCCCTGGGCGATGTCCTGGCCCATGCTGTGTACGTCGGAGATGAACACCAGCATGCCCGCCAGCTTCTGGCCACCCTGCACGATGCGGAACTGATTGGCCTGTTTGATGGCGTTCACCGTGTCCTGACCGGCGTTGGCCAGGCCGATGACGTCTGCCCCGGAGGACTGGGCCTGGATCAGGTAGGAGGAAAAGTCGTTGGTGGACAGCGGCGCTTCCACATCACCGACCACCTCGCCGCCGAGGCTTTCCACCACCGCCGAGGTGTTATCCCGCAGTGAGTGCCCGAACGCGTAGTCGGCGGTAATGAAGAACCATTTCTCGCCCCCGTTCTTCACCATGGCGGTGGCGGTACCCACCGGAAGCGCGTGGGTGTCATACACGTAGTGGATGCCGTAGGGGGTGCACTGGTCTTCGGTCAGCGCGGTGGTGCCGGCGCCGGTGTTGAGGGTGATGACCTTGCGATCCGAGGCCAGGCCCTGCACCGACAGCGCCACGGAGGAGTTATCCAGCGCGGTGATCATGTCGACGTTCTCGGCGTCAATCCACTCCCGCGCCGTGCTGGCGCCGATGTCGGGCTTGTTCTGGTGATCGGCCGAGACAATCTCGATGGGTTTGCCAAGGACCTCGCCGCCGAAATCCTCCACCGCCATTTCGGCGGCAATCACGGCACCGGGCCCTTCCAGGGCCTTGTAGACCCCGGACATGTCACTCAGTACCCCGATCTTGACCATGTCGTCGGACAGGTTGGCGCTGGCGGCCAGCGGCATCGCGAGACTGGCAGCGGCGACAGCGCCGGCCAGGCCATTCGTCAAGTGCTTGAACATAGCGGTATTCCTCTTCTTATTAGAGTTCAGGGTCCGCGGTCGTCAACCGGACGGGCCCGGTGTCAGACACTCAGGTGCCTGTTCAACTGCTCTTTTTTGGCCTCAAGATCGGCCGCGTCAATCTGCTCCACCACCTTGCCGTGTTCAATCACGTAGTGTCGGTCGGCCAGCGGGGCGGCGAAGCGGAAATTCTGTTCCACCAGAATGATGGTGAAGCCCCGCTCGCGAAGCTTGCGGATGACCCCGTCCAGGGATTTCAGGATGACCGGCGCCAGGCCCTCGGTGATCTCGTCCAGCAACAGCAGGCTGGCGCCGGTGCGCAGGATGCGGGCAATGGCGAGCATCTGTTGCTCGCCGCCGGACAATTTCGAGCCCTGGCTTTTCCGCCGCTCCCGCAGGTTGGGGAACATCTCGTAGATCTCCTCCACCGACATGCCGCCATCAGCCACCGCCGGCGGCAGGGTGAGGTTTTCATCCACATTGAGAGAGGCGTAGATGCCCCGTTCTTCCGGGCAGTAGCCGAGCTTGCCGACGTGGGCAATGCGGTGGGTGGGCATGTTGATCAGCTCGGTGCCGTGGACCTTGATCGATCCGGTGCGTTTGCTGACCAGGCCCAGAATGGCCTTGAGCGTGGTGGTGCGGCCCGAGCCATTGCGTCCGAGCAGGGTGATGACCTCGCCCTCGTGCAGGCTCAGGTTCAGCCCGTGCAGGATATGGGATTCGCCATACCAGGCGTGCAGGTTTTCGATTTTCAGCAGTTCCGGGCGGTTGTCAGGCTGCATCGGTGGTCCCCATGTAGGCTTCCATCACCGACGGATTGGTGGAGACCGTGTCGTAGTCCCCTTCCGCCAGTATCTCGCCGCGGCTCAGCACGGTGATGCGGTCGGCCAGCGTCGAGACCACGTTGAGATTGTGCTCCACCATGACGATGGTGCGGCCTTCCACCACCCGGCGGATCAGGTCGGTCACGGTGCCGACGTCCTCGGAGCTCATGCCCTGGGTCGGTTCGTCCAGCAACATCAGCCGTGGCTTGAGGGCAATGGTGGTGGCAATTTCCAGCGCCCGTTTCTGGCCGTAGGGCAGTTCCACCGCCTTGACGTCGCCGAACTCCTGCAGCCCCACCTGTTCCAGGCACTCCTGGGCTTCTTCGTTGAGCTGATCGAGGATCTTCTTGGGACGCCAGAAATGGTACGAGACCCCCAGCTTGCGTTGCAGCGCGATGCGCACGTTCTCGCGGGCCGACAGGTGGGGAAACACCGCGGAAATCTGGAACGATCGCACCAGCCCGTGCTGGGCAATGCCGGCCGGGCGGGAATGGGTGATGTCGCGGCCGTCGTAGATGATGTGGCCGGCGCTGGGCTTGAGGAACTTGGTCAGCAGGTTGAAGAAGGTGGTCTTGCCGGCGCCGTTGGGGCCGATGATGGCGTGGATGGAGCCGGTCTCGACTTGCAGGTTGACATCTTTTACGGCGGTAAAGCCTTTGAAGTCCTTGGTCAGATTCCGGGTTTCCAGAATAATACCAGGTTGCTTTGCCTGCTCGCTCACGGAAAGACACCCCTTTCATGGCCCGGCGAACATCATCGATCGCCAGTTTGTTATTGGTTGTTATTTACAGCTTTTTCGGGAAAGGTCGCCGATACTGCCGAATGAACTCGACCTTCAGTAATAGTCGGGGTATCGCGAATCTGTCAAGGCGGGCCAGATAAAGAAAAGGAGGCCAGGCGGCCTCCTCAAGGATAATGCGGTATTACAGATATTGGTATCGAAGCAGCCGATGCTTGATGCGTTCGAGGATCACCTGATCGATCACGGCCGCCAGAACCGCTATCACCAGAATGTTGGTCATCACCCCGGTCATGTCGGCGATTTCGCCGGAATAGGCGAGGGATTTTCCGAGCCCGGCGCTGAAGCCCACGATCATTTCGGCGGAGATCAGTGCCCGCCAGGCGTTACCGAACGCCAGTTGCGCGCCGGTGATCAGCTCCGGGGTGACCGCCGGGAAATACACCCGCTTGAGCATCTGCAGTTTCGACGCACCCATCACCCGCGCCGCGGAGATGTGCACCTTCTCCACGCTCTCGGTGGCGTTCATCACGCTCAGGGCGGTGGGGAAAAACGCGCCGATGGCCACCACCACGATGATCGGCAGGTTGCCGAACCCCATCAGAATCAGGAACAGCGGCACCCAGGCAATGGAGGGAATTGACTGCAGGATGATGATGGCGGCCTTCAGGGTGCTGCGCACCGCGTTCAGCGTGCCGCCCACCAGCCCGAGCACGATGCCGAAGAACAGGGCCGCGCCATAGCCAATGCCCAGCCGGCTCATGCTGTTGCCGAGGCCTTCATAGAACTCGGCACTGTTGAGCTCCTCCCACAAGCGTTGGAGGGCCACATGCACGTCGGGCATCAGGAAGTCCGGCAGGAACCAGGCTGCCACCTGCCAGAAGAACAGGATAACGGCGATGGCAATGACGTAGGCGCGCTTGCTGGCAACGCCGGTACTCTGGGCGTTACTCATGCTTACAGCTCGCGGGCCTCTTGCCAGGACAGATCAAGCAGCGCGTCCACATCGAAGTCTTCGCCCGCCGGCAGAATGCCCTGTTCCTGCATGATGCCCGCCAGTTCCTTCATGCGCGCGATGTCGTCTTCCGTCAGCTTGGCGCTGAAGTCGTTGGTGCGGATGGCGTCGGCGATGACCTTCTCGGAGGACACTTCGCCCTGCTTCAGGGACTTCACCACCGGCTCTTTGATGAAATAGTCGGTGATCAGGGGTGCCGCCTGCTGTGGGTCATTCTCCAGCATGTCGATGGCGTCACGCTGGGCGTCCAGCGCGGCCCAGAGCACGTCTTTGCGCTTCTCCAGGGTTTCGCCGGAGGTGATGACCACCATGCAGGGGAACGGCCAGACCTCGCCGATCTCGTAGATTTCCTCCACCGGCGCCACCAGCTTGGCGATGCTGGCGTAGGGCTCGAACAGGAAGGCGGCTTCAACGCGACCACCCACCAGCGACTGGATCGCCACCGACGGTGCGACCCCCATGATGTTCAGGTCGTTGGGCTTGAGACCGGCTTCGGCGAGCGTAACGCCTTTGAGTACGATGTCGGCGGTGCTGCCCTGCTTCTGGGAGGCCAGGTTCTTGCCTTTCAGGCCCTCGATACCGGCGATGCCGGCGTCATCCCGCACCAGCATGGCGTGGTATCCGCGCTGTGCGCCGCCCACGATTTTCAGATCCGCCCCGCGGGACGCCCAGGTAAAGGCGTTGGAGAAACCCAGAACGCCGATGTCCAGCTGGCCGCCAACGATGCCCTTGATCAGGTCGGTGCCGGAGCTGAATTCGATCAGCTCCGCGTCCAGCCCGTACTTTTTGTACAGGTCGGCTTCATAGGCCAGCATGGCCTGGGCGTCGTCCATCACCCGCACGTAGCCAACCCGGAACTCTTCGGCGGCGTGCGCGGGGCTGACCAGCGCAACTGCGAGGGCAGCGGTTAGAATCCAGCGAATCATGATATTTCTCCTTCCGCATCTACGGCGTGTGTTGTGTCGGTGTCGATACCCAACAGATTCAGTACGTCCCGACGGATGTCGGCAAACGCTGTCAGGTCATGGGTTTTGGGAATATGGCCCAGGGTGATTTCCTTGAGAATCACCGCCGGTCGTTTGCTGAAGACAAGGACGCGGTCGGCCAGATACAGGGCCTCATCGACGTCGTGGGTGACCAGCACCACCGTCGGGCGTTCCTCCTCAATCAGATCCTTGAGTACGCTCTGCAGCGTCATGCGGGTCAGGGCGTCGAGGGCACCGAAGGGTTCGTCCAGCAGCAGTACCTGGGGACGGGCAATGAACGCCCGGGCCAGGGCGCAGCGCTGACGCATGCCGCCAGACACCTGATGGGGGTAATAATCCTCGAAGCCGTCCAGTTTGACCCGTGCCAGCCATTTGCGGGCCTCCGGCAGCGCCGCTTTACGGGGGGTGTCCTGAAACTCCAGCGCCAGCGCGACGTTGTCGATCAGTGTCATCCACGGATACAGCGCATGTTCCTGGAACACCAGCGTGCGTTTGGGTGAGGGTTTGGCGACGGACTGACCGTCAGCCCGGAGGTTGCCGGTAGAAGGCTGCTCCAGGCCAGCCACCATATGCAGCAGCGTTGATTTGCCACAGCCGGACGGCCCTACCAGCGCAACGATTTCACCGGTGCCGATGGTGCTGTCGAACTGCTTGATGACGTTGAGGTCGCCAAACGAC
Organism: Marinobacter lipolyticus; assembly: GCF_018424605.1. GTDB lineage: Bacteria > Pseudomonadota > Gammaproteobacteria > Pseudomonadales > Oleiphilaceae > Marinobacter > Marinobacter lipolyticus_B. The sequence continues at coordinate 87,428 of NZ_QTKT01000003.1, read as the reverse complement.
TTGGTGACCTCGCTGAACTGGAGTTCCATATAGCCTGCCGGAATATCGATATATTCAAAATGGAAATATTAATGTCCCATTTTATAACCGATAGGCTATACGGAAAAGTGCATTCCTCAGGTTTCCCCGGCGTGGCGGAAGCGAGGCGTTAATTCTCGTCCCGCGGTGGGCGCTCCACCACTTTGCGTTTGCCTTTGGCGCAGCGCGACAGGGCTTTCAGGCCGTCGCCCTCGAAGGCGTCCACGCGGATCACGTCGTACAGCGCTTCGAGCGCTTCCAGCAGTTTGTCGCACTCGTCTTCCTGGATGACGCCCTGTTCGCAGGCCCAGTCCACCAACTCCTTGCGTTGATGGCCCATCAGCAATGCAATGCCGTCCAGTTCGTCCTCGTCACGGTTACGAACCGCTTCGTGGAGCCGGTTGCGCATCTCGACGGTTTCGTTGGCCAGGCGATAGGCGTTCAGCACGCGACCGAGCGCATCCTCCGGATCGGTGTTGATATAAGCGCCGCGGCTGACCCGCTGACGTACCGGGGTGTCTTTGACGATGGTGTCTGCCACCCGCGCGCCCAGTTTGTCGTCCGGGCCGTTGAGGCCGGTGGCGCCCAGCGGAAACACCAGCAAACGCAGTGGCCAGCGCAGCGCCGGTACCGGGAAGTTGATGATGGCGTCGCGCATGGCGTCCTGCAGATCACGCAGACAGGTTTTCAGGCTCCACTCCACCAGCGGCCGCTGGTCGTCCGGGTAACCTTCCTCGTGCCATTGTTTGATGACCGCGGTGGCGTAATACAGGTGCACCAGGCAATCCGCCATGCGACCGGACAACCGTTGACGGGCTTTCAGCCCGCCGCCGACGGTCAGCAGGGTGACGTCGGTCATCAGCGCAAACGCCGCGGAAAAACGCGCCAGCTGACGGTAGCAGGGTTTGATGTCGCCCTGGCGGGGTACCGGCTCCAAAAGGCCGCGGGTCAGCCCCAGCACGAAGGCCCGCAGGGCATTGCGGGTGGTGTGGGCGATGTGGCGGTAGAAGATGCCATCGAATTTCTTCGCGGCTTTGTCTTCATCTTCCATGCCGGCGGCGTCGATTTCATCGACAATGAACGGATGGCAGCGAATCGCCCCCTGGCCAAAGATCATCAGGCTGCGGGTCAGGATGTTGGCCCCTTCCACGGTGATGCCGATGGGCACCGCCTGATAGGCGCGGGCCAGGAAGTTGCGCGGACCGGTGATGACGCCACGACCGGCCACCACATCCATGGCGTGGTTGATCACCTCCCGCATCAGATCGGTGTTGCGGTATTTCAGCACCGCCGAGGGCACCGAGGGCCGCACGCCCCGATCCAGCATGCCGGAGGTCAGCAGTCGCGCCGCGTCCATCATGTAGGTGTAACCGGCGATGGGCTCCAATGCCTCCTGCACCCCTTCGAACTGGCTGATGGAGCGGCCGAACTGTTCCCGCGCCAGCGCGTAGGAGCCGGTCGCCAGGCTGGCGACCTTGCCGGCGCCGGTGCCCAGGGCCGGCAGCGAGATGGAGCGGCCGATCGACAGGCATTCCAGCAGCATGGTCCAGCCCTTGCCGAGCATGTCCTGACCGCCAATCACCTGCTCCATGGGAATGAACACCTCGGTGCCCCAGGTAGGCCCGTTCATGAACACGGTGTTCATCGGCAGGTGGCGGGCGCCGGCGTTCACGCCCTCGGTTTCCCGCGGCACCAGTACACAGGTAACGCCGATCTCGTCCTTTTCGCCCAGCAGTTTGTCCGGATCGTAGACCTTGATGGCGAGGCCGATCAGTGTGGCGACCGGCGCCAGGGTGATGTAACGCTTGTTCCAGGTGACCTTCAGCCCCAGAACCTCTTCGCCGTCCCACTGCCCCTTGCACACGATGCCCTTGTCGGGAATGGCGCCGGCATCGGAACCGGCCACCGGAGAGGTCAGGGCAAAGCAGGGAATTTCCTCGCCGCCGGCGAGGCGCGGCAGGTAATGCTGTTTCTGCTGATCGGTGCCGTAATGCATCAGCAACTCACCGGGGCCAAGGGAGTTGGGCACCATCACCGTGACCGCGGCGGACACGCTGCGGGTGGAGATCTTCATCACGATTTCGGAGTGGGCGGTGTTGGAGAAGCCGAGGCCGCCGTCCTCCTTGGGGATCACCAGCCCGAAAAAGCCGTTGTCACGGATGAACTTCCAGACCTTGTCCGGCAGATCGTATTCTTCGTGGGTGATTTTCCAGTCGTCCAGCATGCCGCAGAGCTTTTCCACCGGGCCGTCCAGAAACGCCTGCTCTTCACTGGTCAGATGGGCAGGCTTGGCATCGAGCAGTTTCGACCACTGCGGCTGGCCCGAGAAGAGTTCGCCGTCCCAGTCCACTGAGCCGGATTTGAGCGCTTCGGATTCGGTCTCCGACAGTGTCGGCAGGCGGTTGCGAACCCAGCCCAGCAGCGGGCGGCTGAGTTTGTCGAGGCGGAGATCGCCCGGGAACACCAGAATCAGCGCCAGCGCCAGCAGACCGCCGCCAAACAACAGGCTGAGCAGATGCCAGTCGTCCTGAAAGAAGCCGGCAATGGTGGCGATGATCATCACCGCCGCCGCCGATTTCCCGCCAATTCCCAGATAAATCAATACCAGTGCACTGATCAGAAGGAGCAGAACGCTCATGGGCAGACCTCCGTATCATGAGAGAAATCAATCAGATTCGACCTTTACCATCGGTCAAAGCCTGACCGGTTGCAAGCGTTCCCCGCTTACCAATCCTCAATGCCAGGAATAGCAGGAATGCAAATGTTTGTTAAACGCCCTGCGAAACCTGCAAAAGCATTGATCTGATCTCTTGGCTTTCAAGAATACATAGTTCATATCAATCCAGAAGTTTCCGGAGAAGTCCATGTTTGCAAAGCTCACCGTTGCCAAGCGCCTGGCGCTGGGATTTGGCCTGTTGTTGTCGCTGATGATCCTGGTCAGCCTGATTGGTAACCATCGTGTCGGGTTCATTGACCGTACCCTGACCGAGGTGGGCGACGGCGCTGCAGTCAAGCAGCGTTATGCCATCAACTTTCGCGGCAGCGTGCACGACCGCGCCATCGCGATCCGCGACGCCGTGCTGGTGGAGAACGACACCGACCTACGGCGTCATCTGCAGGACATCGAGCGCCTGAAGGCGTTTTACCGGGAATCCGCAGGTCCCATGGACGCCCTGTTCCGCGACCTGGGGGCCACCGAGCGCGAGAAGCAGCTGCTGGCGGCGATCAAGGACATCGAAAGGCGGACCCTGGCGTTGACCGATGACCTCCTTTCGATGCGCCAGGACGGCGACATTGAAGCCGCGCGGGATTTCCTGCTCAGTGACGTGTCCGCGGCTTACAGTGAGTGGCTGGCGAGGGTGAATGCCTTCATCGACCATCAGGAAGCGCTGATTGCCACCGACGTGGACGCGGTGCGCGAGGCTGCTGGCAACTTCAATACCTTGATCTTTGTGGTCACCGGGGTGGCGGTACTGCTCAGTGTGCTGGTGGCCTTCCTGATCATCCGCCGGATGAAGGCAACGCTGGGTGGCGAGCCGGAAGACGTCGCCGAGGCCATTCGCCAACTCGCCGACGGTGAGCTGGATCAGTCGATCCAGACCCGCTACCCGGACAGCGTCATGGGCGCGCTGCAACAGACGGTCGAGCGGCTGTCGGGCATTATCCGCGAAGTGCGCGCGGCGGCAGACGAGCTCTCCTCGTCGTCATCCGAGCTGGAGTCGACGTCGGAAAACAACAGCCGCCAGATTCGCCTGCAGGCCAGCGAAGCGGAGCAGATGGCAACGGCCATCAACCAGATGTCAGCCACGGTGAACGAAGTGGCCGGCTACGCGTCCAGTGCTGCCACGGCAACCCAGAAAGCGGACAGCGAGGTGGAAAGCGGCAACCGCACCGTCAAGCAGACCGCCTCGTCCATCGGTGAGTTGGCGCAGACGCTGGAGGAGGCCTCCCACACCGTGCAGCGGGTATCGGCGGACAGCGCCAACATCGAAACCATCATCGAGGTGATCAACGCCATCGCCGAGCAGACCAATCTGCTGGCATTGAACGCCGCAATTGAGGCGGCGCGGGCCGGTACCCACGGGCGCGGATTCGCGGTGGTGGCTGACGAGGTGCGTTCGCTGGCCTCAAGAACCCAGGATTCGACGCGGGAAATCCGTGACATGATTGGCCAGTTGCAAACCGGCGCGGGCAAAGCTGCGGAAGTGATGGAGACCAGTCGTGAACTGGCGCGCACCACGGTCGCGCAGACCGAAGAGGCGGAGCAGGCCCTGGCCCGCATTCGCAGTGAAGTGGGCGCGATCAATGACATGAACGCGCAGATTGCCAGCGCTGCCGAAGAGCAGACCGCGGTGGCCGAGGAAGTGAACCAGAACATCAGCCGGATTCACGACTCGACGTTGCAGACCTCGGCAGGCTCCGAGCAGGTCGCCGGGGCGAGCCGGGATCTGGCGGTGCTGGCAACCCAGCTCAGATCCCGGGTTGGCGTGTTCCGGCTCAGGGACTGAGCCCCGCAGCTCAGAGGTAGCCGGCCCCGAACACCAGCCCGAGGACCACCGGCATCACCACCAGGCTGCCGAGGTTGCTGATCAGCACCAGCGACGCCACCTTGTGCGGCTCCTGCTGGTACTGTTCTGCCACCATGTAATTCAGCACGGCCGGGGGCAGCGCGGCAAACACCCACAGGGAGGCCACCTGCAGCCCCGGCAGATCCAGCAGCGCAATCATCGGCCATGCCAGAATCAGGCCGGACGCCGGGCAGGCAATGGCGCCGAGCATGCCCAGTTTCCAGTCGCGGAAGTCCACATCCAGCATGCGCACCCCAAGGGCAAACAACATCAGAGGAATGCAGACCCCGCCAAGCATGTCCATGGATTCCAGCAGCCAGCCGGGCACCGGAATGCCGGCCAGGTTCACGGTCAGGCCGGCCAGGCTGGCAAACACGATGGGCAGACGCAGGCGCTGGATAATCGAGGTGTGGGGGTCCAGCATGTACAGACCCACCGAGAAATGCAGCAGCATTTCCACGATGAACAGCACGATCGCCGCCGGCAGCGCCGCCTCCCCGAACGCCAGCACGAGAATCGGAATGCCCATGTTGCCGGAGTTGTTGAACATCATCGGCGGCAGGAAGGTTTTCAGGTTCAGCTTCAGCGCACGGGCCACCGGGTACAGCAACAGGCCGGACCCCAGCACCACCACCGTGGCGGCCAGCGCCAGGCTGGCGTAATCCTGCAGCGGTGCCTGCTGGTCGGCCAGTACGGCAAACACCAGCAGTGGCACGAACAGGTCCATGTTCAGTTTATTGAGGCCCTGGATATCCGGGGTGTGGTAGCGGCCATACAGTGCGCCACAACCGGCAATCAGAAACACCGGTAACATCGTGGACAGGATCTGACCAATCATTCGCAGGCTTCCATTCGCAAACTCCGCTGGTTCTTGGCGACGGATTCGGGCAAGAGTGGATGGGCACAAACCGTTAGGTTCGCAAGTATTGGTGCCGCCGGGCAAGGGAAACCTGGCGATCTTCGACCAAAGCCCTAGGGCCGGTGGCGCCGCCGGGCGCTTGCAGCGGTGTCGGCTCCTGCCACAGAATGAGCATCACCCAGAACCGACGGAGTGACCCGTGGCCTTCGATTTCGACACCCCGATCCCCCGTGAACACACCTGTTCCGTGAAACTCGATGCCCGCAACGCCGTCTTCGGGCGTGAGGACGTGCTGCCGCTGTGGGTGGCCGATATGGATTTCGCCGCCCCCGCGGCCGTCACCCGCGCGCTGGAAGAGCGGGCCCGCCATCCGATCTACGGCTACACGCTGTTTCCCGACAGCCTCTATAAGGCGATGAGCGACTGGTTTGCCCGTCAATACGGCTGGCCGATCGAGCGGGAATGGGTGCTGATGGCGCCTGGGGTGGTGCCGTCCCTGCACGCGGCCTGTCTGGCCTTCGCCGGCGCCGGCGACGGCGTGATTATCCAGCCACCGGTGTATCCGCCCTTTTTCAGTGCGGTCAGGCAGACCGGGCGGACCGTGATCGAGAATCCGCTGGTGGTCACCGACGGTTGCTATCACATGGATTTGCAGCACCTGGAGGCCTGCGCCGCCCGGGAGGATGCCCGGGTGTTGCTGCTGTGCTCGCCTCACAATCCGGTCGGGCGGGTATGGCGCGAAACCGAGCTGCAACAGGTCCTGGACATTGCCCGCCGCCACGGCCTGGTGGTGCTTTCCGACGAGATCCACTGCGATCTGGTGTATCCGGACGCGCCCGCCCATCAGATCCTCGCTCGCCTCGCCACACCCGATGATGCCCTGGTCACCGCTGTTGCCCCCAGCAAGACGTTCAATATGCCGGGGCTGGGATTGTCTGCCCTGGTGGTGTCCGACCCCGCACGGCGGCAGGCGTTGAAAGCGGTGTTCGACTCCATGCACATGACCCAGTGCAACCCCTTCAGCATCGCCGGTTTCGAAGCGGGCTACCGCCACGGCGCGGATTGGCTGCGAGCACTGTTGCCCTACCTGCAGGACAACCGGGATTTCGTCCTCGACCGCCTGGCCCGTCGGCTGCCGGAAATCGTCGCGACCGCACCGCAGGGCACCTATCTGATCTGGCTGGATTGTCGGGCCCTGGCTCTCGATGACCCGGCGCTGAAGCGGTTTTTTGTCGAGCAGGCCGGCCTCGGGCTCAATCCCGGGGTGTCGTTTGGAACCGCCGGCAGCGGCTTCATGCGTATGAACATCGGCTGCCCGCACGCCGTGCTGGCAGAGGCGCTGGATCGCCTTGAGGCCGCAGTGATCGAGCGGTTCCGTTGATGTCGCCAGGTTATCACCGCTGTCAGTAAATTTTACAGCTGGTGTTGCATAGGCCTTTACTGCTCCTGGCAGATCCTTGTTTTTGAACCACTAAGGCGAATGCGGTACGCAGCGTGCTTTTGTCCAGGGGCAGTACTCATTAACGGAATACGGGGAAACCCAGGGAGGCAAGTATGCCAAAATTGACACTGGCCACGTTGGTGGCTGTAGCTCTATCACTCCCAACGCTGGCAAGTGCAGCGCTGATTTCTGCCAGCTACACGGTACACCACAACAGTTCCGACCCGGGGTTGGTCGTTGATGCTAGGGATATCGCTGATAATCCCTTCACCTTCGATCTGGCGGCCGGAGAGAGTAAGCATTTTTCACTCTTCAAGATCTGGACCGACGAGTCGGCGATCAACAGCGATGACAGGGAAGCCAAGAACATTTCTGTTGATTTCGCGTTTACGTCGCCGGAACCACTCGCAGGTACTGTCTACGGGGAAACAGATGGCTTCAAAGGCGGACTCTGGGGTAGCTACCAGGCCGGCATTCTCACGTGGGGAGATCCTCTGAATCTGGCCTTCGGTGATGGAGGGCTGATGAGAATAACTCTGTACGATGCGATGTTCAATGAGGGCTATTTGTGGGGAACCGCCGATGGCTGGAAGCATGGCGCCAAGGTCAAGGGCAAGATTGAGCTGATCGCCGACGCAGCAGAAGTGCCTGAGCCGGGCACTCTGGCTCTGCTGGGACTGGGCCTGCTCGGTATGGGCGTTCGCGCCCGTCGCCGCGCTGCCTGATCTCCGGTTCCGAAACGACAAAACCCGGGCATGGCCCGGGTTTTGTCGTTTACGCCCGTGGTTTTCCCGTCGCTCAGCGTTCGCCTGTCTCGGGCGCGGAATCTCTCCGACCGCGGGTGGCCAGGTACAGACCGGCCAGAATCAGCAGCCCGCCGACAACGTGAAACAGCCCCAGCCGTTCGCCCAGGAACACCCCCGCCAGCACCGATGCGAACACTGGCGTCAGGTACATGAACATGGCCGCCCGTGCCGGGCCGATCCTGTGCACCCCGTAGTTCCAGAAGGCGTACGCCAGAATGCCGGGAAAGAAGGCAAAGTACAGCAGCGGCATCAGGGTGGACTGGCGCACCTCGAAGCCGCCCTTGAACAACAGCAACTCCGCCAGATAGAACGGCAGAATGATCAATGTGCCCAGGGCAATCTGAGTGGTCAGGAACGTCAGAGCCGGCAACGGCACCGCCTGTCGCCGCAGCAGCACTGAAAACAGGCCCCAGCTGAACACCGCCGCAACCATGATCAGGTCACCGGGCTGGGCCTCCAGGTTCAGCAGTACCGTGAGTTTGCCGCGGGCCACCACCGTCAGGATGCCCAGTACCGCCAGCGCGATGCCCACTGCCTGAAGCGGCCGCGTGCGGTCGCCGAGCAACAGCCAGGCCAGTAGCGCAATGAAAATGGGAATGGTGGCGTTGATCAGCGCGATGTTGGTGGCGCTGGTGGTGACCGCCGCGTAGTAGAGCAGGGAATTGAAGGCCGCCACGCTGAAGGTTGCCAGCGCCACCATGGAGCCGAGGTATTGGCGGATGACGCGGCGGTGACGCACCATGCCGGGCAGCCCGAAGGGCAGCAGCACCGTCAGAGCGATCACCCAGCGCCAGAACGACATCGACAGCGGCGGAATGCTCTCCACCGTGCCCTTGGCCACCACCGCGTTTCCCGCCCAGAACAGCGGGGTCAGCACCAGACCGGCGTAGGCCGGCCACAACGATCGGGAAAACGGGTTCGCCACACCGGCTCCTGTTATCCATCCGGGAATTCAATGGGAGCCGATAGCATACTACTCGCCGGGTACTTCTGCCTCCGTACCAACGTGGTAGGCCGCGAACCCGGCCATCACCACCTGATCCACCGCCATACCAATAATGCGACCATCACTGATGGCCCGGATGGGGTGCTGTGCGTTGGTGATCGGATCAGCCACATAGCCCAGGATTTCGCCCTCGGTGACTCGGGCCCCCAGATCCACTTCGCTGAACAGAATGCCGCCGTTGGGCACACGGACCCAGTTGGAGTCGTAGTAGACCGGCTCGGGGTCACCCCAGACGAACATCCGGGAAATCATGCCTTCCTTGTCCAGCAGGCTGGTCAGGCTGTTCACGCCGGCGTCGATCTGGTGTTCCTGGATGCGGTGAGATTCCCCGGCCTCCATGGTGACGGTGCGGATGCCGGCTTCCACCGCGGCGGTACGCAGCATACCGGAGGAGCCTGAGCTGTGGACCACCGCCATCCGGTCAAAGCCGCGGGTAAAGGCCGCCACGTCGGGGTTGTTCATGTCTGCCCGCAGCTGGGGCAGGTTGGTTCGCTTCTGGGAGCCGGTGTGAATGTCCACCAGCATGTCGCAATGGCGAATGACGTTTTCGAACAGCGAATAGGCAATGCGATCCGCCAGGCTGCCATTGGGACTGCCGGGGAAGTGTCGGTTAAGGTCCCGGCGATCGGGCAGGTAGCGGGTACCCTGCTGGAAACCCGGCAGGTTGACGATGGGAATGCCGACCACACGCCCGGACAGCTTTTCCGGGTTGAGATCGTAGACGGTGCGGCGCACGATCTCGATGCCGTTGAGTTCATCACCGTGCACCGCGCCGGTCAGGCACAGCGTGGGGCCCGGGTTGACGCCATTGACTACCAGCACCGGGGTGGGCTGGGACAGGCCGGCAATCTGGATGTTCGGCGACCACGACAGGCGGGTCGAGGTGCCGGGCCGGACTTCCGTGCCCAGCAGTTGGAAACTGGTGGCCGGTTCCGGTTCCTCGGGCACCGTTGCGTCTTCCTGCGCGGCGGCGATGGCCTCGTCGGTGGTCGGGGGTGGGGGCACCGGAGCGATCTCCTTGAGATCAATGTCGGGCGCCACCTTCTTGGGGGCCTTGACCTCCTCCGGAGCGCGTCGCGGTTCGGAATGTTCGATGTCTTCGACGTTCTCGTCTTCGGCCAGTTCAGCCACCAGAACATCGCCGGTCTTGCTGCTCTGTTGTTCAGCGGTCACCGGTGCCGCCACGAAGGCCAGCGTCGACACTGTCAGTCCGAGAATCGAAAGAGACCTTAGCCCGTGTGTCTGCAACAGCATGAATCCTCGCATGTGGAGAGCTTAAGAAAGCGCGAACAGGCGCTAGGATAAAGCCCCCCTGCCATCATGAATACGGCTGTGACAAAGGTTTAATGCCACCTTCATGAAATCTTTGTGTTTTTCCGCAAAATGACCTAAGAGATAGGGATACAGGTGCGATTTTACGTTCCTGTGACATTTATACGTGCCGGGGGGAATGAACTGTATGGACCTTTTGCGAATTTTGATTGCAATTTTGTTACCGCCGTTGGGGGTGTTTTTACAGGTCGGTATCGGAAAACACTTCTGGATCAATATCCTGCTGACCCTCCTTGGTTACATTCCCGGCATCGTGCATGCGGTCTACATCATCGCCAAGAAATGACGGGGGCCGCGCGGCAGTCTCCCGTCGCGCGGGTCAGGACTCGGCCGTCGCGCCCTCGCCGCCGCCCAGCGCCCGATAGAGGGTAATGCGGTTGGTGAGCTTCTGCCGTTTAACTTCCACCAGAGCCTGGCGGGCGTTCAGCAGCTCCCGCCGGGCGTCCAGCACCGCCAGGTAATCATCCGCACCACTGTCGAAGCGGATCTCGGCGAGGTTCAGGCTGCGCTGTGATGCCCGCACCAGTGCCGCCTGGGCCCGTTCCTGCTGCCTCAGGTACCGCCGCGCTGCAAGGCCATCGGCGACTTCCTGAAAGGCGGTCTGGATGGCTTTCTCGTAATCGATCACGGCTTTTTCCGAGCGAATCTCGGCAACATCCAGATTGGCTTCCAGGCGTCCGGCGTTGAAGATCGGCACGCGGATCCCCGGCGAAAATGACCAGGCACCCGATCCGCCGTCAAACAAACCCGACAGGTCGGCGCTGGCGGTGCCGGCCGAGCCGGTCAGCGTAATGGCCGGAAAGAACGCCGCCCTGGCCGCGCCGATGCTGGCGTTGGCCGCCCTGAGTGCATGTTCGGCCCGGCGGATATCCGGCCGACGGGTCAGCACCGAGGCGCTGAGGCTTTCCGGCACCTCGCTCAGCAGTGCCACCGCCGGTTCCATAACCCTCGTTTTCGGGATCTCCGGTACCGGTCCACCGATCAGCACCGACAGCGCGTTGCGATCCAGGGCGACCTGGCGGCGGAAACTGGCGCGGTTGGTACGCGCGGTTTCCAGCGCGATTTCCGCCTGGCGAACCGCCAGTTCGGAACTGAGCCCGGCCCGATACCGGCGCTGCACAAGCTCGGCGGACGCCTGTTGCGCCTTCAGCGTCTCCTCACTGATCGCCAGTTTCTGCTGATCGGCCAACAACAGGAGGTAGGCGTTGGCGACCTCGGAGATCAGGGTAATCCGTGCACTGCGGGCGGCCTCTTCGGTCCCGAGGTAGGTTTGCAGCGCGGATTCGCTCAGGCTGCGCACCCGCCCAAACAGGTCCAGCTCGTAGGCCGCCATGCCAAGGCCGACGCTGTACTGGCTGCTGATTGTGCTGTTGCCGTTGCCGCTGAGATCGGCAGGAAGACGCTGCCGGGTGCCGTCGGCGTTGACGTTGAACTCCGGCGCCAGCGCCGAGCGCTCAATGCCATACAGGGCCCGGGCTTCGGCGACATCAAGCAGCGCCAGTTCAAGATCCCGGTTGTTGGTCAGTGCGCTCTCGACCAGGGCGCGCAGATGCGGGTCGGGGAACAGGTGCTGCCAGTCCGGCAGGATCGGGTCCGCGGCATCGTCGGTGTCCTGGCCAATGGTCACCGGCACCGGGCGGTCCGGCGTCTCGTAGTCCGGGATCATGGAGCAGCCAGTCACCGTCAGGAGGGCCAGAACCAATGGGAGGGTCGCTCTCATGACGCTGCCTCCGGAGTTGCAGGTGCAGTGCCGGATTTGCTGGCGGCGCCGCCGGTCAGCGGAACCCCGGCCAGTCGACGGACCAGCACGTAGAACAACGGGATAAAGAAGATGGCCAGCACCGTGGCCGCTACCACGCCGCCGAACACGCCGGTACCAATGGCATTACGGGCACCGGAGCCGGCGCCGCTACTGAGCATCAGCGGCGTGACCCCGAGGCCAAAGGCCAGAGACGTCATCAGGATCGGGCGCAGCCGCATCCGCGTGGCCTCCAGGGTGGCTCGCAGCAGCCCGCGCCCCTTCTGCTCCAGCTCGAGAGCGAATTCGGCAATCAGGATGGCGTTCTTGGCCGACAGGCCTATGGTGGTGAGCAGCCCCACCTGGAAGAACACATCGTTGGCGAGGCCCCGGAAACTGGCGGCCAGTACGGCACCAATGATACCCAGCGGCACCACCAGCATGACCGAAAACGGAATCGACCAGCTCTCGTACAGGGCTGCCAGGCACAGGAAGACCACTACCAGCGACAGGGCATAGAGTACCGGCGCCTGACTGCCCGCCTGCTTTTCCTGATAGGACAGGCCGGTCCATTCGAAGCCGAAACCGCCGGGCAGTTCCCCGGCCAGCTGTTCCATGGCGGCCATGGCATCGCCGGTGCTGTAACCCGCAGCGGCGCTGCCCTGGATGTTCATCGCCGACACCCCGTTGTAGCGTTGCAATTGCTGTGGCCCGTAACTCCACTGGCCCTCGGCGAAACTGGCAAAGGGCACCATCTCGCCGGCCCCGTTGCGGACATACCAGTTGCTGATATCGTCCGGCAGCATGCGGAAGGGTGCGTCCGCCTGGACATACACCCGCTTGATCCGGCCCCGGTCGGTGAAATCGTTAACGTAGCTGGAGCCCCAGGCCACAGACAGGGTGGTGTTGACGTCGGTGAGTGAGACGCCCATCGCCTTCGCTCTCTGCCGGTCCACATCGAGCCGGTACTGGGGCGCGTCGGGAAGGCCGCTGAAGCGAACCTGGCTCAGGGCCGGATGCTGGTTGGCCTGGGCCAACAGCGTGTTGCGGGCCTCGACCATGGCTTCATGGCCCAGGCCGCCGCGATCCTGTAGCTGAAAGTTGAACCCGCTGGCGACGCCCAGGGCGGGAATGGAGGGCGGGTTCAGGGCGAAGATCACCGCCTCGCGGACCTGGGAAAACTCCGCCATGGCCCGGCCGATGATGGCGTTGACACCATTCTGCTCAAGGTCGCGCTCACTCCAGTCCTTGAGCCGCACGAAGGCCAGGCCGGAATTCTGGCCCCGACCGGAAAAGCTGAAGCCGGCCACGGAGAACATGGATTCCACCGCCTCGGCCTCGTTCACCAGGAAGTGATGTTCCATCTTTTCAAGCACATCAATGGTCTGGGCCTGGCTGGAGCCGACCGGCAGCTGAACCTGGGCCAGCAGGATGCCCTGGTCCTCGTCCGGCAGGAACGACGAGGGCAGGCGCATGAACGTGAACGCGAGCACGCCGACCACGGCCACGTAAATCAGCAGGTAACGCCCCCAGCGGCCGATGATCTTCTCGACACGGCCGGTGTAGCGCCCGGTGGCCTTGTCGAAGCTGCGGTTGAACCAGCCGAAAAAGCCGCCCTTGCTGTGGTGGTCGCCCTTGTGGGGCCGCAGCATGGTGGCGCACAGGGCGGGCGTCAGAATCAGCGCCACCAGCACCGACAGCGCCATGGCAGAGACGATGGTGATCGAGAACTGGCGGTAGATCGCGCCGGTGGAGCCCGGGAAGAATGCCATGGGCACAAAGACCGCGGACAGCACCAGGGCAATACCCACCAGCGCGCCGGTAATCTGCCCCATCGATTTGCGCGTGGCCTCCACAGGCCCCAGGCCTTCGTGGGCCATGACCCGCTCCACGTTCTCCACCACCACGATGGCGTCATCCACCAGCAGCCCGATGGCGAGCACCATGCCGAACATGGTCAGGGTGTTGACCGAGAAGCCGAACGCGTACATCACGCCGAACGTGCCCAGCAAGACCACCGGCACCGCGATGGTGGGAATCAGCGTGGCGCGGAAGTTCTGCAGGAACAGGTACATGACCAGGAAGACCAGCGCTATGCCCTCGAACAGGGTCTTGACCACCTCCATGATGGAGATTTCCACAAACGGCGTGGTGTCGTAGGGGAACGCCACCTCCAGGCTGTCGGGGAAGTAGGCCTGCAGTTCGTCGATCCGGGCGCGAACGCGCTCCGCGGTGTCCAGGGCGTTGGCGCCGGAGGCCAGGTTGATGCCCAGGCCGGCGGCCGCCTTGCCATTGAAGCGACCCTCGGTGGCATAGCCCTCGGATCCCAGTTCAATTCGGGCGACGTCCCGCAGCAGGACTTCGGAACCCTCGGGGGTTACCTTCAGCAGGATCTCGCCGAACTCTTCTGGGGTTTCCAGCAGGGTCTGCACGATGATCGAGGCGTTCATCTGCTGCGCCTCCACCGAGGGGGTACCGCCAAGCTGCCCGCCGGCCACCTGGTTGTTCTGCACCTGGATGGCGCTGGTGACGTCGGTGGGGGTCAGGTTGAACTCATTGAGCCGGTTGGGATCCAGCCACACCCGCATGGCGTACTGGGAGCCGAACAATTGGGTCTGGCCGACGCCCTGAACCCGGGCGATGACATCCTCGACGTTGGCGCCCACGTAATCCGCAATGTCCGCCCGGCTCATGCTGCCATCGCTGGAGGTGAACGCCAGCACCATCAGGAAGGTGTCGGAAGACTTGCTTACCTGCACGCCCTGCTGCTGCACCACCTGGGGCAGGCGCGGGGTGGCCAGTTGCAGTTTGTTCTGTACCTGCACCTGGGCGATATCCGGATCCGTGCCGGCGGCGAAGGTCAGTCGGGTCTGGGCGTTGCCGGAGGAGTCGCTGGTGGAGGACATGTACAGCAGGTTGTCGATGCCGTTCATCTCCTGCTCGATGACCTGGGTGACCGAGTTTTCAACCGCTTCGGCGGAGGCGCCCGGGTAGTTGGCGGAAATGGTCACTTCCGGCGGCGCAACGGTCGGGTACTGCTCCACGGGCAGGTTGTAGATCGCGAGGCTGCCCGCCAGCATCAGAATGATCGCGATGACCCACGCGAAAATCGGTCGGTCGATGAAATACTGTGCCATGGCAATCAGCCCCGGGAGTCAGCGGTGGTGGAAAGGGTGGCCGCGGTTTCGCCGGCCACATCGACCGGCGTGACGGCTGATCCGGTGCGGATTTTCTGCAGACCATCGACAATCAGCCGGTCTCCGGCGGCGAGCCCCGAGCCAATCAGCCACTGGTTACCGATGGCCTTTTCCGCCTCCACCTTGCGCTTTTCCACGGTGTTGTCCGCGCCAATGACCATGGCCACGGCCTGGCCGTCGGGTTCACGGCTGATGGCTTTCTGGGGCACCAGAATGGCGTCGTTGCGATGCGCCTGGGGCAACCGGGCGCGCACGAACATGCCCGGCAGAAGCGAGTGGTCCGGATTTGGGAAGAGGGCCCGCAGCGTCACCGATCCGGTGGCTTCGTCGACAGCGAACTCGGAAAATTGCAGGGTGCCCTGATGCGGGTAATCGGCGTCATTGTTTCGGGTCAGTTGCACTGCGGCCTGATCTTCCCCCACGGTTGCCAGCTCCCCCTTGGCGAGCGCGGATCGCAGCCGTTGCAGTTCGTCGTAGGACTGGGTCAGGTCCACGAAGATCGGATCCAGTTGGCGGATGGTCACCAGCGCCGTTGCCTGGTTGGCGGTGACCAGGGCCCCGGCGGTGACCGTGGACCGGCCAATCCGGCCACTGATCGGCGCCTTGATCCGGGTATAGTCGAGGTTGATACGGGCCGTATCCAGCGCCGCCTCGGCAGCAGCCACCCGGGCGCTGGTGGCGTTCAGGGTGGCGCGGGCCTCGTCCAGCTCCTGCTGGCTGACGGCACCGGTTTTAATGAGTGTTTCATAGCGCCTGGCCGTCAGCCGGGCCGATTCCCGCGAGGCCCTGGCGTCGGCCAGGTCCGCCTCGGCGCTGGCCACGGCAGCGCGGTAGAGTTTGTCGTCAATCCGGTACAGGGCCTGGCCGGCCTCGACGGACTGGCCTTCCTCGAACAGTCGCTCTTCGATGAGCCCGCTGATTTGCGGGCGTACTTCCGCCACCTGGTAGGCACTGGTGCGGCCCGGTAATTCGTTCACCAGAGTAAACGGCTGTTCCTGGACCACCAGATAACCGGCCTTGGGTGGAGCCGGGCTGGCGGCCTTTTCAGTCCCTTGCTGCTGGCCACAGGCAGACAGCAGGAGTGATAGGGTCAGCAACAGCAGGGCGGATTGCGTAGAATGGCGCATGAATGACCTCAGATGAGCGGTGTCGGTTTACAGCAGGGATGGTGCCCTTGTAAGCCTGAAATCGGGTGTAGGTGAAAACAGCATCATACATACATCCACGAATGTATGTATAGTGGCAAATACGGTGTTTGCATACCTTTGACAGGAGTGGCCATGGCCAGGCGGACGAAAGAAGACGCCCAGAAGACGCGGGAATTGCTGATCGAAGCGGCGGAGAACGTTTTTTACGACAAGGGCGTTTCCAAGGCGTCGCTGAGTGACATTGCGGAGTCCGCCGGCGTCACGCGGGGGGCCATTTACTGGCATTTCAAGAACAAGCACGACGTTTTCGAGGCGATGATCGAGCGGCTGAAAACACCGCTGGAACTGTTGCACGACGCCATCGAACACCCCGACGAACCGGATCCGCTGGGGCGTTTCCGGGAACTGCTGATCTACCTGACCCAGCAGATTGCCCGCGATCCGCGCCGGCGGCGGGTGTATGAGATTGTTTTCCTGAAATGCGAATTGACGGATGCCAACGAACCCCTGGGCAGTAAACACCGCCAGGCGTTTCTGGATGGCTCCGATCGGATGCGGCGGGCGCTGGAGAACGCCTTGAAACGTGATCAGTTACCCCGGGACATCAACATCGAGCAGGCGATTGTACAGCTGCACGTCCAGCTCACCGGGCTGATCTACCTGTGGTTGTTGTTGCCCGACACCTTTGAGTTCGAGCGCGAGGCAGCGCGCACTATCGACACCTATTTTTACAGCCTGCAGCACTGCTTTGGCCAGGCCGATGCCACCACCTGCAAGCCCTAGGTGGTGCGGGTCGCGTGCCAGACCTCATCCGTCTGGCGGGCACGGCCGTCGATCTCCAGTTTCAGTAAATGCGCCAGGGCCGAGCGCGCCGCCAGACCATGGATGGCGGTCGGAACGTCGTCGTAGGCGTGGGTCGTCAGGTCCTTCAGCGGGGCGGGGCCAAGGTGTTTCAGCGCCTTGGCCACCTTGTGTTCCCGGGCCAGCCGATGGGTAATCAGGAAATCGATCACCGCTTCGGGATGGCCCATCAGAAAGCCATGGGCCGGTGCAATGTAGCGGATGGATTCGGCCAGCAGGTCGTACAGCGCCTCCAGATAGGCCTTCATATCGCCGTCCGGCGGGTTAATTACCACCGTGGAGCCTTGCATGATGTGGTCGCCGGAGAACAGCAGCTGCTGATCAAGCAGCAGATAGCAGATGTGGTTGGAGGCGTGCCCCGGGGTTTGGATCACCTTGAGCACGCCGACCTCGGTGACGATCAGGTCGCCATGCTCCGGTTCATCGTCCGGCGCGAACGTCGGGTCCTGTGATGCCCCGGCCGGCGCCGGCAGGCCAAACACCCGGCAGCCGGTTCTGGCCTTCAGCGCCGCCGTTGCCGGTGAATGGTCAAGATGGGTGTGGGTCACCACGACCTGATCAATCACCCCGCCGGTCAGTTCGAGAATCCGTTCGATGTGGGCCTCGTTCTCAGGCCCCGGGTCCAGCACCGTGAACCGCTCGTGGCCCAGCAGATAGGTATTGGTGCCGGGCCCGGTCATCATGCCGGGGTTGGGTGCAGTCAGGCGGATGACGCCGGCGGCCACCTCGACCGGCTCTCCTGGTAGGATTTGCGCGTGGGTAGAGCCCTCGCCCTCCGGGTCCAGTTTCATCGCCTCATCGTAGGCCGGGGAGCCGGGTTCGAGCAGCACCGGCTCGCCCTTCTTCAAAGCTGGCCAGGGCTGGTCCGGATAAGGTTCCGGTGGATTGGCGTGGGCATAGCGCATCAGTTCGTCGGTGGTGTCAAAGCTGCTCAGGATCCGCAGCGTGCGAATCGTCGGCAGTCCCAGCAAACGCTCACCGCTGCGGTGTTCACTCAAGGCCTCGGCAGGGCTGATCCACACCTGGTCGATGGTCTCTACCCCGTCGTGGCTGGCCTCCTGGCCTTCCGGCGCCACCGCCACGAAGAACCGGGTATCGAACCGCCGCGGCGGACCCGGCGGAGTGATCCAGTGCCCCAGATACGCCAGCCGATCCAGTGGAATCGACAAGCCGTGCTGTGCACACAACTGCGCCAACGATTGCTTGCCCTGAAACAACGCCTGCCGTTCAGCGTGCACCGGGTGGTCGCCGCCCAGGCTGGCGCCGTCAGCGTCCACCGCCATCAGGATCCCGGCTTCCTCAAAACACTCCCTGACTGCCGCCAGCATATAATCCGCGCCGCCTTCGTCCAGGCTCATGGTCTGGCTGATCTGCGCGTCCGCTGGCCCCAGTGCATGTTGCCGCGCCAGAGGTTCCTGCTGATCCACCGCACCGCCAGGGAACACGTAGTAACCGGGTAAGAACACCGCGTCCCAGGTGCGTTGCAACAGCAAGACCTCGAGACCCTCGTCGGTATCGCGGGTCAGAACCAGTGTGGCAGCAGGGCGAATATCCATAGACTTTCCGTTATTTTCAGTACGTCGGGCCATGGGTGCAGGAAAGAGGTTGGAAGGCTGCTGTCAAAACACGCTCCTTCGGCCCGTCCCTGGGACGCTTGGGCTCCGCCATCCCTGGCTCCGCACAGTTTTGACAGCAGCCTTCCAACCTCTTTCTTCCAGCACCGTGGTGGCCGCCAATAGCAATTCAAGATAGCCAAAGTTCCGCCCGCTGTCTCGGGGTGATGGCAAGTCGGCAAGGGAGTATCATGGCGCCTCTCTGAAACTTTCTCCCAGCAGGATACTGACCTTGGCCCGTATAAAGCTTTCCTTCCCGGATGACGTTTTTTGTTTTGAAACCCGAATGCCGGTTCGCATCACCGACATCAATGGCGCCAACCACCTGGGAAACGATGCGCTGATCTCCATGCTCTCCGAAGCGCGGGCCCAGTTCCTGGTGACCTACGGTGTTCAGGAAGCCGATCAGAACGGCGTGGGCATCATCGTGACCGACCTGGCCACCATGTACCAGTCGGAATCCTTCTTCCCGGAGATGCTGCGGTTCGAGGTGGGGTTGATGGATTTCAACAAGTACGGCGGCGATTTCGTGTTCCGGGTCAGCAAGGCCGACAGTGGCCAACCGGTGGCGCTGGCCAAGTACGGGTTCGTGTTCTTCAATTACCAGCGCAAGGAAGTGACCCCGATGCCGGAGAGCTTCCGCTCACGCTTCGGCTGATACCGGCGCGGCGCGCAGCTTGTTCATGCCGGCGCGGTAGAAGCTGTAGGCCATGGCGCCGGCGAACAGGTTGCCGACCAGCGCGCCACTCATCAGGCCGTAGATGCCATTGAGCTGACTGCCGAGCCAGAGCAGCGGCAGAAAACAGAGGAACAGCCTCAGGGTAGACACCAGCAATGCCCGCATGGCCAGACCGAGGGCGTTACACACCGATACCATCAGCATGCAGACCCCCAGGCCGCTGTAGCTGAGGGGCACCCGCAGCAGGTAACCGGCCAGGATCTCCTGCACTTCGGCATCGCTGGTGAACAGTTCCGACACCAGCCCCGAGGCCGCCAGCCAGATCAGGCCGATGGCCAGTTGCCAACCGACCACGAAGCGGACCGCGAGGCGCACCAGTTTGCGGATCTGCGCGATATCCCCGGCGCCGAGCAGGCGGCCGATCATCGGAGGCATCGACATGGTTAGCGCCAACACCACCACGATCGAGAAGAATTCCAGACGCGTCCCCAGCCCCCAGGCGGCCACCGCCGCCGATCCGAAACCGGCCACCAACGCGGTGGCCAGCATGGCCGAGGCCGCCGGCATCAGCTGGCTGACCATGGCCGGCGCCATGATGCCGTTGAGCTGCTTCAAGGCAGGGCCGAGGGCAAGCTGGCGCAGGTCGAACCGGGCCCAGTGACGTTTCAGCAGCTTGGGGTAGATCACCAGGCAGCCCAGGGTAAAGGACGTAACCGTCGCCCAGGCTGCGCCGGGCAAGCCCCAGTCGAAGACGAAGATGTACAAGGGGTCCAGGGCAATGTTGAGCAGGCTGGTGGCGACCATCATGTAGCCCGGCAGTTTGGTGTCACCGTGGGAGCGGCATACGCTGTAGCCGAAGTACAGGGTGGCGCCGGTCCAGGCCGCGATCAGCCAGGGCAGCCAGTAACTGCGGATCATGGGCAGCAGCGAGTCCTCGGCCCCGAGTGCGGACATGATGCGTTCCTGCAACAGCCACAGGCCAACACACAGCACAAACACCAGGCTGCCACCGACGGTGATCACCAGACCACCGAGCCGGAACGCGCGGAGTTCGTCGCCCTGGCCCAGGGTGCGGGAGATAATGGCGGTGGTGGCAATGCCCAGCCCCACCTGCAGGCCGATGATGAGTTGCTGCATGGGCAGTGTGAAACCGAGTGCGGCCAGGGGAGCCTGGCCGAGTTGGCCAATGAAGGCACTGTCGGCCAGCTGGAAGGTCATCAGCGAGAGCACCCCGAACAGCATGGGCCACGTCATCGAGTACAGGTGGCGGGCCAGTGATGCGGTGTGGGGTGGTTTGCTCACAGGTGGTGTGGTGCTCGAGTCAGAACGTTAAAAGCGCTGTAGGTCGGGTTAGCGCAGCCTAACCCGACATCCTACAGGATCAGAGTACTTTCAGGGCCGCCTCGTAATCCGGCTCGTTCTTGATTTCACTGACCAGTTCGCTGTGCAGGACCTTGTTGCTTTCATCCAGCACCACCACGGCACGGGAACACAGGCCGGCCAGCGGGCCATTCTGGATGGCAACGCCGTAGTCCTGCTGGAAACTGTAGTTGCGGAAGGTGGAGAGGGTTTCCACGTCCTTCAGGCCTTCGGCGCCGCAAAAGCGTCCGGCGGCAAAGGGCAGATCCGCTGAAATTACCAGCACCACGGTGTTGTCGAGGCCGCCTGCCTTTTCATTGAATTTTCGGGTGGATGCGGCGCAGACACCGGTGTCGATGCTGGGGATGATGTTGAGGATCTTGCGCTTGCCGGCCCACTGGTCAAGTTTGACTTCTTCCAGGCCGCTGCTGGTCAGGGTGAATGGGGCCGCGTTGTCTCCGGGCTGGGGGAATTTGCCGGTGACTTCAATGGGGTTGCCATCAAGGGTAACGTTACTCATGGGATGCTCCTGTTGTCTGGATTGTACTAGGACAGCCTACTCTGTTTAGCTCACATTGGATGACTTTGCACCCAAACCTCTGGGTAAATCGGCCAGGGCCACCCTGGCCAATCCCGGACTTGGGAGTGGCCATTCCACTTTCTACCGTGATTAACGGGGAGAAGCTGCCTGTGCCTCGAATCCTATTGCCGGGTGTCGCTGAACCAGGATCAGATAACTGGTCAGTGCTGCAGCCGCACAGGCTGCAATGATCATTGCCATCACGAGTGAGGTGCCGTCGTGCAGGTGGCCAACGAGAACACCGGCGACCGCGGCGATGGCCATCTGGGTGAAACCGAACAGGGCGGAGGCGGAGCCGGCCATGTGGGGGAAATTCGCCAGGGCCCCGGCCATGGTCTGGGGCAGCACCATGCCGACGCCGATCATGAACAGTGCCTGGGGCAGGATAACGGCCCAGACGCTGTAGATCTCAGCCAGCGCCAGGCCGGCCATCAGGGCGCCCCCGGCCACGGCGATGGTCAGGCCCCTGACCAGAATCTGGTCCGGTATCAGCCGGCTGCCGAGGCGAACGGCGGTCAGATTGCCGGTGATGTACCCCACCACGATACCGGCGAAGTAGAGTCCGAAATGTTCGGGTTTCACGCCGAGAAAATCGATCAGTACGAACGATGAGCCAGACAGGAAGGCGAACAGGCCGGAGAAAATCAGCGCATTGGTCAGGGTGTACCCGAGGAAGCTGATGTCCGTGGCAATCACCCGATAGTTCCGCAGCAGGCTGCACATCCGCAAAGGCTGGCGGTGTTCCGGGCGCATTGGCTCGGGGATGCCGAGGGCGACTACCCCGGCCATGACCAGCGCATAGCCGGCCAGCACCAGGAAGATGGATGCCCAGCCAAGACCCGACACCAGGAACCCACCGATTGTTGGTGCCACCGCAGGCGCCAGCGCCATGATGCTGGCCAGAATGGCCATGATCCGGGCCGCTTCCCGTGGTGTGTAGATATCACGAATGGCCGCACGCCCCAGAACCGGACCGGCGGAACCCCCCAGCGCCTGCAGGAAGCGGCACAGCATCAGGGTTTCGATGTTGGTGGCAAAGGCGCAGCCGATGCTGGCGACGGCAAACAGTAGGAATCCACCAATCATGATCGGCTTGCGGCCAAAGCGGTCGGCCAGTGGCCCACAAACCAGTTGCGCCAGGGCAAAGCCCAGCATGTACAGACTCAGCGTCAGCTGCACCTGATCGGTGCCGGTGCCAAAATCGGCGCCAATCTGCGGTAACGCTGGCAAATACATATCAGTAGCCAACGGCCCCAGAGCCACAGCGGCGGCGAGTAATATGGTTGTCCAAACGCTGGTCAGCGCAAGCATGTAGTTTCCCGGTCTAATCTGAAAGTGAGCGAGCGGGTAGTGGGGTGGGGCTTTCCGAAACCCTGCGGAGCCATGGATGGCGGAGCGGAGCTTACAGGGATGTATTCACAGCGTGTTTCGGAAAGCCCGACCCCACTACCTGCGACCTACTCTAGGTTCGAGAAGTCTACGCCTATGAGTAGCAGGGATAACGGCTCAACGATTCATACAACATATGAGCGATATCGATTGATTAATCCTTGAGGCCATTCATGGTCGCGGCGACGGCGTTCACCTGGTTTCGAAGCCAGCGGTGGGCGGGGTCGTTCTGGTTGCGCCGGTGCCAGAGCATCAGCAAGGTAAACGGTTTGAAATCGAAGGGCAGGGGCACCCAGGCGAACCCCCGGAGCAAGTGGTTACTCATGCGCTCCGGCGCGGTCGCCAGCATATCTGTGCCACGCAGGAACTCCGGCAGTCCGGAAAAGTTGGATACCGTCACTGCATTGCGCCGGCTCAGCCCGCGGCTGTTCAGTGACGTTTCCAGCGCCGGCTTTTCCCCGGTGGCAAACAGCAGGGACACGTGGTCCGCTTTCATATACTCCGCCATGTCCTGTGGCGGCTCGCGATGATCCGGATCGTAGTACACCACCATGCGATCGGCCATCAGGCCCCGCTGCATGATGTCCGTGGCCTCCGGCGCGTGGGGCGAGATAATCAGGTCGCAGACTTCCTTGCGCAGCATGTCGGCAGAGGGAATACCGGAGGGAATCACCTGCAGCCGGATCCCCGGTGCTTCCTGCCTGAGCGTACGGAGCAGTCCGGGCAACAGCAGATCCCGTTGGTAATCGTTGGCGGCAATGGTAAAGGTGAACTCGGCGGTGGCCGGTGTGAACAGCGGGCCGCTGGACAGGGCCTGCAGGTCGTCCAGAATCTGCCGGATATGGGGCCCCGCCCGCAGTGCGTATTGGGTCGGTGCGATGCCGCGGCCGGACTTGACGAACAGGGGATCCCCCAACGACTGTCGCAGCCGGTCCAGGGTATGGCTCACCGCCGATTGACTGACCCCCAGCCGCACCGCGGCGCGGGACACACTGCCCTCATCAAGTACCGTCAGAAACGTACTCAGAGAGCGGGTGTCGAGGTTTAATGTATCAATGCTGTTCATGGATCGCAGTGTAATCCACCTGGACCCCGCTCGCCTACACAAAGCATCGCGGATGTACTAGTGTGGAGTGAACGAACGCTCAAGAATGACAGTAACGGAGGAAAATCTATGGCACTCAGGCTCGCATTCGACGTGTACGGCACCCTGGTCGACCCCATGGGCATGGCCGACCTGTTGAAACAGGATGCCGGCGATCAGGCCGAAGCCGTCAGCAGCTTGTGGCGAGAGAAGCAGCTTGAGTTTTCCTTCCGCAAGGGCCTGATGCGCGCCTACGAAGATTTTGGTGTGTGCACCCGCCAGGCCCTGCGCTACGCCATGGCCACCCACAAACTGGATCTGGCCGGCGACCGTGAAGACGAACTGATGACCGCCTACCTCTCCCTGCCCGCGTTCGACGATGCATTGCCGACGCTGAAAGCCCTGAACGGAAGCTACCCGCTGTTTGCCTTCTCCAACGGCAGCTACCCCGCGCTGGAGAAAGTGTTGGGCCACAACGACCTGCTCGACCAGTTCGAAGGCCTGGTTTCGGTGGACGACATCAAAAGCTTCAAACCCGACCCGGCCGTATACGCCTATGCCCGCCGGGCAACGGGCGCCTGGGATGAGCCGTTGTGCCTGGTGTCGAGTAATGCATGGGACGTGATTGGCGCTCGTGCGGCAGGGTTAAAAGCGGTATGGGTGCAGCGTGACTCGGAGAAAGTCTTCGAAGACTGGGGAATCGAGCCTTCAGCCGTTATCAAAAGCCTTTCAGATCTTCCCGAAACATTGAAACACCTCTGAAGCCTGCGGAGGCAGGTGTGGGGGTGGGCTTGCCAAAACTGTGCGGAGCCATGGATGGCGGAGCCCAAGCGCCCCATGGATGGGCTTGAGCGTGTTTTGGCAAGCCCACCCCCACACATGCCGGCCCACTCACAGAAACATCGACTTAATCAGAACGTTGGGCAAGCCATTCCGCTAATTCCAGCCAGCTTTCCCCGGGCGCCTTGCTCCCCGCCAGAATCCCCATGTGTCCGCCGGGCACCACCCGGAACGTCTTATCGGTAGAACTGACGTGGTCCATCACCCGCTTCGCCGCCCCGGGCGTTGCCAGCGTATCCTCCTGCCCGGCGATAGCGAGTAAGTTGGCACTCACATTTTCCAGGCGAGCGACATCCTCGCCAATCTGGATCTCCCCCTTCGACAACTGATTATCGATCCAGATCCGCACCACCGTGTCCTGAATAATACCCCCGGGATACGCCACCATCCGGTCCAGAAACGCCGACGTCGTGGCGTGACTGCTGACAAACTCCCGGTCGCCCAGACGCACCACCAGCTCCCAGTAGCCCATCACACTGCCGATCGGATTGGTCAGCTTGAAACCGATGGTATTGGCCCAGCCCGGCGTGTGAAACCAGTGCGGCTTCACGTTATGCAGACGAAACCCCGTGCGTTTGCGCACAAACTCCGCCACATCCGCCACCCGCTGATACATCAGCCCCATCAGCCCGGAAGCATGACTGTCGATGGGCAGCCCCAGCACCACCGCATTGCGGATGTGCTGATCCTTGCTCAGCGCCGAATAGAACAGCGTGAACATACCCCCCATGCTCCAGCCATGCAGCGACAGCTCCCGCTCGCCACTGTGTTCCCGTACCCGGTTCAGGTAGGCCGGCAACAGCTCCGCCACGTAGGTGTGCAGGTTGTAGTGACTGTGCTGACGAGTGGGAACGCCCCAGTCGATCAGATACACCTCAAAGCCCTTCGCCCGCAGAAACCGCACCAGACTGCGCTGAGGAAACAGATCGTAAATCAGCATGTTCACCGCCAGTGGCGGCACAATCACAATCGGCGTCTTGTGAGCGGTGCGTTCCACCGCAATGGTCTGACCGTCCAGCTCGATAAAATCCTCCGCCAGCGGCGGGTAATAGCGCAGGCTCACCAGACCGTCGGTGTAAAGCGTCTCGAACGGCGTTTGTCCGGCCTGCACCAGGCTGGCAGCGCGGAACACCCGATCGAAGGCATTGCCGGCATAAAGCGCCGTTTGCCGCGTAAGCCCCGCGGCTTTGTCGGCTGCGGATTTGAGTAGATTTGGCATGGAGGCGTCCATAGCAGAGATAACCCGGAATTATGAAGAATACAGGGCGGACAGAACAGAGGTTGGCAGAGCAGGTAGGAGGGGACTTGCCCAGACCGTGCATTGCCAGGGATGGCAATGCCGAGCCCCCAAGGATGGGTTCACGGCGTGTCTGGGCAAGTCCCCTCCTGCCTGCGCCTTACTCCAAAGCCCGCAGAATGGGAGCAAGAGTAGATCAGGCGGGGGCGATGAAACATGGCATAACTGTCACATCCTGCGGGCAAACCGGTCACTTCAGGCCACTGCCCAATGAGGGCTCCGGTTGGTATGATTGCACCCCATCGCAAACAACAACCAAAACAGGACCACCATGCTCAGCTTCCTGCCCGCTCCCGTCATCGGTGTTATCAACTCGATCCTGCTGGGAATCAACACCCTCTTCTGGTGCCTGCTGCTCTACATTCCGGCGGTACTGAAGCTGATAGTCCCCCACAAAGGCTTCCGCGTAATCTGCACCCGCGTCATCATCTGGATTTCCGAATCCTGGGTGGCCTGCAACACCGGCTGGATGAAACTGACCCACGCTACGCGCTGGGAGGTCAAAGGCGCGGAAAACCTCAAACGGGAAAGCTGGTACCTGGTGCTCAGCAACCACCAGAGCTGGGTCGACATCTTCGCCATGCAGCGGGTCTTCAACCGCCGGGCGCCGTTCCTGAAATTTTTCCTGAAACAGCAGCTGATCTGGGTGCCGGTGATTGGCCTGGCCTGGTGGGGACTGGATTTCCCGTTCATGAAACGCTACACCCGGGAATACCTGATCAAGCACCCGGAGAAGCGCGGCGAAGACCTCAAGGCCACCCGTATCGCCTGTGAAAAGTTCCGTTATACCCCGGTCAGCGTGATGAACTTCGTGGAGGGTACCCGGTTCACTCCGGCCAAGCACGACAAGCAGAAATCACCCTACACCCATCTGCTGACCCCCAAGGCCGGGGGTGTGGCCTTCGTACTGGACGCCATGGGCGACTCCATCCAGACCCTGGTGGATGTAACCATCGCCTACCCCGGCGGGGCACCGACGTTCTGGGACTTTATCTGTGGGCGGGTAACGGAAGTGAAGATGGAGATCCAGACGGTGACCATTCCGGAACACCTGAAGGGTCGGGACTACTCGGCCGATGCCGAACACCGCAGGAACGTCAAGGAGTGGCTGGCGGAACAGTGGCGGGCCAAGGACGCGCGGCTGACGCAGATGCTGGAGCAGTAGCAGTAGAATTCGAACGCTGACTCAGGGCTTGCGGTCAGCGTCGTCATCCTCCACCTCATCGGGATGCTCCTGCTTGAAACGCTCCCACTCTTCCCAGTCGTGGGGCGTACCGGCGTGGGGCCGGCGCAGGTGTCTGGCGTGCTCCATGGCATTGTGGCGCAGGCTGTGGTCCCGCTCTTCCTCGTCGGTGTCGAAACCGTGTTTTCTCAGAAACTCATCGGGGCTGATGGGCATGGGCGATCACCTCCTTCGGTGTATCAACTCCTGATAAATACGGTGCGCCCGCCGCCCCGGTTTTTCAAGCCCCGGCCTTCTCGCTGTCGGTGCCCTTGGTCGCCGCGACCTCTTCCGCGCTCACCAGCTTGAAATTGATCTGCCGGCGCTCCTCGTCGACGTCGGCGAAGGTCACCGTCACCGGCTGCTCGAGCTGGAAGATGCGACCGTTCTTGTTGTGAATGAGCCGCAGGGTCACCGGATCGAAACCGTACTTGCCCTCAAGGGTGCGACAACTGACGAAACCTTCCAGGCCATTGGCGTCCAGGCGCACAAAGAACCCCGCCGGCACCGTGCGGCTGATGACACCGGTCATTGGCTCGGTGCCGAGGGTCTTGGCGAAGTCGCTCTTGAGCCAGTTTTCCAGGCTGTTGGCGGCCTGGCGGGCACGGATCTGGGTGGTCTGCAGCTCCGCCAGCTGCTCGCCGGAGAGTTCCGCCGGGGCGTCCTGCCACAGCACCGCCTTGATCAGCCGGTGCACATGGAAATCGCTGAACTTGCGCAGGGGTGAGGTGAAGGTGGTGTAGGCCGGCAGCCCCATGCCCTGATGGGGCGCGGCGTCGAAGGCCAGTTCCGCGCGCGCCAGCTGACGGGAAAGAATGGCCTTGACCGGCACCTCCGCGCTGAGGTTATCGGTGTGTTTCATCAACTCCCGGAAGCCCTCGGCCGAGGTGGCGTCGACGCCGGAAAGATCCGGGGCATAGCCATCGAGCAGGGCGCGAATATTGTCGGCGCGATCCGCCCGCAGGCCGGGGTGCTGAATAAACAAGCCTTTGGCCTGCTGGCTGAGGAAGTCGGCGGCACAGCGGTTAGCCGCCACCATGCACTCCTCCACCAGGCGGTGGGCTTCGTTCTGCACCGACGGCTCAATCAGCCGCACGCGCTTGTTCTCGTCCAGCCGCAGGCGGAATTCCGGGCGATCGGCGCTCAGCAGCGCGTGTTCGCCGCGCCATTTGCGCAGTGCCGTGGCGGTCTGGTGCAGCTGGTCAAGGCTGTTGGCGACGGCATCCGGCAGCGCCTTGATGTCGTCATCTTCGCGCCCCTCGATCAGGTTGGACACCAGTTCGTAGCTGAGCTTGCCTTTGGACTGGATGACCGCCTGGTGGAAACTGTACGCGCCAAGGCTGCCGTCGTTATTGACCTGCAGATCGCACACCAGGGCGAGACGCTTTACCTCGGGCATCAGAGAGCACAGCCGGGTACTGAGGGTGTCGGGCAGCATCGGCAGCGGCTCACCCGGGAAATAAATAGCGGTGGCCCGCCGGAAGGCTTCGTTTTCTGCGGCACTGCCGGGCTCGATCACCGCCGTGGGATCGGCGATGGCGATGGACAGTTTCCAGCCGGTGGCATTGGGTTCGGCCAGCAGGGCATCGTCCATGTCCTGGGTGCCCGGGCTGTCGATGGTGACGTAGGGCAGGGCGGTGCGATCTTCGCGACCGTCGCTGTGCGCCTCGATGTCCGCTTCGCTGAGCGCGTCCGCCTGCTGCTGCACCGCCTCCGGCCAGGTGTCCGGCAGGTCGAAAGTGGCCAGGGTGAGCGCCCGCTCAATGCCGGTATCGCCGGGTTTGCCCAGCACCTTCAGGATCTTCGCCTGGCCCTTGCCATCCTTGATCGGGTGCCGGTGAATGCGGCAGTAAATGAAATCATCCTGCTCGGCGTTCATCCGCTCCTTCGGCGGAATGAAGATCCAGCGATTGATACCCGGGGTTTCCGGTACCACGAAATGGCCCTTGCCCTTGATCAGGTAACGGCCCACGAAGGTATTCAGGCTGCTGTCCAGCAGCTCGTCCACCACACCCTGGATCTTGCCTTTGTCCCCTTCCTGCTCGGTGACGTTGACGCGGTCACCGGGCAGCACTTTCTGCATCTCCTCCGGTGGCAGGAACACGTCCCGCCCCTCATCCAGCGCTACGAAACCGAAACGACCGTTGGTGGCTTTGACGGTGCCGGGAAAGACCACCTTGTTTTCTTTAATGTCGGTTTTCAGCTGGCGCAACTGGCTGAGAGCGTCGGCATTGAGCATGAACAGGACCTGGCTGGCGAAGTTGTGAATGTCAGGGGCGGAGTATACCGGTTATGGCCGGGCACGTCAGACCTCTTACACAACCGCAACACAGACGGAGTGCGCGGTAACGCGCCACCCCGCCGGGGCCGGATTCGCCTAGTTGTGTTCGGCGAACACCCGGGTCTGGCCTTTGTCATTGAACAGGATGACCTTGAAGTGATCTTTGCGGTCACCCATCTCCATGCCCGGGGAGCCTGCCGGCATACCGGGCACGCTCAGGCCGGTGGCTTTGGGCGCTTCCGCCAGCAGGCGGCGGATGTCATCGGCGGGTACGTGGCCTTCAATCACATAGTCACCGACAAAGGCGGTGTGGCAACTGCCAAGCCCGGCAATCAGACCGGCATCGGCCTTGATCTTGCCCATGTCGTTGGTGTCGGTGGCAGTGACGTCAAAGCCGTTGTCTTCGAGGTGGTCGATCCAGTCGCTGCAGCAGCCACAGGTCGGCGATTTGTACACATGGATGCTGTCGGCGTCGTCCGCCGCCAGTACCGGGCCGCTGGCGAGCACGCTGAGCCCGACGGCGGCGGTCAGGCCGACGATTCTGTTTCGTAAAGACATGGCATTTCCTCAGTGGTGATGACGGTGATCGTCGTTATCGGGACCGGTGGACGAGGGTGACAGCCAGAACCACCAGACGATGGCGGCCATCAGCAGCAAGCCTCCGGCATTGACCAGTAATGTACCCATCAGTTCCGCTCCTCCTGCTGGCGCTGCCCGCCCCGGTGGCTGGTTTGGAACAGCCTCAGGCGGTTGGCGTTGGTGACCACGGTGACCGACGACAGCGACATCGCTGCGCCGGCCAGTATCGGGCTCATCAGAATGCCCCACACCGGGTAGAGCAGGCCGGCGGCCACCGGAATGCCCAGCGAGTTGTAAATGAACGCGCCGAACAGGTTCTGATGAATATTACGCACGGTGGCACGGGATATCTCAATGGCATCCGGCACGCCGTGCAGGGAGCCGCGCATCAGGGTGATGGCGGCGCTCTCGATGGCGACATCGGTCCCGGTGCCAATGGCGAACCCCACGTCGGCGGCGGCCAGGGCCGGCGCGTCGTTGATGCCGTCGCCCACCATCGCCACGGTATAGCCTTTGCCGCGCATGGCACTGACCACTTCGGCCTTGTCTTCCGGCAGCACTTCGGCGCGGTAGTCGTCGATGCCGGCTTTGGCGGAGATGGCTTTGGCGGTGGCGTCGACGTCACCGGTGACCATCATCACCCGGATGCCGGCGTCGTGCAGGCGCTGAATGGCCGCCTTTGAATCCGCCTTGATGGCATCTGCCACGCCGATCACCCCCAGCACGTCGGTGCCCAACGCAAGGAACAGCGGTGTGCCGGCTTCTTCGGTAATGGTTTGGGAGGCGTCGTTCAGCCCGTCGACCGACAGCCCTTCGGCTTCCAGCCAGCGGCGGTTGCCCAGGCGCAGGATCTGGCCCTCAAACTCACCCTGAACTCCCTTGCCGTTCAGTGCCTCGAAGCCGGTGACTTTTTCGGGCCGAACCCCGTCCTGTTCTGCCTTGCCCAGAATGGCTTCGGCAAGCGGGTGCTCGGAGGGCTGCTCAAGTCCCGCGGCCAGTGCCAGCAAGCGCTGTTCATCGCCATCGCTGGCGTGCATCCGGGTCACCGCCGGATGCCCTTCGGTGATGGTGCCGGTCTTGTCGAGGATCACCAGATCTACCTTGCCGGCGGTCTGCAGGGCATCGCCCTGACGAATCAGTGCGCCGTACTCGGCGGCCTTGCCCACGCCCACCATCACTGACATCGGCGTGGCCAGCCCCAGCGCGCAGGGGCAGGCAATGATCAGTACGGTGGTGGCGGCCACCATCATGTGCACCACGGCAGGCTCCGGGCCGACGTTGTACCACACCAGGGCCGCCGCCACGGCAATCAGCATCACGCTGGGCACGAACACCGCGGAGATTCTGTCCGCCAGGCGGCCAATTGCCGGTTTCGAGCCCTGGGCCTTTTTCACCAGCTTGATGATCTGGGCCAGGGCGGTGTCGCTGCCCACCCGGGTGGCTTCATAAATAATGGAGCCGTGGGTGTTGAGGGTGCCCGCGGACACCTCGTCGCCTTCGCCTTTGCTCACGGGCATGGGCTCGCCGGTCAGCATGCTTTCATCAATGCGGGTACTGCCCTCGGCAATAACACCATCCACCGGCAGCTTCTCGCCGGGTCGCACGCGGATCCGATCGCCTTTGCGCACGTCTTCCACCGGCACGTCCCGTTCTTCGCCATCGCGGATCACCCGCGCGGTTTTCGCCCGCAGGTCCAGCAGCCGGCGAACCGCCTCGGAGGTCTTGCCTTTGGCCCGTAATTCCAGCGCCTGCCCCAGATTGATCAGGCCGATGATCATCGCGGACGCTTCGAAGTACACATGGCGTGCCATTTCCGGCAGGGCGTCCGGCATGCTGGCGACCACCATGGAGTAGAGCCAGGCCGTGCCGGTGCCCAGGGCAATCAGGGTGTCCATGTTGGCGTTGTGGTGGCGGAAGGCTTTCCCGGCGCCGACAAAGAAATGGCCCCCGGTGGCCATCATCACCCCCAGGGTCAGTACGCCCAGGTTGAGCCAGGTGACCTGATTGTCCGCGGTCACCATCATGGATCCGAAGCCCATGCCCCAGACCATCAGCGCCACACCCAGGCCCAGGCTGATGCCCATTTTGACCAGCAAAGTCTTGTACTGCTTGCGATCTTCCTGCTGGCGGCGGTCGTCGGCTTCGTCCTCGTCTTCGATCACGCTGGCACCGTAGCCGGAACTCTCCACGGCTCTGATCAGCGCCGCCGGGTCGGCATCACCGTTGGCCGTGGCGGTGTTGTCCGCCAGGTTCATGTGCGCTGCGGTCACCCCGCGTACCGACGTCAGTGCTTTCTCGATGGTGTTGACGCAGGAGGCGCAGGTGGCGCCGGTCACCGCCAGGTGAATCTGCTGGTCTGCGCCCGATGGGGTGGCAGTGGCTTGCTCTGGCTCATCGCTTTCTGTCTCGGCCGCCGGAGGTTGATCGGGCGGGCACGCCGGTTCTTCAGGTTCTTTGCCCACGGCCTGAGCGTGCCGGTCCGTTTGCGCCGACAGGGCTTTGGCCGGATAGCCGCTGTCGCTGACCAGCCGGGCGGCTTGCTCCGCATCAACGTCCTCCGGTAACGCCACGATCCGGGTTTCAAGATTGATCGCCACGTGGTCGGCGTTCGGCACCAGGGGCTGTAACGCGGTGCGGATTTTCCTGGCGCAGCCCTGGCAGGTGGCACCGGAGACGGTGAGGGCCGGGCGTAATTTGATGGTCTGATTCATCTCGGGTTACTCCCTCAAGCCGTCAGCGTTGGCGGGCTCATCCCAGTGTTCGATCAAGCGGCAGATGGTGTGTCCGTCCGGAGTCCCATCCGGCATGGCCCGCCATGCCGACAGCGCCGACGTCATGCGATCGCGCAGCTGGTTCAGTTCGCGGATTTCCCGCTCAACCTCCAGCAACCGTTGCTCGAACACTTCCCGCACCAGTGGGCAGGGGGAGTGGTGATCGTCGGCCTGATGCAGAATGGATTTGATCTCCGGCAGCGAAAAGCCCAGCTGCCGGGCCTTGCGGGCGAACCGCAAGCGGCGCAGGTCTTCGCTGTCGAACTGCTGGTAGTTGTTGTCCGGGTTGCGCTCCGGGTTCAGCAGACCTTCTCTGGTGTAGAAGCGGACGGTGTCAGGATTGACCCCCGCCGCCTTGGCGATGTCGATGACTTTCATCGTGCTACCCGTATCGTGGTGTCATACGAGTATAGACTAAAACCTGTGAGCAACTCACAGGTCAAGTATCGGCAGCGGGAATGGATCTCAGGGGGTTCTGGCGCGCAGGAAAACACCGCAGTTGCGGCACTGATCCGGGGCCATCAGTTTCGCCTGCCAGCCAATGCGGTGGCCGCAGGCCGGGCAGGCGAGGCGAAGCTGCAGGGCGATGATCGGCGCCACCAGAACGGCCAGCAGCACGCCCAGGGGGCCCCAGCTGTCGCCGCTGGACAGGCCGAGCTGGCTGCTGAAAACCAGCAGGATCACCAGGGCGATGAACGCAAACACAAAGTAATTGCGGTTCCAGCGCTCCCAGCGCCGGATGGCGCGATCCTGCTGCGGGGTAAGATAGGTCTGTGTCATGTCTTGGGTCCCTGCTGGCGATAGCGGAATTCTGGCGAACAAACCTCGAGATTACAATCCGCTGTCCACCGCAACCCCGGTGATCATGGTGCCTTCGCGCAGCGCTTTTTCCAGGGTGGCGGCCGGCACCGGTCGGCTGATCAGGTAGCCCTGCACCAGGTCGCAACGGTGATTCTTCAGGAACACCAGTTGCTCCATGGTCTCCACCCCTTCGGCCACCACCTGGATGCCCAGATTGTGGGCCAGGTTGATCACCGCCCGGGTGATCACGGCGTCGTCGTGGCGTTCAGTCACGTCGGTGATGAACGAGCGGTCGATTTTCAGCAGATCCACCGGAAAGTCCCGCAGGTAACCCAGCGAGGAGTAGCCGACGCCAAAATCGTCGATGGCCAGGTGCACGCCCAGCTTGTGGAGGCGGGACAGTTGATCCAGGTTGTGCTCGATGTTCTGGATGAAAATCTCTTCGGTGAGCTCCACTTCCAGTCGCCGTGGCGGAACGCTGTTGGCTTCGAGCGCGTCGCGGATGTGATCCACCAGGCTTTCGTCGTCCAGTTCACGGCCGGACAGGTTGACCGCTATTCTCAGGTGCTCGAACTCGGTGCCTTGCCACTGGGCAAGCTGTCGGCAGGCGGCCATCACCACCCAGCGTCCGATTTCGGTGATGCGTCCGCTTTCCTCGGCGAGGGGGATGAATTCAACGGGCGGCAACAGACCCCGGCGCGGGTGCTGCCAGCGGATCAGCGCTTCCACGCTGCGAATTTCCGAACTTTCCAGGTCTACCTGAGGCTGGAAATAGAGCACGAATTCGTCGTTGGCGAGGGCGTGGCTGAGATCCTTGTCGAGCTCCAGGCGCAGAACTTCCCGGTCCTGCATGCCCTCGGTATAGAACTGGTAGGTGTTGCGGCCCTGCTCCTTGGCGCGGTAGAGGGCAACGTCGGCGTTTCGCAGCAGGGTGTCGGCATCGAGGCCGCTCTGGGGGTAGACCGCAATGCCCATGGTGGCGGTGACCGAATGGGCCTCCCCCTGAACTTCGAAGGGTTCGGCAAAGCTCTGCTTGATCTGGCCGAGCAGATTGATCACATCGTCCAGCTCGTCCACGTGCTGCTGGCACACCATGAATTCGTCGCCGCCCGAGTAGGCTACCAGCACTTTTTCGCTGCTCAGGCGGTTGAGCCGCTCCGACACCTTGATCAACAGTTCATCGCCGAACTGGTGCCCGAGGGAGTCGTTCAGCATCTGGAAGCGATCCAGGTCCATCATCACCAGGGCGACCTGGCGCATTTGCCGATCGGCAATGGTCAGGGTGTGGGTCAGGTCTTCCATGAAGAAGCGGCGGTTGGCCAGGCCGGTCAG
The DNA here is from genome assembly GCF_018424605.1 of Marinobacter lipolyticus. Taxonomy (GTDB): domain Bacteria; phylum Pseudomonadota; class Gammaproteobacteria; order Pseudomonadales; family Oleiphilaceae; genus Marinobacter; species Marinobacter lipolyticus_B. The sequence goes on along the minus strand of NZ_QTKT01000003.1, from coordinate 52,627 downwards.
GGCGTCGGTGGATTCCAGGCGGGCGAGGTCCTGCTGGATGGCTTTGCGCTGGTCAATCTCCGACTCCAGCTCGCGGCGGGTTTTCAGCAGCGCGCGATTGCGCTTGAGGATCAGCTGCACCAGCAGTGTGGTCAGGCTGGTGAGAATGCCCATGAACAGCATGGAAACGAACGTCGCCGATGGCCAGAGGCTGCGCTGGGAGTCGACCCAAGCCGCGGAAGGGGTGACCGTCAACGCCCAGTTCAGTGTGGGCAATTCCACCGGGGCCGTGTGCGCGAAGCCCCGCGCCGTCTCGCTGGAGGTGTTGAGTTCGTAAGCCAGGTCGTCGCCGTCGGTAATGCGGATACGGAAGGCGTCCAGTACCCGGCTGGTCAGCAACTGGCGGGCGAGGGTTTCCATCTTGAAAACGCCAGCCATGAAGCCGTTGTTGTCTGCCCCGGCGTGTATCGGCACGTAGATGACCAGGCCCTGTCCGCCCTGGCGGAGGTCGATGACGCCTGAAATGTCGATGGTGCCACTGGCCCGGGCCTGCTCCAGGGCCGCCCTGCGTTCCGCGTTAAAGGCGACGTTATAGCCGACTACTTCTCGGTTGCCGGAGAGCGGTTCCAGCCAGCGAATGACAAAGTCGCGGTCAATCCATTCGATGGCCTGATAGACGCCGAAGTCGTTCAGATAATTGCGGGCGTCCTGGCTCCAGGTGGATTCGCGCATATCCGGGTTGGCTTCCATCCGTTGTGCCATGCGGCGGATGGCTTCCAGATGAACAAGAAACTCCCGTTCCAGGTTGTCCGCCATGGCCTGCGCTTCATTGGCGAGGCTGGCCTGAATCTGTTCACGGTCCTGCTTGTCGATGCCGTACTTCAGTCCTGAGGCGATGGCGAGAAACACCAGAAAAATCACAACCGGGAAAACTGGATGCAGCAGCCCCCGGACGACTTGGTTTGTCACTGATTCTGGTTTCTCCACACTGGGCTCCGTTCCGGTACATCAACAACGTAACATATCGGCAGGTTTTGCCTGATTATGAGTGTGAAACGCTGTTACCGACCACCAATTGTTGTATGCGTTCTTGTAACGAGATGCCAAAAGCACCATCTGGCAGCGGCCGGGCAATACCGGGAACCGCGCTGGTCTCGGCCGCCGACAGATCGAGCAGCCTCGGGGTGACCGGTTTCTTGTCCCCGTCGAGCAGGATTTCCACCCGTGGTTTGAGCTTTTTGCCCGGGTGGGTGGCGACAATCAGCGCCACCTCGCCGGAGGTTAGTTCTACCAGACTTCCGGGTGGGTAGACACCGACCATACGGATAAAAGCTTCCACCATGCCGGCATCGAACTGCTGACCGCGGTTGCGGTAGAGAATGCGGATGGCATCGGAGGTGGACAGGCCGTCGCGGTAACAGCGGTCACTGGTAATGGCGTCAAAGGCGTCGACAATGGAGACCATACGTGCAAACCGGCTGATCTGCCATTCCGCCAGTTGCCGGGGATAGCCGCGACCGTCCATGCGCTCGTGGTGGTGGCAGGTGACGTCGCTGATGATCGGGTCAAGCGTGGGGTCGGTTTTCAGCAGCTGGTAGCCCAGCGTGGTGTGCTCCCGCATGATGCGGAACTCCTCGGGACTGAGGGCGCCCGGTTTGTTGAGGATCTCGTCGGGCACCTTGAGTTTGCCGATGTCGTGCAACAGCCCACACATGCCGGCCACTTCCAGGTCTTCGTCCGGCATGCCGAGAAAGCGGGCGAACGCCACGGTGAAGATCGCCACCCGCAAACAGTGCTCGGCGGTGTAGGCATCGCGGGATTTGATGCGGCTCATCCACAGCATGGCGCTGGCGTTGGCCTTGATGCTCTCAACGCAGGCGCGGATCACCGGGCGCGCGTCCTGAAAGTTCAGGTCGTTGCCGGTTTCGATCTGCCGGGTAAGGTGTTCCACAAAGGCTTGCGCGTTGTCCCAGGCTGCGGCCGCGCGAGGCATCTCCCCGGCCACGGAGCGGGTTTCCGCCATCGGTTCGGTGGTGCGCCTTTTCAGGACCGCCGCTTTCGAGATCAGAGGGCTGAGGCGGGTTTCTTCGTCTTCCACCACCACCCATTCACAATACTGGCGCAGGATCTGGGCCTCTGCCGGGCGCTCCAGGGTAAAGCCCTGAAACAGCACGGGCACTTCAGTCCAGGGGCGATCCAGTTTGACAATTCTCATGCCCTGTTCGATCAGGTCGACGGGCAGGCGGGCGCGATGCAGGGACGTTTCCACACGAGCCCGTGCCGCTGGTGTTGCGGCCGACGCGGTGTGGCGGGTGGGCGATGTTCTGCTGGTTTTACGTCGGAACCACATGGCTCTGCCAGTCTTCTGATTATGTGCGACAAGTATGGCAGAACGCTGCTTATCCGAACAGTCAGCGCGTCACATCCGGGCACTGCACTGCACGGCGGGGCTCAGGCGGTGCGACAGGGCACCGGTGCAACACCGAGGCGGGGGATTTCCTGTTTCGGGCAACGGTCCATGATGACGGTCAGCCCGGCTGCTTCTGCCTTTGCTGCGCCGTCTTCGTTGATCACACCAATCTGCAGCCAGATGACCGGCACCCGCAGTGCAATCGCGGCGTCGATCACCGGGCCGGTGCGCTCCGGGGCCAAAAACAGATCGACCATATCAACCGCCACCGGCAGCGCGGCCAGATCCGGGTACACGGTTTCGCCCAGCAACGTCTGCCCCGCCAGTTTCGGATTGACCGGCAGTACCCGGTAGCCGCGACTTTGCAGGTAGGACATGACTTCGTGGCTGGGGCGGTGTGCTTTGTCGCTGGCGCCAACCAGCGCAATGGTGCGAACGGATTCCAGAATCTGCCGCATCCGGTCAGGATTGGATCGGGACATAGTGCAGTGGATCTCTTGTACTGGGTGGTTCAGGGGCGGGCCCGGTGTGCTTCCAGGGTCACCGACACCGATTCCGCATAACGTAGCGCATGGGGCTTGTCGATTTCCACCGCGGCCCAGGTCACGGCCTCGTGCTCCATGACGATCGCCAGCACCTCGTGGGTCAGGCGTACGTTAATCAGTACATCCTGCTGGTTGTTGATTTCTTCCTCCTTGATGCCGATATAGGCCCGCAGGAGGAGATTCTTGATGCGTACCGTTGCCTGGTGATTTCCGGTCACGTCGGACATGAGCGCTCCTGACTGGCTGATTTCATGGCGCCGCCTCAGCGGCTGATGAGATTCAGGAACTCCGTGCGTGTTGCCTGGGACTTGCGGAACGCCCCCAGCATCATCGAGGTTTTCATCCGGGAGTTCTGCTTTTCCACACCCCGCATCATCATGCACATGTGCTGGGCCTCGATCACCACGGCAACGCCCTTGGCATTGGTTACGCTTTCAATCGCTTCCGCAATCTGGCGGGTCAGGTTTTCCTGAATCTGCAGGCGGCGGGCGTACATGTCGACAATGCGCGCGAACTTCGACAGCCCCAGAACCCGACCCTGGGGCAGGTAGGCAATGTGACACTTGCCGATAAAGGGCAGCATGTGATGTTCGCACATGCTGTACAGTTCGATGTCCTGAACAACCACCATTTCGTCCATGGCCGATTCGAACACGGCGTTATTCACCAGATCGCCCAGATCCTGCTGATAGCCGTGTGTGAGAAATTGCATCGCCTTGGCGGCCCGTGCCGGCGTGTCCTGCAGGCCTTCGCGTTCGGTGTCTTCGCCGAGGCCGTTAATGATCGCGCGGTAGTGGCCCGCCAGGTCGTCTAGGGAGTTGCTCATAATCGGTTCCGGTGTTCAGTGTCTGATTCAGGGCGAAAGCTTAAGGGAAATTGCCGGGTATCTCTACGGTTTACGGTCGTCGCGCCGGAAAAGACCACCGCTGACCGGGATGACGCACGCAATTTAAACCTGCGGCTATGGCGGGGCCCGGTGGTTTGTTCTAGAGTTTCAGGCTGCACATGTTTTCCAGGAAGAACCGATGGATCAGGTGATTGCCGGCAATACCACGGCTACCTCCAGCAAGAGCAAGGAACAGGCCGGCACACTGGAGTGGTGGCAACAGGGCGGCAAGTGGTTCAGTTACGAGGGCCATGCCATTTTCAGTCGCATGGCGGGCCAGGGTGAACCGCTGGTGCTGCTACACGGGTTTCCGACCGCGAGTTGGGACTGGAACCGGTTATGGCCGATGCTTACCCAGCAATACAACGTACTGGCGCTGGATATGCTGGGGTTCGGCTTTTCCGATAAACCGTCTGATTACGACTACAGCGTTGAGGATCAGGCGGACCTGTTTTCCGGCTGGATTGAGGGCCTGGGGCTGAGTGGTGTGCATCTGTTCGCCCATGACTACGGCTGCAGTGTGACCCAGGAGCTGCTTGCCAGGGAACAGGAAGGCGCTTTGCCGTTTCACATCCTCAGCGTGTGTTTTCTCAATGGCGCGCTGTTTCCGGAAGTGCACAATCCACTGCTGATCCAGAAGCTGCTGCGCAGCCCGTTGGGCGGGCTGATCAGTCGCGGCCTGAGTCGCCGGGCCTTCGAACGCAACTTCCGCCGCCTGCTGGGCCCGGTGAACCCGCCAGACCATCAGGACATGGACGACTTCTGGCACCTGCTGACCTACAACAACGGCCGCGGCATTCTCCACCGGCTGATTCATTTCATGGAGGAGCGGCGTTGTCACCGCAATCGTTGGGTGGGCGCGCTTCAACGGGCCACCCAGCCAATGCGTCTGATTTCAGGCGTGGCGGACCCGGTGTCCGGGGCGGCCATGGCCCGGCGTTACCGGGAACTGATTGCGGATGCGGATGTGGTCAGCCTGCGTAACGTGGGGCATTACCCCCATTTCGAAAGCCCCTGGGAGGTGTTCACCGCCTATCGGGATTTCCGCCGACAGCTGTGAGCCTGCCCCTCAGTCGCCCGCTGCAATCTGCCGATCGCGGCTGAATACGACGCCGGGCTCGGTGGCGGGTCGAGGGGCGCCAACCACCTGGTTGCGGCCACGGGATTTTGCCTGGTAGAGGTATTGATCGGCGCGGTTCAGCCATACTGACCAGGTTTCCCCCCTGGCCACTTCCGCCACACTGGCACTGGCGGTGACCTCGATCGAGTCAATAAAGGGGTGGGCGCTGATGCTCGCCAACAACTCCTGGGCGAGCGTCTCGGCGTCACGCTGTCGGGTTTCCGGCAACACCAGCATGAACTCCTCCCCGCCTATCCGAAACAGTTGATCACTCTCCCGCAGCCGGCTGCGGATGCGCTCAGAGAGTTCGGTCAGAACCTTGTCCCCGGCCAGGTGCCCCCAGCGATCGTTGATGCTCTTGAAGAAATCCAGGTCCAGCAGGATCAGGCTCGAGACCCGCTCGTAACGTTCCCGTAACTGGATCTGACTGTTGAGAATATCGGCCAGTTGAGACCGGTTAAGGCAGCCGGTGAGCGGGTCGGTGGTGGCCAGGCGGGTCAGCTCTTCCTGCAGCCGGCCCACCAGCCAGGCGAAAATCATGGCAAACAGGCAGGTCAGGCCGAGAGAAAAGGTAATGCGCCAGAAATCCTCTTCCGGAAAGCGCACGAAGGACACCACTGCCATCACCGTGACAAAGAGCAGGTTGGTGACCGTGGCTTCACGCAGCGGCAGCAGGAAGAACAGGGCGGCAGCGGCCGGGTAGGCCCAGTAAAGCCCGGCGTGACCATTGATCGCAGTGGAATAGGTAGCGCAGATAACGGCAAGGAGCGGGAAAAGTCGGCCTTTCAGGAAATAGTGACGGCGAAACCGCAGAAAGGCGATCACCAGAAGCGCGTTCAGGCAGAACAGAACCAACAGGCCGGACAACAGGGTATTACCCTGATTCCATTGCACAAACACCAGGGGCGCAACGGCCAGGCAGGCCCAGAAGTGAAGGTGGTATACCAGCTGGCGTTTAAAGCCCAGAACCGCGATCGTTGGGTTGGAAGCCAGCTTGTCTGCCGAGGAACGTAGATTCACAGCATACTCCCGCTGTTCTTGTTGTAATGGCGTCCGCTTCCGTTGTCGGACCCAAAAAGTCTAGCATGACGTGTCGCCGATTGAAGCAGTTTTTGACCATTCGTTCAGTATGCGGGCGCTGGCTGCCGGACGAGCAGTTCGTTAAACTCCCGGGGAATTCAGCGGGGAGCCACTATGACAGCCATTCACACGCGAGCGCCGGCACTCACCATTCGCGCCGGTCGCCGTGCCTTGCAGCGACTGCACGACCAGCCACTGTCGGCGGCGGACGTTCATGTCATCCCCGGGGCAGCGGGTGGCCCCAAGGCGCTGGGGCTTTCGGGTCTCGATAAGGCCATTTTCGGCGACTGGTTGCCGGGCGCGCCTCAGGAGCGTTCGTTGATCGGTTCCTCCATCGGCAGCTGGCGCTTTGCCGCGGTGGCGTCCACCGACGACCCCAAGGCCCAGTTGGCAAAGCTTGCCGAGTTGTACACCTCCCAGCGGTTTGCCAAGGGGGTCAGCGCGGCCGAGGTCAGTCGCAAGAGCGTGTTGTTTCTTGAAGAGCTGCTGGGCGGCCATGAAGACTATCTGCTGAACCACCCGTTCTACCGCCTGAATGTGGTGGTGGTGCGCAGTCGCGGCATGCTTGAGCACGACACCCGCGGGCGGCTGAGCCTCGGCCTGATGAACGCCATCAGTGCCAATATGGTGAGCCGGCGCCATCTCGGGCGCTACATGGAGCGTGGCATTATTTATGACGCGCGGTTGAAAACACCGGTGTCGAAGCTGGTGGATTTCCCCAGTCATGAGGTGGCGCTGACGCGGGAGAACCTGATGCCGGCGTTGCTGGCATCGGCTTCCATTCCCATGGTGATGTCCGGGGTGCGTAACATCCCCGGTGCGCCGGAAGGCGTTTATCGCGACGGCGGCCTGCTGGATTACCATCTGGATTTACCTTACGAACAGCCGGGGGTCATCCTCTACCCCCATTTCACCGATAAGGTGGTGCCGGGCTGGTTCGACAAATCGTTGCCCTGGCGTCGCGGCGATGGCACGCGCCTGCAGGATGTGTTGCTGGTGGCGCCGTCGCGGGAGTATCTGGCGTCGTTGCCGGATCGCAAGTTGCCGGACCGGAAGGATTTCGAGAAGTACGCGGGCGATGATGCCGGGCGGGAACGGGCCTGGCAGCGGGCGATTGCGGAGAGTGACCGGCTGGGGGATGAGTTTATGGAGCTGGTTGAGCGGGGGCGTGTGGCTGAGGTGGTTCGGCCGCTCTGATTTTTTCGCCTGGTCTGGGGTTTTGACTGGGTGTTACGGGCCGTTGGGGGCCACCGCGTCAAAAAGGAGAAACGTGGTTTCTTTTAATTTTTTGACGCGGTGGCCCCCAACGGCCCTTGTCTGGGCCTGGGTGTCTGGCCGCCTTTGGTTTTAGGCTTGTTGGGGTTGAACTGCCTGTTTTTCTGGCAGGGCGGCGGCCAGGGCGGCGGCGGTGGCTACCAGGGCTGCGGACATCCACAGGCAGGCTTCCAGGCCGTGGTTCTGGTAGACCCAGCCGGAGAGTACGGTGCCCAGCAACCGGCCGGCGGCGTTGGACATGTAGTAGAAGCCCACGTCGAGCGAGACACCGTCGCCGCGGGCGAAGCTGACGATCAGGTAGCTGTGCAGGGACGAGTTAACGGCGAACAGTACGCCGAACAGCAGCAGGCCGCCAATGATCACGGGTTGCGCCGGGAGACCGGCGGTTAAGCCTGCAGCAATGCCCGCGGGGATCAGCGCCAGTGCCGCCGCCCAGGCAACGGCGGGACCACGGCCGGGGGTATGGGTGTTGCTGCTGCCGGTGATTCTGGGTGCGATGGTCTGGATGAAGCCGTAGCCGATGATCCAGCTGGCCATGAAGCCGCCCACCTGCCAGAAATCCCAGCCGAACACCGTGTGCAGATAGACCGGGAGCGCCACCACGAACCACACATCCCGGGCGCCGAACAGGAACATGCGCGCGGCGGACAACACGTTGATCGCACGGCTTTTCGACAGGATCTCACGGAACTTCGGTTTCGCCTTGCTCTTGCCCAGCTCCTGCTTCAACAGGAACAGGCTGGCCAGCCAGACCACGGCCAGACCTACGGCCATGATGATCACCGCGCCGGTGAAGCCGGCGGCCATCAGCAGTACCCCGCCGAGGAAGAAACCCACGCCCTTGAGGGTGTTCTTGGAGCCGGTGAGGATCGCCACCCATTTGTACAGCTTGCCCTGCTGCTCGTCCGGCACCAGCAGCTTGATGCCGCTCTTGGCGGACATCTTGTTGAGGTCTTTGGCGATTCCGGACAACGCCTGGGCCGCCATCACCCAGGGCACGGTGAGCATGGCGGCGGGTACGGCCAGCATGCCGAGGGCCAGGATCTGCAGGAACAATCCGATGTTCATGGTGCGGTTCAGACCCATGCGCGCGCCCAGGTAGCCGCCCACCAGGTTGGTCACCACGCCGAAGAACTCGTAGAAGATGAACAGTAGCGCGATTTCCAGCGGTGAATAGCCGAGCTGGTGGAAATGCAGCACCACCAGCATCCGCAGGGCGCCGTCGGTCAGGGTGAAAGCCCAGTAATTGCCGGTAATGACCAGGTACTGTTGGATGGCGGCCGTCATGTCAGGCGGTACCCACCCGGCGCGCCAGCTCGGCGGTGCGGTTGGCGTAGCCCCATTCGTTGTCGTACCAGGCGTAGAGTTTTACCTGGGTGCCGTTGACCACGAGGGTGGACAGGGCATCGATGATCGACGAGCGCGGGTCGGTCTTGTAATCGATGGACACCAGCGGGCGCTCCTCGTAGCCCAGGATGCCCTTCAGTTCGCCGTCCGCCGCTTCTTTCAGCAACCGGTTCACCGTGTCGCGGTCCGTAGGCGTGTCCACTTCAAAAACGCAGTCGGTCAGCGACGCGTTGGTCAGTGGTATCCGCACCGCATGGCCATCCAGGCGGCCCTTGAGTTCCGGAAAGATCTCGATGATGGCCGTGGCGGAGCCGGTGCTGGTGGGGATCAGGGAACTGCCGCAGGCCCTCGCCCGGCGCAGGTCTTTATGGGGGGCGTCGATAATGGTCTGGGTGTTGGTCAGGCTGTGAATGGTTGTGATGGAACCGTGTTTGATGCCAAGCTTTTCATGGATCACTTTGACTACCGGTGCCAGGCAATTGGTGGTACAGGAAGCGGCGGTCACGATGCGATCGTTGGCGGGATCAAAAATATCGTCGTTCACGCCCACCACAATGTTTTTGGCGCCTTTTTCTTTCACCGGCGCTGTCACCACCACCCGCTTCACGCCCTGGTCCAGATAGGCCTGCAGAACACTGACCTTCTTGTTGATGCCACTGGCCTCAATCACCAGGTCACAGCCGGACCAGTCGGTCTCGCCGATGGTTTTGTTATGGGTCACACGGATACGCTGCTCCCCGATCACCACGTGGGTGCCGTCGGAACTGGCCTCGTGCTCCCAGCGACCGTGCACGCTGTCAAAATTCAGCAGGTGGGCCAGCGTGCCGGCATCCGCGCCCGGATCGTTGATGGCGACAAACTCCATCTCCGGCCATTCCCAGGCCGCCCTCAGTGCCAGCCGACCTATGCGGCCGAAGCCGTTGATGCCTACTCTGATCTTGCTCATGGGTGCTCTCCTGAAGTCTGGTAATTCGAATTGGGTGATAGCGGCTGTTGGGGTAAGGGGTCAAAAACAGGAACCGTGGCTTCCTTGAACGTTTTTGACCCCTTACCCCAACAGCCGCCTCCGACGCTGTGATTGCCTGTTTATCAGGCCGCTGGTTGTGGGAACCAGTGTCGGGTTTGGTTGGCGAATGCGACCAGTGACAGCATGACCGGAACCTCCACCAGTACCCCCACTACCGTGGCCAATGCGGCGCCGGAGGTCAGTCCGAACAGGCTGATGGCGACGGCAACGGCCAGCTCGAAAAAGTTGGAGGTGCCAATCAGTCCCGCCGGCGCGGCGACGTTATGGGGCAGTTCCATTTTGCGCGCAGCCAGGTAAGCAATAAAGAAGATCCCGTAGCTCTGGATCAGCAGCGGAATGGCAATCAGGCCGATGGCATAGGGATTGTCCAGAATCCGGTCGGCCTGCAGGCCGAACAACAGAACCACGGTGGCCAGCAGTCCCAGTACCGTGGTTGGTTTGCTGTGTTGCAGCCAGTGTTCCAGTCTTTTGTGACCGCTGCGTAACAGGTGGCGGCGGGTGAGGATGCCGGCAATCAGCGGGGCGACCACGTACAGCAGCACCGACAGCAGCAGGGTTTCCCAGGGCACAGTGATCGACGACAGGCCCAGCAGGAACGCGGCAATGGGGGCGAAGGCGAAAATCATGATGAGGTCATTCACCGACACCTGCACCAGGGTATAGGCAGAATCACCTTTGGTCAGTTGGCTCCAAACGAACACCATGGCGGTGCACGGCGCAACGCCCAGCAGGATCATGCCGGCGATGTATTCGGTGGCGGTGGCCGGGTCCACCAGATCGGCAAACAGCACCTTGAAGAACAGCCAGCCCAACGCTGCCATGGTGAAGGGTTTGATCAGCCAGTTGATCACCAGCGTCAGGATCAGCCCCTGAGGTTTGCGGCCGACGTTTTTGATGGCGGTGAAATCCACCTGCACCATCATCGGGTAGATCATCGCCCAGATGAACACCGCCACCACCAGGTTGACGTGGGCGTAGGTGAGGTTGGCGACGAACTCGTACAGACCCGGCAGCAGGGTACCGGTGGTGATGCCCAGCAGGATGGCCAGGGCCACCCACAGGCTCAGGTAACGTTCAAACACACCCATCAGGCGCAGTCCATTTTTACCGGGCGGTCCGGCATGGTGGCCAGCCGCGCCAGGCTGGGTTTGAGGAAGAGCTCATTGGCCTCGGCGGTGTCCCGCAGCACCCGGTGAATCCAGTCCGGCAGGGCCGGATGCAAGCGGTAGTACACCCACTGGCCGCGGCGCTCGTCATCCAGCAGGGCCAGTTCGCGCAGTTGCGCCAGGTGGCGGCTGACTTTGGGCTGTGGGGCGTCCAGGGCGGTGGTGAGCTCGCACACGCAGAGCTCGGTCTGCTGGTGAATCATCAGCAAAATGGCCAGCCGGTTGTCGTCTCCCAGAGCCTTGAACACGGCGGCGGGGTCGTAGCTGGCGGCCTGGCTGGTAGTTTTCTGATGCACCATCACGAACAGGCTCAGGCGCTCCCGCAGCTCTTTCATGACCAGTGCAAAGGCGCCGTGGCTGTTGCGGACCGCCGGGTCGGGAAAATCCCAGGCAAGGCGTTGCGCGGGCTCGCAAAGGTCGTGGCATTCCTGCGCCGCTTTGTCGCAGAGGGTAATGACGTAATCCCACTGCTGATCGATGACGCTGCTGAGGGGTTTGCTGCTGACCGTGTCGGGGTTGAGGCCGGCCTCGCGAATGCACTGCAGCGCCAGTGGGTGGGGTTGTTCCGGCCGGGTTCCTGCGCTGGCCACCTCGAACTGATCGCCGGCCAACTCGCGCAGCAGGGCTTCGGCCATCAGCGAGCGGGCACTGTTTGCGGTACAGACAAAAAGCACTTTTCTGCGCGTTGACATTGTTTTCACCATATATACGATAAACTGCATATAATGATAGATGAATGTTCTCGGCCTGGCAACGACTCGGGTTTCAGGCGCTATACTGGGATGGGCATTGTGCCCGTTGCGGATGAGAGAGGAGTCCCCCATGGCGGACGACAAACCCGAGATTCCGAGAACCACCCCCTGTTCCGTGCTGGTGGAAGCCGGCAAGAACTATTTCTGGTGCGCCTGCGGACGCAGTGGGAACCAACCATTCTGCGATGGCTCCCACAAAGGCACCAACTTCACGCCGGTGAAGTACACCGCACAGAAAAAGGAGTGGGTGTGGTTCTGTGGCTGCAAACACACCGGCACACCGCCCCTGTGTGATGGCACCCACAAGACACTCTGACTACCTCAGGCACGCACCAGCATGCCCGGCCGGGCACTGACACGGTAGCCAATTAACCCGTGCAGCGGGTCTCGCAGGGCCAGCACTCGAAGGGTAACGGGAATGGCGCTGGACTCCGGATCGGCGGGCAGCAGATCCAGATCGATCCGCTGCAGGGTTTTCTCGGTGCGCGCGTCCTCCAGCGCCCGCTGGAGATTGGTGCGGTAAGGGGGGCTGACCAGTTCCTCGAACCGGGTGCCGGCCAGATCGGCCGGAGCCCGTCCCAGCCACTCCGCCACGTCGGCGGACACGAAGCCGAGCCTGCCCTGTTCGTCCAGTTCGCCGATGATTGCCCCTGACAGCGCCACCAGATCCCGACTCCGTTGTTCGCTGTCGTTCAGCGCCTGCCGCAATATGGATTTTTCTACCTGGCTGTTGTCCAGTTGCTGCTCCAGCTTTTCCGCAGCGCCTTGTTGCCAGTCCAGTTGTGTGCGCAGGCGATGGATCCGCGCGCACAGCAGCAGGGTCAGGGTCACGCCGAGGCAGGTGATAGCTGAACCGGCGAGCCAGGTGGCGACGCGTGCCTTGTCGGTTCTGGCGTTGAGTGCCGCGGGGTCTGGCACGGTGGTGACCAGCCAGTGGTGCTCGGGCAGGCTGACTTCCGTGCGCAGCGACGCGGCACCGTCGAGGACGGAGGCGATGCCGGTCTGGAACAGTGGGGTCTTGCTGTGTCGCTCCAGAGTATCGACGCGGATGCCCAGCAGGTTGGGTGCAGGATCCGGCAACACCGCCGCCAGCCATTGCGCCGGCTGGCCCTCGGGTGAGTTTATCGCCGCGCGGGCATGGAGACGGCTGATCAGCGCGTCGTGCTGGGCGTGGTAGGTCTGCTCCGCCAGGGTGCGGGTGTGATCGGCGATGACCCGCGCGGTCACTGCGGTGACGACCAGCCCGGCAACAAGCACCAGCAACGGCACCCACAGGAAGGGGCGCCACAGGGAACGAATGCGATGTACCGGGCTGCGGTCGGAACGTGTGCTGTCCATGGCCGGGTCCGTCCTGGCGATCAGCGATGACCTACACTTTAGACCAATGCCGCAGTCTGTGAAACGTTGCCGTTCAGGAACGTGTCTGGCGGGCGCCACCGTAGATCAGCAGGAACACGCAGAACGCCGTGACCACCACGGACGGGCCGGCGGGGGTGTCCAGGTGCCAGGACAGGGTCAGCCCGCCGCCGACCGAGACGAAGCCGAACGCCATGGCCAGAAACGTCATGTGCTCCGGGCTGTGGGCCAGCCGGCGGGCGGTGGCGGCCGGTATAATCAGCAACGCGGTAATCAGCAGTACCCCGACAATCTTCATGGCCACGGCAATCACCAGCGAAAACATCAGCATCAGCACCAGCCGCAGGCGTTCCACTGGAATCCCTTCAACCCGCGCCAGCTCTTCATGAATGGTGCTCATCAACAGCCCCCGCCACAAAGCCGCCAGCAGCGCCAGAATCACCACCGCGCCGCCGTAGATCCAGAGCAGGTCGTCGCGGCTCATGGCCAGCAGGTCACCGAACAGCAGTCCGGTCAGATCTACCCGCACATCGGGCATGAAACTGAGGGTGACCAGGCCAATGGCCAGTGCGCTGTGGGCCAGGATGCCCAGCAGGGTATCGGTGGCCAGCGCGCGGCTGCGGGAAAACAGCACCAGGGCAACGGCCAACACCACGCAGGTGATGATCACGCCCACGTTCAGCGGCACACTGATCAGAAAACTCAGGGCAATGCCCATCAGCGCGGAATGGGCCAGGGTGTCGCCGAAATAGGCCATCCTCCGCCATACCACGAAACAGCCCAGCGGGCCGGCAACCAGCGCCACGCCGAGACCGCCGATCAGCGCTCGCCAGAAAAAGTCGTCCAGTACCGCGTCAATGATGGGCATGGCCGCACTCCCCATGGCTGTCGCTGACCGTGGTGGCGGATGCCTGGCCCGACACCACGTCACCGTGAAGGTCGTGGTGGTGGTTGTGATGGTGATGGTAGACCGCAAGGCTCTCCGCCACCGGCTGGCCGAAGGTTTCGATGAAGGCGGGGTCGTGGGAAATATCCGCCGGGTAGCCGCTGCAGCACACATGCTGATTCAGACAGATGACCTTGTCGGTGGCGGCCATCACCAGATGCAGATCGTGGGAAATCATGATCACGCCGCAGTGCAGGTCGTCCCGCAGCTGGCGGATCAGGTCGTAGAGGGCGGCCTGGCCATTGATGTCGACGCCCTGGGCCGGTTCATCAAGCACCAGCAGGTCCGGCTTGCGGGCCAGCGCCCGCGCCAGCAGCAACCGTTGCCGTTCGCCACCGGACAGGTGGTGGATGGATGAGCCCATCAGGTGGCCGACGCCGGTTTTGTTCAGGGCCGCCTGGCATTCGTCCTGGCTGCGCCCGCTCAGCGCCATGAAGCGGCGCACGGTCAACGGCAGCGTGGTCTCCAGGCTCAGGTGTTGTGGCACGTAACCGACCGTGAGGGGCTCCGCCAGTGTGACCGAACCTGAGGTGAGTTTCTGTATTCCCAGGATGGCCTTGATCAGGGTGGTTTTACCGGCGCCGTTGGGGCCAATCACGGTGATGATATCGCCACGGCCCAGGCGCAGATTGACCCGGTCCACGACCGGGCGGTCATCAAATGCGACAGTGACTTGCTCCAGGGTAACCAGCGGTTCAGTCATCGCGATGGTCCGCCTGGCAGCGCGGGCACAGCCCGGCGACTTCGATCACCGTGTCCTCGGGCTCGAAGGTCTGCGCCTGGGCGGCGTCGGACACCGCCTGCGCCACGGCAGGCGCGGTCAGTTCCAGCACATTGCCACAGCCGCGGCAGATCAGAAACAGACCGTTATGGCTTTTGCCGGCGTGGGTGCAGCCAACGAAGGAGTTCAGCGAGGCGATGCGGTGCACCAGTCCATGTTGCTGCAGAAAATCCAGTGCGCGGTACACCGTGGGCGGCGCGGCGTTGTGACCATCTTCCGCCAGCACCGCCAGCACATCGTAGGCGCCCAGTGGCTTATGGGACTGCCAGATCAGCTCGAGCACCCGCTCGCGGGTTGGCGTCAGCCGTGCGTTATGGCGCTGGCAGATCGCCCGCGCGTCGGCCAGGGCCTGGGCAACACAGGCGTCGTGATTGTGGGGACGGTAGGGAATAGCGCTGGCGGCCATGGGGCACTGTCCTGGAAAATTTGCAACATTATAACATTTGCATAAGACAGTGCCATGCCGACCTGACCGCTCGGGGGATCAATCAGCGGACGGCTTCCGCCGCCAGCGACTCCAGGTACTCAAGATTGGGAATCCAGGCGGTGTCGCCTTCCACTTCCACCTGCATCAGGTCCGCCGGGCCGGTCTCGCCGTCCAGGGTGCGGATCTGCTCGTCGGTGAGGCGGGCCTGGCTGGGAATGCCCTGGGTGACCAGTGCCATGAAAGGCACCTGCTGATGACGGTCACCGATGGTGTTCAGCACCACAATGCGCCCCCGGTTATCGCCAGGGATGGTCAGCGCCGCGCCGTTGGCGGCGTCGTAGGAAATCACCGGAAGTTCCAGGCCGCGCCAGTTGAGATGCCCCACCAGCCACTCCGGGGTGTTGGCGCCGGCATCGGAACTGGCGTAATCCACCACTTCGGCAATGGTTACGTTGGGCAGCAGCAGCTGCCGGCCGTTCATCGGGATGATAACGCAGGAGAGGGTTTGGCTGTTTTCACTCATCACTCATGTCCTCAGGCGGAATCCCTGTTTTGCCGGCCCTTGAGCAGGCAGGATTCTTCAATCGTTTTAACCAGTTCCCGGGCCAGCTGTTCCGGTGTCCCGCAGAACGAGGTGCAGCCGGTGGCCGCCACCGAGTCCGGCATGGAGCTGTTACCGCAACTGCCGCTTTCCTGTACCCAGATCTTGCTGCCGTAGGCTTTCAGCATCGGCGCCGCGATCGCGCCGTCGTTGCCCATGCCGGAGAACAGGATAGCATGGCAGCGCGCCCCGAAATGATCGGCCACGTTCAGCAGAACCTGGTCGATGGACGGTCCGTAGGGGCCCGGCCAGGGCCGGTCCGTTTCGCTGAGTGCGCCGCTCTCGTCGAGGGTCCACTCCCGCTCCACGGGCATCAGCACCACATCCCCGTTACGCACCCGATAGCCGGGCTCCGCCCGGGTCAGCTGGTAATGGGCGTGGCGGCCAAGTACCCGGGTGAGTACCTCGGTGAAGTTGCCGTCAATGTGCTGGGCGTAAACAAAACCCACCGGCAGGCCCGCCGGCAGGTGATCGAGAAACGTCTTGATGGCGGCCGGCCCACCCAGCGATGCCCCGAGAATCCAGATATCCTCGGCAATGGAGCCCGGGGCGGCCGGGGTAATCCAGTGCGGCAGCGACGGTGACCGGGCCTCGGTCGGGCGCTGTTCCGCCAGTTCTTCCAGGGCGGCTTCGCTGTCCAGTTCTTCCAAGTGCCCCAGTTGCTGCTCCAGTTTGCCCAGCAGCCGGCGTTCCCAGCGAAAATAATCGGTGGTGCCGGGCTTGGGGGCCGGGTCCAGCCCGAACAGCACCGGCGCTTCGGTATTTTCCAGCAGGTGGTCGAACAGTACCGGGTGATCCGCCTCGTCTTCCAGGGTGATCAGCCAGAGGTTCGCTTGCGGAAATTCCGGGTAGACCTGCAACCGCTCCGGATCACCGGAGAAGCACACCTCCAGGCCGAACCGGGTCGTGGCGGCCTGCAGACGATGCCGCTGCAGCACAATATCCGACACGATCCCGACCCTGAGCCGGCCCGGAAGGCCGGTCATCACTGATTACCGGTCAGCCGGGAAATGGTGTCCAGCAGCTCGGTTTCCTGGAACGGCTTGCCGAGGTACTCGTTCACCCCGATGGCCAGTGCCCGCTCGCGGTGTTTCTCCCCGGTACGCGAGGTGATCATGCAGATGGGCGTATCCCGCAGGTTGTCATCGTGGCGCACAAAGCTCGCCACTTCGAAACCATCCATCCGCGGCATCTCGATATCCAGCAGGATGATATCCGGCTTGTGATCCTGCAGCTGTGCCACCGCGTCCAGACCGTCTTTGGCGGTGACCACCTCCATGCCGTTGCGTTCCAGCAGGCGGGAGGTCACCTTGCGCACGGTGACCGAATCATCCACCACCATCACGATGGTCGCCCGCTCCTCGTAGCGGGCGGATTCCCGTGCCTGCTCGAGGCTGGCCAGACGCTGGCGCTCGGACAGAATGTCGGAACGGATCATCGCCGGCAGGTCCAGGATCACCACCACATTACCGTCACCCAGAATGGTGGCGCCGGACACGCCCCGCACCGAGCTGAACTGCGGCCCGAGGGATTTCACCACGATCTCCCGGCTGCCCATCAGGTTGTCCACCTGCAGGGCCATGGGCTGCTCCGCCCCGCGAACCAGAATAACCGGCAGGGGCAGGGCCTGCCCCTGCAATTTCGGATGGTGGTCGCTGTTCAGCAGGCTGCCCAGGTACTGCAGGCGGTACTGCTGACCGGCGTACTCGTACATCGGCGCGTCGGGCTTGTAGTATTCCTCGAGTTCGTAGGTGCTGACCCGCACGATCCCTTCAATGGTGTTCAGCGGGATGGCGTAGAAGTCCTCGCCGGTGGACACCATCAATGCCCGGTTCACCGAAACGGTGAAGGGCAGCCGCACGGTAAAGGTGGTGCCTTTGCCGACGGTGGAGTCGATGTCGAGGCTGCCGCCGAGCTGTTTGATCTCGCTTGCGACCACATCCATGCCCACACCACGGCCGGAAATCTGGGTCACCTGCTGGGCGGTGGAGAAGCCCGGCTGCAGGATGAACTGCAGGATCTCCCGCTCGCTCAGGTCTTCGTCCGCCGATAGCATACCCTGGCGGATTGCCTTGTCGCGGATGACGCTGGAGGGAATGCCGGCGCCGTCGTCGATCATTCGCAGCACCACGTCACCGCCTTCGCGGGTCAGTGACAGGGTAACCTCACCGGTGTCCGGTTTTCCGGATTTCTTGCGATCGGCCGGGGTTTCAATGCCGTGGTCGAGGGCGTTGCGCAGCATATGCTCCAGCGGGGCGATCATCCGCTCGAGGATGTTGCGATCCATTTCCCCTTCCGGGTTACGGACATCGAACTCCACCTTCTTGCCCAGCTCGCCGCTGATCTGGCGAACAATCCGGCGCAGGCGCGGCACCATGGACGAGAACGGAATCATCCGGGTCTTCATCAGACCTTCCTGGAGTTCCGTGTTGATGCGGGACTGCTGCACCAGCAGCGTTTCCGTATCCCGCACCCGGTCTGCCAGGGTTTCCCGCAGGTCGGCAAGGTCAGAGGAGGATTCCGTCAACGCCCGCGACAGCTGCTGGATGGATGAGTAGCGGTCCATTTCCAGCGGGTCGAAATCGTCGCCGTAGTCCGGGCCGTGTTCTTTCTCGGCGCGGAACAGGATCTGGGTTTCGGTTTCAATTTCCATGCGGCGTAACTGCTCTCGCAGACGCTCGATGGTGGCGGCCATTTCGTCCAGCGTATGGCTGAAATCACTGCTTTGCTGTTCCAGACGGCCACGGGTGATACTGGTTTCACCCGCCAGGTTGACCAGCTCATCAAGCAGCGGCGCCGACACCCGGATGGTTTCCTGGGCGGCGCGCTGGGCCTCGGCCGCCTTGTTGCGGGGCTTGGCCACGGCTTTCTTGGGTTGTGGCGCCGGTGTGGGCTCCGGTTTCTTCGCCACGGGGACCGGTGCTTCCGCGCTTGGCTCGGGTGTCGGAGCCGGCGCCGGGGACTCTTTGGCCGGCAGCGGCTCGCCCTGTTCGGCGCGCTGGCGGATGTCGTTGACCAGCGCGACAATGCCGTCGTGGTCAGCGGTGATGGTCTGCCAGGTGGCCTCATCCGGCGCGTTGCCGCCCAGATCGATCAGCCGGGTCTCAAACCCGTGGGCCTTGTCGCCGAGCTCGCGCAGCTGAGACAGGCGCGCGCCGCCCTTGAGGGTATGCAGTGCGCGCTGGGCTTCCTGATTGAAGTGATGGTTGGCCGGCTCCTTACGCCAGTCATCCAGCAACTGCTCAAGCTGGTCCAGAATCTCGCCAGCTTCCTCGAGGAAGATTTCAAGAACCTCGGGGTCCACCTCGGCGTCGTCAGTCTCTGAAGCGGCAGTCTCTTGAGCGTCGTCCTGACCAGCCTGGTGGGCGTCGCGGAACTGGCGCAGCAGTTCCGGGTCGGCGGCGGGTTTACCACCTTCCTCCAGAGCGTTCAGCATGACTTTCAGGGCGGCCAGCGCGCGGTCACTGAGGGCCAGCAGTATGGTCTGGTTACTGGTGCCGCTGATCAGCGGGTCCAGCGCATCGGACCAGGCTTCCGCCAGATCGGCGATGGCATCCACGTCGGACAGCCGCGCGCCACCTTTCAGCGTGTGCAGTTCCTGCTGCAGCTGGGTGACACCGGTAAGCTCATCGGGTTCCTCGCGCCACTGGGCCAGGCACTCGCTGATGGCGGCCTGAATCTCCAGCCCTTCGTCCAGGAAGATGCCGATCAGTTCGTCGTCACTGGCTTCCGGAATGGCGTCGGCCATGCTGGCGGGGGTATTCGTGTCGTCGTCGGTCTCCGACGCTGGTGATACGTCGGCCTGCTCGGGCAGGTTGTCCGGCTCGGCCGTATCGGACTGCTCCGGCTCGGGCAGGGGTTTTCCGGCCAGGATGGCCTTGACCCTGACCACCAGCTCGTCTGCGGGCGGGCAGGGGCGCTGTGTCGCAACCTGTTCCACCATCTGTGCCAGGCGATCGTGGCAGGCGAACAGCAGATCGTTCATGGCGTCGCTGGCGGCCAGCTGACCTTCCGCCACTTTCTCGAACAGATCTTCCAGCACGTGGGTGAGGTCGCCAATGGCGTCCACGCCGGCCATGCGCGCACCGCCCTTGAGGGTGTGAACGTCGCGCTGGAGTTCCGCGGCCACCTCGCGGTTGGCGGGGTCTTCACTCCAGGTATGGAGCGCGCTGCCGGTGGAGTTGATCAGGTCGTAGGCTTCTTCCAGGAAGATGCCGACCAGCTCCGGATCGAGGTGGGACAGGTCGGTGGCCTGCAACTCCTCGTCCGCCTCGGTCTGATCGGCGTTGTCGGTGTCGTCCGTTGCCGGCGCCTCTTCCATGTCCGGCAGCGGCAAGGCATCGTCATCCGCCTCGGGTTCCGGGGCGCTGACATCGGTCACCGGACGGGTTCCGGTGGCGCTGTCCATATACTGATGGATTTCGCCAATCAGATCCGGTGCCGGCCGCGGGGTTTCCTGTGCCTCGAGAGCGTCAACCATACCGGCCAGGCGATCGTGGCAGCGGAACAGCAGGTCCGACAGTGCCTCGGTGATCGACAGCCGTTGTTCGGTAAGGCCTTCAAACAGGGTTTCCAGCTCGTGGGACAGATCCCCCACCGCCGGTATGTCGGCTAGCCGCGCGCCGCCTTTAAGGGTATGCAGGTCCCGTTGCAGAAGTCTCAGCAGGTCAAGATTGTCGGTACTCTCGCTCCAGCTCTGCAGCGTTTCTGCGGAACTGTTGATCAGGTCGCGGGCTTCCTCGAGGAAGATTTCCGCCAGTTCCTGATCCATGTCGTCGTCGCTGTCAGCGGCTTCGTCGGCGGGTTCAGCCGCGGCAGCCTCGACAGGTTCTTCCGCTTCGAGGGTCGGCAGCTCGGCTTCGTCCATGTCGAAGCTGAGATCAATCTCTTCCAGATCGCCGGTGAATTCCTGTTCGAATGGGTCGGGTTCGGCCGGCAGATCCGCGGCGGTGTTACCGCTGAGAGCCTCGAGCTCGGCGATCAACGCATCGCCGGATTCCGTCGCCAGCCCGGCAGCCACCTGATCCATCATATTGATCAGCTGTTCGTGGGCGGCCCGAACGGCGGCGAAGAAGCCATCGTCCGGGGCGCCGCCGCTGGCGGCGGCGCGGTCATAGGTTTGCGACAGCGCGGCGGACAGCCCGGCCACATCGGCAAGCCCGGCGTCTCTTGCGCCGGCGGTCAGTTGCTGCAGCTCGGCGCGCAGGGTTTCCACCGCTGAGGTGTCGGAAGGATTGGCCGCCCAGTTATCAAGAATCCGGTCGGCATCCAGCAGGATGTCCAGCCCTTCATTGAGGAACAGCTGCACCAGCTGCGGTGCCGACGGCTGGCTGGCACGGGTATCATCGACGCTGGCGTGGGTGCGCAGAGTGTCGGCGGCTATCCGGTCCAGACGCTCAAGGTAATCGTCGGTTCCCGCCAGCGGGGCTTGCGGGTCGCGTCGGAGCTGGCCCAGGCCCTGGGTCAGGAACTCGCAGGCGTCGGCGATAAGGCCGGTGACGTCGCGATCGGCCCGTTTGTTCTGGGCGCGGGCTTCTTTGACGAAGCGCTCCAGCGGCGTGATAACCGTGGCAATGGGCGCGATTCCGGCGGTGTGAGCACTGCCCTTGAGGGTGTGCAGCGCCCTTGAGAGATCGTCGGTATAGGCCACCGAGGCCTTGTCGCCGGCATTCTCCAGGAACGCCTGCAGGGTCTGCAGATGGGTCTCGGCTTCACTCTCAAAAATATCCAGAAGTACCGGATCAACGCAGCTGTCGTCAGACTCCAGGTCGACCGCTTCCGGTACATCCGCCTGCTCCGGCACCGGGGTGTCTGTGGCCTCGGACGCGGGCATGCTGGCGGCGTCCGGGATTTCACCGCTGGCCAGGGCATGGGCGCGGGCTTCCAGCGCCGCCGTGTCGAGGCTCGGGGCGCGGCGTTTTTCAAAGTCTTCGACCAGCGCCGGCAACACGGCGGTGACATCGTCCAGCAGGCTGGCAATGTCGTCATTCATAAAGATGCTGCCGTCAATCACACGGTTCAGCATATTTTCCACGGACCACGCCAGTTCACCGACAATCAGCGCGCCCACCATGCGCCCGCTGCCCTTGAGGGTGTGGAACGCGCGCCGGACTTCCGACAGCGCGGTGCGGTCGTCATGCTGGCGCAGCAGCATCGGCAGGTATTCGCGGATGGTGTCCAGAACCTCGCCGGCTTCCTCGATAAAGATTTCGAGGATCTCGTCGTCAATGAGGTCGTCATCGTCTGCCGCGCTGGCTTCGTCGGTGGCCACCGGTGCTTCGGCGGCGGGTTCGTCGTCTTCGGCACTGACCGCAGCAGGCTGATCGCCATCGGCCTTGCGGGTGGTGGACATGGCTTCCGCGCGCTCAATCAACTGTGCCACATCGCCGCCGGTCTGGCCGTCACGGAACTCGCCAATCAGTGACGGCAGGCGGGCATTCACGTCGTCAATCAGGGCGAACAGGTCATCGTTCGGTTTGATGGTCTGGTCGATCACCCGGTTCAGCAGGTTCTCCACCGACCAGGCCAGTTCACCAATGCTGGCTGCACCCACCAGACGGCCACTGCCTTTGAGGGTATGGAAGGCACGACGGACTTCGGTCAGCGCTTCGCGGTCGTCGTGATTCTGGCGCAGGCGAGGGTAGAACTCGTGGATGGTCTCAAGAACCTCTTCCGCCTCTTCCACGAAAATGCCAAGGATTTCATCGTCCAGCAGTTCCTGGTCCGACCCCTTGGCCTCGGAGGCCACGGGCTGATCCTCGAGCACCGGAACTTCGCTGTCGACCACCGGGATATCGTCTTCGCCTGGCTGCTGCCAGGTTGGCTCTGCGCCCACCGGGAAGCCCAGTGAGGCCAGGCTCTCTTCCGCCACATGGAGGATACTGTCGTTGTCGCTGATGCCCTCGGCCAGACGCTCCAGGTAGTACTCAATGCTGGTGACGGCGTCGGCCAGCGTATCCAGTTGTTTCCAGTCCGGTACCTGACGGCCACCCAGCAGCACGTCGGTAATGTAGCGTTCTGCCGAGCCGAGCATGTCGGCGACCCGGTCCAGGGGAATCAGGCTGAGGCCGCCGCGGATACTGTGCAGCAAGCCCGGCACGTGTTCGATTTCCCGCACATCCCACTGGGAAGCAATGAAATTCACGATGGCGGTTTTGACCTGCTCCAGGGTGTTGCGGGATTCCCGCAGCAGCGCGCCACTGGCTTCGCCCAGTTCGCGGCCGCCCAGATTGATGGTCTGCTCACCGTCGGCGGAATCGCCGGCTTCCTGGTAACGGTCACTGTCCAGCCCCGCCAGGCTGGCTTCCACATAGAGCAGCGCGCCGGCGATATCCATCAGCGTGCCGTCGTCGACGGCGTCAGCCTGTGCCGACAGCCGCTCCACCAGATCGATCTGCTCGTTCACTACCTTGCGGGGAATGCCCAGGCCCAGCACCGCCAGGGTGTTGGCAACCTGTTTCAGACCCGGCAGCAGGTCTTTCAATTCGTCGTTCTGGCGCAGCTCGGCCCGTACGAACAGATCCAGCTGATCCTTGAGCTTGGCCAGTTCCTCGTTGAGCGCGCTGACCACCGAATGAATGGCCTCCCGTCCGGGGCCGGAGACCCGGGTGCGGGCGGCGTCGACATCGTCTTCGGACGGCAGCGCCTGGTCCAGCTGATAGCGCTTGCGCAGTTCGGTCACACGGGGCGTATCCAGGTCACGGGCACGGGCCACGTAATACAACAGGTGCTTGAGCATGGCCTCGGGTACGGCCTGCTGCAGAATGTCGACGTGCTCGTCGGTAAGCCGACGGATTTCCGCGTCCAGCTCCCGCAGCAGGGATTTCACCGCGGTATTGACCGGATTGGCGTGCTGTTGCAGGGTCTCGACGAAAGCGCCGGCGGCCTTCCACAGCTCACCCCGGGGGGTGTTCTGGCACAGGCGGATCAGCCGCTGGATGACCTTCTGCATGTAATCGAAATGGGCGTCCAGATCGGCCTCGCGTACCACGCCGGCGAGGGCGAACTGGTACATCTGCCGCAGCTTGCGGATGTGGCCGAGCACCTTGGGGGCCTGCAACCGCTGCGACGCATTGGCCGCGGCGCGCTGGCGCGAGGGCGCCAGATCGGGTTTGAACAGGGAGGTGTCGGACAGCAGGGCTTCACCACGCGCGGCGCGCAGGTCGTTGAGCAGCGGCAGCAGTACCATCGGGAAATCGTCCTTGCTGCTGGCAAGGTGTTCCAGGTACTGGGGCAACTGCAGGATGGCCTGCATCAGCACTTCAACGGCATCGTCCACGCTGGCGACGGACTCGTTCAGTACCGCCTGGGTGAGCTTCTCCATTTCTTCGGTCAGCAGGGCAGCGCCATACAACTCCACCATCTGCAGGGTGCCATGCACCTGATGGAGGTAGTTCAGGCAGAAGCGCAGCCGCGCGGTATCGTCGCGATTCTCGACATACGCTTCCAGTGCCTGCTGACCCTGGGTCAGCGTGTCCTGTATTTCGCCGCGAACCCAGTCCAGGGCGATGCTGTCATGGTGATTGCCCATAACCACTCCGGTTATTCTTCGTCAGTCTGGCGTTTGATCCACGCCAGCACATGTTCCGAGGGGACTCTCTGTAACCCCGGAGGCTGCCAGTCGGTCAGCTCTCCCTGGCCCAGAACCAGCAACCCCCCGGGCGCCAGCCTCTCTGCAAGTCGCTTTACGATTTCCCGCCGGCGCCAGCGCCGGAAATAAATCAGCAGATTCTGGCAGAAGATAATATTCATGCCGTGCATGGGGGCCTGATTCAGGTCCAGCACATTCAGTCTGGTGAAGCACACCCGATCACGGATGCCTTCGACCATTTCCACGGAATTCCGCTCCGCCGGCCGGAAGTACCGGGCCTTGAGTTCGTCGTTCATGCCCGCCAGTTTGCGGGGATTGAACAGCCCCTTCTGGGCTTTCTCAATGGCGGGTTTGCTGATGTCCGATCCGGTCACGCCAAACAGCGGCGGCAGTTCGAGCTGATTCATGCACTCGTTCAGTACCATCGCCAGCGTGTAGGGCTCTTCTCCGGTGGAGCACCCGACGCTCCAGACTTCCATGGGCCGCTTTTTCAGTTGCTCCCGAGGCCGGGTAAGCACAAAGTCCGAAACGAACCGGAAGGCGTCCGGATCCCGGAAGAACCGGGTTTCCTGAACGGTCAGGCGGTCAACCAGGGTCGCCCATTCCACAATGGCGTCAGGCCCGGAGACAATTTTCTCGTAATAGGCCTGATAACTGCTGCAGCCGATTTCCCGCATGCGGATCCCGAGGTTGGTTTCGAGAAACGAGCGGCGACCGGAGGACAGCGTGATCCCGGTTCGGTGCTCCAGCAGTGTTTGCCACTGGCTGAACTGCGCCTCATCCATGTCAGGAAGTCGGCGCAGGGACCAGATGCCCTCGGCAGTTGACAGGTCGTTGCGTGTTTCAGCCATAAACCGTCAGTCGCCTTGGAAGTTCGATCAGCCCACCACCGGGACGTCGCTGTCTTCCTCTTCGTGCTGTTCGGCACCGTCTTCTTCCGCCAGGGTGAAGCCGGCAACGGAAGACCGCAGCTCGGACGCCATTTCTGCCAGGTTCCCGATCGACTTCGCGGTCGCGTTGGTACCGGACGACGTCTGGGAGGTGATTTCCTGGATAACGTTCATCGTGTTGGAGATGTGCGCCGCAGACGACGACTGCTGACGCGCGGCGTTGGAGATGTTCTGGATCAGTTCCGCCAGAGACATGGATACGTTCTCGATTTCCTCGAGCGCGATACCCGCGTCCTGTGCCAAGCGAGCACCACGGACCACCTCGGCGGTGGTGTGTTCCATGGAGATAACCGCTTCGTTGGTGTCCGACTGGATCGTCTTAACCAGCGCTTCAATCTGCTTGGTTGCTGCAGAAGAACGTTCCGCAAGGCGCTGAACTTCGTCGGCAACCACCGCGAAGCCCCGGCCCGCGTCACCGGCCATGGAGGCCTGGATCGCGGCGTTCAGGGACAGGATGTTGGTCTGGTCGGCGATGTCGTTGATCAGCGATACGATGTCACCGATTTCCTGGGAAGACTCACCCAGACGCTTGATCCGCTTGGAAGTTTCCTGGATCTGCTCACGGATGTTGTCCATGCCGCGGATGGTGTTCTGTACCACTTCCGCGCCTTTCTTGGCGATCGCAACCGACCGCTCGGCAACCGCGGAGGATTCGGCGGCGTTGGAGGATACCTGGTCGATGGACACCGCCATCTCGTTCACCGCGGCAGAGGCGCCGGCGATTTCCTGGGCCTGGTGCTCGGAAGCGTCCGCCAGGTGCATGGCCGTGGCCTGGGTTTCTTGGGCCGCCGATGCTACCCGTACCGCCGTACCACGAATCGCCTGTACCAGTCCGCGCATCTGGTCGATCGCGTAGTTGATGGAGTCGGCGATGGCACCGGTGAAGTCCTCGGTAACCGTGGCCTCGGTGGTCAGGTCACCATCCGCCAGGTCGGCCAGTTCGTCCAGCAGTCGCAGGATCGCGTTCTGGTTCTGCTCGTTCTGTTCCTGCGTGGTTGCCAGTCGCTCCTGGGCTTCGCGGTACAGCACCACACCGATCAGGACAACAATACCCACCATGCCGGCGAGGATGATGAAGGCCAGGGTCGGGCCGATCAGGCGGGAGCCGGCCTGCCCGGTAAACTGATTGGCCAGGACCGAGAGGTCGTCCAGCAGGATCTGGGAGTTCTGGAAAATGTCAGAAGCGGCGGTACGTACCTTGAAGAGGTCGGGAGAAGCTTCAAGGATGGCATCGACGTTCTGGGAAACGAATTCGAACAGTTCGCCAACCGCTTCCAGGCCGTAGATGGCGTCTTCGTCATCCACGCGGGAGATGCCCATGGCCGGGTTGCCTTCCATCTGGCCCTGCAGAACGCGACCAAACAGGCTGGCGTCGCGGCCGAAGCGGTCAGCCGCGATAACCGCATCTTCGTCACCGGACAGTACGTTGTTGACGGAACGCACGATACGCTCGGCCAGCAGTGACTGACGCTGGGCCAGTGCCACCTGTTCCGCCGGCGCGCCGTTGTCCAGCAGGATCTGTACGATATCGTCGTACTCGACCTGCAGCTGCGGGATGGTTTCGTTCAGGGTGCGCGCCACTTCGTGCAGGCCAAGCACCGCGTCGCGGGTGGACAGGATGCTGTCGGCGTTGTCACGAACCGCGTTCCAGTTCGCCTGAACACTGCTTTCCTGGGCAATCTCGCTGGGAGGCAGGCCGGTTTCCGGGTTACCGTCCACCACGTACGACCACAGCTGCTGGAACTCGTCACGGGAACGACGCAACTGGTCGAAGGCCTCGGCGGTACCACCGGCGGCTTCGGTCGCGTTCTTGGCGATTTCCTGTGACAGCACCCTCAGCTCGGAGGCGTGGGCGATGTATTCCTGGTCGTTCTGGCTGTCCTTGTTGATTATGAACAGAACCACAACAAGCAGGACGGTGAGTGCAATCAGTGCGGCAATCAGGCCGGCAACAAGCTTGTTGCCTCCCTGTCCCATACTGAATCTTCCGGCTGTGTTTTTCATTTTCTGGCTCCCGGCCTTTTCATTATATTGGCAAGTTTGCTTCTGCGGGCTTTGGCAGCAGGGATGATGCTCCTGCCATTGTCATCATCCTTACCACTGCGCGACATCCAGAAACCGCTCGTCGTCCACCAGATCGGCGGCGGAGAACACTTTCCAGACTTCTTCGTTCCGTTCATAACCGCCATTCACGAACGGTTGAACGCTGCCAGGGACACCTTCGGGCGACGCCACGAAGGTGTCCCTGGCGAAATACTGCATACCGGACACGCTGTCGACGACCAGTCCGCTGAATACGTCACCCTGTTCCACCACCAGTACCCGGCGCTCACGCAGGCTGCGTGAAGAGCGGGGAATGTCGAAAAAAGCGGCGAGGTCAACGAGGGGGAGGAGGCGGCCACGCACGTTGGCGGCGCCCATCATGAACGGCTGAACCCCCGGAATATGGGTAAACCGGGGAACATGGAGAATTTCAGTGACTTCACCCATGGGCGCCACGTAGCGCTCGCCCGCCAGAACGAAACCGATGCCGTTCCAAAGCTCAACGGCTTCCTGTTGCTCCGGCAGACCGGCCGCCATGGACCGGCTGCGCTGGGCGATATCCGTCAGAACGGCAAAAGGGGCGGCCTGGGCGGACATGCTTACTCCACGGTTGGGGATCAGGCAATCAGACTGTTAATGGTCTTGATCAGATCATCTTCGTTGACGGGCTTGACCAGATAGCCTTTGGCGCCCTGACGGGTACCCCAGACACGGTCAGTTTCCTGATCCTTGGTGGTCACGATAACCACGGGGATAGAGGCGGTTTCCGGCGCGCGGGTGAGCTGCCGGGTGGCCTGAAAGCCGTTCAGGCCGGGCATGACTACGTCCATCAGCACCAGGTCCGGAGTTTCGGCGCGGGCTTTGGCGACACCGTCAGCACCGTTATCAGCAGTCAGAATTTCGTGCTGGTGCTTTTCCAGAATGGTGGAGATTTTCTTAACCTCGGTGGGGGAGTCATCAACAATCAGAATGCGGGCCATGATTTCCTCAATGTTTCTTTACTTCGGCAGATTTACTGTTCCGCTTGGGGAACGTACTGGCGGATGGTGTTGAGTAGCTCGTCCTTGCTGAACGGTTTGGTCAGGTACTGGTCGGAACCGACGATACGGCCCTTGGCTTTATCGAACAGACCGTCTTTGCTGGAGAGCATAATAACCGGCGTCTTTTTGAAAGAGGAATTGTTCTTGATCAGTGCGCAGGTCTGATAGCCGTCCAGGCGTGGCATCATGATATCGACAAAAATGATGTCCGGCTGGGAATCGGCGATTTTCGCCAGAGCGTCAAAGCCGTCAGTTGCGGTGATGACCTCACAGCCGACCTTTTTCAGAAGGGTTTCAGCGGTGCGACGAATGGTCTTGCTGTCGTCGATCACCATAATCTTCAGATTCTCGAAGTTGTCATCCATTGTCCAACTGCCTTGCGCTCTGCGACTGTCATTATTTTAAACCGGGGTTTTAACACAAACCCCAAGGTTGTTCTATAAAACCCGCTCATTTATAGAGGATCGATCGCCGGATAAAAAGTACTACTTTGTGACCAAATGTACTTCTGCCCGCAAAATCACGTTACACACAGTGGATTTCTCCGGATGCATTCAAAGCTCGGGTACAATACCATCTGTGGTCACAGCATAGCACTTTCTATGTCCTGCACTCTGCTGACCGGTTCGTGTTTTTCAACCCTGGAGCACAAGACGCCTTATGACAGTCCGACTCGGGATCGTGATGGACCCCATCGAGAAGATCCACTTCAAGAAAGACAGCTCGCTGGCGATGTTGCTGGCGGCGCAACAGCGCGGCTGGGAAATTGAATACATGGAGCTGCCGGACATGTACCTGAAGGGCGGTCAGGCGCGCGCCCACACCCGCGACCTGACGGTGCACCTGGATCCGGAAAACTGGTACGCCTTCGGCGCTTCCCAGGATCGGGCGTTGGGAGATCTCGACGTCATCCTGATGCGCCAGGACCCGCCGGTGGACCGTGAATTCCTGATGGCCACCTTCATTCTGGAGGCGGCGGAGCAACAGGGCGCGCTGGTGGTGAACCCGGCCGCCACCCTGCGGGACTGCAACGAGAAGCTGTTTGCCACCCAGTTCGAGGATCTCACGCCGCCGCTGATTGTCACTCGCTCCTCCGCCCGTTTCCGCGAGTTCTACGCCGAGCACGGCGACGTCATCATGAAACCGGTGGACGGTATGGGCGGCCGCTCGATTTTCCGTATCAAGGAAAACGACGCCAACCTGGGAGTGATCATCGAAACCCTGACCCAGCACGGCGCCCACCAGGCGATGGCGCAGAAGTTCATCCCGGAAATCAGCGACGGCGACAAACGCATCCTGCTGATCGACGGCGAACCGGTGCCTTACGCGCTGGCCCGAATTCCCTCCCACGGTGAGAACCGCGGCAACCTGGCGGCCGGCGGTCGCGGTGAAGGTCGCGAACTGACCGCCCGGGACCGCGAAATCTGCGAGCGCGTGGCACCGGTCATCCGGGAAAAGGGCCTGATCTTTGTCGGGCTGGATGTCATTGGCGATTATCTGACCGAAATCAACGTCACCAGCCCCACCTGCATTCGTGAACTGGATTCGGCGTTCGGCATCGACATTGCCGGTCAGCTGATGGACGCCATCGAGAAGCGGTTGAAGTAACCATGGCAGGTCAGGTCAGCGATTTCGATCGGTTCTCCTTCACGCTGTTCATGGCGTTGGCGGTGCACGCGGTGGTGGTGCTGGGTATTACTTTTGCGCCGGAATCCCCGCAGTCGTCGGCGCAGACCATGGAAATCACCCTGTCCCAGTTTGACGACGAGACCGATCCGGAAGAGGCGGATTTTCTCGCCCAGACCAGCCAGCAGGGCAGCGGGACGCTGGAAGAGGCGCAGGAAATGACCTCGCCCCAGCCCACCGACGTCAGCCAGCCGGAGATCGCCGAGGTGCAGCCGGAGACGCCGTCCCGTACCGAACCGGTCACCCGCCAGGAGCAGGTGGTGGTACAGACCGAGAGCGACAGCCGCCGGCAGGTGCGTCAGCCGGAAAGCGCCGAGGAAACCACCGAAGAACCCTTGCCGGTGCGTGAGAAAAAGAGTCTGATGGAGCGTAGCCTGGAGATTGCCAGTCTGGAGGCGCGGTTTGATGCCCAGCGCCGGGCCTACGCCAAGAAACCGCGGGTGATGCGGGTAACCGCCGCCTCCACCCTGGCGTCAAGCAACGCCTGGTACGTGCAGAACTGGATCAGCAAGGTGACCCGGGTGGGTAACATCAATTACCCCACGGAAGCCCGGCGGGCCGGCATTTACGGCACGCTCAGAATGCTGGTTTCCCTGAAGAAGGATGGCACAATCAAGGAAGTGGCCATCCTGCAGTCGTCCGGAAGCACCGTGCTGGACGATGCGGCCATCCGCATCGTTCGCATGGCATCGCCGTTTGCGCCCTTCCCGGACGACATGCGGGATGACGTGGATGAACTGGAAATCATTCGAACCTGGTCTTTCCAGCGGCGGGGGCTGACATCAGGATGACGGCATCGAAACACTCTCCCCACAGCTTGCGACACCACTTTCTGGTGGCGTCGCCCTATCTTGAGGACCCGCGCTTCCACGGCGCGGTGATCTACCTGTGCGAGCATTCCGACGACGGCGCGCTGGGGTTGATGATCAACCAGCCGCTGGACATTCACCTGGGCGAAATCCTGGAACAGCTGGATATGGACGGTGGCGAACTTGACCTGCCGGTGTTCAGCGGCGGCCCGGTGCAGCCCGAGCGCGGCTTCGTGTTGCACAACCCCGGCACCAGCTGGCACAACACCGCGCAGGTGAACGACGATGTCATGCTAACCACCTCGCGGGATATTCTCGAAGGCATTGGCGGCGGTGAGGGCCCGCAGGAATTTCTGGTCGCCCTCGGCTATTCCGGCTGGGGCGAGGGGCAACTGGAAGACGAGCTGGGCAGTAACTCCTGGCTCACCTGTCCGGCCACCACCGACATCCTGTTCCGCACCCCCTGGGAGGACCGCTACAAGGCGGTACTGACCTTGATCGGTATCGATCTGAACCAGCTGAGCGAGTCCATCGGCCATGCCT
Organism: Marinobacter lipolyticus; assembly: GCF_018424605.1. Classification (GTDB taxonomy): domain Bacteria; phylum Pseudomonadota; class Gammaproteobacteria; order Pseudomonadales; family Oleiphilaceae; genus Marinobacter; species Marinobacter lipolyticus_B. The sequence continues at coordinate 21,268 of NZ_QTKT01000003.1, read as the reverse complement.
GAGGCGGCGAACCAGCGGGTGATGGCGTTCGATTTCGGCACCCGCCGCATCGGCGTGGCCACCGGCCAGCAGATGCTCGGCACCGGCCAGCCCCAGGCCATGATACCTGCCCGTGATGGTATCCCCGACTGGGAGGTGATCGGCCAGTTGCTGGCGGAATGGCAGCCCGATCTGGTGGTGGTCGGACTGCCGCTGAATATGGACGACAGCGAGAACGACATGTGCGCCCGCGCCCGCAAATTCGGCAAGCGGCTGCACGGCCGCTTCCACGTGCCGGTAGAGATGGTGGATGAACGGCTGACCAGCTTCGAAGCCAAGGGTGAGGTAATGGCCAGCGGCGGCAGCCGTGACTTCGGCCGCCATGGCGTAGACGACCGCGCCGCCGTTCTGATTCTGGAAACCTGGTTTCGCCAACAGTGAGGAAATAAATGACCGCATTGCTTGATATGAACCGGCTGTTGGACGAGCTTGAAGCCGGTCTGCGTGAGATTCTTGCCGACCGCGGCGTGACGTCGCCGGCGCTGATTGGTATCCGCACCGGCGGGGTGTGGCTGGCAGACGTGATGCGCAAGCGTCTGGGGCTGGAGGAGCCGTTCGGCGAGCTGGACATCTCGTTCTATCGGGACGACTTCAGCCGCATTGGCCTGAACCCGAAAGTGAAGCCGTCCAGCCTGCCGTTCAGCACCGAGGATCGCGACATCATCCTGATCGACGACGTGATCATGAGCGGGCGCACCATTCGCGCTGCGATGAACGAGATCTTCGATTACGGTCGCCCGGCCAGTATCATTCTCGCCACCCTGGTTGACCTTGGCGCACGGGAGTTGCCGATCCAGCCGGATGTGGTGGGCAAGGTGCTCACGCTGGAAAGTCATCAGCGGGTGAAGCTCCGTGGTCCCGATCCGCTCCACATCGAGCTGCAGGAAACCGGGCAGTAACACCATCAGGCAAACAGGCGACCCATGACTGTAAACCAAGCATCCAACCGATCCCTGCAGCTGACCGCGGATGGTCAGCTGCGTCACTTTCTCACCCTCGATGGCCTCGACCGCGCCCTGCTGACGGACATTCTCGACACCGCCGATTCGTTCATCGAAGTGGGTGAGCGCAGCATCAAGAAAGTGCCACTGTTGCGGGGGCGCACGGTGGTGAACCTGTTTTTCGAATCCAGCACCCGCACCCGCAGCACGTTCGAGTTGGCGGCCAAGCGGTTGTCGGCGGATGTGCTGAATCTGGACATCAATACCTCCGCCACCTCCAAGGGCGAATCCCTGTCCGACACCCTGCTCAATCTCGAAGCCATGGCCAGCGACATGTTCGTGGTGCGCCATTCCCAGAGCGGTGCGCCGCACTTCATTGCCGAGAGCGTGACCCCGGGGGTGGCCATCATCAACGCCGGCGACGGTCGCCACGCCCACCCCACCCAGGCGATGCTCGACATGCTCACCATCCGCCAGCACAAGGGCGGCTTCGAAGGTCTGAAAGTGGCCATTGTGGGCGATGTACTGCACTCCCGCGTGGCCCGCTCCCAGATCCGCGCCCTCAACGAACTGGGTGCGGCGGAAGTGCGGGTGATTGCCCCCGGCACCTTGCTGCCCCGGGACGTGGAAAGCCTGGGCTGCACGGTGGAATACGACATGCACAAGGGCATGAAAGACCTCGACGTGGTGATCATGCTGCGGCTGCAGAAAGAACGGATGGAAGGTGCGCTGCTGCCGAGCGAGCGGGAATTCTATCGCCTCTACGGACTCAATCAGGACAAGCTGGCGTTGGCGCATCCGGAGTGCATCGTGATGCATCCGGGGCCGATCAATCGTGGGGTGGAGATCGAATCCGCGGTGGCCGACGGCCCCCAGTCGGTGATTCTGGACCAGGTCACCAATGGCATCGCCATCCGCATGGCGGTGATGTCGATGGCCATGGGCGGGCAGGTATCGGAACGTAATCAGCAACAGGCCGGGAGTAAGCAGGCGTGACAGAGTTCAACAACACCCCCGGGCAATCCCTGAAAATCATCAACGGCCGGCTGGTGCTGCCGGGCAGCGACGGGCTGACCGACGCCTCGCTGGTGGTCGCCGATGGCGTCATCACCGCCATCGGCAAGGCCGCTGAACACGCCAACGCCGCAACCACCTTTGACGCCGCCGGTGCCGTGGTGGCGCCGGGGCTGGTGGATCTGTGCTGCAACCTGCGGGAGCCCGGCAACGGCCAAAAAGGCAATATTGCCTCGGAAACCCGGGCGGCGGCGCGCGGTGGATTTACCACCGTGTGCGCCTCGCCGCAGACCTCGCCGGTCAACGACTCCGGCGCCGTCACCCATCTGATCCGCGACGTCGCCCAGGCCCGTTCACCCATCCGCGTGCTGCCGGTGGGCGCAATCACCCGGGGGCTGGAAGGGGAGTTGCTCAGTGATATGGCCGGGCTGGCCGCCGCCGGCTGTGTCGCGTTTGGTAACGGCAGCCGCGGAGTTCGCAACGCCCGCATCCTGCGTCGCTGCATGGCCTACGCCCAGACGTTCGGGCTGACGGTGATGTTCAGCCCGGAGAATCAGGCGCTGGCGGCCGACGGTTACGCCCACGATGGCCTGGTGGCCTCGCGCCTTGGCCTGTTGGGCATCCCGGAAGTCGCGGAAACCGCGGCCGTCATGGAAATGCTGTTGCTGGCGGAGGAAACCGGCGTGCGCCTGCACCTGAGCCAGCTCTCCTGTGCCCGTAGCGTGGAGATGGTGGCGGCTGCCCGTGCGCGCGGGATTACCGTGACCGCCGACGTCGCCATGCACCAGTTGCTGTTCACCGAGGATGCGCTGGCGGGTTTCGACAGCCGTTTCCACGTACGTCCGCCACTGCGGTCCGAGTCCGATCGGCAGGCGCTGGTCGCTGCCGTCCGTGACGGGGTGATCGACGCTATCGTCAGCCAGCACCAGCCCCATGACTCCGCCGCGAAACAGGCACCCCTGGGGGCCACCGAGCCGGGCCTGTCCACCATCGAGAGCACGCTGTCGATGGGGCTGTTGCTGGTAGACCGTGGTGAACTGACGCTGACCACCTTGCTGGCGGCCCTGACCAGCGGCCCGGCGGCCATCCTGGGCGAAACCGCCACCCTCAGTGAAGGTGCCGCTGCAGACCTGTGCGTGTTTGATCCGCAAGCCACCTGGACGCCGGATCAGCACTCGCTGATCTCGGCCGGTCGCCATGCGCCCTCGGCGGGGCAGGCGCTGCCGGGTGTGGTCAGGCTGACCTTGTGTAACGGCAAGGTGGCCTGGGGCGCGGAATCCCGCTGAGCCAGCCGCTGCGCCCGGAAATGCGGCAGAGGTTGCCCCGCCTCTGTCGAACCCATCACAGATTCTCACCTTTTTGCTGAAAAGCCCTTGAAGGCAGGCACCTGTGCCAACGTATTCTTGTGGGGACCGACCTAACCTCGGCCAAGGACCTCATGACGTGACAGGTGCACCCGGAAGTGACCGGCGTCTGACAATAATAATTCAGGAGTCATCCCCGTGAAATCAGCTAACCTCCCGCACAGGGTGGCCGCGGCCGCCGCGCTGTGCGCCAGCCTCATGTTTGCGCCGGCCAGCCAGGCCCAGGAAGCACCGCTCGAACGCAGCTTCTGTGTGTTTGATCCCGTGGGCGCCAACGGCCCGCTGTTTGCCATCACCAAAACCTTCCAGCCGGTGGCCCTGAAGGAAGGCATCAAGCTGGATCTGCGCGCCTACACGGATGAAAAAGTGGCCGCCGAAGACTTCAAGGCCGGCCAGTGCGACGCCGTGCTGCTCACCGGCACCCGTGCCCGCGAGTTCAACAAGTTCACCGGCACCCTCGAGGCCATGGGCGCCGTGCCCGGCGAAGAGGAAATGCGCCTGCTGTACAACACCCTCAGCCAGCCCAAGGCCCGTCCGTTCCTGATTGATGGCCCCTACGAAGTGGCGGGCGTGTTCCCGGGCGGTGCGGTCTACCTGCACACCCGCGATCGCGCCATCGACTCAGTGGAAAAGCTGCAGGGCAAGCGCATTGCCACCCTGGATTTCGACAGCGCCTCGGTGCGCATGGTGCGCCACGTGGGTGCCTCGGTGGTGGGCTCCAACTCCGCCAACTTTGCCGGCAAGTTCAACAACGGCAGCGTGGATCTGGCCTATGCGCCGGCGGTGGCCTATACCCCGCTGGAACTCTACAAGGGTGTGACGCCCAACGGTGGCGTTTTCAAGTACGCGCTGGCCTACATGAACTTCCAGGTCATCATCCACCGCGATCGCTTCCCGGACGCGGCTGGCCAGATGGTGCGCGACCAGTCCATCAAGCGCATCGACGAGGCCTACGAAATCATTGCCCAGGCGGAAGCCGAGATTCCCGAAGATGTGTGGATGCACTTGCCCCAGGAAGACATGGCGGAGTACGACAAGATGTTGCGCAAGGTGCGCCTGTCGTTGCTTGAGGATGGGGTTTACGACGAGCGCGCCATCAAACTGATGAAGGCTATTCGGTGTCGGGTGGACGGTGCCCGGTCGGAATGCGCGTCCTGACCCGTCGCGAGCGGCCAGAACGGTAAACAGGGCCCGCGGTCGCGGGCCCGATTCGATCAGCTGACCGCGTCTTTCAGACCTTTGCCGGCTTTGAAGCCGACCGTCTTGCTGGCGGGAATGCGGATCGTGGCGCCGGTCTGGGGGTTGCGACCGTCCCGGGCATCGCGGGTGCGGATACTGAACGTGCCGAAGCCGATCAGGGTGGTGTCTTCACCACGGGAGGCGGCGGCGGAAATCTGATCGGTGAAGGCGGTGATCACTTCGCTGGCCTTCTCCCGGGTCAGTCCGGTCTTGTCGGCAACGGCGGCTGCCAGTTCAGGTTTGCGCATCGGGTACTCCTTATTGTCGTTTTTGGTCGTGCACCGGCGGCGCGGGCCGCTGGCTGAATCCATCTATAGTGGTTCCTGCACAATTGTGCAAACCCCCAAGGCACCGGTGGGGCCGGTCTTCACCGGCAATTGCGGTGCGGTTCGCATAAAAACACGGGGTTGTCCGCCATAATGCGCTTCAGGTTACAGAATGTAACAGGGGGCGGGCGGCACCCGAACAACAAGAATACGAGGTACAGACGTTATGACAGAACTCCAGAACGCAGCCGGTCAGCGGTTGACCGGAATGGCCAAGTTGCGGGGCCTGACTGCAGCCGTGGTGGCCAGCGTGGCGCTGAGCGGGTGCAGCGCGGTGAATCACGTGATGTACAAGACCACCGGCGACGTCATGCAGGGGTTCTCGAAAAACCACACCGTGCCTTATCTGCTGGAAAGCAGTGACCTGGCCATGGGCTGTGCCATGAGCGAAGCCACCGCCCCGCTGCTGATGTCTTTCGGCCGGGTGACCAGCGAGCCGGACCAGCTCGCCGTCATGCTGTACCTGTCCGCCGGCGGCTGTGCCGAAGAGCAGGCGCGGGAATACGAGCTGCAGGGGCTGGCGGCGCTGCGCGCGATGAACGCAGACACCGCCGAAGACGCCATGATCCGCCAGAAACGCGCCCACGCCACCGCCGCCAAGCGCTACTTCCGTGGCTGGCAGCACCACAACACCTTCTACGGCGAACCTGGCAACGGCGAGTGCCCGGATTTCGACGACGACCTGGATGAATTCATTTACCTGGCGGGTCTGCTGTCCGGCCTGCAGGCGCTGAATGCCGAGATCCAGTCCACCTCGTCCATCGGCGTGCCCAAGAACGTCGGTTCCGTGGTGGCCCGTGCCACCAGCTGCCTCGACAACGAAAAGTGGTGGGGCGCTCCCATGGCCCTGCGGGCCACGGTCTGGGCGATGATTCCCGGCGCCACCCCGGAGGGTGAGGACCCCTTCCAGCGTCTCGAGATTGCCGATGAGCAGGGCGAAGAGGCCGGCGTACGCATCAGCCACGTGTTCCACGCCATTGCCGCCCAGAACAAGGGCGACAACGAGCGCCTGCGCGAGGTCATCCGCAGCCATGCCGAATCCCTCGACGAGACGCCGTCCAATGACAACTGGCGCTTTGTGGATGCCATGGCCACCCAGATGATCGTGGCGATCTCCGACCGGCTGTGGGTCGAGCACAACGGCTACCGCACCCCCATGGGCCAGCTGGGCACCTTCTGGGATGACAAGGCCGACGCGGTCGAAACCATGGATCTGGACGATTTGCTGTAACCACTATGTCATCAGAACGCGCAGTTGTGTCTCAGGTCGGTTTTCGTCGCAGCGGGCTGGAGTGGTTTTCCTCTCTGCCCGCGTGTCTGCTGTTGTTGTCGGTGGTGCTGTTCTCCACCAGCAGCGACATCCACAATCAGATGCTGCGGGGTGGGGAACAGCTGTGGAGCGGCTACTACAAGCTACGGGTAGACCCGGTTCAGCCCACCTGTAATCCCAACCGGGACATCGACGCCGCGGTTCAGCAGGAGCTGGCGCAGGATAATTCCGACGACCCCATGGCTGCGCTGCTGGGCTCGGTGGAGAAAGACCCGGCGGACGTGCGCCTGGCCATCGAGCGCTCCGTGGCCAACTGCCAGGCCAGTTACGCCAGCTACGAAATCCTCAAGGACAAGCTCACCCCGGGGGTAAAAGCCTACCGCGCGGTGGAGCTGTTCGTGGCGGACCTGATCGCGTTCGGGCTGGAGTCCCAGCGGTTCATTCTGGTGATCCTGGTGATGCTGTGCGCGGTGACCGCCACGCTCACCCGCCATCACATCGCCATGCGCGCCATGGAGACCCGTCTGGATTACACCGTCTCCCATACCCTGCAGACCATCGCCAATGCCATGTTGCTGGGCTCCAGCGTGATCTTCCGGCAATCGAGCATGGGCAGCGACACCCTGATGTCCGCCGAGGAAATGCTGCTCCACAACCTGTGGATCACCGGTTTTGCCTGCCTGACCCTCGCCAGCCTCTACCGCCTGATGCGGGTGCCGGAGGATTTGCCGCAAGGTGGCAGCCTGAACCGGGCATTCCTGGCAGTGCCCCTGTACACCGTGATGTGCCTGATCTCCGGGACCTATTTTGCGCTGATTGGCCACGCCTCCGGCATTGGTATCTACCTGGGCAAGATGATGGAACTGTCCGACATGTTCCTCAACGTGGGGCTGTATGTGTGGGTAGGGATGATGCTGAAGCAGACCCGCCTGGCCACGCTGGTGTTCAATGTGTTCCGGCCCTGGAAAATGCCGCCGGAAATGCTCGCGCTGGTGGCGGTGCTCGTCGCCGCCATACCCACCGCCTACACCGGCGCTTCGGGGATTTTCGTCATTGCCGCCGGGGCGGTGATTTACAGTGAACTGCGCGCAGCCGGTGCCCGTCGCCATCTGGCATTGGCCGCCACGGCCATGTCCGGCTCCCTGGGCGTGGTGCTCCGGCCCTGCCTGCTGGTGGTCGTGATCGCGTACCTCAACCGCGAAGTGACCACCGACGAACTGTTCGGCTGGGGCATCTGGGTGTTTGTCCTGACCGCCACCATGTTTGCCTTCGTGGCGCTGACTGTGAACCGCCAGAGCGAGTTCAACCTGGCGCCATCGTCCCACGCCTTCCCGGCCATGATGCAGGCGCTGCGACCGCTGGTTCCCTACGCCCTGGTTATTGCTGGCGTGGTGCTGCTGTACCGCTTTGCGCTGGACGTGAAGATGGACGAATTCTCCGCGCCGCGGCTGTTGCCGGTGATCATGCTGGCGCTGCTGGTGTACGAACACGTAACCCTGAAGAGCCGCAAGGGCCGTACCCGTGGTGAGATCCACCATCAGGGGCTGGAACGCAGCATGCGCTCGGCCACCAACGACACCACTGCGGAAATCGGCGCGCTGCTGCTGTTGCTGGGCCTGTCGGTCAGTATTGGCGGGGTGATCGAACGCTCCCACATCATGGAATCCTTCCCCCAGGCCTTCGACAGCGCCTGGTCCGCGATGCTGCTGATGGTGGTCATCCTGGTGATTCTGGGCATGATCATGGACGCCTTCGGCGCAGTCATCCTGGTGACCGCCACCGTGGCCACCATCGCCTACAGCAGCGGCATCCACCCGGTTCACTTCTGGATGGTCACGCTGGTTGCCTTCGAGTTGGGCTACCTGAGCCCACCGGTGGCACTGAACCACCTGCTGACCCGACAGGTAGTGGGGGAAGCGGAAGTGCTGGCGGCCCAGCAGGAAGAGGGCACCTTCTACCAGCGCCATGAGCGCATCATCATGCCGCTGATTGCCATGGGCATCTCGCTGGTGCTGGTGGCGTTTGTACCGCTGCTGTTCTACGCCTGATTGATCGTGAGGCGTGGGTTAGCGGGTATTCCGGAGCCGGTTTTCTGATACCACGGCTCCGGCGTACCTACAGCAGTTCCGCCCGTTCTTCCCGGCACTCATAGGACCCCATTTCAAATTCCCGGCAAATCCAGGGGCGGTTCTCATAGATCGTGCACAGGAAGGTTTCCCGGTCCAGTGCCGAACACCAGCCATCCTCCAATCGCTTCATGGTTTCCCCGCCCCATTCATCGAAGGCAATGTGGCGCTCGGGAACACCGGTGTCGGAGATGATCATCACTTCCAGTCGGCAGCAACACGCCTGACAGCTTGAGCAGGAAATTTCCGGGGAGGTGATGTCTTTCAGGGGAATCGTCATGGATGCAGGATCGGCTCAGGCGCGGTATGGGCTTGGTAGTCCGCCATCCTATCAAAACGACGCGCCGCACGTGTGGGGATTATCGTGCCGCTACGGTTCCAGTTGATCAAACGCGCGGGCCGCCTCTAGTTCGTCGGGGGCGTAGTGCTGTTGCAGTAAGGCCTCGATCTGTCGGTCTTTTTCGGTGCGGTCCAGGCCGGCGTTGTCGATGAAGTGCTTTTCCGCAAGGAAGGCCTGGTATCGCTGTTGCCACTGGGTTTCGATCGACGCCAGTTCGGCCTGTTCCTCGCTCCGCGGTTGCGGCGCCTCGCCGGTGTTGTCGTCCGCTGCGACGGGCTGGCCTTCTTCGGCCTCCCCGAACAGCCGGCCGGACAGTTCCGGCCCGAACCACTCCTCCCGTAACTGGGCAAGCTGCGCCTGCACTTCCTGCTGGCCGGCCATGGTGGTCACCGGCCCGATCTCTTTCATCAGGCGGGCCTCTTCCCGCTCAAGCCGATACTGGTGGGTGATGATGAACGCCAGATCCGCCGCCGCGGGAGTGGAAAGCTGGCTTTCAATCATCGTTGAAAGGGTGTCCAGGTCGGCGCTGCCAAGATCTTCCGGCATGCTGGCAACGAACGCATCAATGGCCGAACGCCCCTCGCGATTCAACTGGAAATCGTACTGGAATGACGGGGCGACGCTGTTCTGAAACACCTCACGCAGGTGTTCCAGTTCCGCTTCCTGCAACTGGGTTTGGGATTCAGGGGTTGTATCATCCGGGGCCCGGTAGGCCGGAGCCGCCGCAAAACCCGTAGGGCCAGCCTCAACGCGGGCGTCTCGCTCCGGGGGCTCGGCAGGGGCTGCCGCAGCTGTCTCGGGCTGAATGGCCGGAGCTGCTGCCGATGAGTTGTCGTTCTTGGTCGGCCCGGCAACAAAGACATAGGCAAACAGCAGGCATGCGACGCCGGCCCCGAGCAGGGCGAGGCCAGGCAGTATTCCTTTTGACCGGACTGTAGTTGCCATGCTCGGGTCAGTTCGTTGGCCGCACCGCGTATTGATCGTTAAAAACGATCGCCGCGTTGTCGGCGAGTTCTGCAAGTTTTTCGTCCAGCTTCAGACTCACCAGTTCTGCTCTGATGATGTCCCTCGCTTCTTCGTAGCTTTGCTTCGCCATGACCTGACTGTCAATCACCTGCACCACTTTCCAGTAGCCGTCCTGGAACACCGGCTCGCTGGCAAACTCATCCACGCCCAGCTGCCGCACCAGGTCGTTCACTTCCGGGGCGATATCGGTATCCCGCAACCAGGGCGTTTCAATCATATCCTCCCCGCTGGCGCCCGGGTCGTTGCCGGCCTTCAGTGCGTTCAGGAGCTCCACCGCGTGGGCCTGATGGGGCGTGCGCCAGATCATGAAGCGGTACATCGCCTGTTCACGTTGCTGGTCGTAGTGCCGGCGTATCTCGGTTTCGTCGATCGCTATGGTGTCCATCAGCTGTTTCACATACAGCTGCGCCAGCAGGGTTTTCTCCGCCATCGCCATTTCCACTTTTACCCGCTCGGACTCGTGCATCCCCAGCCGGGTTGCCTGTTGCGCCAGAACCTCCGTCATCACCAGATCTTTGGCGGTTTGCTGGCGGTTCATCTCGGCATCGAAGCCATCGTCGTAGGCGAGTCGTTCCGAATGTTCCGCGGCCCGGGTACCCAACAGGAAGTGGTAGAGGTTGGTGCCTAGTGTGGTGCCATTGACGGTGGCGAACACGTCCGGATCGCCGATGTTGTCATGGCTGGCGGCACTCACCGGTTCATCTGCCTGGGCGAGGCCGGAGAACACCAGCGGCAGGGAGAGCGTCAGCATCAGCATTGTGTGTTTCATGGAATGCCTCGAGGAGAGGAGGGTTGGCCGTGCCTGATGGTTCCAATCAGGCACGGCCAACGACGGCTTACAGGAAGCGCCGGACGTCGTCGTAGACACCTTTCCAGATCATCAGGGTCAGATGACCCACACTGGAGGTGCGCAGGCTATTGCCGCATTTGGCGTTGCTCTGCGGGATGATGATTTCATCCAGGGCAGACCACAGCGACACGTCGCATCCGCGCCCGGACAGGGACTGCAGGAACGACGAGTTGTAACGCATCTCGGAGCAGGCCGGGCTCCAGCAGCCGTAGGCCCAGGCGGTACCCTTGTGGGGCGTGCCGAGGGTGACCAGGCGGCTGGTTGCGGCAGAGCCGCCTTCGAACACCCGGTACCAGCGCGAGACCAGACCACCGTTGGAGTGGGCGATGATCTTTGCTTTGCGCCAGCCGTGGTTCGGCCGAATGTTATTAACGAACGACTTCAATTCCCTGGCACTGGTCTTGTTACTCTTGCCCAGGCTGTTGTACCCGAACTTGTACAAGGCGCAGGCGGGGGTGCCGTCGTTCTTGAAGCGGTTGATCATCACGTCAAACTGGGATTTCCAGCCTGAATAACCGTGTACGAACACGATCGGGTCTGCGTTACAGGCCGCCTGCGCAGAGCCGGCGAACAGCAGGGATGCCAGCAATGCCAGCATGGACAGCTTTCTGATGGGATTGTTCATAAGGTTGACCTTTGTTGTATTTGTTGTGAACACGTGTGTGTTCTGAGGCTCTGGATCAACAACTCTGGAATGGGTACGGCGGCCCGCATACGGGGCTTCAACGCCATTTCAGGTGGTCAAATTTAGACCGGCTGCGGCGGGAGCAGCCATCGCCCGTATGGGGGAGGGGGCACAGAAGTGTGACGGGCTTCACGAAGTGCCGGCGTCAGGGATGGGGCAGCGATCCGCTGTAGAAGGTGTCGCAGTCGCGGTTGGTAATTGCCCGCACCCCGCGCTGAACCAGATCGAGCATCGGGCCGGTGACCGCGACCAGCACATTGGGCTTCTGGATCTCGGGATCGTGGAACGGGCCGGTGATCTGTTGTTCGACCACCGCGCAGCCGTCGGCGTCGACCACCGCCACCCGCAGGTTCTCGAAGCTGACATTGCCGAAGTCCAGGGCGCCCTGCAGTGCCAGACGGTGCCGGGGAGTGCGGAAGGCGACATCGCTGGCCTGTGCGACACCCTGGTCAACCTTCCACTCCGACACCATCTGCTCAATGGTGGTGGTGCCTTCGGAGTCGCCGAGCAAGCCGGTGAATTCGTAGCCCCGGGAAACCGCAAGGCCGACGGGGCCCGCCAGGAGCACCGCGCCAACATCAACCAGGTTGAAGCTCTGGGTTTCGGCGTAATCCTTCAGCTCCTCATCCAGATCGTAGCCTTTGAACGTCAGCTCGCGTGAGTGCATACCGAAGCTGCCGGCGGCGCTTTGCCGGAGGGCCTGCCAGCTTCCGCCACGGGCCTCGAGGGCCAACTCCATATCGATCTGGCCGGTGGCTTGCTGATCCGGGTTCAGCACGTTCATGAAGGTGCTTAATTCGAAACCGGACAGGGTACTGTCCAGACTGAAGGTCGGGGTTTCAGAGGAAAAGTCGCCTTTGATCCGCCCGGAGAAGTCGCCCCCGAAGGCGGTCGCGGACACCGGATCGAGCTCTAAGGCGCCGCGTTCCCCACGTATCCGCACCAGCAGGTCGGCTACCCGGAAACGGTCCTGGCTGAAGGTATTGCAGCGGATCTCACCCTCGGCGGCCAGCGATTCCAGCACCTGCTGCTGCGTGCCACCGCCATGGCGGATGTCATGTAGATTCAGCGCGCACCGCTCAAACCGCCACTCCCGCTCGCTGGACCGGTCAAGGTAGGTGATTCGGGCATCGGACACCTGCGCCCTGTCCAGCGACAAGGGGTCGAGTTCACCGGCCTGCTGCATCGGGAGGTTCAGTTCGCCGGCGGCGGAGCGCTCCACGGCCAGCTCTAGTTGCCGGATGTGAAAAGTCACCGGTTGGAGATTGCCCGTCAGCAAGCGGGACCACGCAAAGCCCACCTGCACACTGGCGGCTGTTGCCACAACCTCCCCATCCTTGCTCGCTTCCAGGCCCTCGACGGTAACCCCCGGGCGCGGCAGCAGGTTCAGTTCCAGAGGCTGCCGGATCTGCACCTGCATGCCCAGCGCCTCACCGAGCCCCACCGCCAGCCGCGACCGTATCTGGCCGGTATCGATTGCCAGCCAGGCAACAAGGATGGCCACCAGCAACAGCGCCGCCAACACCAGAGCGATCAAAGCCGCCTTTCCCCTGTGGGTAGTCATCAGTGTGTGGGCCATGACAGAGCCTGGCTTCTCCTTTCCTGTGTGGGCTGCATCGAGTCGGGAAACACGAGGTACCTGCAATACAAGCTCAGAGCACGGGGACCAGTTCACCCGGGGACTTTACAGCCCATGGTTAGCTGATGAGCTTGGCCATGGCACGGTTATGCGCTCCTGCTCCGGTCTCCAGGCCAGCTTTGACACCGGTTCGATTCCTCTCTGGCTGATTCTGACTGGCTTTCAACTTACCCGTCAAAGCTTCAATTTTAATCTCTACACCAACAATAGCCTGCACCAAACGATCAGTGAAATCCGTTGGCGCATCACCAACAGACCAAGGAGCGGCCATTTGCGCTTCATGTTGGTCTGTAAGCTGATGGAGATGATGCTTCAACCAGTTTGGATCCTGAATAATCTGGGCGCTACCTTGTGCATGGACAGCCAGATAGTTCCATGTGGGGACGACCCGGCCTGTCTCAGCCTTGGTCGGGTACCATGAGGGTGAAACGTAAGCATCTGGCCCCTGAAAAACCGCAAGCACTGAAGCTCCGCCCTGCATGCGCTGCCAGACGGGATTATTGCGAGCCAGATGACACTGAAGAGTACCAAGACAGCCGTTTTCACCAGCACTCAGATGAAAGGGAACGTGATTGGCCTCAATTCCTTTATCGTCGGCGATGACGAGCATCCCGAAGCTATAATCGCGAATGTACTGTTGAAGCTTTTCCTGGTCGTCTTCTTTGAAGTGATTCGGGATATACATCCTTTTATGCTCCTGAGTAGAGTGCGTTGGACTTCACCCGTTGATTAGCCATGCATTACGGATTCCGCAACGGAGTAGATATCGCGGTAACTGGCCTTATTGTGCATTTTCCAATTTTTGTGCTGCTTGTTGGGGTGTAAGTTCTTCCCCCAACCATATTTCCACTTTGTGTGCCCCAGTACCAAGAGCGATTTCCCGCAGGACTTTTGTCTCTACTTCAGACAATCCACCCTCCGTCATCTCAAGCGGATGCATCAGTATTTCCGGGCTCTTTTTGAGAAGTTGCCTGGGCAAAACTTTCTTTATGCCTTTCGACAAATGGTGCTCGGCTAATCGGAACTCCCCTATCAGAAGTCGAGATGTGCTGAAGGGTTCCGGTGAAGAAACAACCTCGACAACAAGATCACCTGAGACCTTTACGATCTCAAAATGATTTCGCGAGATTTTCACGTAGAGTTTTTCTGTGAACAGCTTTTTGATCAAACTCGTTTCCTGTGCATAAAGTGAAGCGCAGCGGCGCCCTTGGAATGCAGCGAAAAGGGCATTCGCTGTGCGGCCAACTTTTACATCCATAGGCGTATGGCATCCTGAACATGATCAACATCCTGAACAGGAGGGGCGTTATGGATGCCATTAGCTGCACAGCTGCCAGAACCAATCTAGCAAAAACCATGGAGCAGGTCTGTGAGGACCATTCCTCGGTGATCATCGCCCGGAGCAAGGCGCAGTCTGTTGTAATGATCTCCCTGGAGGACTACGAGGCGCTGCAAGAAACTGCATACCTTCTGCGCGCGCACTTCATAACAACGCCATAGATATCGTCTGTAAGACGCTCACAACTGTCAGGAACCCACCAATTACGGTAAGTCTCCTGTTAGCGAGATCGATCCCTTGAATCAGAATAAAGCTCCCGACCGCCCCGCTGAAAAAACCTCCGCTGAACTGAGCACCACCAACCGCAAAGACAAGCACCAAGTAAACCACTGCCAGGAAATACAGCAATACTCGTAGCGGCTTGACCTCAAAACGCTTGTAGTAGGTTTGGTCCTCTGGGGAAAGTTCTTCTTTGCTCACCGAAAACTCCCTTGACCGCGTTTGTTAAGCACTTTGCTCTACAGCTTGATTGCGGAGATCAAATGCGTAGAACTTGGTGTCAGGTACCGGGTTGTGGAAATAGGGCTCAATTTCGGTAAACCCCATTCTCTCGTACAAGGCCTGGGCTTTTCTCGTGGGAGGGACTGCGTCCAGAACGAGCCGGTCATAGCCTAAGCTTTTCAGTTTCAGCAGAAGGTTTTCCATAAGTGACCAGCCGATAGATTTCCCCTGATGGTCCGGACGGACGTACAAGCGCTTTACCTCTGCCGTATGCTCGTCAATTCTCCTGAAACCAACACCCCCAGCGACAACAGAACCCATCATTGCGAACGTGTATTGCCCGCTTGGTAGAGTATAGAGTGTTTCTAGCTTGGCCATCTCTCCTTCAAAATCCTGAAAAGAAAGATCAATGCCAAGCCAATCAGCGTACTCATAAATTAACTGTCGGAGTTCCCTGCTATCCGAGGGAAAACACACGTCCCTGATTACCATCGACTACTCCCTGTCTACTATTCATGGATAACTCGGGTGCCTAACGCCGCTCAGCACTCGCTGCTACGGAATGGAGGCGAAGCCGCAATGTAGTAGCTGTCGCCGTGACTGGCATGGTTATGAGTCGTATGCAACGAAAGGCTCCCTAAAGGTCAAATATATCAACAACAAAGAAGATAGAGCTGACGCACCTAGCAAGCTGCTTGATATGACATAACTGAAGACAAACAGAATGAGCCCGACGACTACATTTTTCATATTTCTGGCGAGCGGGATACCTAAATTCGATTTACAGCTTTTGCAGTAAATCGACCCCACTTGCCCAAAGCATTTAGCAATAGCACTGGTAGCTGGCTTGCTACAATTTGGGCAATCCATACTCATAGCTCAAGACTCATAACGCCCGGCTCACGGGCTTGGTTAGCTGCTCCCAAGCATGTACGCACGAAGCTGCCTCTCGTCTCGCATGACATAGAGGACAAGAACCCGCTTCTCATCCTCACGATAAAAAATGCGACACGGTGGAACAACTATTTCCCTGTATACTGAGTTAGGGAGCTCTGAAGGAATCCGCCCGGATTGGGGGAAGTCCTCCAAACGCTCGGTCTTCTCGAAAACTTCCTGGACCAGATGACTAGCGGCCGTAGGATTATCCAGAGCAATGTACTCGGCAATGGCATCCAACTCTTGAAGGGCCGGCTCAGTCCAGATTACTTCAGCCATTTACTCATTTTCTCCCTGGCCTCACTTTGACTGTACGTTCTTCCCTCAAGTACAGCACGCTCTCCTCGTGAGAGCCCGTCAAGCAGCGCAAGCCGACGCTGCATGAACTCGTAATCCTGCACGTCAACAAGATAAGCCGATGGCTGGCCATGTTCAGTGATCAGTACCGGTTCTTTAGATAGATGCAGGTCTGCCAGGATTTTTGTAGCTTGGCGCTTAAGATTTGTAACAAGCTCAACTTTCATGGGCTCACCCTGACTTAAATTGATAGTGCCACTATAGTATCACTTTGTGGGTGGGGCAATCACAGCTAGCGCCAGCTATCAGTGGCTTTGGCATAGCGAAGCGGCGACAAGGCTGTCCGGTGGAGAATCGTCTGGCTCGGAACAAACGGGAACACTTGGTTCGGCACTTTACTCCCAACCAAACCGCTTGGGGTCCGTTTGCTCCCGAAATTCGTCTGATAATTCTGCGAGTAAGGATTCATCAGCAAGGCCCTTAGCTCGAATTGCCGTGCCTGCACAGGCTAACGCATTCTTTCCTGTGCCCGACGTGCCGCGATAACTATCTGTTGAACAGTGTCAGTAAACGATTTGATCGCATCGCAATCAAGTTCATTGAGATCCTCATCCAATGTGCCTTCAGATGCCTCAATGTACTTCAAGAGAACATCGTCCGGATCTAGTTCGACTAATCTAGATTGCGCTCTCAGAGAAGCCGGCACCGCCTCAAAATTGATGCTATTTAGGTCACATTGCATGTGTGCGACGCGCAACATTCCGTAGACCTTGGCCCACCCTTCAACCATTTGTTGCACATACACTTCTGATTTTCGATTGCTATCGTCCAAGGTGGCCAAATGCTTCAGTGATTGCTCCTCGCAGGATGGACTCATTGGAGCATTTCTTTGAGGCGCTGCTTTCATGCAACGCTCTCTGTCCAGCTCTTTGATAAACAACTCGTTTTCCGAAGCCAACTTATTCATGGACTGGTTGATTAGTCGCAGTTCAGAGAATAAGCGTTCGTCCAAGCTCTCTGCCGCGACAAGCACCGCAGGGAAAACGAAGAGAAAAAAGCTGATGGGGTAAAAACACAGAAATCGCATATGTCCTTTGCTCGTCAAAGCGCAGATTTGCGGCGTGACGGAGCGCCAGCGTAGGCACGTCCGACAACAGCCATTGGTCAAATGCTTGCGTGCGCATAAGATTAAACTTTGTATTCTATACCTTCTGGGAGGCCCTCATGGCCGAACTCTATAACTCAGCCGCCCCCAAAAAAGCAGTGAACCTCTCAATCAACAGCGATCTTCTGCGTAAAACCCGGGAACTGAACATTAACTTGTCTGCCAGCCTGGAACGAGCTCTGAAAGAAGAGCTTTCGAAACGCGAAGCCGCAATGTAGTAGACGTCGCGTGCCGGGCCTTGTTAATTGCCAATGGTCACCCCCGCATCCAGAACCCAGCAGCGATCATTGTGAGTGTAACCAAACTGACCATAGTACGAATTGGCTGCAGGTGCCGCGATGAGTATCAATTTGCAGAGTGGCCCCAGTTGCTCCTGGGTCAGTGACTGTAATCGTTTGCCTATTCCTGATCGTTGGTAGTTCTGATGAACTGCCAAATCTGACAGGTAGCAGGCATAGTGAAAATCCGTGACGCTGCGAGCGATGCCGACCAACAAATCATCATCCCACGCGCTTACGACGAGATTGGAGTTGGATATCATCCCTTCCACACAGTCTCGATCGTGAATTGGCCGACGCTCCCCAAGGGTCGAACTCTCCAGCAAACCGATGAACTGGTCAGTGGTAATGGGGTGATTCACCTGGAAGCTGATAGCCATACCTCTCCTTGGCAATTAACGCCGCGCACAACAGCGCCCATCGGTCGCGTATTGATGCGCCTGGTTAAGTTGCAGTCCCAAGCTGACCACAACTACTTGATTAATTCTTGCGGCGAAAACGCCACTACCCCCAGCCACCACTGATGATAAGTAAAAAGTTTCCGAGCAGGGAGTAGCCCCAAAATTGAACGCTATTTGATTGCTGATCCAACATCTCCGGCGTTGGGTCCGGATAGGGAAGCGCAGCTCCAGACAATGCAATGAAGCTGAAACACGCGCCTAGCAGCCCATTAACAATGAAAATATAGGTCCCTACTCGCATGACATTCCTGCAATTTAACGCTTGGCTCACGCGCCGGTTTGGAGCCGCGAAGCGGCGGAAAATCGGTCGCTGTGCAGCCGATTGTTAAAGCCTTCCCAGCCAGTACTGCGGACGCCGGCGGTCATGGGCAACAGCCAGAACCTGAAAACCATCCGGGCTCTCTCGGTAAATGATAGACAAGGGAAATCTGTGAAGGGGCGCTCTACGAATATCTGGCGACAATTCAGCTTGCCAGGCTTTTGGAGACTCGCCAATTAAGTTGGCCAGGGCCTCAAATTCCTCTATGAAGGCACCACCCAATCCCGGAACCTTTGATTCGTAATAACCAACTGATTCCAGGAATTCGGCTTCCGCTGCCGGGTGAAAAGAATAGTTCATTTGATCAGTGCTCTAGCCTTCCTCATGACATCTTCACCGGACACGGCTTGAACTGAGCCATTATCGAGCTCTTCGCCTCTACGGCGAGCCTCGAGCAACCAATCTGACCTGAGTTCTTCTTCTGACGGAGACTCCAGACTCAATACCAGTCGCTGGATCAATTGGGCTCGCTCCTCTTTAGAGAGGTGTAGGGCCTCATTTTCAATTTTCTGGAGATTCATGGAAGAAACCTATCGTTCGCTTATTATTCAATTTTGACACGGATGAGTACCGGGTGCCACGACGCGGTTTTTGCTTTAACGCCGCAAACAGCTGCGGCTTTGTAGTTGATTGTTTTGCGGTAGCGTAGCGTTAAACCGCAAAACGAGCAACGGAAAAGCCGTCAGACTGATTTGCTTTGATACTGATTGAGCCTTCTCCCCAGCCCAGCGGTTGCCCGCTAAGCTGGAAGGCGACCAAGCACTACAAGGGAGAAGACTCAATGAACTTTTACCATAGCACCCACCGCCATTATTGTGGAATCGATCTGCACGCCCGCAGCCTGTACGTCTGCATCATCGACCAGCAGGGTGAGGTGTTGCTGCACAAGGAAATCAAAGCCCGCCCGGAACCCCTACTGGCCTTGCTCGAACCCTTTCGCGATGACCTTGTGGTTGGCGTTGAATGCATGCACTGCTGGTACTGGATATCAGACCTGTGCGAAGACCATGGCATCCACTTTATCCTGGGCCATGCGCTCTATATGAAGGCCATCCACGGTGGCAAGACCAAGAACGATCGCATCGATTCTTTCAAGATTGCGATGCTTATGCGTGGTGGTAATTTCCCGGTGGCCTACGTCTATCCCAAAGCAATGCGGGCCACTCGCGACCTGCTGCGCCGACGCACCCGCATCGTCCAGCATGGGGCCATGCTCAAGGCTCACGCCGTGAATACCTTGAGTCAGTACAATCTGCCGCCCAGCAAAGCCAACCTCAACAACCCCGGTGGCCGATCACAACTGACCGCGGCTTTTAGCGATCCAGACGTCCAGCGTAACGTCGACCTGGATCTTGCGATCGTCGACTGTTATCAACACGAGCTCAAAAAGCTCGAGTGGCACCTGGAACAACAAGCCAAGCAGCACGATCCAGCCTCACTCAGCGTGCTGAAAACCATTCCCGGAGTCGGCCGCATCCTGGCGCTGACCATTCTTTATGAAGTCGGAGATATTCGACGCTTCGAATCCGTTCAGAAGTTCGCGTCCTACGCTCGTCTGGTGAAGTGCAAAGCCGAATCCGCCGGCAAGGTCTACGGTACCCAGGGCAACAAAATCGGCAACGCCCATCTGAAGTGGGCATTCTCGGAAGCAGCGGTGCTGTTTATCCGTAACAACGACAAGGCCAAGCGCTACGTTGAGAAACTTCAGAAGCGGATGAACAAGGCCAAGGCCCTATCGGCCCTGGCCCACAAGTTGGGACGAGCGGTGTACTTCATGCTCAAAGACAAACGGGTGTTCGATGAACAACGGTTCCTGAAAGGTTAGTCACGCCACGGGCTGAGCATGACGTCTAACTGGATCAGAAAGGACGACGTTGAAGACTGCGAGTCTGCTGACTGGTATTCGATACCCATGCGGTTTTCTGTCACCGATGTTGAAACCAGACGCTTTGATTAGCCAGCCCGTGGGCGTGCCTTAATACCATGAGCCAGTGCGCTTACACCGGTCCTGAGCCTGGAACTAACTGGAGCCGTGCAGCCCGCCACCTTGAATAGTGCCAGTGACCGGTTAACCGATGAATGTCTGGTGCCCCTGACCCACCGATGGAACGACCGGTCAGGCAATGGCCTAAAGCCATGTAAGAGAGCCCCTATATGTGTTTGCTGTAAGTGCCTGACAGCCAAACGAGACTAGCGAAGCAGGCGTTCTCGCTCATGGATTTAGGTTGGCCGCTGGCGCGGCCAAAAAAATGACTATTGCCTGTTGATTCCGAGAAGGCTCATATGTGTTAACTGGCCTCAAAACGGAGGCCTCGTAGCTCATTAAATTTCGAGGAGATATCTTGCGCCTCACGCCAATGGTCATCTAATGCTCGTTCCGGGACCGTCAAGAATGCGGTGCCTCCATCTACAAAATGAAATACAACACCGGTACGCACGGGTGAACTTTCCATTGAGACGGAAGCTGGCACCCTCCCTTCCTTGAGATGCCAAACTAGCTCATCTATCAGAAAGTTGGCGCCGTAATGGTCGAGTTTCTCTATCCAGCTCATAAACAGTTAACGCCGAAAATAAGCGGCGCCCCGACAGGGGCGTCCGGTGTAGGCCGCAGGCCGGAACGAACTTAATTGACTTGTTAATTGCCAATGGTCACCCCCGGTTCCAGAAGCCAGCACCGGTCATTGTGCGTGTAACCCAGTTCACCATAGTATGAACTGGCCGCTGGGGCTGGCAAGCCCCCGATACAGTAGACGCCTGGTAGCGTTACACTAAACGCAAATCTACAGGTGTTGATGATGAGCGCAAAGCGATACTCCGAAGAATTCAAGATCGAGGCGGTGAAGCAGGTCACGGAGCGCGGCTACAAGGTATCCGACGTGTGCCGGAGACTCGGGATCACCTCCGGCAGTCTGTACAAGTGGATCAAGCTGTATGGCGATCCTGGAAGCCAGCACCAGCACATTACGGAGCAGCAGGATGAGCTTCGTCAGCTGCGGGCCGAACTGCGCCGGGTGACGGAGGAACGCGACATACTAAAAAAGGCCGCGGTAGATTCAACCGGTCAATGCAACATAATGCACACTGGTAACTATCGGGGCTTTCAAAATGCCGCAGCAAGTATCAAAGACCAGAGGGCTGACCCATCAGCAGAAGCAGGAGCTATGGGCTCGATG
>NZ_QTKT01000039.1 GCF_018424605.1 Marinobacter lipolyticus | reverse complement strand
CGCCCTGCTGACCCAGAGCCGGACCTACTGGCGGACTCGGGTTAGCCATACCAGCTGCAACCTGCAGCTTGACATAGGCTTGTACTTTCTTAGCCATTATAAATTCCTCAAGTTGGGTAATAACGCCTCTGAGAGGCTCCCCGTGATATAAAAAATCGTTTTACGGGCAAGGCCCATAAAAACAAAAGGCGCGAAATTGTATTCCAATCTCGCGCCTTGTGCAACGATTAAATCGCCGCTTTTTTGATCGCTGGGTTAAGCTTTTTCAACCTGGCTGAAGTCCAGCTCTACAGGGGTCGCACGACCGAAGATAGAAACAGACACTTTCAGACGAGATTTCTCGTAATCAACTTCTTCAACAACGCCGTTGAAGTCAGCGAACGGACCATCATTAACAC
>NZ_QTKT01000038.1 GCF_018424605.1 Marinobacter lipolyticus | reverse complement strand
CTTCTAAATCATATGTTTTGCTTGCACTAAATCCAATATCACCTGTACATAAAATAACACGACGGTATGGTAAACCTAACTCTTCTAGAATTGCTTCTGCGTTTGTTGTCATTTCTTCTAAAGCATTCCATGAATCTTCAGGTTGTTCAAAACGTACCATTTCCACTTTATCGAATTGATGTAAACGAATTAATCCTCTTGTATCTCTACCTGCTGATCCTGCTTCACTTCGGAAACATGCAGATTGACCAGTGAATTTTTCAGGAAGTACACCTGGTTGAATAATTTCATTACGATAGAAATTCGTTAATGGTACTTCAGCAGTTGGAATTGTATATAATCCTTCTTTTTCTACTTTAAATAAATCTTCTTCAAATTTAGGTAATTGACCTGTACCATAC
>NZ_QTKT01000037.1 GCF_018424605.1 Marinobacter lipolyticus | reverse complement strand
ATATAAAATGAATTTTTTGTGTTATAATCCAAAAATTAAATTTTTACACAAGGAAAACTAAATGAAAAAGTTTATAGTATTTTTTGGAATTTTGTTTTTTGTTTCGTGTTTAAATGCACAAAATTTAAGTATTTTCGTGGCTTCTTCAGCTTCAAAGGCAATGAGTGAAGTTAAAGATGAGTTTTTAAAAACACATCCAAAAGATAAAATAGAATTGGTTTTTGGTGCTTCTGGAAAATATTATGAGCTTTTAAAACAAGGGAGAGAATTTGATCTCTTTTTTTCAGCAGATACTAAATATGCTAAGGCTATTTATGATGATAAAAATGCCTTAATAAAACCAAAAGTTTATGTTTTAGGAGTTTTGGCTTTGTATAGTTTGGATGAAAATTTACTCCAAGGA
>NZ_QTKT01000036.1 GCF_018424605.1 Marinobacter lipolyticus | reverse complement strand
TCATTGAACCATACCAGTTATAATCACGATTGAATGATAAATGTAATAGGCTTGAATCTGCATCTTGGATTGATAATTCTGTATCCCAAGGATTCCAGTAGATAAGTTTTTCTTGGTCATTAATTTTAGCATTACCAACAACTGCTAGTGCATGTCCTAAATGTGGGTCATTAGGGTTTTGAGATACACTTTGTGCAAGAATCATAATTCCTACATTATCTTTTGTAAGTTGATCAACTTGTTCATATGATGGTACACCTTCTTGATAATGAATATCTCTGCCTTGTGATTTACCGTATTCAATCATTTGATTAGGGAATGTTGCACAATTAGGAAGGTCTTGCTCACTTACTTCAGGGTATAGTGTACGCATAATATCATGTGCATTATAAGTGTCTGTATTTTTAG
>NZ_QTKT01000035.1 GCF_018424605.1 Marinobacter lipolyticus | reverse complement strand
GTGCTATAGTAAGTCATCCTGGATAATAGCAATGATAACACCCGTCCCATAAAAGACAGAAATTACTATCTCTTCTGTCTAAAAACATAAAAATCCACACATTAAGGAGCTATAACCTAATGTGTGGATTTAATTTTTATTCTGTAACGCTACTTTGGTCAACTTTTTCAGATACGCGCTTCATCAATGGATCTGTTACAGGTTTTAAAATTAAACCTACAACGAAGAATCCTATGCCAAATAACGTTAATATAATTAATTTTGTAATTAGGATTTCCGGAACAATACCGCCTACTGTTTCACGTAATGAATCAATTGCATACGTAAATGGTAAGTATGGCGAAATGTTTTGGAAAAATTGTGGCGTAGTTTGAATTGGGAATGTTCCTCCACCACCTGCAATTTGTAAT
>NZ_QTKT01000034.1 GCF_018424605.1 Marinobacter lipolyticus | reverse complement strand
CGAGAAAACATATTTGTCGATGAGAGCCCTTAATTAGACTAAAAGCGCCAGCGGTCGGATAGCGTCAGCTATCAAATCGACCGATGGACAGCTTTAGGATTATTAAGGAGCGCAGAATCGTCGGCAAATAGAGGAATTGGAATAAACATAAAAAAATAAAGCACAGATCAAATTAGACCAGTGCCTTATTAATAGCATATTGCCTTACTAACAAAGGTTAATAGTGCATTTGTTTTATTACGTTTGCGCACTAACGCCAAACGACAGACAGGTCTATGCTAGTTAGTTGAATACCGACCTTCCGTAAGTATTCTAGCGCTATTCACGATTAATTTTTATATCTGCTTTGAGTAGCTTAGCGGATTACACCAATATGCTCTTAGTATGTTATAACATGATATGCCATGTAATGCTAGTAACGACGCTA
>NZ_QTKT01000033.1 GCF_018424605.1 Marinobacter lipolyticus | reverse complement strand
GTTTGATGCCTATACGACAAAAGCATTATTTGAAAAATGGTTTCATCCAAAAGACGCTAGTACCAAAGTGTTTCGCTTTAATGCTGTTTCAGGCGGTGATGCATTTTACGCGATTAAAACACCTACAATGACCAGCTATACATTAGCAGAATATAAAACGGTTAAGCGTCCATATTTAATTGAATATATTGACTCATTTGCGACACCTCAAGGTGCAAAAGATACAAAAATGCCAAGCATGAAGATTACTTTGTCATTTTCCGAGTTCAATACAACGAAAACGACAGTGACATCAACATCGGTATTTCCAACAAAAGAAGCCGCTCAACAAGTCATAAACATGGGTGTTGAGCAAGGGATGAATCAAACATTAGATCAACTTGATGCTTTATTGAAATAAAGTTGTTGAAAATATGTAAAAAATTTTATATGCCATTC
>NZ_QTKT01000032.1 GCF_018424605.1 Marinobacter lipolyticus | reverse complement strand
GTCAGTCTGGCGTTCAACCACCAGATCTTCCAGGCTGCTCAGCACGAGGTCGGCTTCATCCCGACGGGGGGCATCGGCGGGCACGTTGACCGCGATAGTGCGACAGCCGGCCGCCAGTCCGGAGAGGAGCCCCGCCGGCGCATCTTCCACCACCGCGCACTCCCCGGCAGGCAGACCCAGCCGCTCGGCGCCCAGCAGATAGGCGTCCGGCCCCGGCTTGCCATGCTTCACCTGCTCAGCGGTGACAAACACCTCCGGCATCGGCAGGCCCGCCGCGCGGTGACGCGCATGGGCAACCGGAATCGAGCCGGAGGTGACAATCGCCCACGGGATCCCGGCCTCATTGAGCGTATTCAACAGGGCTAACGCCCCCGGTAGAGCGACGATGCCTTCGATATCAGAGGCTTCCATCTGCTCGAGATAACGGAATTCGGCCTGGATA
>NZ_QTKT01000031.1 GCF_018424605.1 Marinobacter lipolyticus | reverse complement strand
GTTCAATAATGACTTCAACATCAGCTAGTACCTCGAAATCGACAAGTGTAAGCCTATCTGATTCTGTGAGTGCATCTAAGTCATTAAGCACATCTGAAAGTAATAGTGTATCAAGCTCAACAAGCACAAGTTTAGTGAATTCACAAAGTGTATCATCAAGCATGTCAGGTTCAGTTAGTAAATCAACATCATTAAGCGATTCTATTTCGAACTCTAGCAGTACTGAAAAATCAGAGAGTGTCTCAACAAGTACATCTGATTCATTGCGTACATCAACATCGTTAAGTGATTCAGTAAGTATGAGTACATCAGGAAGCTTGTCTAAGTCACAAAGCTTATCAACAAGTACATCCGATTCGGCTAGTACATCACAATCGGTAAGTGATAGTACATCAAATTCAATTAGTACATCAGAATCATTAAGTGAGTCAGGTAGTACATCAGAATCTATAAGTA
>NZ_QTKT01000030.1 GCF_018424605.1 Marinobacter lipolyticus | reverse complement strand
GAGTTAGTCAGCGGTAGCGTCAATATTGAAACGAAAATTGGTGAGGGTACCAATGTTACATTGAACATTCCAATTTGAAACATACATTGGGGGAATAAAATTGAAAATAGTCATTGCCGATGATCACGCTGTTGTCCGTACGGGGTTCTCTATGATTTTAAATTATCAAAATGATATGGAAGTTGTTGCAACGGCTGCAGATGGCGTCGAAGCTTACCAAAAAGTAATGGAATATAAACCTGATGTGTTACTAATGGATTTAAGTATGCCACCAGGTGAGTCAGGTCTTATCGCTACGAGTAAAATTGCTGACAGTTTTCCAGAAACTAAAATTTTAATATTAACCATGTTTGATGATGAGGAGTATTTGTTCCATGTGTTGCGTAATGGTGCGAAAGGTTACATATTGAAAAATGCACCTGATGAACAATTATTGTTAGCTATTCGAACTGTATATAAAG
>NZ_QTKT01000002.1 GCF_018424605.1 Marinobacter lipolyticus | reverse complement strand
GCCTGCCGCCAGCGTTCAATCTGAGCCATGATCAAACTCTTCAGTTTAAATCATACAAGAATCCGAAGATTCTCTATTCTTGCTCAAGACAAAACTCAATTTCGACGAGTCACTGTCCTGATATTTCGTATCCGAAATACCTCGGCCAGCGCCCACACGAATTACTTGGTTAACTTTTTAAAGAGCGTTTGAGCTGCTGCTCAATCAAGGCCGCGTATTCTACATCGTTTCGCCGCCTTGTCAACCGTTTATCTGAAGAATTTTAAAACTCGTTTTCTTCAATACTTTCAAACAGTTGCCCTTCGAATCCGGAGCCACCTAATCGGCCTGCCCCTCGAAGGAGATGCGCATTCTACAGACACCAGCGAAGGTGTCAACGACGATTTCGAGAAAAGTTCAAAATCGTCAAAATCGGGCCTACAACCCGACCTTTATCGCCGCCGCCGAACGGGTGGCTGAGTCCCTGGCTTGCTGCACGGTGTCAGCTTTCGCCAGGGCCACTCCCATCCGACGACGCCCCTTAAGTCCGGGCTTTCCAAACAACCGCAGTTGAGTATCCGGTTCCGCCAGCGCCCGCTCCAGCCCGGAATAGACCACATCGGTTGATTCGCCTTCCGGAAGAATGACCGCCGAAGCCGACGCACCCAACTGACGAATAACAGGAATCGGCAGGCCCAGAATTGCACGGGCGTGGAGCGCGAACTCAGAAAGATCCTGGGAAATCAGCGTAACCAGCCCGGTATCGTGAGGCCGGGGGGAAACTTCGGAAAACCAGACGTCATCCCCTTTAACGAACAGCTCAACACCATACACACCGTAGCCGCCAAGGTTTTCGACTACTGACTCTGCGATTTCCTGCGAACGGGCAAGGGCCGGTTCGCTCATAGGCTGCGGCTGCCAGGACTCGCGATAATCGCCGTCTTCCTGCCGGTGGCCAATGGGAGCACAAAACGAAATCCCCTCTCGGTGCTTCACCGTCAGCAAGGTAATTTCGTAATCGAAATCCACAAAACCCTCGACAATCACCCTGCCCCTGCCGGCGCGACCACCAGTCTGCGCATACTCCCACGCCCGCTCGACATCCACGTGCGATGACACGGTGCTTTGCCCCTTGCCGGACGAACTCATCACCGGTTTTACCACCAGAGGCATACCGACTTCGTCAATGGCCGCCAGGTACTCGTCCCGGGTTTCCGCAAATCGATAGGGCGAGGTCGGCAGCTTCAGTTCTTCCGCGGCCAGCCGGCGGATACCCTCCCTGTTCATGGTCAGGTTAACCGCTCGAGCTGTTGGAACGACCCGATAGCCCTCCTTCTCCAGCGCAACCAGCTCCGGTGTCGCGATGGCTTCTATTTCAGGCACGATCAGGTTGGGTCGCTCCTGCTCGATTATGCTGCGCAGCGCCGTGCCATCGAGCATGTCCACGACATGACTGCGATGCGCCACCTGCATGGCCGGGGCGTCGGGGTAGCGGTCCACAGCGATCACCTCGACCCCCAAACGCTGGAGCTCTATAACTACTTCTTTGCCCAGCTCACCCGAGCCGCAAAACAGGACTTTATAGGCGCGCGCTTTCAACGGCGTGCCGATACGAACGGTCTCAGACATGCTTATGGTTCCTGTGGCTATGCGTTATTACAGAGCGACTTTCTCTTCGCGCTTCGCAACACTCTTTAATACTTCTTGCCGCTCATCGTTTGTCATCCGCGGCCAGCGCATGATTTCGTCTCCGGTTCGATGACACCCGATACACACGTCGTCGCCATCCAGCGCGCAAATGCTGACGCATGGCGACCTGACTCTATCCGCCACCTTCATTGTTGCGGCTCACAGGGCGTCAGGTTGTCGACATACCGCTTGGCGTTTTGCACGTAATGCTCAGCGCTGAGCTCAAGCATTTTTTTCTGACTGGCATTCAGCTCACGCTTGATCTTGCCGGGCGAACCAACAACCATCGAGCCATCCGGTACTTCCATACCTTCGGGTATCAGCGTATTGGCACCAATCAGGCAGTGCTTTCCAATTCTGGCGCCGTTCAGAACGACGGCATTTATACCAATCAGTGAATAGTCACCGATCTCACATCCATGCAGCATCGCTTTATGGCCAACGGTCACGCCACGGCCGAGGGTCAGCGGAATACCGGGATCGGTGTGAAGAACAGAACCATCCTGCACATTCGACTCAGGACCGATGGTAATCCAGTCGTTATCACCGCGGATCACAACGTTGAACCAGACGCTGGCATTGTCCAGCAAGCGAACGCTACCAATCACCCTGGCGTTGTCCGCCACAAACTGACCACTGCCTTTCAGCTCGGGCTTGCGGTCTCCAAGTTGGTAAAACATCTCAGACTCCTGTACGGATTGTTTCCGGAGCCGGCGGCTCCAACAAATCTATGCCGGCATCGTACACAGCGTTAAGAAAATCAACCAGCACCACCGCGGACAGCCCCCATATCTGATAACGCTCCCATCGGTAACAGGGAACATAAAAGGTGTGATTAAGGAAATCGAGCGCGTCGGTTCGCTCGCGGCGGTCCTCCAGAAAGAACTCCAAGGGAACCCTGAAAATACTCTCGATTTCATGGGGGTTGGCCTGCAGAGGATGATCACCTGGGATCACCCCAACGTAAGGGGTGACCAGAATGCCGTACCGTGACATAACCTGACTGAGCGGTGCCACGATCTTGACCTGATCCGGCGGCAGGCCAATCTCTTCATGGGTTTCACGAAGTGCGGTGGCCGCCAATGAAGAGTCTGACCGATCACGCTTGCCCCCGGGAAAAGCAACCTGGCCCCGGTGGGTGTTCAGGTTGGCGGACCTCAGGGTAAAGACCATTTCCGGATTGCGAGAATCGTCCGTTACCGGCACCAATATGCCGGCCTCCGGATAGTCCAGCGCCAGTTGGCGAGGTGCATAACCGGCGAGGCGCTCTTTCAGAAGATCGTGCAAAGCCCTGCTCCAACTCAGACTGTTGTTTCAATGAGACAGCGGCAGCACAGATCGTTAAACTTGCTACCACACATTTCATAAGTATACGGTGAAAGCCATGAAATACTGCAGCACATGCGGCCACCCGGTTGAACAACGAATTCCCGAGGGTGACAATCGCCATCGCTACGTGTGCGTCACCTGCGACACCATACATTATCAGAATCCTCGAATCGTCGCGGGCACCGTGCCCATCTGGAACGACCGCATACTGCTGTGCCGGCGTGCCATTGAACCCCGATACGGTTACTGGACCCTGCCCGCCGGCTTCATGGAAAACGCCGAAACCACCATTGAGGCGGCTGCTCGTGAGACCCGGGAAGAGGCGCTTGCGGAAGTTAACATTAACGGCCTGTACAGCATTATCGATGTGCCCCACATCAATCAGGTTCATATGTTCTACCGGGCAACACTGGTAGATGGCAGCTTCGGCGCCGGCGAAGAATCTCTTGAGACCCGCCTGTTCGGGATGGACGAAATTCCCTGGGACGAGCTTTCCTTTCCAACGGTCAGGAAAACCCTTGAGCTTTACCTTGAAGACCGGAGACGCGATGCCTTTGAGGTGCACGTTACCGACATTCGCTATTCCATGGCCGCCAGGAAATAGCCCCGGTTAGTAGGCCTCCAGTCGATAAACTTCGTAGGCAGGCTCTTCGTATGGGTGGGCTTCTTTAAAAGCCTCGATTGCTTGCCCGATCAGCCCATCCTCGCAGACCAGCTCCACCTTATATTCCTCGACTACTTCCACCGCCCCCTGTCGGCCGAGAAACGGCTGGCTGCCTTCAAGGGGGCGAAACTGTCCCTGCCCACGGCACTGCCATGCACAGGAATCGTAATCGCCGATGCGGCCAGCTCCTGCTGCGAACAGGGCCGTCTTGGTTTGTTCCAGGTGGGTCTCCGGTACGAAGTAACAGATTTTATACATCAGCATCTCCCCTTTTTTCCGATTCCATGCCAACCCGAACAGGGTATTGTACAGATTAAGAGCTTACCAACTTACCCACAGAATCTGTGGATAACTCTGGGGAAAGTTTTTGGGAACACGCCCCCACGCCCTGTAATTACTGCACTTCCGTTAAATTGGCGACAAATTCACCTAATGATAATAGTATATATTTTTCAGCAAGTTACGAATGTCGAACAAAAGTTGAACCAAAAATCAGCCATTTGTTCACTGATCGCTCAATGGAGCACCAACAATGTGCATAAACGTAACGAGTCAAGGGCAGAAACGCCAATTTCGAGAAATATTTCCCTTGAAATATGCACAGTTTTGAGGCCTGCACGCACAAAAAAACCGGCCAGAGAATATTGCGACATCGCAACTCCTCTGGCCGGTTGTGTGGCCCGCTGGTTTACCTCAGCCGAACCAGCGCCGGGCGTTCCGGAACATACGCATCCAGGGGCCGTCCTCTTGCCACTCAGACGGGTGCCAGGAATGCTGCGCGGCCCGGAACACGCGCTCCGGATGCGGCATCATAATGGTCACCCTGCCGTCACGGGTGGTGACCCCGGTAATACCACGCTCCGACCCGTTGGGGTTGAACGGGTAGCGGACGGTTGCCTGCCCCCTGTTATCGATGTACCGCAACGCAACGAGCTCGTTTTCCTCAAGCGCCGCGACAGAGTTGCTGCCACCGAACTCCACTCGGCCTTCCCCATGGGCAACGGCAATCGGCATTCGGGAGCCGGCCATACCGTCCAAAAACGCCGAGGGCGACGAAAGAACCTCGGCCATCACGAACCTTGCTTCAAACTGCTCCGACTGATTTCGCACAAACCTCGGCCAGCCTTCGCTGCCTGGAATCAGCTCATGGAGATTGGACAGCATCTGACATCCATTACAGACACCCAGCGTCAGGGTATCCTGGCGATTGAAGAACGCGGCAAACTGGTCACGTACCCGATCATTGAACAGGATAGACTTCGCCCAGCCCTCGCCGGCGCCCAGCACATCGCCATAGGAGAAGCCACCACAGGCTACCAGGCTGCTGAAACCTTCCAGCGATATCCTGCCTGACAGCAGGTCGCTCATATGCACATCAACCGACTCGAATCCGGCACGGTCAAACGCCGCGGCCATCTCGACCTGGCCGTTGACACCCTGCTCTCTCAGTACCGCCACTTTCGGCTTTGCCCCAGTACTGATAAAGGGTGCCGCTATGTCTTCGTTGATGTCGTAGCTGAGTTGAACGCTCAATCCGGGGTCGCCGGCATCCAGCAGATTGTCGAACTCCTCCTCGGCGCATTCAGCATTGTCACGCAACGCCTGAATGCGATAGCTGGTCTCCGACCACAGGCGGTGGAGGTCCGCCCGCGCTTCGTCCACCACGGCGGTGCCGCCGAAACTCAGACGAAGACGATCGTCGTCGCGCAGAGAACCGATCACTGAGGTGTGATCCCCCAACCCTGCCGCCGAGAATTGCTGGAGAACAAAGTCAGTGTCGTCCCGCCGGACCTGAATAACCGCGCCGAGCTCCTCATTGAAAAGCTCACGGGCAAACTGGGAAGAGTCCTCGGCCAGACCGTCGAGCTTGACCTCGATACCGGTGTGGCCTGCGAAACTCATCTCGGCAAGCGTGACAAACAGACCACCATCGGAGCGGTCGTGGTAAGCCAACAGCTTGTCATCACTATTCAAACCCTGGATCACCGCGAAGAAGGCCTTGATGTCTTCGGGGTCATCCAGGTCGGGGGCCACGGCACCCACATGGCGGTATACCTGCGCAAGCGCAGAACCACCCAGTCGATTCTGGCCGGCGGCGAGATCAATCAGGATCAGGTCAGTGTCACCGGCGTCGGTCATCAGTTGCGGCGTCAGTGTGCGGGTGACATCCGTTACCGGAGCAAAGCCACTGATAATCAGCGACAAGGGTGAGGTAACGCTTTTCTGTTCACCTCCGTCCTCTTCCCAGACGGTCTTCATCGACATCGAATCCTTGCCAACCGGGATGGTGATGCCCAGTTCCGGGCACAGTTCCATACCGACCGCTCGCACCGTCTCGTACAGATTCTCGTCTTCGCCGGGGTGACCGGCTGCCGCCATCCAGTTCGCCGAGAGGCGGATATCCGACAGACGCGAGATGGGCGCGGCCGCGAGGTTGGTGATGACCTCACCCACGGCCATGCGGCCCGACGCCGGCGCATCGATGACCGCAACGGGTGTTCTCTCGCCCATCGCCATGGCTTCGCCGGCACGCACGTCATAGGAGCTGGCCGTAACCGCCACATCGGCCACGGGCACCTGCCACGGGCCCACCATCTGATCCCTGGCCACCAGGCCGGTAATCGTCCGGTCACCAATGGTGATCAGGAAACTCTTGGAGCCCACCGACGGCAAACGCAGAACCCTGCGAATGGCGTCATTGAGGTCGACTTTGGAGGAATCGAAAATCGGCTTGGTAAACGACGACCTGGAAACGCTGCGATGCATGCGCGGCGGCTTCCCGAACAGCACGTCCATCGGCAGGTCTACTGGCTTGTCGTCAAAGTAGGAATCCGCCAGTTCCAGGTGATGGGATTCTGTAGCTTCACCGATCACCGCGTACGGGCAGCGTTCGCGACGGCACAGAGCATCGAATTTCTCCAGGTTCTCGGCGGCAACCGCCATGACATAGCGTTCCTGGGATTCGTTACACCAGATCTCGAGCGGCGACATGCCCGGTTCATCACTGGGAATATCCCGCAGCTCGAATTTACCGCCGCGGCCGCCGTCTTTCACCAGTTCCGGCATGGCATTCGACAGGCCACCGGCGCCGACGTCGTGGATAAAGGCGATGGGATTGTCTTCGCCCATCTGCCAGCAGCGATCGATCACCTCCTGACAGCGACGCTCCATCTCCGGGTTGTCACGCTGAACCGAGGCAAAATCGAGATTCTCGTTGCTGGTACCGGAATCCATGGATGAGGCCGCGCCACCACCGAGGCCGATGAGCATCGACGGCCCGCCAAGCACAATCAGTTTGGCGCCTACCGGGATATGCCCCTTCTCCACGTGTTCGGCGCGGATGTTACCCAACCCACCGGCAATCATGATGGGTTTGTGGTAACCACGCACTTCCTCGCCGGCAGCCCCCGGCACCCTTTCTTCAAAGGTCCGGAAGTAACCCGCCAGGTTTGGCCGGCCAAACTCGTTGTTGAACGCGGCACCACCGATCGGCCCTTCGATCATGATATCCAGCGCTGAAGCGATGCGGTCCGGTTTGCCGTAGCCGATTTCCCACGGCTGCGGATCCCCGGGCAGGTTCAGGTTGGACACGGTAAAACCGGTCAGGCCCGCTTTCGGCTTCGAGCCTCGACCGGTCGCGCCCTCGTCCCGGATCTCACCGCCGGACCCGGTCGCCGCACCGGAGGCCGGAGCGATGGCGGTCGGATGGTTGTGGGTTTCCACCTTCATCAGAATGTGGATATCTTCCTCGTTGTACCCATACACCCCGGTTTCAGGGTGCGGGAAAAAACGGCCGCCACGACTGCCACGGATGACCGAGGCGTTGTCCTTATACGCAGACAGTACACCTTCACTGTTCATCTCGAAGGTGTTGCGGATCATCGCAAACAGTGACTTTTCCTGGCCTTCGCCATCGATATCCCAGGACGCATTGAAGATCTTGTGCCGACAGTGCTCTGAGTTGGCCTGGGCAAACATCATCAGCTCAACGTCGGTGGGATCACGCTCCAGATCGGTGAAGGATTTGGCGAGGTAGTCGATTTCGTCGTCCGCCAGCGCCAGTCCGAGCGTTTGATTGGCCTGCACCAGCGCTTCACGGCCTCCTGCGAGCACCGGAACGCGTTGCACCACTCGCGGTTCCTCATGACTGAACAGCAGTTCAGCGCCGCCCATCTCGTGGAAAACTTTCTGCGTCATGCGGTCATGCAGCAAAGCGGCAATCTGTTCCCGCTGCTCAAGATTCAGTTTACGGTTGGCACGCACGTAAAACGCAATGCCCCGCTCAATACGTCGGATCTGTCGCAAGCCGCAGTTACGCGCAATATCGGTCGCCTTGCTGGACCAGGGCGACAGGGTACCGGGGCGCGGCACCACCAGAAACAGGATCCCTTCCGGCTCTTCAACCTCGACACTGGGCCCGTAGGTCAGCAGACGATCCAGAATGGCTTGCTCGGATTCCGACAGTTCAAATTCCAGATCGGTAAAGTGCATGAACTCGGCATACACATGCTCAACCTCAGGCACAATGTCCCTGATGCGGTCTTGCAGTTTGCTGGAGCGGAAAGGCGAAAGCGCTGGAGCGCCGCGGAGTTCAAGCATGATCGAAACCTGTATCGCGCGAAACGGGGAAGTCGGGGCGCCTGGCTACAGTTGCAGCGGGCCGCCCGGCCATCTGAAAGGCCGCCATGATACTTGAAAGCGTGTCGCGGATACAGCGTCCGGACAGGAATTACGGCCATGTACAATTGACATTGTTTTGCATACAAAGTGATCACATTTATTGACCGGGGCCGGCGGACCAGAGATGATTGGAACGTGGCATCGGACGCCACCAACAGGTATGAATTCGAGCCCATGCGGCACCGGAATTGATCGGATATCCGCATTTGTTTCGTAAACTCAGTGTCCTGCAGCAGTTCCAGGGGAGACCAAGGACTTGTCAAAGCCAAGACGTTTTTCCGCCAACCAACTATCGGCCTGGCTGTTGCCTATCGCTGTTACCGTCCTGCTAAGCGGATGCTCCCGCCCGACCACACTGCAGGAAGTGCAGTCAGAAGGCGTTCTCCACATCATTACCCGCACCGCTCCCTCCATCTATTTCGAGGGGCGCGACGGCATCACCGGTTACGACTATGAGCTGGCGCGGCGTTTTGCTGACCACCTCGGTGTTGAACTGCGCGTTCGGGTGGCCGATAACAACACCGAAATTCTTTCGGTGCTGGATCGGAATTACGCCCACATCGGACTGGCCGGTATCGCCAACCGGGAAGACCTCAAAACCCGTTATCATGCCGTACCGACCGGCATACTCGCGGAATCCGTCGTTATTTATCATCGTGATACCGATCGCCCAGAGACCGCGGCCGATCTGGCCGGCACCACCCTGCATCTGGTCGCAGACAGCAACCACGAGCACCAGCTTCAGAAACTTCGCGCCGAACTCCCGAACCTGCAATGGCAGGTCCACCCCTCACTCGATGCCGCCGGCGTTCTGGCCCGGGTAGAGACTGGCGAGTTTACAATGGCAGTGGTCTCGTCCAACGAACTGGACCTCAACCACGTGTATTTCCCGAAGGTGAAAGAAGCCTTCTCTCTCGGTGAGCCTGAGCAACTGTCCTGGCTGTTTCCGGTCGAACAGGACGGCACCCTGTCTGCCGCGGCCAACAAATTCCTGGAGAAACTGGCCGACAATGGCACGCTCGCGCAATTATCCGAGCGTTTCTACGGCCATCTCGACCGGCTGAATTACGTGGGTGCCCGCACGTTCGTCCATCACGTGAACAATCGCCTGCCGAAGTACGAGGCGCTGTTCCGCAACTACGCCACCGAATACAATCTCGACTGGCGCCTGCTCGCGGCTATCGGCTACCAGGAATCCCACTGGCGCCCCAATGCGGTGTCGCCAACCGGGGTACGCGGCCTGATGATGCTGACCCGAACCACCGCCGGCGAAATCGGCATCAACAACCGGCTCGATCCGGAAGAAAGCATTCAGGGCGGCGCCAAATACTTCACACTGGTTCACCGCCAGATTCCCGATCGCATTCCGGAGCCGGACAGAACCTGGTTTGCGCTTGCCTCTTACAACGTTGGCTACGGCCACCTCGAAGACGCCAGGCGGCTGACCGAGGGCGCTGGAAAAAATCCCGACCGCTGGATGGACGTCAAGGAATTCCTGCCACTGCTGGCCCAGAAGGAGTGGTACTCGAAAACCCGCTACGGCTACGCCCGGGGCCACGAACCCGTGATCTACGTGCAGAATATCCGCCGCTACTACGATGTACTGGCGTGGATGCTTGAACCCATCAAAGAGCCGCAAACGGCGGAGGAAACCTGGTACGTCGAACTGGACGGAACGCCGGGCGCTGAGTTATCGCCCGAGGCGGAGGCCGGCGGAGACATGCGTGCCATGCTGCCCAACGAACTCGGCATGATTCCACCCACGCTCTAGAGTTGCGCCGTTATCAATCGTCGCTCTGATCCACATGCTCAAGCGCGCGCTCGACATGAGCCGCGGTGAACCCCCTGCGAGTGAGGAATCGCGCCTGACGGGCCTTCTCGTCCCAGTCATTACGAATATCGTGCCCACCGAATCGTTTGCACCGTAACCGGGTGGCCTGCTCCGCCCAGTCGTCGTCGGACATCTCATCAACGCATTCAGGGGTCGTGTGCACGCCACGCTGCTGCAGCTCAGCAGTGACTCTCAACGGACCGTACCCAAGATCCACACGCTGCCGGGCATACACATCGGCGAAACGATTATCGTCAAGCCAGCCCTCGGCTTCGTACTCGTCCAGCACCCGCTCAATCACCGACGCCTCGAGCCGCCGCTGGCGCAGCTTCAGGCCCAGCTCCATGCGACTGTGCTCACGCCTCGCCAATAACCGCAGGGCAACCGAACGCGCCCTGTATTCCTGATCCTCAGGATTTTCCTCTTTTGCCATTCTGACCCTTCCCGCAAACGCGAACAAAACGCTAGACTAGCCCCCACAACGAGACTGCCACCTTTCATAGTGCAGCACTGCGTTGGCTTCTCCGGCGCCCGCAGAGCGGGAAGCCGATGGTCGGTGCGGGCATACTGTGCCCCACACCGGGAACTGGTTTCAATATTCGAGGATACCCTCATGGCCGCATTCATTCAGAAACTGTTCGGAAAAAACAAACCCACCGCCAAACCACGCGCACCGGGGGCCAGCGGAAGATCCGCGCCAGCGAGGCCGGTTGACGTTCCGGCGGTTGATCCGAAGGATGAACAGCGCGCCGAACAGCTAGAACAACTGGCCAGTTCACCGACCGGGGCCCAGCTGGAGTCATTGGCCCTGGCAGGACTGACGGCGGACATCCGCACCGAGGCGGCCCGCCAGATCACCGACAAAGCCAGTCTTCAGAGAGTTCAGAAGGAAGCCAAGGGGCGCGACAAGGGCGTCTACCAGACCGTGCGACAAGCGTTACAGCAAATACGGGAAAGCGAGGAGAAGTCCCGGCAGATCCGTGAGCGTATCGACCACCTGGTCAACAGCGCAACCGAGCAGGCCCGCAGTGAAGACACCAAACTGTTCGAAGCTCGCCTTGAGACCCTGCTGAAGCAATGGTCTGAGGTGGAGCACGATGCCTCGTCCGAACAGGCCACCGCCTTTCTCGAGGCGGTACGCCGGTGCCGAGAACGGGCGGAAGCGGTCAAAGCCGAAGCCCGGGACAGGCTTCGTCAGGAGGAGCAGCACAAGCAGCGTACCGAAACACTGGAATTGCTCCAAAACACCCTTGAGGAACTGCGGCAGTCAGACGCGGAGCACGCGCCGGCCCTGTCTTCGCTGGATGCGCTGCAGAAAACGCAGGAGAACCGTTGGCTGGAAGCCACCCGCGACACCACGGTCGATAAACAGCAGCAGAAGCGCTACGAGAGCCTGATGCAGCCGTTGCGCCTCTACCTGTCCGCACTGAGACGACTGGGACAATTCCGGGAGCAGATCGCCGCACTGGAGAGCGGAACCGACCCCGACACTGACAGCGACCTGCAATCCCGTGCCCGGGAACTGATAACTGCGCTTGACTGGCCGGCTGATTTCGCGCGACCACCCCAGCTCGACGCGCTGTACCGCACCGCGGGCCAGAAGAAAGCCGCACCCGCGCCCAGGCAGGATGACGGCGAACAGCAGCGTCAGGCAGAAGCCCTGACAGCCACCCTGGCGAAACTTGACGAAGCCCTGGAAGCGAAACAGCTCAAGGAATCCCGACAGTTGTTCAAGCAGGCACAACAACAGCTCAAAGAACTTGACCATCGGCACGGCAAACCCTTTCAGGCCCGGGTTCAGTTACTGGGTGGCCAATTGCGCGAACTGACCGACTGGCAGGGCTTTGCCACCGAGCCGAAACAGATCGCGCTTTGTGAACAGATGGAATACCTGGCGACCCAGCCCATGGAGCCAGAGGCCAAGGCTGAACGCATCCGCGAATTGCAGAACGAATGGCGGGAATTGGGCGGCTCCTCGGATCGGGCCCTGTGGACCCGCTTCAAAGCCGCCTCGGATCAGGCTTATGAGCCGTGTAAATCCTATTTCGCCGCCAAATCCGGGCTGAAACAAACGAACCTGGAGACCCGAAAAACCATTTGTGACCAGCTGGCCACCTTCGTCGAGAACGCCGACTGGGCACAGATCGACTGGAAATCCGTCGAGCGCATTCACCAGACCGCCCGCCAGGAATGGAAAGCCGCCTGGCCCATCGAATTCCGTGACAATCGCCCGGTGCAGAAACGCTTCGACGAGTTACTGAAACAGCTGGAAGAACCACTCAATGCCGAGCGCCAGAAAAACGAAGCGCTCAAACAGGCGATTGTGGAGCGCGCGGACGCCCTGATCAGCCACGAACCGCTCGGCGAGGCCATGGAAAAGGCAAAGGCGTTACAAACCGAGTGGCAACAGATTGGTATCACCCGGCACCGTGAGGACCGCAAACTGTGGCAGGCCTTCCGTCGGGCCTGTGATGCCATCTTTGCCCGTCGGGATGCCCAGAAATCAGAACAGCAGCAGGCCACCCGAGAGGCCGACACCCGGGTTACTCCGGCGCTGACTGCCGCGGAGGCACTGCCGCAGAACGCCGACACCGATGCCCTTACCGCAGCACTGGGCGAACTGGAGGCGGTGAGTGCTGAACCCGTCTCTCCTGGGGTGCGGGAGCGACTGACTCAGCAAAAGAAACGCCTGAACCAGCTACTGCAAAGCCTGCGGAGCCTTGGCAGGATTCAGTCCTGGCAGGGCCATGTCCGTGCGAGAGTTACCGGTGACCTAGACCAGAGCCAAATGCCGGCAACGTGGAACGCGCTGGCCGCAGACGTTGATGACATGGGTCCCGTGGAGCTGGTGATTCGCGCCGAGATCCTGACCGGCGTTCCCTCACCGGAAGCGGACCAGGGGCAGAGAATGGAGATTCAGGTCCAGCGGCTGGCCAACGGCATGGGCAGTGCTGAGGGCCAGGGTCAGAACAAGGAGCAACAACTGGAATCGCTGGTGGCGGCCTGGTGCATTCGGCAACCCGACGAGGCGACCAGCGATCAACTGGCGGAGCGACTGAATCGGGCGCTGGACGCCCTGCTGGACTAGCGCGTCCGGCTGCTCTCAGTCTCGCTGATGGCTCTTCACAAACTCCCGGGCCGCCTGAACGGCGGTCAGGGAATTCTGCTTCATGGCCTTCAGTTCGTCATCGCCGAGATAAAACATCATATCGATGGAATGCCGGTAATATCGCGTCGGCAGACGATTTAACGCCACGCACATCACGTCGGTCAGATAATCGGCGTTGTCGGATTCCTCGCGGGTGGCGTCAATGGCATCCACCACCAGCCGCTCGTAAAAATTATCTATCGCATCTCTCAGGGACATCCTTCACCTCCTGCCGCTATGTACGCCTCTCTAAACAATAGATCCCTGGCAGCACCTTGTCATTGCCGCCAGGCACGCCAATGAGCACTTTCGCCAATCCGATTGGCAGCCGGCGTCATTACGCACACTGCCTGCAACCCGCTATGGTTGTGTGATCGGCACATCGGCCCGACACAATAATCACCAGAGGAACAGCAATGACCACCGAAGCGTATATCTTCGATGCAGTTCGCACCCCACGGGGCCGCGGCAAGAAAGATGGCTCACTCCACAGCGTCAAACCCATTTCGCTGCTGACCACCGTTCTCAACGCACTGCAGGAGAGAAACAACCTGGACACCGCCCAGGTGGACGACATCGTGATGGGGTGTGTCACCGCAGTCGGCGATCAGGGCGCGGACATTGCCAAGACCGCTGCGCTGGCAGCGGACTGGGATGAGAAAGTGGCCGGCGTCACCCTCAACCGCT
The DNA here is from genome assembly GCF_018424605.1 of Marinobacter lipolyticus. Classification (GTDB taxonomy): domain Bacteria; phylum Pseudomonadota; class Gammaproteobacteria; order Pseudomonadales; family Oleiphilaceae; genus Marinobacter; species Marinobacter lipolyticus_B. The sequence goes on along the minus strand of NZ_QTKT01000002.1, from coordinate 505,699 downwards.
TCTGCGCCTCCGGCCTGGAAGCGGTCAATCTGGCCGCCATGAAAGTACGCTCAGGCTGGGAAGACATGGTCGTGGCCGGGGGTGTTGAAGCCATGTCCCGGGTGCCCATGGGCTCCGATGGCGGTGCCTGGGCCACCGACCCGGCCACCAACCTGCACACCGGTTTCATGCCCCAGGGCATCGGCGCCGACCTGATTGCCACTCTGGAAGGTTTCAGCCGCGCGGATGTCGACGGCTTTGCGGTGAAATCCCAGCAGAAAGCAGCCCAGGCCTGGGAAAACGGCCACTTTGCCAAATCCATCATCCCGGTGACCGACCAGAACGGTGTGGTGATTCTTGATCGCGACGAACAGGTCCGCGCCAACACCACGGTCGAATCCCTCGCCAGCCTGAAGCCGTCCTTCCAGATGATGGGCGAAATGGGCTTCGACGGCGTCGCGCGGGAGAAGTACCACTACGTAGAGAAGATCAACCACGTGCACCATGCAGGCAACTCTTCCGGCATCGTGGATGGCGCCACCGCCATGCTGATCGGCAGCGAGGCCAAAGGTAAAGCGCTGGGCCTCAAGCCGCGGGCACGCATTGTCGCCACCGCGGTCACCAGCACCGACCCCACCATCATGCTCACCGGCCCGGCTCCGGCCACCCGCAAGGCACTGGAAAAGGCGGGCATGACGGTTGACCAGATCGACCTGTTTGAAGTGAACGAAGCGTTTGCCTCGGTGGTGATGCGCTTCCAGAAAGAACTGTCTGTTCCCGATGAAAAAGTGAACGTCAACGGCGGCGCCATTGCCATGGGTCACCCACTGGGCGCCACCGGCGCGATGATTCTCGGCACCCTGCTGGATGAGCTGGAACGCCGTGATCTGCGATTCGGCCTCGCCACCCTGTGTGTGGGCGGCGGCATGGGCATTGCCACCATCATCGAACGCGTCTGAGCCCGACACTTTTTCTGACAGGAGAACCGAATATGAGCGCCATCCATTACGACCTGGGATCAGACCAGATTCTGACCCTCACCATTGATATGCCGGGCCAGTCCGCCAACACCATGAACGCGGATTTCCGTGCGGGCCTGACCGACACCGTTGCCAGGGTCAAGCAGGACCTCGACAACATCAAAGGCATTATTATCACCTCCGCCAAGAAAACCTTCTTTGCCGGCGGTGATCTGAAAGAACTGCACAAAGTCACCCGTGACGACGCCCAGGCCTTTGAAGACATGGTCAACGGCCTGAAAGCCGAAATGCGCGCCCTGGAGACCTGCGGCAAGCCGGTCGTGGCTGCCATTAACGGTACCGCGCTGGGCGGCGGCCTGGAGATCGCGCTGGCCTGCCACCATCGCGTGGTGCTGGATAATGACAGCATTCAGCTGGGTCTGCCGGAAGTCACCCTCGGGCTGCTGCCCGGTGGCGGTGGTACCCAGCGCCTACCGCGGATGATCGGCCTGGAAGCGGCCTTCCCTTTCCTGATGGAAGGCAAGAAGGCCAACCCGAAAGCGGCTCTGAAAGCGGGTATTGTCAGCGAACTGGCCGCCTCCGCCGACGACATGATGCAGAAAGCGCGGGCCTTTATTGACGCCAATCCCAAGTGCCAGCAGCCCTGGGATCAGAAAGGCTTCAAACTGCCCGGCGGGGCACCCCACCACCCGGCCATGGCACAGAAACTGGCCATTGCCCCGGCCATGCTCAAGCAGAAGACCAAAGGCTGCTACCCGGCACCGGAGCGTATCCTCTCCGCCGCCGTGGAAGGCGCCCAGGTGGACTTCGACAACGGCAGCCTGATTGAGACCCGCTATTTTGCCGAGCTGGTGATTGGTCAGGTGGCAAAAAACATGACCGGCACTTTCTGGTTCCAGCTTAACGCCATCAATGCCGGTGGCAGTCGCCCCGACGGCGTTGCCAAAGAAACCTTCAAAAAGATCGGAGTACTGGGCGCGGGCATGATGGGCGCCGGCATCGCCTACTCCACCGCCACTCGCGGTATTGACGTCGTGCTCAAAGACGTCTCCGTTGAAAACGCCGAAAAAGGTAAAAGTTACTCCGAAAAGCTGCTGGCGAAAAAAGTCAGCCGTGGCCGCATGACCGAGGAGCAGAAAGCCGAGGTGCTCGATCGCATAAAGGCGACGGCTTCGGCGGATGATCTGGAAGGCTGCGACATGGTGATCGAGGCAGTGTTTGAAGACAGCGACCTAAAGGCCAAAGTCACCCAGGAAGCGGAGCCAAAGCTGGTCAGCAACGGTATCTTCGCCTCCAACACCTCCACTATTCCCATCACCCAGCTGGCCGAAGCCTCGGCAAAGCCAGACAACTTCATTGGCCTGCATTTCTTCTCCCCGGTGGACAAGATGCAGCTGGTGGAAATCATCGTGGGCGCCAAAACCTCCGAGGATACGCTGGCGCGCGCGTTCGACTACGTCCAGCAAATCGGCAAGATTCCGATTGTGGTCAATGACAGCCGTGGCTTCTTCACATCAAGGGTGTTTGGTACGTTTGTGAACGAAGGCATCGCCATGCTGGCCGAGGGCATCCACCCGTCCAGCATCGAGAATGCCGGCGTACTGGCCGGCATGCCGGTGGGCCCGCTGGCCATCTCGGACGAAGTCAGCCTCACCCTGATGCAGCACATCCGTGCCCAGAGTAAGAAAGACACAGAAGCGGCCGGCGGCACCTGGCAGCCACACCCGGCTGAAGCCGTCATCGACCAGATGGTCGACCAACACAACCGCAAGGGCAAAGCCTCCGGTGCCGGATTCTACGAGTACCCGGCCGACGGCAAGAAGCACCTGTGGCCGGAACTGGACACCCTGTTCGTGGACGCCGCCAAGGCCCGCAACGTGGCGCTCCAGGACCTGAAAGATCGCATTCTGTTCATTCAGGCCATCGAAACCGTTCGCTGCCTTGAGGAGGGTGTGCTGAAAACCGTGGAGGATGCCAACATCGGCAGCATTTTCGGGATCGGCTATGCGCCCTGGACTGGCGGCGCCATCCAGTTCATCAACCAGTACGGTGTGCGTGCGTTTACCGAACGCGCGAAAGCGCTGGCGGACACCTACGGTGAGCGATTTGCCCCGCCCGCCCTGCTGATTGAGAAGGCCGAGAACAACACCCTGTTCGAGTAACCTTCCGCATCCGGCTCGTATCGAACCCCGCGCGGCCATGTGCCCTGCGGGGTTTTTTTCGTGTTTAGCGGATACGGACCTGACCACATCATGGACAGATTGTCACGAACCGATACGCCCTGCCTATGGCAACCACTGGGGCCCTTGCCTACAATAAATTCAAGATCCAATCCGGCGATTCCCGTCAGGCGTATCTGTTTTCAGGGTTTTGCCCTGGGCAACTTTCCCGCCCGACCGATCAATGTCGCCACATACCGTCAGGTAGATTTTTATGAGCATCGCGGAACGTTCGATCACAAGGCACATGCTTCACCGGTCTCTGGGCAAAGGGCTGGCTCTCGGCATTCTCATGGCCCTGCCCCTCGGCGTTGCGGCCTCGATTGACCGCAACGCGGAATACCAGCCAGTGACGCCAACCGTGGATCAGGCCCGCGCCAACATCCTCATTGCGCGGCAGTTGCAGTTCACCCATTTCCGCGACCTGGGCATCAATGATGCGCTTTCCGGCGACGTGTTCGATGCCTACCTGGATTATCTCGACGGCCAGCGTATCTACCTGACCCAGGAAGATCTGCAGAAATTCTCGGCCATTCGGCTGGGGCTGGGGTCCGCACTGAAAACCGGCCAGCTTCAACCCGGCTTTGATATCTACAATCTGGTGCAACAGCGCATGATCGAGCGCCTGAACTTTGCACTCGATCTGATTGACAAGGGCTTCGATCAGCTGGATTTCGAAGCCGACGAGAGCATTCTCCTTGATCGCTCCGAAGCAGACTGGGAGCCCAACCGCGAAGCACTTGATGAACTCTGGGTCAAACGAGTCAAGAACGCCGTTCTGGCGCAACGGCTCAACGGTTCGGATGATGAGGCCATCAAAGAGAGTCTGCGCCAACGTTACGAAGGTCAGCTCAAGCGTGCCTACCAGGCGCGCAGCGAGGATGCGTTCCAGGCATACATGAACGCCTTCGCCGGCATGTGGGACCCCCACACCTCCTACTTTTCACCGCGCACTTCGGAAAACTTCAACATCAACATGAGCTTGTCGCTCGAGGGCATCGGCGCGGTGCTGCAGGCAGACAACGAGTACACCAAGGTAGTACGACTGGTTCCGGGGGGGCCCGCGGCCAAGCAGGGCCAGCTGCAGCCGGCGGACCGCATCGTGTCCGTCACCCAGGATGACGAAGAGAAACCGGTGAATGTTATCGGATGGCGCCTTGACGAGGTTGTTGACCTTATTCGCGGGCCACGGGAATCCACCGTCACCCTGGAAGTAATTCCGGCCAGCGCCACCGATGAAACCGTCACCAAAACCATCGCCATCAAACGCGACAAGGTCAAGCTCGAGGAACAGAGCGCCAGCAAAGACGTGATTGAGCTAGACCGTGGCGGTCAGGACTACCGTATCGGGGTGATCAATATTCCCACCTTCTATGCGGATTTCCAGGCCATGCAGGCGGGCGATCCGAATTACAAAAGTACCACCCGCGACGTCCGCAACCTGATCGAGGAACTCAAGGAAGATGGGGTCGATGGCGTGGTAATGGACCTGCGCAATAACGGCGGCGGCGCCCTGCACGAAGCTAACGATCTTGTTGGACTGTTCATCGATCAGGGCCCCACCGTACAGATCCGCAACTCCAACAACGAAGTGCAGGTGCTGGCCGATGAGGACCCGAGTGTGGCCTATGACGGTCCGCTGGTGGTTCTGGTGAACCGCATGAGCGCCTCCGCGTCGGAGATCTTCGCCGGCGCCATCCAGGATTATGGCCGCGGCCTGGTGGTGGGGTCACAGACCTTCGGCAAGGGCACGGTTCAGGCGGTACGCCCACTGAATCACGGCCAGCTGAAGATCACCCAGTCCAAGTTCTATCGGGTTTCCGGCGGCTCGACCCAGCACAAGGGGGTGATCCCGGATATCGAAATCCCTTCCCGGGTCGACAAGACTCGCATCGGCGAAGACGCACTGGACCATGCCCTGCCCTGGGATCAGATTGAAGCGGTACCCCACACCCGTTACTTTGACTTCAGCGGCATAATCGATGAACTGCGCAATCGTCATGACGAACGCTTCGAGGAGAGCCCGGAATTCCGGCTGCTGCAGCAGGAGATCGATTTCCTGAAAGAGCAGCGTGAGCTGGAGTCGGTCAGCCTCAATCACGACGAACGCAAGGAACACCAGTCCCAGATCGAGCGTACACGCCTGACCATTGCCAACGCACGGCGCGAACTTCGTGGCGAGGAGCCCTTTGAAACCCTGGAGGAGCTGGACGATTGGCAGGATGTGCAGGCGGCTGATCTGGACAACACCGATGACGAGCTGGATTTCATCATCCGCGAAGGCGGCCATATCATGGCCGACATGCTTGAGCTGGATCGCCGTATGGCATCAATCCTCGACCCCAAGCAACTCGCCGCACAGGCGCGCTGAAGCGATCTGATCTTCGACTGACAAGGTAGCCAATGACGGCCAGAAAGGACGACGACCGCAAAAAAGCCCAGATGCTTCAGGGCATGCTCATGGATGCCATGCATGCGATGAAATCCCTGGAGGCAGTCGAAGACCTGGAACAGCGGGAAGGTGATAGCCGTGACCAGAAAACACTGGTCGACCGGCTTGCAGGGCTCACTGGCTCGGCGCTGAGATTTGCGGCGCGCTCCACCGACACCTCGCTGCGGGTGGGCCGGGCGCTGATCAACTCCCAGGACCAGCTGCGGATGATGCTCACCGCCGGTCAGTCCCTCAAAGACATTCGGGAAGTGGCGGGGCTCACTCTGTCTGAGATGAGTGAAGCCCTCAACCTGCGGGACAAATCGGTGCTGGAAGCCATAGAAAATGGCACCACAACGCTCTCTTTCGAACTGATTCTTCGGCTCGCCGCGCTGATAGCCCGCAACGACCCGATTCCTTTCATTCTGCGCACCACGCGCAACTACAACCCGGAAGTCTGGCAAATCCTCAACGACTGGGGCGTGGGCCGTCTGCCGCTGCAGTTCGAACGTGAGCGGGAGTTTATCAACATCTTCCGCCGCCACGATGACGCACGCAACCTCTCGGATGAGGGGTTCCAGAAGGTTCTGGAGTTCACCCGCCAAAGCTTCGAGATGTCACTGCATTTCATCGAGGAACAGGAGCGGCAAACCGCCGAACTCCGCGAACAATACGAAGGGTCAGCCGAATAAGGCCCGCATTCCGGTGATATTGGGGTTATGCACCACCCCCCTTTCGGTGACGATGGCGTCAATCAGGCTGGCCGGCGTGACATCAAACACCGGGTTGAACACCTGCACGCCTTCCGGCGCAATCGGCACACCCCGGATCTGCCTCACTTCGCTGCCCTCACGCTCTTCGATCGGAATGTCCTCACCAGTGGCCAGCGACATATCAACGGTGCTGGACGGCGCCACCACCATGAAACCGACCCGATGATGACGCGCCAGAACCGCGAGGCTGTAGGTACCAATCTTGTTGGCCACATCGCCATTCGCGGTTATCCGGTCGGCGCCGACCACCACCCATTTCACATCGCCCCGGGCAAGGATGGCCGCCGCGGCGCCATCGGCATTGAGCGTGACAGGTATACCGTCACGGGCCAGCTCCCAGGCGGTCAGCCGGCTTCCCTGCAGCCAGGGCCGGGTTTCATCGGCGTAAACCCGGTTGAGCAGCTTCTGTTCATGAAGGCGACGAATAACTCCCAGCGCTGTCCCATAGCCGCCGGTGGCCAGGGCCCCGGTATTGCAATGGGTCAGGACCGAGAATGGCGTCTCGGCGGCGATAAACTCCAGGGCGTGGTCCGCCATGGCCAGATTGGCGGCGAGATCCTCGCGATGGATCTGCACCGCTTTGGCCGCCAGCCGCTTGACGGCCTCGTCCAGCGAATGACAGCCGTGGAATTCCGCTTCCATGATCTGCAGCGCCCAGAATAGATTCACCGCTGTGGGGCGCGATGCGGCCAGTTCACGGATGGCCTGGCGAATTTCAGCCTGCCAGTCACCGCCGCCGGCATGGCGAGCCGCCAGCGCGACGCCGTAGGCAGCACTGATACCGATGGCCGGCGCTCCACGGACCACCATATCGGAGATGCACTGAGCCACACCGGACGCACCCTCCAGCGTGATCCAGTGCTCTTCGGCGGGCAGCAGGCGCTGATCCAGCAGCTCAAGACTGCTTCCGTGCCAGCGAATGGCAACGGTTCCGATAGCGCGCTGGGCTGAGGGGGCGGATGACGTCGACATCAGTGAACTCCGGTAGCGTGAAAAAGAAAAAGGCCAGGCTCGACAGTATAACCGCCCGGCCCGCGGGATTTGAATCGGGAGCTGGCGGCACCGGCTTTACAGGGTAGTTCTCAAAGCACCTGCTGGTTATACTTTCCGGCTACATTCCAGGGGACTGTTGGCAAGAACGCCGCATTCCCCGGCCAGCTCCCAAAAGGCAGGGTACATGACGGCAGAAACCATCACAGCAGCGGACATCCGCATCAACGCCCGCTGGCTCATCCCGGTGGAACCCGCGAACACCGTATTGCACCACCAGGCAGTGATCATCCAGGGCGATCGCATTGCCGCCGTGGTGCCCCGGCAAGAGGCCGACGCCCGCTTCCGCACCCGCGAAACCATCGATCTGGATCACCACGTGGTGTTGCCCGGACTGATCAACATGCACGGCCATGCGGCGATGTCCCTGTTCCGCGGCCTTGCAGACGACCTGCCCTTGATGACCTGGCTGAATGATCACATCTGGCCGGCCGAAGGCACGCATATCAGCCCGTCGTTCATTGCCGACGGCACCCAACTGGCCATGGCAGAAATGCTGCGCACCGGCACCACCACGTTTTCGGACATGTATTTCTTCCCCGAAGTCGTCGCCCAGATGGCCCACGATGCCGGTATGCGTGCCCAGATCTGCTTTCCGCTGCTGGACTTCCCCACGCAATGGGGTACGGGGCCGGACGAGTATTTGAGCAAGGGCGCCGAGTTCATCGGTCAATGGCAGGGCAGCGAATACATCATGCCGGCCATTGGTCCCCATGCCCCTTACACGGTCTCTGATGATCCGATGTCCCGCGCCGTGGCACTGTCGGCGGATACCGGTGCCCGCATCCAGATCCATCTGCACGAGACGGCATTCGAAGTGACCGAAGCCATCCGGAACGCCGGCAAGCGGCCGTCCGCACGGTTGGCTGAGCTGGGGGTATTCAACAACCGGACTCAGTGCGTCCACATGACCCAGATAGACGACACCGATGTGGCATTGCTCAAAGAGAGCGGTGCCCATGTGATTCACTGCCCGGAGTCCAATCTCAAGCTCGCCAGCGGCTTTTGCCCGGTACAAAAACTGACCGACGCTGGCATCAATGTGGCCATTGGCACCGATGGCGCCGCCAGCAACAACGATCTCGACCTGTTCGGTGAAATGAACACCGCCGCCATGGTCGCCAAAGTAGTGGCCGGTGACGCCGCCGCCCTGCCCGCGCATCACGCCATCGCCATGGCAACCCTGCATGGCGCCCGGGCGCTCGGTCGAGACCACGAGCTGGGCACGCTGGAAGCCGGCAAACTGGCGGACATCATTGCCGTGGATCTCAGCGACCCTTTCCTGCAACCCGTGTACGACCCGGCTTCGCACCTTGTGTACAGCAACCATGGCCGACAGGTAAGCCACAGCTGGATCGCCGGCGTACCACAGGTACAGGATGGCCGTCTCACCCGCATCGACGTACCGGATCTGATGTTGCGGGTAAAATCCTGGTCAGACCGTATCGGTAACCGATGAGTCCGATGACCTCGACCGGCGGGCTTCCGGCCACGACCTTCTTATGAACCAGGCAGAACAGACTATGAGCAATCACAACGTAGACCACAACGAAATCGCCAAATTCGAGGCGCTGGCCAGCCGCTGGTGGGATCCGACAAGCGAATTCCGCCCCCTGCACGACATCAATCCGCTGCGCCTGAACTACATTGACGAGCGCGCGCCGCTGGCAGGGAAGCGGGTACTCGATGTGGGCTGCGGCGGCGGTCTGTTGTCGGAGGGCATGGCCCGCCGTGGCGCGCACGTCACCGGCATCGACATGGGTGAAGCGCCCCTGTCCGTGGCGCGGCTGCACGGCCTGGAGAGTGGCATCAAGGTCGACTACCGACAGATCACCGTAGAGGAGCTGGCCGCTGATCCGCAACACGCCGGCCAGTATGACGTGGTTACCTGCCTGGAAATGCTCGAACACGTGCCCGATCCCGCCTCCGTGATCCGTGCCTGTGCCGCCATGCTGAAACCCGGTGGCCATCTGTTCGTGTCTACCATCAATCGCAATCCCAAATCGTTCCTGTTTGCCATTGTCGGGGCCGAATACCTGCTGCGCCTGCTCCCCAAAGGCACCCATGAATGGAAGAAATTCATCCGGCCATCGGAAATGTCAGACCACCTGCGCCACGCCGGGCTGGAGATCCGTGAACTCACCGGGATGACCTACAACCCGGTCACCAAGGTCTACAAACTGGGGCGCGACGTGGACGTGAATTACATGATGCACGCCAAAGACGACCGGGAGGGTGACACGGGCGAATGAACAGGCCAGGATCCTCCGCTATGCCGGACACGCCCTCCACCGTACTGTTTGATCTGGACGGCACGCTGATCGACACCGCGCCGGATTTCATTCGCTGCCTGAATGAACTGCGGGTCAGGCACGGACTGGATCCCCTGCCGGGCGCGACCATTCGTCGCTCGGTCTCAAATGGCGCCAGGGCCATGGTCCGCGTCGGTTTCGGGCTGGAGCCGGAGCACCCGGATTATCTTGAGAAACATACCGCCTTTCTGGATCTCTACGAACAGGGAGTCACCATTGAAACCCGCCTGTTCGAGGGCATGGATGCGATTCTCCGCAACCTGGAAGCGCGCGGCATTCCCTGGGGCATCGTGACCAACAAACCCGTGCGTTTCGCCGAGCCTCTGGTGGCAGCGCTGGGCCTTGCCGAGCGCTGCGCCGTGGTCATCTGCCCGGATCACGTCACCCATCGCAAACCCCACCCGGAAGCTCTGCATCTGGCCTGCCAGCGCATCGGAGCATCGGCCGGTACGGGCATCTACGTAGGCGATCACGAGCGTGACATCGAGGCGGGACGCAATGCCGGCATGACCACCATTGCCGTGCGCTATGGCTACATTGAGGAGCCCCACACCGTTGACCTGTGGCAAGCGGACCTGATTGCCGACACCGTCCCTGACCTGGCAAAACTGTTACAATAGCGCCAGATAAACACGTTGGATTCGTCGGTTCGACCGACACGGCTTTCCCTGCAAGGAGACAGGTTATGCAGAATTACCAGGCACCGGCAGATTTGCTGAAAGACCGCATTATCATGGTGACGGGCGCGGGCAGTGGTATCGGACGAGCCGCCGCCAAGGCCTATGCGGCCCACGGTGCAACCGTGATCCTGCTGGGCAGGACGGTCTCGAAACTGGAATCTGTGTACGACGAAATTGAGGCCGCCGGCCACCCCAAACCGGCCATCGTTCCGCTGAACCTAGAAGGTGCGGCCGTCAAGGAATACGAAGAACTGGCCATGACCATCGAAGACAACTTTGGTCAGCTCGATGGCCTGCTTCACAACGCCGCCATTCTTGGCAGCCGCAGCCCGGTTGAACTGTACGATCCGGAAACCTGGAACAGCGTGATGCATGTCAACGCCACCGCACCGTTTCTGCTTACCCGCGCCGTGATTCCGCTTCTGCGGAAATCCGCCGACGCGTCGGTTATCTTCACCTCCTCCGGCGTTGGCCGCAAAGCCAAGCCCTATTGGGGCGCCTATGCGGTGTCCAAGTTTGCCGTGGAGGGCCTCAGCCAGTTGCTGGCCGAAGAGCTCGACGACGAACGACACAACGTGCGGGTGAACAGCCTGAACCCGGGGGCGACCCGCACCAACATGCGCGCTCACGCCTACCCGGCGGAAAATCCGCAACAGAATCCTGCGCCCGAAGACCTGATGCCCAGCTACCTGTATCTGATGGGCAAGGACAGCGCCGGCGTGACCGGCCAGCAACTGGACGCCCAGCCGAAATAATGGAGTTACTTTTCTACACCACCTCTCAATGCCACCTGTGTGAACTGGCAGAGGCCCTGCTCGTAAACACTCCCATGCCGGAGCCCATTCCGGTGGATGTGGTGGATATTGCCCAGTCGGAAGCACTGGTGGAGCGTTACGGCACCCGCATCCCGGTATTACGCCGCAACGACACCGGGGCGGAACTGGACTGGCCGTTTACCCGGGAACAGTTACTCACCTTTTTGCAATGAGGACACCCTGACATGTTGATGGTTATCTCCCCGGCGAAAACCCTGGATTACGACAGCCCGCTGGCCACCGAACAATACAGTCAGCCGGACTTCCTGGACGATGCCTGTGAACTGGTGGACCAGCTCAAGACGCTGGAACCCCACCAGATCAGCAACCTGATGAGCATCAGCCACAAGCTGGGGCAACTCAACGCCGAGCGTTTCCAGCAATGGAAAACGCCGTTTACGCCGGACAACGCCCGCCAGGCCATTCTGGCCTTCAAGGGGGATGTCTACACCGGGCTGAATGCGGAGAATTTCAGCGAGCAGGAATTCGAGTTCGCCCAGAAGCACCTGCGCATGCTGTCCGGCCTTTACGGAGTGCTCAAGCCGCTGGACCTGATGCAGCCCTACCGGCTGGAGATGGGCACCCGTTTCGAGAATACCCGTGGCAAAGACCTTTACGCGTTCTGGGGCGACCGTATTACCGAGGAGCTCAACCGGCTGCTGGCGGCAGACGATGGGGTACTGGTGAACCTCGCTTCCAACGAGTACTTCAAGAGCGTGCGTAAGAAGGAACTCAATGGCCGGCTGGTTACCCCCCAGTTCAAGGACTGGAAAAACGGCCAATACAAAATGATCAGTTTCTACGCCAAGAAAGCGCGCGGTCTGATGTGCCGCTACGCCATTGAGAATGGCATTACCCAGGCGGATGATCTTAAAGGCTTTAACCTTGAAGGGTATTACTTCTGCGAAGAGCAGTCCGACCAGAACAACTGGCTGTTTTTGCGGGACGAGCAGTAACCCCCGACCATGATGCGGAGTATTGAATGAACGAAGCTGTGTTTTCCCAGATTGCCTTGCTGGTGTTTCTGACCGGCCTGATCGTCTGGATGGGATTCATCGTCTGGGATCTGGCCAAGAAATCCGAGGCCGGCCGATTTGGCACCATCGCCCTGTTTACTGTACTGGGCGCCGGCGTGGTCGGCTTCATTGTGAAAACCGTTCTGGTAGAGATCATGCAGATCTGATGTGACGCCAGTGCCGCCACTTTACGGCCACGGACCCGTGGCCGTATTATCCCTCCCCCGTTTTAGAAACTCTGACAAGGATCGACCCTGATGTGGTTTCGTAATGCCCGTGTATTCCGTTTTACCAAGCCGTTCGACATCTCCGCTGAAGCCCTGGAAGAGAAACTTCAGGCCGATGCGTTCAAGCCCTGTGGTCCCCAGGAAACCACCAGGCAGGGTTGGGTGCCGCCGCTCGGGAAGCACAGCGACATGCTGGTACACAGCACCAACGGTTACCACCTGATCGCCCTGCGCAAGGAAGATAAGATCCTTCCGGGTTCCGTGGTCAAAGAAATGGTGGAAGAGCGCGCCGAAGCCATCGAGCTTGAACAGAGCCGGAAAGTCCGCCGCAAGGAAAAAGACGAGATCAAAGAGCAGGTCATGCTGGAAATGCTGCCCCAGGCATTCTCCAAGAACCGCCGCAGTTTCGCCTATCTGGCGCCCCAGGACGGACTGCTGGTGGTGGATGCCGGCTCTTCCAAGCAGGCAGAAGACCTTGCTTCGTTCCTGCGCAAAAGCCTGGGCTCGCTGCCGGTTCGCCCACCCGCGGTGGAACAGGCTCCTGCCTTTACTTTCACCGGCTGGCTGAATGAGAGCATTGATCTGCCGGGCACCATCGAACTGGGCACGGAGTGCGAACTGAAAGATCCGTCCGAAGACGGCGGCGTGGTGCGCTGCAAGGGGCTGGATCTGAAGGCGGACGAAATTCGCAATCACCTGAACGCGGGCATGCAGGTCACCAAACTGGCCGTGACCTGGGAGGACAATCTGTCCTTCGTGCTGGATGAAGAGCTGGGAATCAAGCGACTGAAGTTCGGCGACACCCTGCAGGAAAAACTGGACGACGTCGACGCAGACGACGCCGCCGCCCGTTTTGACGCCGCGTTCGCGCTGATGACTCTGGAACTGTCCAGGCTGATCCCAGGCCTTCTGGAAGCGCTGGGCGGAGAGGATCGCTCCGCCATTATCGACGAGGCCTGAGGGCTACCCCCTCACCTCGCGAGTCACCGGATCAGTGGGGCTGCCTGCGAAGGCGCTCCCGCTGCCAGTCTTTTTCCGGCTCGTTCAGCACCAGCCGCAGATCCATCACCTCTTCCTCCGCGTTGTAGCGGATCTCAAAACCCAGATGCTCGGCCAATTGCAGCATGGGGCGGTTGTCCGGCAACACGTTGCCCACCATTTCCACCGTTCCCCGTGAGCGACAGTAATCGATCATTTTCTGCATCAGCGCCACGCCCAGGCCCTCGCCTTTCATCTTGTCGTGTACCATCACCGCGAATTCACACTGCAGATTGTCGGCATCGGTCCACACCCGCACCGTGCCCAGGGTTTCCTCGCCCTCGCCGTCTTCCCGCGGCGCATTGGCGATGAACACCATCTCCCGGTCGTAATCGATCTGCACCATCTGCGCCACGTCCTCGCGGGAGAAATGCTTGCGATACTGGAAGAAGCGATAGCGGATGGACTCCGGTGACTGCAGTTCGTGGAACGCCCGGTGGGCCGGCTCGTCCTCCGCCAGCACCGGGCGCAGAATCACCCGGCGACCGGATTTGGGCAGCAGGATCCACTCCTCCAGTTCCCGCGGGTAGGGCTGAATAATCGGCCGGCCCGGCTTGTCATCCAGATCAATGGCAATGTTGACCGCCACCGCCCCGTTTTCGTTGAACAGCAGCGGCGCGATCTCCAGCCCGCGGATCTCGGGAATATCGATCACGATCTGCGACAGCGTGACCAGCGTCTCGGATACCGCACGGATATCCTCCTCCGGCTTCAGGCTGTTCTCCTTCAGCAGCTTGTACATGTAGGTCCGGCGCAACAGCTCCCGCGCCAGCACCATGTTCAGCGGCGGCAAGGCAATCTGTCGGTCGGTCATCACGTTGATCTGCGCTCCGGCGGCCCCGCAAACCACCAGCGGCCCGAACACCGGGTCCCGGGTAATGCCCACACTGAATTCAATACCCCCCACGTGCTGGTAGGCGCGCTGGACGGCAAAGCCCAGAAACCCGCTGCCGGGGAAGTGGAACTGGTATTCCTCCATCAGTACCCGGCAGCCATCAATAATGGCAGCCTCGCTGTTGAGCTTCTGCAGCGTGCCTTTGAAGCGCCGCTGCCCGGTACTCAGTTCCCGGAACGGGTAGCAGGCATGCTCGTGAATCACCGTGATGTCTACCGGACGCCGCTCCACCGCAAACGCCTCCAGTACCTCCTCCACATCGTCGCAGTAAATGGTCTCGATACTGTTGATGCCGTAATCCCGGATCACATCCCGGGCCTCGCGGTTCGACAAATGCATGCGCCCGCTACGCATGGCGCCCATCACCACCCGGCGGGTGTGGGTGCGATCATCGAAATGGTCGGTAAACGATTCCGGGGTTTCCGTCAGCAGCCGTTGCACCCGCTGATGGCGAACGTGCTGCATGAAGGCCATCACCGCTTTTTCCGGATTGAAGAACGACGGCAGGCCGGCGCGATAGAACTCATCCCGCGCATCCATCACCGTGCTCTGCCCCAGCCAGCAGGTGAACACGTTCAGACGGGTACCTTTGGACGCCTGCACCACCGCATCGGCGATCTGCAGGCTGTCTTCGGTCAGGCTCGGGGCGTACATCACCAGCACGTTGGCCACTTCCGGATCACGGGCAAAAATCCGGATGGCCTCGGCATACAGTTCCGGCGAGGCATCGTAGTTCAGGTCCACCGGATTCTTGCGCGTCCAGTACGGCGGCAGTTTCTCAGCCAACGCCTCAATGGTTTGTTCTGACAACTGGGCCAGTTCCCCGCCCAGATCCGCCAGGCGATCAACCGCCAGCACGCCAGGGCCAACACCGTTGGCAATGATGGCAAGGGATTCGCGCCGCAACGGACGCATGCGGGTCAGCGTTTCCAGGGCATCGAACATCTGGCCAAGACCGTCCACCCGAAGCACACCCGCGCGCTGAAGCATGGCGTCGTAGATCGGGTCGCTGCGTTTGACCCCCGCCGGCAGTTCGTGGGCGAACCATTCCGATTCCGGCACCCGACCGCTCTTGACGGCAATAACCGGCTTGGTGCGGGACGCCACCCGCACCGCCGACATGAATCGCCGCGGGTTCGGGATATTCTCGATATGCAGAAGGATGGCGCGGGTCTGGCTGTCCTGGGCGAGGTAGTCGATCAGGTCATCGTGGTCGATGTCCATGCCGTCGCCCAGGGTCAGGAAATAGGAGAAACCGACACCGCGCGCAAACGCCCAGTCGATCACCGAACTGGCAATGGTGCCCGACTGACCAACAAACGCGACTTTCCCGGGTATCGCCCCCATGTGGGCATAGGTGGCGTTCATGCTCCTGGCAGGTACCATCAGGCCAATGGTATTGGGCCCCAGCACGCGGATACCGGTCTCTCTCGCGGCATCCCGCACCGAATACATCAGCGGCTGCCCGGTCTTGCTGTGGGAACGGGACATGCCCCCTGTCATCACGATGGCGGTGCGCACACCGGCCTCCCCCAGCCTGCGAACCATCTTGGGCACCGTGTCCGGCGGGGTACAGATAATGGCGAGGTCGGGGCTGAACTCCATCTTAGACACTTTGCGCACGCAGGGCACCCCGTGCACGTTGTCGTATTCGTTCTGGTTAATCACCAGCAGCTGGCCTGGGTAGCCACCACCCAGCAGGTTCCGCAGTACCATCCCGCCGAGGTTGTCTGCCCGTTCGGAGGCGCCAATCACCACGATAGAGGACGGATTGAAAAGACTTTCCAGATATCGGGTGCTCAAGCGCAGGCTCCTTGCTGTTTCCAGTCGTCGACGGGCTAACCTTATCTTAGGCGCCTGTTCGGTGATGTAAAACGCCTATCCTCTCCATAAGACCAAAGAAACGCGGCAAGCACGTACCATCCCTGATAACATTGGTGAAAATACAAGCAGAACCAACGTTGTCAGGATTGGTATGACCACAGCATTTTTCTCCCATGATGACTGCCTCAAGCACAACATGGGCCCGGAACACCCTGAATCTCCGGAGCGCATTGCAGCCATCATCAGCTACCTGTCCGACTCCGGCGTGGGGGAGCGGCTGGACTGGGTGCGCCCGGACGAGATCACCCGGGATCAGCTGCTGACTGTTCACCCGGAAAAGTACCTGCACCAGCTGGAATTGATGCAGCCGACCCGGGGCCGCGTGTATACCGACCCGGACACTGCGATGATGCCAGACACCCTGCGCGCCGCCCGTCTGGCGGCTGGCGGCAACATCGAAGCGGTCGACATGGTCATGAGCAGCCAGGTCACCAACGCCTTCGTGTGCGCCCGGCCACCCGGCCATCACGCGGAACGCAGCAAGTCCATGGGGTTCTGCTTTTATAACAACATCGCACTGGCCGCGATGCGGGCGCTGAATTTCCACCAGCTGGAGCGCGTCGCCATCATTGATTTCGATGTGCACCAGGGCAATGGGACGGCCGATATCGTGGGCGGGGACGAACGCATTCTGATGTGCTCAAGTTTTCAGCACCCCTTTTACCCCCATTCCCACGTTCACCGCCAGCCGGAAAACATCATCAACACGCCGATCGCATCCGACTGCTCGGCACTGGACTACCGCAAGGCGGTGGAAGCGGGCTGGCTGAAGAAGTTACAGGATTTCCGCCCACAAGCGGTGCTGATTTCCGCCGGGTTTGACAGCCACAGGCTGGATCCGATGGCGGAGCTGAACCTCGAGGAAGACGACTACCGCTGGCTGACGGAAATGATCGTCAGCGTGGCCAGTGACCACGCCAACGACCGGATCATTTCGACGCTGGAAGGAGGCTATCACCTGCGGGCGCTGGCCCAGAGCGTGAACGCCCATCTTGATGTGCTGAGTTCGGTTCGCTAGCCCGCGAACCCGGATTCATAGCCGTTCGCCTGCTGCAGTTCCGGGCGCTCGCCCTCGCGCTGCAAACGAATCGTAGTACGCCGGTTATCGGCCGCGCGGTTGGACACCGGATACTGATCGGCATGGGCACGAACGGTGATCAGATCCGCCGGCAGTCCCTGTGCAATCAGATAATCCGCCACCGCGTTGGCCCGCTCTTCTGACAGCGCGCGATTGTCGATCCGGCTGCCGGAACCGTCGGTATGACCATCCACAAAGATGCGCTCGATGGTGGAATCGGCCTGAACGTAACGCACGATATTATCCAGCAGTGCCTGATCGCTATCGGAAAGGCTGGTACTGCCCGCCCGGAAGGGTATGCGCGAGCGTTTGATCTGGTCATAGTTGACCGGCAGCAGACCGGCCGTGCACAAACGATATCGGTCGAATTCGCGGGCAAAATTGATGTTGGATACCCGCACCCTGACCGGCCTGCGATCGTACCAGGATTCCCGGGTGACGGTGGGCATCATGCCGTCGAGCAGGCCCTGGGCAACCATCATCGACTGCCTGGCTCCCAACGTTACCGGTCGGCGTCCGCCCCCAACCTCGACCGAACCCACCTTGCGCGGCGCCGCACCGGGGCGCCAGGCGGGTGCTTCCACGACCACGCTGCCGCGCCCTGGCCGCATTAACCCGGTGTCCGATTCAAGAATGAACGACAGTTGCTCGCCGGCCCGATGGCGAAATATCGCGCGACCGTAACCGGGCACTTCATGCACCAGCGCGCATTCGAACACCGACTCGGACACATACCATTGGCTGTTCTCGATGCCGGCGCCAAAGCTGGAGGACTGGGCCGACCCACTGGCGCACAGCCACAGCGCACCGACCAGCGCGGCTGTTCGCGGAAACAAGGCTGAATGTGTGGCCATACCATCTATCCGTCAGTATCAGGGTTACTGACCGTTTAACGGCGGGCTGGAACCTTTCTTTAGCAATTCGACGGAAACAAACGCACCCCGCATCTGATATAATTCCGCCAAATTTTTTTGCCGGCGTCTGCCCGGCGCCTGACTGCCCGGATAACATCCCATGACTGACACCCTGACCATCACCCGCCCCGACGACTGGCACCTTCACGTACGGGACGGTGCCGTGCTTGACGATGTGGTTCCCGCCACCGCGCGGTGCTTTGGTCGCGCCATCATCATGCCCAACCTTGCGCCGCCGGTGACCAACGCCAGTGCCGCGCTGGCGTACCGGGAACGGATCGTCAGCGCCGCTGGCGACCTGCCGTTCGACCCGTTGATGACGCTTTATCTGACCGAGTCCACCACCGCCGAAGACATACGCGAGGCAAAAGCCGCGGGCGTGGTTGCCGCCAAGCTCTATCCGGCTGGCGCCACCACCAACTCGGCCTCCGGTGTGACGGACATTCGCAACATCTACCCGGTGCTGGAAGCCATGGCCGGGTGCGGCATGTTGCTGCTGGTGCACGGCGAAGTGACTGACGCAGATATTGATATCTTCGATCGCGAGAAAGTCTTTCTGGAGCGGGTACTGGCCCCCACACTGCAGGCCTTCCCCACCCTCAAAGTGGTCCTGGAGCACATTACCACGGCCGATTCCGCCGAGTTCGTCCGCGCCCACACCGGCGATAATCTGGCCGCCACCCTGACGCCCCAGCATCTGATGTACAACCGCAATCACATGCTGGTCGGCGGTATCCGGCCGCACTTGTATTGCCTGCCGATTCTCAAGCGCAACCGCCACCAGCGCGCCCTGCAGGAAGCCGTGGCCAGTGGTGACAAGAGATTCTTCCTCGGTACCGATTCGGCGCCCCATGCCCGCGACAAGAAAGAGGCCGCCTGCGGGTGCGCCGGCTGCTATTCCGCATTCGGTGCCATGGGCCTCTACGCTGACATCTTCGAAGAACTGGGCGTGCTGGACAAACTGGAAGCTTTCGCCAGCTTCAACGGCGCTGATTTCTATGGACTGCCCCGAAACACTGACACCATCACCCTGATCCGGGAGCCATGGACCATGCCCGAGGAACTGCCCCTGGCGGATGGCACCATTATTCCCCTGCGTGCCGGCGAAACCGTGAACTGGAAACTGGCAACTGCCTGAATCAGGCAAACCGACCCGAAGCCCGATCCCGAGGAGTTTGAGTGACTGACGAAAACAGAGAACCGCATCCCATGGCCCGTCGATTCCGCGGATTTCTGCCGGTGGTTGTGGATGTGGAGACCGGTGGATTCAATCCGGAGAAAGACGCCCTGCTGGAAGTGGCCGCAGTCATGCTGACAATGGATGAGGACGGCTGGCTAAGGCGTGCGGAAACCCACGTACAGCAGATTGATCCGTTTGAAGGCGCCAACCTGGAGCAGTCGGCACTGGACTTCACCGGCATCGACCCCTGGAGCCCGGAACGTGAGGCAGTGCCCGAGCGGGAAGGTCTGAGCGAAATTTTCACTCCGATTCGCAAATCGGTGAAAGCCCACGACTGCAAGCGGGCGGTGCTGGTGGGCCACAACGCCACCTTCGACCACAATTTCGTGTTCGCGGCGGCCCTGCGCTCAGACATCAAACGCAACCCGTTCCACCCTTTCTCCACCTTCGACACCGCCACCCTGGCCGGTCTCGCTTATGGCCACACGGTGCTGGCCCAGGCCTGCAAGCTCGCCGGCATTCCGTTCAGCAACAAGGAAGCACACTCGGCGGCCTACGATGCGGAGAAAACCGCCGACCTGTTCTGCGGTATCGTCAATCGCTGGAAGGAGCTGGGTGGCTTTCCGCCGCCGCTGATCAGCGAATCCGGCGACGACTGAACAAAAAAACGCCTCCCGAGGGAGGCGTTTTTTATAGGCATCGGCCAGACACTTACCAGTAAATGCCCCGCATGATCGCGGCAAAGGCCACCTGCTCGGTGGACACTTTCGGCTTTTCACCCGACTTGCTGCCGGCGGCAGCCGGTGAATCCGGGAACATCCGGTACCCGGTGTTCATCACGATCTCACCCATCTTCGGCGCCAGAGCGTGCAGCACCTGAGCGAAGATACCGAGACGCGTGGCGATACGCTTGGGACGGTAAACAATGGCATCCGCCACCATTTCCGCGGCCTCGTCCGGCGTCAGGGTCGGTACCGAATCGTAAATCTTGGTGGGCGCGATCATCGGCGTCTTCACCAGCGGCATATTGATCGTGGTGAAGGTCACGTTGCGATCAGACCATTCCGCCGCGGCACAGCGACTGAACGCATCCAGCGCGGACTTGGACGCCACGTACGCCGAGAAGCGGGGGGCATTGGTCAGCACACCAATCGATGAGATGTTCACCACGTGGCCACGACGACGCTCCAGCATGGCCGGGGCAAAGCCCATGATCAGGCGCACAGAGCCGAAGTAGTTCAGCTGCATGGTGCGCTCGAAATCATGGAAACGGTCGAACGACAGCGCCAGGGAACGGCGGATGGAGCGACCGGCGTTGTTCACCAGCACATCCACGTGGCCGTGGTTATCCAGCACGGTTTTCACGAAACGATCGCAGTCGTCCATATCCGCAAAGTCACACTGATAGGCGTGGACATTGCCGCCGCGCGATTCGAGTTCGGCAGCCACTTCGTCCAGCGTCTCCTTGGTACGGGCACCGATCACCAGAATCGCGCCGGCTTCAGCCAGCTTCTGGGCGGTGGCCAGACCAATGCCGGACGTGGCGCCGGTCACCACGCATACCTTGCCTTCCACCGTGCCGCGCAGGGTGCGATCCTTGAACAGATCAGGGTCCAGGTTACGCTCCCAGAAATCCCAGATCACCGGCGCATAGCTTGGCAGGCGCGGAACCGCTATGTCGGTGCCTTTCAGCACGCGCTCGGTTTCCCGGGCGTCAAAGCGGGTGGGATAATTGATGAACGACAGCACGGACGGCGGAATGCCCATGTCATCCAGCACCGCAGCGGTCAGCCGCTTCACCGGCGGCAGGTTCTTCAGGCTCTGACGGATAAACGGCGGCACAAAGCCAAACATGCGGGAATCAATGCGCATGCCCATTTTCGGCGCGTGGCCGGCTTCGCAGAAAATGTTGAGAATTTCGCCCACTTTGTAAGGATCGGAATCCACCAGGTGGAAGCAGTTGCCATCCTCACCGTCCAGATGGACGATGTGGTCCATGGCGTTCACCACGAAATCCACGGGCACCACGTTCAGGCGGCCACCCTCGATACCGATGGTGGGCACCCATTGGGGCAGCGCGTGACGGATCTTCTGGATCATCTTGAAGAAGTAGTAAGGGCCGTCGACCTTGTCCATTTCACCGGTTTCGGAATGGCCGATGACCATGCCGGGGCGGTAGATGCGGAATGGCACCTTGCAGCTCTCACGCACCACCTTTTCAGACTCGTGCTTGGTCAGCAGGTAGGGATGATCCAGCTTTTCCGCTTCCTCGAACATGTCCTCGCGGAAGGTGCCTTTGAACAGGCCTGCGGCGGCAATGGAAGACACATGGTGGAAACAGCCGGCGCCCATGGCTTCAGCGGCGCTCACCGCACTGCGGGTGCCCTCGATGTTGGTGGCCTGCTGGGCGGCTTCGTCCGCGCCCATGTCGTACACGGCGGCGAGGTGGAAGAAGTGGTCAATGTTGCCTTTCAGGGCGTCCATGGTCTTGGCGTCGATGCCGAGATTCGGGCTGGTCAGGTCGCCAATAACCGCTTTCACCTGCTGGTCATCCGCGCCCCAGCGTTCCCGCAGAACGTCCAGCTTGCCAAGAGATTGCTCACGCACCAACACATGCACCGTGCCACCGCGAGCGAGGAGTTTCTCTACGAGAAAACGGCCGATAAATCCGGTGCCACCCGTCAGAAAGTAATTCATTGATAGTCCACCTTGCCTGTTGCTCAATTGTTGTCTGTCCCTAACGTCCGGGGCATCTACGACCAAAGTCTTAGATTTCCCCGGGAACGCCGGCATTGTACTTAATTGCAACCTTCATGTATCGAACTTTTTTAGAGCATTTACTCTCTAAGCCTTTGTTTTAATTAGAGCCTTTACTCTAGGAAGCGTCCCGGAGCGGGCACCGGACGACCCGGACCCGTCGACTCGATCGACACACTGATTTTGAGCCTAGCACAAGGTTTGGCGGGTGCCCGGAAAAACCCTTCATTAACAGAAAGAAATGAAACCACCCTATAGCAATGACATAATCCAACCCTATCTCTCCTGCATACGGACCATTCACTTCATCCCGGATATCAGCCCATGAAAAAAGACGACGCCAACGCAGAACGCTACATTGCCATCGCCCGCGCCTGCCTGAAGGCCATTAACGACACCGCGGAAGATTCCGGCTCCCGGGAAGACAAGATTCAGGCGGTGTACCAGGCCATTGATGATGCTTTTCAGGCGGAATTCGCCGATTACCGCCAGTCGGTAGCGGTGATGGGCACGGTGCTGGAAAAAATCGCCAGTGGGCAACTCGACGCTGATACGGCCGCTTCCCTGGCCCGTAAAACTCTCGACCAGCAGCCTGCAAGTACCCGAAACGCCATGATCCACTGATCTTCGGAGCAACTGACACCATGCAATCCGGCATCTCCCTGATTCGCCCTCAGCCCCGCGGGCTGACGCAGTTACTGGCACTGATTGTCCTGCTGGTCTTTGCCAGCCTTGCCCAGGCCGTCACCGAACCGGTGAAAAGCCCGAATGACAGCAATCGTTACCGGTACCTCGAGCTGGACAACGGATTGCAGGTGTTGCTGATTTCGGCGCCCGGCTCCACCAAGGCGGCGGCATCAATGAACGTGGCCGTTGGCAGCGGCGACGACCCGAAGAACCGTGAAGGGTTGTCCCACTTTCTGGAGCACATGCTGTTTCTGGGAACCGAAAAATACCCGGAGCCCGGCGAGTACCAGCAGTTCATCAAGAGCCATGGCGGCAGCCACAATGCCTTTACCGCCTTCCAGGACACCAATTATTTCTTTGATATTCAGGCCGGCCATCTCGACGACGCTCTCGATCGGTTTGCCGAGCAATTCTCCGCCCCGCTGTTCACACCTGAACTGGTGGATCGCGAACGCCGGGCGGTTCATTCGGAGTACACCTCCAAGCTCAAAGACGACGGCCGGCGTATCTACTCGGTGAAAAAGGCCGTCAGCAACCCCGATCACACCTTCCACCAGTTTGCCGTGGGCAACCTGGAAACACTGGAAAACACCGACGCACGTCCCCTGCGACCCGATCTGGTCGAGTTCTGGAAAGCGCACTACTCCGCCAACCTGATGAGCCTCGCGGTGTATGGCCCACAGCCACTGGACGAACTGGAAGCCATGGTTCGCGGCCGCTTTGATGCCATCGAAAACCGCGACCTGGCGGCCAAGGTGCATGACGCACCGCTGATGCGTCCGGAGGCACTGCCGGCACAGGTCACGGTGGACGCACTGAAGGACATCCGCAGCCTGACGCTGAGCTTCCCGATCCCTTCCCAGCAGGCAAACTACCGCACCAAACCCGGCAGCTATGTCGCCAACCTGCTCGGGCACGAAGGCCCCGGCAGCCTGTTTGACGTGCTGAAGCAGGAAGGTCTGGTGGAAAGCCTGTCCGCCGGCACCGGCATGGACACCGGCACCGAAGCCACTCTGGAAATCGCCATGTCGCTGACCCCGGAGGGGCTCGAGCGACGGGACGAGATTCTGGCGCTGGTGTTTGCCTACATTGAGCAGATCCGCGACGAAGGCATTTCCGAAGACCGCTTCAATGAAATGAAGAATCTGGCGCAGATTGATTTCCGTTTCCGCGAACGCAGCGAACCGGTTCATGAGGTGATGCGACTGGCCAGCCAGCTGCGACACTACCCACCAGCGGACGTGCTGCAGGCACCGTGGATGATGGAAGCCTACGAACCGGCGCAGTATCGCGACATCCTCGCGCGGCTGACACCGGACAATGTGCTGGTTACGGTGGTCGCGCCCGAGCCGGGCATCGAATCGCCCAGCCAGACACAGTGGTATCAAACCGCTTACGAACGTCAGCCACTGGACATTCCCAGCGTTAACGAGGCTGACACCGCAGGGCTGGCCGCGCAACTGGCGCTTCCGGACGCCAACCCGTTCGTCCCCGAGAGCCTCGGCATGGTCAGCGGCAACACCATGAGCAAGCCGGTGCTGCTCAGCCAGCAGGAGGGCCTGTCGGTCTGGTACGCCAGGGATACCCAGTTCGGCACACCCAAAGCCAACGTGTACGTCAGCATCCGCACACCGCTGGCGCAGGCCTCCGCCCGTGGCAAGGTACTCACCGAGCTGCTGGTCGACGCGGTCAACACCAACCTGAACGCCTGGGCGTATCCGGCGCAGCTCGCTGGCCTCGACTACAGCGTTTACTCCCACCTGCGCGGCGTCACCATCCGGGTGGGCGGCTACAGCGATAAGCTTCACCTGCTGATGACACGCATACTTTCCCAGGTGTCCGACCCTCACCTGACGCAACAGCGCTTCGATATTGCCCGCCAGCGGATGATCGACGGCCTGCTGAACAAGGCCAAGGAACGACCGGTGCAGCAGACCTCGGAAAAAGTCCAGACCCTGCTCATTGAAGGTGCGTGGAACACCGAGGAGCGACTGGCAGCAGCCCGGGAGGTGACGCTCGACGAGCTGGAGCGCTTCGCTGCCGAGCTGTTCTCACAGACCGACCCGGTGATGCTCGCCCACGGCAACCTGACCGAGGCAGCGGCGCTGAACCTTGCGCAACAGATCCGGGCCATGGTGCTGCAGCAGGCCGCCATCACCGACGTGCCCCGCAGCAAGGTTCGAGCCTTGCCGAAGACTGAAACCGTGGTGCCGCTGACCGTCGATCACCCCGATACCGGGTACACCTTGTACATGCAGGGCCGCCATGACGGGTTTGATGAACGGGCGGCGTTCCGTCTGCTGGGCCAGATTATCAGCAGCCCCTTCTATGAAGAGATCCGCACCAACCGGCAGCTCGGCTACATCGTGTACGCCACCCCTTTCGAGATGCTGGAAATGCCGGCCTTGGGCCTGGTGGTGCAGTCTCCGGAGGCGTCGGCGCAAGAGATTGACCAGGCCATCGCCGAATTCTCTTCCGACTTTGAGGAGACGCTCAGCGACCTCAGCGATACCGAGCTTGAACGGGAAAAGCAGGCGGTGATCAGCAAGCTCAAAGAGCAGGAACGTACGTTAGGTGAGATTTCCGAGCGTTTCTGGCGGGAGATCGACCGTGGCGCCACCGACTTCGACTCACGGGAACGGCTGGTAGAGGCCGTCAAAGCGGTCGATCAGGAGCAACTGCTCGACATCTACCGCAGCGCCGCGCTTGAACGCCACCGGGCGCTGCAGGTGATCACGACGCCGCCAGACGAAGAAACCGCCGCCAGTCCTCAGGCTCGTCCACGTCCCAGCGAGGCGCCAGCAAGCTGACGCTCAAACCGTGCCCGGCAAGGCGATCACAGGTCTGGTCCAGAACGCTCTCGGTTCCCCAGTCCACGTTGTCCAGCATGCCGGGCACCACCCTGCGAACACCGATCAGCACGTAGCCACCATCGTTTGAGGGCCCCAGCACCACATCGCTGGTGTCCAGGGCGGCCACGGCCTGCCGAAGGTAATCTGCATCCACCGACGGGCAGTCACTGCCTACCACCAGGGCCTTGTCATGGCCGGCAAGCCCGCTGGCCAACGCCCCTTCCATACGCCGTCCCAGATGATCGCCCTGCTGAATTGCGGTGTGGATGCCGCCCGCGGCAAGCGTGGCCATCACCTGGCTTGCGGTTTCGGGCACGGTGGTCACTGGCCGATCCCACCAGAATTCCACCGGCAGGCCACTGGCCATCAGGTTATCCAGAACCGCCAGGCTGAGGCGGATGTGCGCGTCCATCGCCCCCTTCGCTCCCAGCTCCGGCATCAGACGGGTTTTCACCCGGCCCTCTTCCGGCCATTTGGAGAACTGCATAACCAGTGCAGAGGCATCAGGGTTTGTGGGCATTACGGATATCCGATCGGTAGGCGGTAGCAAGAGAGTCCGGCGATTCACCGCGCCAATAGCGCCAGCGCAATCGCCACATCAGCACAATGGTACGCCAGGCGCCCTGCTGTTCCCAGCGTCGGCTGTCGGTGACCACCGGATCGCTGATGCAGAATGGGCGAGACACCAACCGCAGCCGGGATGACAATTCCACATCTTCCATCAGCGGAATCGGAGAAAACCCCCGCAGCGCCTCAAACACCGGGCGGCGCACAAACAGCGCCTGGTCACCGGTGGCGATACCGGTCAGGCGCGAGCGCTGATTCATCAACCAGGCAATCACCCGAAACAACGGGCGACGGCCACTGAGGCGCACATTGAAGCGCCCCCAGGCTTTACCACTGTCACCGAAGCGCTCCAGTGCCTTCAGGGCTGCCCCCGGCAAGCGGGTGTCGGCGTGCAGAAACAGCAGAACATCCCCAGTAGCGACCCGGGCACCGGCATTCATCTGCAGCGCCCGTCCGGGCTCCGATACCACCACCCGGTCACAAAATCCTTCAGCCCGTTGGGCGGTGCCGTCCGTACTGCCACCGTCCACCACAATCACCTGATGACCGGCGACCCGCAAGGGAGCCAGCGCCTGCAGGGTATCCACAATGGCGGCCGACTCCTGCCAGACCGGTACAACAACACTCAACAACAACGAATCGCGCTCCTGTTCCTGAACCCGGCTTGAAAATTCGAGCCCGGCCCCGATTACCTTTACCATAGTCATCTCAAATCAGTACAGCCTGCGGACAGACACCACTATGCCACTGAATTACCGAATCATTCCTGTGACCCCGTTTCAACAGAACTGTTCCATGATCTGGTGCGACGAAACCCTGGCGGCAGCGGTGGTCGATCCCGGCGGCGATCTGGACAGGATACGAAGCGCAGTGGCGGAAGAAGGCGTCAAGGTGGAAAAGATCCTGCTGACCCACGGCCACATTGACCACGCCGGCGGCACGGCCGAGCTGTCACGGGTATTCGATGTGCCCATCGAAGGGCCACAACAGGAGGATAACTTCTGGATTCAGGGCCTGCCCATGCAGGCACAGATGTTCGGCTTTCCGGCGCCGGAAATTTTTACCCCGGACCGGTGGCTGGAAGATGGTGAGCAGGTCACTCTGGGCAAACAGACACTGGAGGTGCTGCACTGCCCCGGCCATACACCCGGCCACGTCGTCTTCTATCACGCACCATCGAAACTGGCGCTGGTCGGCGATGTGCTGTTTCAGGGCTCCATCGGCCGCACGGATTTTCCCAAAGGCGACTACAACACCCTGGTACGCTCCATTCGTGAAAAGCTGTTTCCACTGGGTGATGACATCCGTTTTCTGCCCGGCCACGGCCCCATGTCCACCCTTGGCCATGAGAAGGAAACCAATCCTTTCGTTTCCGACCATCGGGGCTAAATCCCCGCGGGCCCTTGAGACACTACACCGGGCCCGCTATCATACCGGCCTTCTGACGATCAGCCCCCGTAGCTCATCTGGATAGAGCGTCCCCCTCCTAAGGGGAAGGTAGCAGGTTCGAGTCCTGCCGGGGGTACCAGTCACCCTTCCATCAAGATCCACCAACCTCCACAACCTACCGTTTTTAAACAACTTTTACCTCATCCTCAGTCCATAAACATCCATTGACATCCATGCTCAGCCACAACCTTTGGGGGTACATCTGGGGGTGCAAACTGAAATGCACCCCGTTATAGTAAGTTTTATACCCCCAACCGATGGAGGATACCCCAATGGCAACGGACAAGCTGACCGACAGACAGATCAAATCTGCCAGCTTCGAAAAGTATGGCAAGCGCACCAAGCTCTCTGACGGCGCAGGCATGTACCTGGATATCCAGCCGTCGGGCAAGTATTGGCGCATGAAGTACCGGTTCGGTGGCAAAGAAAAAACGTTGGCTCTGGGGGTATACCCGGACGTACCACTGAAGCTCGCCCGGCAGAGGCGCTCTGAGGCACGAGCATTAATCGCTGACGGCGTAGACCCCAATGAGGTCAAAAAGCAGGAAAAAGCCGCTGAGCAGGAGAAAAGCGACACCTTCAAGGTTGTTGCGGAAGAATGGCTAAAGCTGAAAAAAGGAGAGCTCTCCGAAGGTACCTTGAGAGTAGCGCGCAGAAGACTGGAGACCTGGGCCTACCCCAAACTAGGCCACCTACCCATCGCAGACATCAAGCCAGCCAAGATTCTGGAAACGCTTCGCGAAATCGAGAATCAGGGTAAACACGAAACCGCGCACCGCATACGCCAGCGAATTGGTGAGATCTATCGGTACGCCGTCGCAGAAGGGCGAGCTGAAACAGACCCGACTTCCACACTGAAAGGCCTATTGAAGACGGTACCTACGCAGCACAGGGCCGCCATCACCTCCTCTGACGAATTGGGAGCACTGTTGCGGGCTATTGATGCCTACAGTGGCCACGCATCAACCAGAGCAGCGCTGAAGCTCGCTCCGATGCTGTTTCTGCGCCCCGGTGAGCTAAGGAACGCTGAGTGGGCAGAGATCGACCTGAAGTCGGGCACGTGGGTTGTGCCAGGTAAACGAATGAAAGGTACTCAGAAGGCAAAACGGGCCGGCTTAGTGCCGGACCACATTGTCCCCCTGCCCAAACAAGCGGTTTCTGTCCTGAAGGAGCTCCAGGCGATCACCGGCCACCAGCACCTGGTTTTCGAGTCTGTGAAGTCCGGGCGCCCACTGTCCGATAACACCATTAACGTCGCACTCCGATCCATGGGCTTTGACGGCTCGACCATGGTGGGCCACGGCTTTCGTGCAACAGCTTCGACACTGCTCCATGAGCAGGGTTGGCCACCAGAAGTCATTGAGCTGCAGCTTGCGCACAAGCAGCGCAACCAGGTTGCTGCCGCATACAATCGCTCCGCTCGTTTGAAAGAAAGAAAGCGAATGATGCAGACATGGGCAGATTTCCTCAACAAACTGAAGGTATAACCGTTCGGTGGCTAAGCCTTCAGTTTGAACTGTTAGATACTACAAGTGTTCGTACCCGGAGAGGGCCTTGCTCACAAGGGCATCTACAACCTCTCCTTGAGTCTTATAACCATCCCTCTTCATCAGCTCCTTTATCCCCTCTTTAGTCTCTGGGAGAAGCAATACATTAACCTGATATCGCTCATTCCTTTTCTTATTGGTTTTTATACTCCATTTCCTTCTCAAATCTCTAATTAACATCTCTTCCATCTTTGAGTTGAATCTAGACTGATCCAACATACACTTAAACTTTAATAGACTTTCATTTATCGACAAAGGATTATTTACCCCTCCGGACACCAAGTTCGGCAACCCAGCTTTAAGCCCCTCGTTTATAAGCCAAGAAACTTGCTTGGAATCGTTACCATCAACCCAGTCGAGAGAATAATCGCTCAACATGCGAAGGTTCCAAAGCGCCATTATCTCCCTAATAAGACGTAGCTTTTCAGACCCTGGTCTAGCATCCAAATCCACAGCCAAGAGAAAGCACGCCCAATCGTCCAAGTAATTTTTCAATCCTTTAAGCTCAAAATCAAAACCATTATCAACGACAAGCCTGTACATAAGCCAGCTAATCAGCCTCTTATCTGGCTTAGCGATAATTTCACTTATCTGACCATTAATAACACACTGTTGATAACTTTTAACAACCCACTCTTCATAACCAGCATTCTTATTACTTAGAGCTTTAGCGCAAGACTCTGCTAAATCCTTAGGATTTCGTAAAGACTCGGGTGGGCTGATAGTAAATTCATTACTGAGAATGGCCCAGAGCCAGACAAGGTCCTGATCAGAAAAATGTTTGAATCTATCGGGCAATACCTCCCGGTCTTTTATGCGGACAGCCATACACCACCTACGATTTTTAGATAAAACAATAAACCAAGATCTACTCTACCATGTTTCTTGCGTCTTTCTACACGGTATCTTGGTAGATTCTGTGCGGTTTCTAGGTGCCTTCTATTGTCTGGCTAGCCGTATCTAGTCATTTTTAACATGTTAATACAGTCAGTTATGGATTACAGATCTCGACTATGCGGCTTAGAGAGGGCATGGCTTCGACACCCAGCCGACAATGGCAAGACGGACTGGCAGCCTCAGGCGTACCTCACTTCGCTTCCGGAAGCATCAATAAATTTCTACTGACCTCCCTGGATCTTCTGAGACAAACCGTTCAGGAGATAGCCATGAGAATACTCAGACTCAGAAACGTGATGGAAAAGACTGGCCTCGCCCGCTCGACTATCTACAAATACATCGACGCAGGAACGTTTCCCAAGCCGATTGATTTGGGAGGCAGGTCCGTCGGCTGGGTAGACTCGGAAATAGATGATTGGATCGCAGGGAAGATCCAAGAGCGAGATGCAGCCTACTGAGTGCCAACCGGTTAACGGAAGAAGGCTCCCTCATTTTTGCAGACCGAATACTTCAACATTAGTTAATTTCGACCTATCAAACGACCGACCTTCTGACTCAACAATCCATCAAACCCATGTAGGTTTTAAATACTATTAGTTACTCACTAATAGAGTTGACAAAATAGTTCTCTACATGCAGGAGCACCGACATAGGGAATCAATAATGAGCCTTGACACTATATCACCACATGAATACGTATCGAACCTGCCTCTCACCAAAGAGGGCAGGTTCAATAAAATGGAACTTATACCAGGTCATGGTTTCTTTATAACCAAATATCTCCAGAGGATCGATGAGACCATCAGCGATTTCTTATTGACCCATCCTCACTCAATAGCAGTTCGAATAGACCTTCGCCTACCGAAACACTATAACTGGGAATCCCCCACAGGCCGCCCATTATTCAGCAAATTCATTGATTCACTAAAAGCACGAATACAAGCCTACGGCTACTCTTTGACACGCCAGGGCAAACGGTTCCACCCCACTAATGTTGGATTCATATGGTGCCGAGAGTTCAATACAAACAATCATCCGCATTATCACTGCATTCTGCTGTTCAATAAGCAAACATTCCGAGGCCTTGGCCAATTAGGAATGGATAGCATCGGTTTATACGGAATGATAAGCAAGGCCTGGTGCAGCTCCTTGAGCTGCACTCAGGTAGAGGGCGACGGGCTCATCTACGTGCCGGGAAACCACCTTTACCACATTCGCCGAGGCGAGCCCTACGATGAGCTGTTTAAGCGCGCCAGTTACCTGGCAAAACAAAGGAGCAAGATGTGGGGATTGGCAAGCCACAACTTCGGGACGAGCAGGCGCGCATCAGCGAAGTTGAGCTGGTCAGTAAGACGCGGACTATAAAGAAACGGAATCAGCCGGCTGCATGCAGCCGGCTTCCAGGTATCAGCAGGGTTCTACATCGGTCTATGAACCAGAAATCTTTTCGACCAGTTTCTCGACATATCGATCATCCTCCTCTCTGAAGAGGATATTCCAACTTTCCATAAGCTCTCGGGTCACAGCCTGACCGGCAGCATCCCTCCACTGACTCACAAGCTGAGACGAGTGTGTCTCCGAGATCAGGAACGCATGCAGCTCGATTCCGGCATTCTCCGGACGTTGCTTGCGAAGGTCTGCCTCAATGTCCTTGACGGTCTCATGGAAGCGGACTTTGGGATCGTCCGGTTTGTGGTGACGCAGACCTTTCGGGTCGACGAAAACCACTTTCTGGGATTGGCCCTTCACCAGCCACAGGATGAAGTCCGGATAGAAGCCACCATCAACGAATACTCCCACGGCTCCCTGGCCGGTCTGGTTGCGCAGTAGGTAAACCTCGTAGCCTTCAAAAGCCCCAGTCTTAGTTGCCACCTGGATGTCGCGAACGAAATCGGCCTCCCCTTTATTAAGAGATACCGGAGTCACCTGAAAATCTAGACCCTGGGTGGATGCAAGTAGCGGCTGATAGAAATGCGGCTCGCACCAGATAAACTCCAGACCCTCTGCGATCTTGCCATCCCAAACGTCCACCTCGCCGTTAGCAATGCTATCCCTCAAATTCGAGAGTTGTTTGATCAGCGACTGATGGCGTACCCGGTCAAGAGTGACCATGTAGCTGCCCTCTGGTGTGGCATCACTCACGCCCGGGAGGTACTTCCGATTTTCCGTAATAGGCCTGTACTCAAGCTTGTCTGCCTCCCACTGCTTGCGGCGGAAACCATAGAACAACTCACAGTACTTTCTAAGGAGGGATATCGCCATGTCATGCCACAGTGACATCTTATCCAGTCGACCGAGCTCCATCGCCTCGTCTGGGGCATAGAGCCGGTACCAGTCGTACCGGCTATCAGTCAGGAGTTTTTCTACTACTTCCGGGGTGATGGTCAGGTTTGACCACCGCTTGTCTCGTTTGAACGCCAGCAGCTCGAAATAAAGGCGTTGCATATCGAGCAGCGCAATATGAGTCGGCTTTAAACGCTGAATTTTGGCACCGGTGTTCTGAACGCCCTTCTTGTCGGTTGCGAACAGTCCAACCTGGGGATAGAAATCCAGGCTTACCCTCGGCGGATTGCAGAAGTAATCGATCTCAGTTTGCTTCAAATCGTCCGGAGCCTTCAGAACTACCTGTTCGGCGAGCTCCTGAAAAGCCGTACCGGAACCGCCAATGGCCTTATTGGCGATGCTTTCCTTTACTCGCACAACATGAAGGTCCTTGCGCAGGTCCTTCATCGGCTTCAGCGGAAGCACGAATTCTTCAAGGCCCTCGTTAACTGGGATCTCTTCGTCTTCCAGCTCTTTCCGGAATTGCGCGATGTAATCGGCCTTCACCCCAAAGATGTTCAGGGTCTCCATGACACCAATGTGCTCAGGCCGCTCAATACCAGCTTCTTTCAAGCCGGTTGCCAGCTCGGCTGAGCGCTTAAGTGTTGTTTTCCAGCCTTTCAGGCGCACGCCACGACCGAACAGCTGGATGATCTGGGCACCCTCATTCTTACCGACGTTCATCAACGTCATGTTGGAAACGCGCCAACTGCTCCAGCCCTCGGTGAACTTCTTCGAGCCCAACAGCAGATTGACTGGTGAACTGTCGGTGTTGATGCCATGGAACAGGCTTTCGCTAAAGCGAGAATCCTGAGTGAACAGTTCGTGCTTCTCACAGAGTTTGACCAGCTTTGCATCATCCCCCACGTTAATGACCCCGAAAGGGGTGTCAGACGTGCCAGCTCGAAGCGCGATTTCACCAGGAATGCCGGTGATATTTTCGATGTGGAGTCGACCGCCACTACTACTGAATACCCTGTCCAGCAGATCGTGATACAGCGCATCCCCGCCTTCACCCAGTTCTTTCAGATAATTGAACCGCCCATGCAACAGATCGGTACCACCCTTGGCAACCATGCCGCGCTTCAGCAGGTAATCGATCGCGGCGACCGTTTCTTCCTGCTTGTGCAATACCTGGTCGATAAATGCCAGCACCTGAACGGTGTCTGAAGCTTCGCCGCTGGACAGCGTTGCCGTTACCTTAGAGCTTACAAACACCCACAGCGGTTTCTCCAAGTTAAAGGGCTTGAAGCTGGCCTTTTGCTCTTCGAACAACCGTAGTTGCTGGTAGTAACTCAGTAACGAGGCAACCAGATATCGGAATTCATCCTGGGCATTGGGATTTGCTTGCAGGTTCAGGATTTGAGACTGCTTACCGTAGCCATCCCCATAAAAATGTCGGTAGGAGTAATCGAACAGAATGGCCTTGGTATACGTCTGCCGTAGGTTCTCGTGTTTGGAGCCTGACTGGGCAAACGTAGCGGAGTATTCGAAGGAGAAACCCAGCGAACACAATTTTTGCCGATAGTCGTACCAGCTGCCACCACCACTGGCCGTTCCCCGATGGCCCTCATCCACCAACAGCAGGTTGCGGGAGCCGAAGGAGTCGACCGCAACCGTCTTCTTCTTCTCACTATCGCGGAGCTTGTTAATGTCGATGACAATCACATCTTGAGCGAACAGGTCGCCACCACGGGCAGAGAACTCACTGGCCCTGATTCCGGACTTGTCCAGGTCACGCAGGTGTTGCTGGGTAAGCCCCTCGTTGGGGGTCAGTAGAATAATCTTGTTGATATCCCCGGCTTTTCCATACCGCTGCAGGTAGAAGCGATACTGCAGAATGTTCGCGTGCATGATCAGGGTTTTACCGGAGCCCGTCGCGCTCCAATAGGCCACCATGTTGAGCTGCGGCCACAGATCATCCTCCGGGTTCAGTAAATCCAGCGGTTTGTGATTAAAGCCCTGCTCCACAACCCAGTGATCATTCCAACGCTCAATCTGTTCGTTGAGCGCCTCCAGCAACTCATCCGGTTTGGTGAACAGGTAGTCCAGGTAGATCTCGGTGAACAGCAGCATCAAGTACTGGAAATACTTCCATTCAATCGGCTCCTCACCGGAGGCGAGGCGTGCGTTATTGATGGTATCTGTCAGCTGCTTAATGCGGCGGTCGTACTCCAGCAGTTGCTCATCGCTCAGCTTGGCATGTTCGTTGAGGTTTTCCCGCATTCTCTGAATCAGCAGGTGCTCCCCCTCGGCATTGCGGCCGCTGGTTTCACCGATCAGCTGGAAACGATCGCGAAACGCCTCAAGCGTTGGCGCTTCCCGGTTTCCCAAATCAAACTGGCCACTGAGAGAATCGAAGCCGAACAGAGAAAACAACCACTGGTTCAGCACCAAGTGATGGCGGAAGGGCAACGTCTGTTTGCTGCCCTTGGCGGATTTCCGTGCTGCCATGATATTCCCCTTAGTGAACCGCTTCGGTGTCAGCAAACATCAGCCGATGGAACGCTTCCTCGATCAGCTGGATACGCGCCTGCTCCATGGGTTCACCCTTGCGGGACCGGGGGATACTGATGTTGTGGTCACCGTTTACGTACAGCACGTCGATCTCGTCGTCCTGGCTTTCGGTCAGGCGAATAGAGAGCTTCTCGATCAGTACCGCATCCAGCACAGCATTGTCCTTCTGGATACCATCGGCCTCTCCATCAAT
Source organism: Marinobacter lipolyticus (assembly GCF_018424605.1). GTDB lineage: Bacteria > Pseudomonadota > Gammaproteobacteria > Pseudomonadales > Oleiphilaceae > Marinobacter > Marinobacter lipolyticus_B. The sequence continues at coordinate 470,440 of NZ_QTKT01000002.1, read as the reverse complement.
GACCGACGGCAGGTTTCTCCATACCACCAGCACCTGCTGCCCAGTCCGATTCGTGCCGTAGACGGTTCGGAACCACCACTTGCCGGTTTCACTGCGCTTAACCTTCGCCTGCCAGCGGCCGTATTCGCCTTGGTTCAGCTCAGCCTCGAAGTGAATGGGGGCGGCAATATGTTCGACTTCCAAGCCCAGGAGATAGTTGAAGGTTTCCAGCAAATCGACATTTATAGACCGAGTTTGATCACTATTAGAAGCGCAAACTTTAAGCTCGTAATGATCTGGATTCCAGAACTTCCTAGCATTAAGAAGGGAGTTAGATCCCCGTGATTCGACTTCAAGCATGTAATTCAAAAAATACGCTTCTCGGGCAGCTTGAACCTGAGGCGTTGAAAGCTCGCCAAAGATCTTTTGTTGATTTGGCGACTTGGTTAGAGACAAGTTGTTGAGAGAATCTTCGTAGCTTTCAAGTCGAAGATATTTGAAGAACTGTGATGTGGATTCGAATGTGCCATCTTCCGATAATTGAGGCAATCCACCTTTCCAGCGGGCAGAATACGAAACCTTTTTCAGCCTAGGAATAATAACAGTATCGAAATGCTCTCCCATCTCGATCAAAATATATTTACGATTTCCACCATCGGTTCTGTTTTTATCAATGACCGCATGGCCAGTGGTTCCTGAACCGGCAAAGAAGTCAAGAACTTTAACATCCTTTTTGTTTCCACCAGAAATATGAACAGTGTCCTTAACTGCATGTATTGATTTCGGGTAGGAAAAAGCCATATTTCCAAATAAATCCTTAATCAACGCTGAACCATGCTCAGTTGCCGAATACTTAGCGTCAAACCAAGAAGAGACCGATACTACGCCGTCATCATTTGGACGCCTCTTGTAATATACATAGTCTTTTCCTGATCGATCCTTTCGAATACCAATTAGACCTGGTGATGAAGCGACCTTCGAGTTCTCCCATCTCCACGTTTTTTCATCCCCCTGGTCGTTAATCGGCCAAACAACTGAATCAGTGGGCTTTGGATCTTCAGTAACGACCCATGACTTATCCTGCTCTTCCCAGTACATTTCTGGCACATAAGCCTTTTCATCTCTGATATAGATTGGATAATAAAGTGCGCGCCTTGCGCTTCGGTCAGAGTTCGAGCCTTCTCTTCTTAAATTTCTCCATTCGAAGATTCCAAATTCATCCTTCTCGCTGAACCGAGACAGCTGAGCGTCGGTCGGGGGCAGCCTACTTATATTAGACTCATCACTCTTTCCCACAAAAAGGTTGTACTCATGCGAAACAGAGTATCCGGTCTTGGTCGGTCGACCTGAGGGGTTGGACCGGATAGAGAACACTCCCAGGAGCTCCGATCTGAAGACCGACTCTAATAGAAATGCGAGCTCCTTTTGTTGTTCATCATCTATAGCTGACGCCAAAACACCATCACGACACATCAAATCTCTTGCTAACTGAAGTCGGTCATTCATCAAAGAAATCCAACTTGATGATTTATATCCATTTTTATACATTATGGCACTGGCATCAGTGTTATATGGCGGATCTATATAAATGCACCCGACTTCTGACGCATATCTCTCTTTCAAGAAAGACAGCCCTTGGAAGTTTTCTGCATTGATCAGAACGCCATCACACTTCTCATCAAGTCCCTCAACAAAATCAAGTAGACCCTGTTTAAAAGATTTATCAAATTTTGCAGTATCGACCAAAAGGTACCGGTATTTCGGGTTGTCAAGAACACCTGAATAACCTACTTTTTCTAAACACTTCCGAAGATCGGTCAAATCGATTTTATAGAGATCTTCCCACTCTTTTAATTGATCACTATTGCTAAAGATCTCTGCTAGAAGACCGTCATTGCCAGCCAGCACATCTAGCGTAAAACAGTAATTAGTTTCGGTTACGAACTTCTTTTTCAACCACAGTTTCTTCTGAAAGTTCTCCAACTGCGCAAGGAAAGCGATGATCTTCTCTCCAAGCGAACGAATCACTTCAATCTTGCTGAGCAGTGGGGCAAGTCTTGCCGTATCATTTTTTAACGAGGCGATATCCTCCCAATCGAGGAGCTCATTCTTGATGTAAAAATCCAGCTCCCGGGTTAAAAATCCGGCGAGATCTTTGTGGATGAAATAATCAAACGTATTCTTCTTGGTGTAGTTATTCAGTTGCCCAGCCAGCATTGAATAATCAGCTTGGTTGCCATCAGCCTTACGGTAGGACTTTGCCAGCGCACTCTTCCAATACTCCGGCACATCCGAGGCCGCTCCCAAAAGCCTTTCTTCAGCAATCGCTCGGAGCGCATCTTGTGTCGGCGGTTTCTTCTGGGCTGCAGCTGTCGCCTTTTTCTTCTCGGCTTCTGTCCAGTCGCTTTCCGTTGCCGGCCGAAACACGAACCGACATTGCAGTTCGGTGTGCTGGTCACCGTACTCGGTTGGTTCACCGGTGATCAGCTCAAACGGGTTCTCTACGTCCAGCACGAAAACTCGACGACTATCACCGGATTCTTTGTTGTTGTCTTTTGCACCGGCTTCCGCATCCACCAGCTTGAAATGAACCCGCATGGGATCTTCACCGGGGCCGGCATCCGGGTTCAGGCGGAAGCTGTAATCCCGCAAGGTTTCGCTGCTTTTAATGTAGTACTGGTCTTTGTTGGCCCAGTGCAGCACCACTTCTTCCCCCTGGTAGGGAATCGCATAGGTACCGTCTTTGTATACCCGGCGTGACAGGAAGTCACCCTCGTTGTAGTAGCGGTTAAAGAAGGTGACCAATGCGTCGTAAACTTCGCCCTCTTCCCGCGCGAGGTCAAATCCACCCCGCAACTGCTGCTTGAGTTCCTGCACCTTGGGAATCGCATCCGGATCCATACCCAGGCCTTTCGCGCTCTTGATGTGCTCTTCCAGTTCGGCTTCCAGCTGAGCCTGATCCTGGCTGGCGTATTGGCTGAATGCTTCCTGAGTGATCCTCGGCAGGTCCTGCTCAATAAACCGGTTAATGTCATCTTTACGGGCATGCATAATGCGATAGAGCCCAAAATCCAGTTCCGGCTGATTGAGCTGGAACATTTCGCGCAAAAGGTCGGCAAATTTCTGTCGACGTTGCTGGGCTTTTAACTGCTGTGTCGCGTTACTCATGGTATTCCCTGTTTAAAAATCGAACTTGGCAGGTCAGAAATGCTGAGGATTCTCCCACAAATAGCTGGAAGATTGTTAATCGAACTGACAGCTAAAGATCAGGCTAGGCGCCATCGAATTCGAAACAGGTGATGGGTGCTACTGCTCTGATGCATCTGGCGCTCCAGCGCATCAATTAAGGCATCCCTGCGGGCTTCTATCTCGTCTTCCACATCGAATATTTCCTGTCGCTGCCGGCGCTGCAACTTACTGAGACGCTTGATCTCTTCTTGAGCATGCTTCTGATCTTCAACGCTTTCTGCCAGGCGGGACTGGCGCTTTGCTTCCTTGATCTGAGCTTTTGTGTCCTCGAGCTTTTGCTCTGCACTCAACAATTGATCATCCGCCCAGGCTTCGAGCTTGGTCCGCTCACGCTGGAAGTATTCGTTGTTCTCGTCGAGCAATCGGCTGAGCCGGGCATCCAGTTGCCTGGTAACGGTTTCACTTAGCTGCCGCCCCGGTTGCTGAACGGGGCCGTCAGCGTCATTGCTCAGCACCTCACCCTGCAGCCGGAAAAAGAGTTCGCATTGCTCTTCATCAAGCAGCTGTCCGGCATCCGTGACTGCGGTAAAAACCAGGTGCTCTTCGCGCTGAAAGCTTTGCAGCTCAAGCAAATTCAGTTCAAGCCAGCCGGATTTTTCCGGAAGATTCTGGAGTGCGGAAAGTTTCGCCTCGTGGCCAGACAGATTGAACACCATTTCCGTTACCGGCGTTTCCAACCTGCGGCCAGTGTCCAAAACATACTCACCGAGGGGGTGGCTTAACCGGTATAGGTGGGCGTGCTCTGACGGTTTCTCGCCCTTTCGGATCAGCTCATATGCACCGGTGGCCACCTTGGTTAACGGACTTTCGTTCAACTCAAATGCCAGGCGGTTCTCATCAAAGGTTGCGAAGGGGGCAAGTTGATGCCTGGTGAGCTGCCAGAAGAGGCGACTTACCCGGTCGAGCTGCTGCTCTGCTCTTTCGCGCTGGATCTTCAGCAAGTCATGGATTTGGGCATCGAAATGCTCCAGAAGCTTTTCCTGAGTCTCTTGCATTCGCCGGTTAATGCTTTCTTCGAGCTCCTTTTGAAGATCATTGAAGGCCTGTTCGATTTCGGCCTGAGACCGGCAAGTGTCGTAAATGGCCGCTATGCGCTTCTCGAAGTCGACACCGGACTCGATTCGGCCCAGCACTTCGTCTGACGCACCAAACAGGCCATCAAACAAGTGAAACTTCTCACTGAGCAGTTCAAGAACTCGCCGATCTGCTTCATTCTTTTGGTTGAGGAAGTTGATGACGACGACATCAAATTTCTGACCGTAGCGATGGCAGCGCCCGATGCGCTGCTCTACTCGCTGAGGGTTCCAGGGCAAATCATAATTGACGACAAGGCTGCAGAACTGAAGGTTCACGCCCTCTGCTGCGGCTTCGGTGGCAATGAGTATTTCTGCATCGTCCCTGAAGTGATCGATAATCGCTGTGCGCCGGTCAACTGCAGGGCTACCGGTAACCTGATCAGAACCTTCGTTACGCGTGAGCCAGCGCTTGTAAATCGCCTGCGTAGTGCTGGAATTATTGGTACCACTGAATGTGGCGACCTTACCAAGGTAGCCATGCCGTTCCAGGTACTTGAGCAGATAATCCTGAGTTCGCCGGCTTTCGGTGAAGATGACGGCCTTACGCTCCGCGCCCATCTCCGTCATGTGGCTGAAGCCCTGCTCCAGCGCATTCAGCAGAGCTGCAGATTTAGCGTCTTCAGTGATTCTGTGTGCCAGATCCAGATACTGTTCCAGTTCAGCAATCTCTCCACGGAGGCGGTCCAGCTGTATGGGCTCATCCGGTTGCTCAACCTGGTATTCGCCCTCCCCGTCAGCGGCTTCATCAAGGAGGTCCTCTTCTACATCCTCACTACCGATCAGTTTTTCCAGCCAGTTGTCTTCATCTTCTTGAGTTTGCTCCAGCCTTTTCAACCGATCGATCATCGTCTCAAGCGTATTGATAATGGCACTTGTGGAGGATGCCAGCAGTTTCCTGACCACCAAAGTGACCAGGTGGCGCTGCCGCTGGGGGACGCCGTAACTGTTCTCACGCTGCAGGTAGGCAGACACAAGATGATAAAGCCGAAGTTCATCTTCCGATGGAGCAAAGGGAATCGTGATGGCACGTCGTTGTGTGTAGCGGATGTACTCCAGAACCTGTTTACGCAAGGTCCGTTTGGTGAACTCCTGAAGCCGTTCTTTCAGTCCTTCCAGGTCTTCTCCACCGCGCAGATATTGGCGACGGAAACTGAGCGCATCACCAAACAGTTGGCTGTCGATGACCGTCGAAAGGCCGTACAGCTCCATCAGGGAATTCTGTAGTGGCGTTGCCGTCAGCAGCAGCTTATTGCAAGCGCCGAAGGCTTCTTTGATAGCCTGGCCAGTACGATGACTTTCCCGGTGGGCGTTACGGAGTTTGTGGGCTTCGTCGAATACCACCAGATCCCACGGTGTAAGCCGTAGTTTCTCCGACATTCTCGCGGCAAAATTGTAAGAAATGACGTTAACACCGGGCTGGTCGAACGGGTCTGCCACACCCTGCTTACGCAACTCCTTATAGGTTCGGGCATCCAGAATCTGCGAGGGCAGATGAAATTTCTCTGCCAGCTCGTTTGCCCACTGCTTACGCAAAGCCGCAGGACAGACGACGATCAGTCTTCGTCTACGTTCTGCCCAGTACTGTGCCAGCACCAGGGCAGCCTCAATGGTTTTACCCAGGCCGACCTCGTCCGCCAGGATCACACCTTTTACCAAGGGGTTCTGCAAAGCGAAGAGCGCTGCATCGATCTGGTGGGGGTTCAGGTCGACTGAGGCATCGAATAGCGACTGGGTCAGACGACCAACGTCACCACCACGACGCTGCCTGGTGAGTTCGTAGGCAAAATACTTGGCGTGGTAGTCCGTTATAGGCATGGAGTACTTCCTTTTTTTGAGGAGCAAGCGGTTTCAACTGTACTGGCTAAAGGCAAGAATCAAACTCACTACTAGGAGCAACCTACGTTACCCCCCTGACTTCAAACTTGCTGCGTATTTGTCAAAAGCTAAAATCATAGCGTTCTCGTGCTCTTGAGCGAAGGTATCGCTCCAGGTCTCGTGCCTGTAGATCACGCTCATCTTCAGCGAATCCACTGTCGATTTGTTGTTGTTAATGAACCTTTGCCGTTTTTCGTTGAAAGGCAGGTTGCTGTATTCGGAATTCAAGCTTCGAGAGACAAGCGCTAAATTGCCGAAGCGATGCCGCATTTTCTCCACGCGATCGTCGTCCTGCTTTACTGGATTTTGGGGAGAAATATGCTCAACAGAGTTCTTGGCTGTGAAACGAAAGTCACGCCATCCAGCATTTTCGTTCCGATACAGATACCAAAGAACAAATTCCAGTTTATAGAACCAGTAGTGCCGAAATCCGACGCCATGTTCCTTCCTGAGCTCCTGCTCGTGGTTCAAGTCATGGCGTGACCAAGGCTTGTCCAGAAACGTTTTTGTCCGCTCAATCAGACTTCCCTCTATGGTTGATCCAAGAAGGTGGGTGTCGAGGTGCCGGAGGTATTCATAATAATTCTCTGCTTCTTGCGGGCCTTTATGGATAAAGTTCAGCAGGGGCGTGATCCAGTAGTGAGTCGTGATTTCCTGCGAGTGATAAAGCATGCTCTGGAGCAAGCCGAATCCTTGTTGCTTCTCGCTTTCCCGACCACGACTCAAACTAAGCGCTCCGTCGCTTTTACTTAAACTGAGCGGGCTGATCATGTGGATTTCTTCATCACCACGGTCGACCCACTTGATGAAATGCTTGTCAAAAAGGTAGCGCAGCTCCCAGAGCAACTTGATGAAGGAGCGACAGCGTTCCGCCTGCTCGATCTCCTTCCCGTCATAAAAAAAATGCGTTTCAAACAGCTGCAGGAGCTCCCGATCCAAAATGCGCGGAAGATCCGGGCGGCCCTCACGGATCAGCCAGATACGAAGAGCATGTTGCAAAAACATTGGGAAGCCGACGATGCTTCGCATCCATGTCGTTCCCTCCTGGGGCTCTCCTTTATCCTTATTATCTAACTCCCCACACTCTTCATGAGAAATCAAAATCTCGTCCAGCCCGAGAGCATCGGCCGCCCCCTGATCTTGGACGGTAGCATTGAGCCGTTTGAGTACCGCCACAGCCTTAGCCAGGGGCTCGGCATCACGAACCATCGCCTCCGCGTCGCAGAGCTGCGCGACATCCTTAGCGCTTAGCGCGGAGTTGGCCGCCAATCCGCGCTCCACAAACTCTCCCATGTCGGCGCAACTGTCCCATAAAATGGCATAAGCCTGCCGCTCCTGGTCTGAGAGGGCGTCCAACATCCGAGCCTTGAGAATCTCGTGGTGCTGGAGTTGCACTCCACGATTGTTGATCACCTCGAACAGCTTGTTCAAATCGGTCTCGGTGGGAACCACGGTAAAGACCAGCTTAACTTTCTCGAAAACAAACCGACTGAGGCCCGCCAAATGCTCGTCCAAGCTGACACCATGGGGAAGACCTCGGCGCTTGAAGAGCGCCTCCATGGTTGCAACAGCCTCTCGCATCTTGTGGGTTTCCCTCGCCGTTTCTGTCTCCGCATCATGCCCGGTTAGAACCAAAGATTTCAGGTAACGATTGACCGTCGGACGGATGGCAAAGCCCAGACGCAGAAGATTCTCTCCACCCTCTTTGACTGTCAAAAAGGGCTCAAGCGCCCGGCGCCAGACATGACAAAGCATCCACAGGGTGGTGAAGCGTTGCTGCCCGTCGATCAGTTCAAACTTCCGTCCATGATTAGATGGCTGTTCGACTACCAGAGTCCCCCCCAGGAAAAACAAGTCTTCATCCCGCTCATAGGCGTTGACGAGATCATCAAGCAGGGTTTTCACCTCGTCACTTCCCCACACGTAGAGGCGCTGATAGATGGGCACATTGAAAGTCCAGGATTCTTCCTTCTCAACGATTTCTGCCAGGCTGATAAGTTGCGAATCATACGCCATGGCCGGCCTCCTCCTGATCCATGCTGACCAAGTGCTCTATCCATCCTGCTTTCCCCTTCAGGCTTAGGGATGGCATCTTGAAATAGCGCAATACTGCCTGCTTGTAGCGCCCCTGCACGCCTTTTCCGGTTTCGATCTGCTCGTCAGCGTAGATCCTGTCATGACGATGGTGTCGCTTCAGATGCCCTATGACTTGATCTGGAAGATAGGCCCCAGCAATAACGTCAAGCAGGTTGAGCGCATCATCGCGAAAAAAATTCTTTGCCGCTTCGTAACGCACCTGCTGTTTCTCCAGTCGGATCGCTCCAAGCGCGTGTTCATACCAGAGTGCAAACTCCCACAGCTGCTCCTCGCCAAATTGATCCGCATACATCAGCGCCCCGAGAACGAAAATTTCCCGAAGATAAACTGAGTTCGCCCTCATGAGGTCGGTGTGGATTCTCCGAAAACAGACCCGCTGCGAAGAAGAGGTTTCGTCCACCAGCATCCATTGCAACAAGGCACCATACTTTTCCGCATAGAGGAAAAAACCGATCCCTTTGTGCACTGGCTGACGAATAGCAAAAGGCAGGTCGGCCGCCTGTGCACTCAAGGTGATGGGGTGAGTCTGGATTTCCCGTTGTCCGGCCTCACCCAGCCGTAGATGGGTGCCCAGGCGATTCTGACGGGAACGGTAGAGCGGAATGCCATCTTCCGGGCCGGTCAGCGGCCAGGTATCCTTTTGGAAAGCCTCCATTAGTGCGTCATGGCCACCAGGTCGCAGTTGCTTGCCGGTCCAACACCTTGCCCGCCACAGAAACAGGTTGAACAGGCGCGGAGCGGAGTCCTTGACCTCTACCTCCGGGCCGAGCGCAGTGCGGCTTTGCTGGACTTGCTCCCAGCCGCTGGCACACAGCGTTTGCAGTCGTTCTCTCGCTTCACCCTCTACTGCACGCAAGTGATAGGCCTTGAGCAAATCGGTCGCATGCAAGGGCACACCCCGATTGTTCTGCGTGTCAAAGAAGGTAAAGGCCAGATCTACCCGATCGACTTCGATAATGGTGAACCGAATCCGTTTAAAGATCTCTTTGCCGGGTTTTCGCAGCTGTTGAAAGGTTTTTGCCGCCGAGCGAATGCGGCGCGCCGATCGCGAAGAGTACGTCATGGCAAACTGTTCCGGCAGGGAACCGGTTAGCTGACGATACAGGATGGTCAGAGCAGTCAACCGTTGCTGTCCGTCGATAATAAAGCGCTTGCCCTTCGCCGGACTGCGGTGAACCAGCACCGTGCCTACGTAATAAGGTGGAGCCTCCTCACCCAGTTCCTCGTACGCCACCAGGTCCTCCGCAAGCTGCGTTACCTTCTCCAGGTCCCACACAAAGCCGCGCTGGTATGTGTCGACTGCCACCGGCAAAGAAGACTCACCAAAGAACTCGACGAAACTTCGCACGCTTACCGTAACGGGACCAGACTCAGGCACTGGCAACGCTTCCTTCGGGGCGCTTTCGAAAGCTCTCACGCCATGCTTTCAGTGACTCGATATCGGCTCGCAACTCATCTGCCTCTGGAATAAAGACCGGCACCTCCGACGACTGACTATGCTCATAGCAGGAATACTTGGTCATCATGTCATCAATAAACTGACAATCTTCATGGCTAATCAACGGCAACGGGGCTAACCGATTGTCCGTCGTGACACTGCGGCGATGGCGCCTCACAACTTGATTCAGAAGATCGTCTTCAACAGTCCGCTCCAGCAATTTTCGGAAGTCACTACATATACCTTGAGCTAGGCCCCTGTAGGCTTCAGCTCCTGAGGCTTCACCTACCTTCCTAGCGTCATCGAGCCGTTGCAATAGGATGTTGTTGGCTTTCTTGGTATTGGCATTCCATACCGCTTGATCTGCCGGATGTCCTGCAGTGCCAGAAAAGGATTCGATACAAAGCTGCTGCAAATGGTCATTTTTCCAAGCATCACCAACCTTTTTGGCAGCATCTTCCATCGCTCCGTATAGCGATAGCCGATGTGTAAACACAAGCACTTGCCGCGTTTGCGCCAACTGAGCCAACCGAACTGCCACATGCCATTCGTAATCATGATCCAGTGAAGAAATAGGATCATCGAAGACAAAGGGGGCAGCGTGAGGCTGCTCTGCGACATCCGCGAGAAACGCTGCCAACCCCACAACCCGACGCTCACCTTCGCTTAATACCGACTCCGGTAAGTCTCGGCCGGTTTGCGCCCCCTTCAGCCGAAGCTTATGGAGCGATTTCCCCCTTGTCGTGCGCGATTTGTAAAGCTCAACCTTTATCCGGGAGGCGCCCAATGCTTTTAATTCGCGATTAAAACGATCCACGAACATCTGAGTAATAACCTGCTCACCAATTTCCGCCGCTTTACGCGAAATACCTTGGGAATTCGTTGAACGCTTCCACTTTTCGTAGAGCGCCACTTTGCGAAGGCGTTCAAGTTCGGCACGAACCGCTGCAGCCTGCTGCGCGGTCCACTTTCGAGCTTCTAGGTTCAACTTTTCTTTGGTGGCTTGGGCACGATCAAAGTGTTTCGCGTCTTCATCGTGCTGTGCGGCTTCACGTTCAAGCAATTGAATCCGATTGCTCAGTTCTTCAATGATATCGGTCGGCCATTCCAGGGGTTCTGCATTGCTTTTCGCCTCGTGGTCCAAAAGAACAGCACGCGTTTTGACGATCTTACGCCACGATTCCATGAGCCGTGTTTCCCATGGACCGTCGCTCAACCCGGCCGCTTGGCATGCTGTTGCACACTGTTCCTCTGTCAGCCCCGAGGGCAGGGCCGCCAAAGCCTGCCGATAGGATTCTTCCGCTACCTTAGCTTCGGTCTCCAAACGGCCTTGCACGAAACTTTCAAAATCCAGTAACCGCCGCTGCGCTTCCTCCCCCAGTTCTTGATGACACAAGACGCATCGTGCATCGTCTGTAACGGGGTACTGTTGCCCAGGATAGGGGGTTTGGGAATAAACTCGTGCAGCTTCCCATAATGCACGCCAAGTGTCCGTGCCGACGCCTTCCAACTCGGCAGACTTTACCTTAGCTGCCTCTCTCGCCATACGACGTTTATTGATCGCTTCACTTCTGAACGACCGAATCGAATCGAGGCGGTCTTTGCCGAGTGCAGCCATCACAGCTTTGAGCTTCGCCACGAGTTGCTCGAGTTGCTGTTTAGTATTTCGTTTGCTGCGAGCTAACTGTCCTGGATCTGCTGTTTTTAAACGCTCGTCCAATTGATCCAGGGTTCGCTGGTCGCGGGATGCCCATTGGATGATGGGTTCTATATCTACCTCGGTCATGGTCGACTTCAACCCGCGATAATCAGTGCCCGCCTGCGTTGCCGCATATTCGTTAGGCAACCGTGGCAACGCACTAAACAGGGCTTCCTGCTCAGATTGAAGTCTCTCCTTGATGCGGTTACATACACTGGCCAGCTCCTCAAAAAGAGCAACGGAAGGTGGCGTGTAGGTGGCTGCTGTTTCCTCAGTGAGATAGGCAACGGCAGTTTCGGCGTCGAAAATATCTACAGACCGAAGGGCATCAATCGGAGCGCTATTCGCTGGCCAATCCAGAGCGCTTGCTATCCCGCTTTCAGAATAGCTAACCTTACAATGGCGCTCAGCAGGCGGCGCTTCAAACACATTGGGCTTAAGGTCTTTTGCCTGTGGTTTTCCGCAAACTTTCGTTAGCAGGCGCGTGTAACCGGATTTGCCTGACCCGTTATGCCCATAGATCACACAAAGGTTCCCCTTACCGAAGTTCAGAGGCTGCCTGGGTGCCAGATTTTCAATTCCGCTAATGTCGCCAATCTCAGTGAGTCGCAACTCCCCGGTAGCGGCTGCATGAGTGGTCAGGCCATCGAATTGGCGGTGGTTCGTAACCTCCTGTCCCTCAGAGGTTTTTAGATAAGCAACCAACTCGTCGAGCTTCGCGTCGGATAGACATCCATCAGTTAGCAGTGTCTCGGTTGCTTGCTGTAGCCAGTCTTGCTGACCATGGAGCCACTCGATAGTTGTTTCATCCACATCAGGCACAGACTGCGTCCTCCTTGTATTGCTTTCAAAGTCGTTTCCGATCAGTCTGATACCCAGTTTACGCTGACATGTACTGAAAATGTAACCATCCTCTCAAATGGTGGACAACCTCACCGCATTTGAATTCACACATGGTCAAACTACCACCGCAATCTACTTATTTACGGTAAACACCACGGTATCCAGCTTGATCTCTGGGCTCTCACTATTTGAAACAAAAAATAAATTCACCAGTACTCCGACGAGTGGCCCCAACGGGCCACTCGTCGCTCTCTATCCTGCTACCGAGTGCTGAGACTCCAAACCTTTCATGAGTTTAGAGGCTGTCACCGCACTTTCTGTCGTACTTCCATGTGACGAGAGAGGGTAAAACTCCTCCAAAACTTCAGTTATTTCATCCTCATCATACTCAAATAACGCGTTTCCAAATCCCTTGGCAGCCGCAGCATCCAGCGCCGACTGATCAATGCCCTCCTCTGCCACCTGCGCGGCCTTTTCCTTCGCCTCCGACACCGCTTCCTTCAGTGATAGCTCTTCTTTGATCACCAAGTCCACGTAATAAATTGGCGCTCGCCGACTCTGTGTAGTGCTTTTACCCCGCAACTTCAGTTCCAGCGGCATGTATGCCAATAAACCCCCAGAAACTGCCTGGTAGTAGCTCAGTCTGGCCGCCAGCGTCCGGATGCTGTTGTAACCCGTTGTGCGGAAGATAAAGGTGCCGAGATCATCGTCGTCACCGATCTTCACATTCAGTCGCCCATAGGGCTTGCACAGACCACCTTTGCCGAACTCGCACAGCGTTGGCCCTGGGCAAGGCAATGACTGTACACCGGATTGCGTCAGGCGCTTGCAGGTATGACCGTCACCCACACACATGGGACGTCCGCTCTTACGGTCAAACATGGTGTATTCAGCGCGCAGGTTGAGATCTGCCTCGTTGAACAGCATGCGTACCGGAATGGTTCGCAGCTTGCTAGTGGGAGCGTCCTTTCTCAGCTCTTCGTCCAGGGGGTGCAGTACCCAGCCGCCTTTTTCCTGGATCTGGGAGGTGATGGTGAATTGATCGTCTTTCTGCGGTAGCCGGATGCCGTTTTTCTCGATTACCCGGCCGATGCTAATTCGCCCCAGCACTGGGGGTGTGATGGCTAACCCTTTAATCATGATGCTTCTCCTGAAAAAGGCCAAGGGGTACGCGCTACCCGCGTGGCCATGGGACATTAGGCGTGGATGAGGAATCGCCGGCTACCCGGCTTGGTGAGGGGGTATTGCTCCAGCAACTCCGGCTGGTCTTTCAGTAGCTGCTTCACGTTCAGCCCAACGGAATCCTTACTCCGTTTCCAACTCACACTGCCACCGGGGAATGTGGCTTTGGATGCGTGACCCATTTGGCGCTGAATTCTTTGCTTCAGGTGGGATTCCGTCTGCTTCAGCGCTTCCAGCTCCGAGCGGATAGCAAGCAGCTCATTGAAGGCCGCCGATAGATCCTTGCTTTGGCTGAAGTCCAGGGTTTCGCCCTTGTCCACGGGGTAGAGATGGCGTAACGCCCGCTCAGCGGAATCGCTGCCGTCTACCGGTGGCGGTGTGTCCGTCTCCACGAAATCCCAGAACTGGCGTTCCAGGACATAAAGGGCCTCAATGAGCTCCTCATTTCGTTCGATTCGGTAGATTTTCAGCTCCTGGCCACACAACAACACGCACACATCCGCAGCTTGCTTGCCGGTTACGGCCAATTGGTGCTGTACCTGGCACTGGATGTAGTCCGGCACACCCTCTTTCCAGAGTCGCGAACCAAACTCGCCCGCTGTTTTGCATTCGAGGATCTGAACCTCATCCTCAGCCACCACGGAGTAATCCAGGTTGGCCAACATCCATTGCTTGTCCGGATCAGGGTGTTGCAAGACGGCGTTTACACGGCGAACCTTACGTCCCGTTTGCTGGCGGTACTGCTCAGCCACAATCGGTTCCAGGATATGGCCCCAGTAGACAGGGGATGCCGGATCGTCCGAATTGGGTTTAGGCAGGCCGGCATCGCGACCGGTTTTGACCATCCACAGCTCCAACTGCGACTGGTAAGGGTTCAGGCCCACTGCCGCAGCGGCATCACTACTTCCAATGCCTTGTTTGCGGACTTTCAGCCATTCGTCGCGGCTGAGACCCTTGGTTGAAACCAGTCGCAGCGCTGGCCGTTGCTTCGAAATGACGTTTGCGCTCATGCCCATGGTGTTTTCCTCCAGACATAAAAAAGCCCACCAGAGCACGAGGCTCCGGTGGGCTTTATGGCGGTTTTAGGGTTGTGAGAAGTGCTTCAGGCCACAAGTGACACGGCCTGTTCGAGGGCGCGGTTCTTAATGGCGGCACCGTTACCGAACCAGGCTGAATCAAGCCGGTGATCAACGCTTTTCGCACGGCGTTGATGGTCAATGAACTCGGTTACCGCGTTCAACAATCCGTAAGCCGTTCCCTCAGACGAAGCCAGCGAGGCACCCATGCCCTCACCCTCGTACAGAGAAAGGGCTTTGGCCATGGAGCGTTCGTTGGTTTTGCCAACGCCGGTACCGGAATCGTCCGTGAACACCTTCAGGAAGTAATTTCTGGCTTCGGTCGTTCTCACCCTCCGCTCGCTCAGGATTTTCAGGCGATACATGAAGTCATCCCAGGCGGAGACGGAGATGCCAAGCTGTTTCTTCACCAGGTCCGCATCGAACGCCGTGTTGTGCTTCACCTTCACTGCGTTTGCCGTGGAATCCTTCAAAGCAACAGCTAGGGTGTTGTTACACACCACCCGAATGCTGGTGAATTGAGCCGTCGTAGCCATCGTGCCGTCACAAGCCGTTGCCAGCAGGACATAGGCATTGGTTTGGTCGTTGCCCTTCAGCACGCCGGATTGACCGGTGCGGGCCAACGCCCACATTTTTCGGCCGCCTTTCAGTACGCCAGCCGTTTCCAGTTCGAAACCGGAAACCTCGGTGAGATCCCGGTAGAACTCCAGTATTTCTTCCGGCTGAACTACCTTAAAGCGATTACCGACGACCGATAGCGGCGCTTTGGTATCCGAGCGATACAGCACCTTCGAATCCGGGTAGGACAGGATCTCACCCAGGGTGCCACCGGAGTTGGTGACAAACCGGACGGCGCTCTCTTCGATCTGCCAATCCAGTCCCGCTTGCCTCGCCCAGACTTCCAGCGGTTGATTGGAGGTCAGTTCATTCCCCAGGCCATGCCAAGGGGTTTGGCCAACGTAGGCCATTTGCTCGATCAGATGGGCCATGAGGTTACTCCTTTGGGAATTGGGAGGGAGGATTACTGGAGTCTTCGTCTTCCGGGTCAGGTTCGATGCTGAACGAGTGACCGCACTCCAGGCAGCGGTAGTTATCGAGCACGACTTCATCCAGCACATCGCCCAGGATGATGCCAGCGGAGACACCGGTGACACCGCCCAGCAAACCGCCGATCACCGCACCACCGATACCACTCACCGGGCCAGCCATCGCTCCGACGACAGCACCGGTGCGAGCACCTGCAATTGCGGAGGCGTAGCCGCCATAAACGCCAGCGGCAGCGCCGACCACACCAGCCGCCTTCTTGCCGTAGTTGTTCTTGCCGATCCGGGTGGACAGGCATCTGGGGCATTGTTCGGACATGGGAATTACCTCTGTGAATTGGGAGAGAAGGCACCGTTGGTGCCTTGGTTCACAGAGGTGATATAGGTTTGAGACCGAGTGGAATGAAAGATCTAACGAGGGTGAGTTCTGTTCATTTACTGTCCGACTCCGAACGGATTGGGTTCCAGGAATGGACGGAGAAGAAATTCTAACCTAGGATCAACATGTTAAATCTACTTTTCGTTTCTTCCCCATCACCGAGTAAAGCATGAAAACACCTGAACCATTTCTCAAAGTCAGGGTACACGACGCTGCAGTTTCTCCAGGACTACTTGGGCTTTGCGTAGGTTACGAACTTGGAGAGTGGCGGACAGAGCAGCTTGCTGACCATGCAATGGAGTGGTTGCCAGAGTTTGCTCTGACACACAAAGAGCTAGAAGGAATGGATTCATCCAATATCGTTCGGCTGATGCGCCATGCAGCTGCAAACGTATACGCAACTGAAAAATTTCAAAAACGTGGGGAGTTCGGCGAACTATTTCTCCATGCCGCAGTACGTCAAGTTTTCGGGTCTCTCCCCGCAATAAGCAAAATTTATTACAAGACAGCCCGAAATGACACCGTCAAAGGATTTGATGCAGTGCATGTGGTTCCTGGAGAGGAAGGGTTAGAGCTCTGGCTAGGCGAGGTAAAATTCTATAAAGACATAAACCAAGCGATCAATGATGTCGTTCAGGAATTACACGACCACACACAGAGCAATTATTTAAAAGACGAATTTTTATTGATTACTGGCAAGATCGATGACGAGTGGCCTCATTCTCAAGAGTTAAAATCGTTGCTCTCTCCAAATACTTCGCTCGATGAAGTTTTCTCAAAAGCGGTTATCCCAGTACTCCTCACCTACGACAGTAAATGCGTTGGAGAATATGAAGCGTGTTCCTCCGAGTATTGTGCGCAATTTGAGGCGGAAGTTCGCCATCACTACGAAAAATTTGCAAAGCAAACACTGCCAAACGTAAGCATTGAGCTCTTCCTCATGCCACTTGGTGACAAGCAGTCACTCGTTACTTGCCTGCATCAAAAGCTGGAAGCTTGGAAAAACTTATGAATTACGACGAAATCGTAGAAGCACTCTCGAACCGGAATCACATTCAATCGAGTGGGTTCGAACTCCTTCATGAAATAAGCGCATACATCAATAATGACGCAGAAGAAACTGTAGCTCGAGAGTTGGTTCTTCGAGCACTTGACAAAAAAGATGCCTTTGGTGAATTTCGGCATATCTTAGACGCTTTCACGCGGCAAGTAGGCCTATTTCCATATTTGACTCGAGAAAATCTCAATATACGTGATCTAATCGCATATGAACTTCACAGACCAACAGACCAATCCGAAATTGTCTTCAACCGAGTGCAAGCGGAGGTCTTTCGACGATTAGATGTCGGCGAGAATGTAATTCTAAGCGCGCCAACCAGTTTTGGAAAAAGCCGCATTTTAGATGCAATTATATCAACCGGACGACACAAAAATATTGCTGTAGTCGTTCCGACAATAGCACTAATCGATGAAACTCGCCGCCGCTTAGCTGAAGCAAATTACGAACAAAAAATAGTTACTCAAGTTACACAAAGATCGTCAGAGTCGAATATTTTTGTTTTCACCGCTGAAAGGTTAATAGCTTACCCCGATCTCCCGCAAATAGACTTTTTTGTCATAGATGAATTCTACAAGATAGATAACCTTGAAGAAGACGACACAAGGACAGTGGCCTTAAATCAAGCCTTCTATCGATTATTCAAAGGAGGTGGCCAATTTTACTTGCTTGGCCCCTCTATCAGACAGATACCAACGGGCGTAGAAACACGCTTCAATTGCACCTTTATTCACACCGACTTTTCGACCGTAGTAACAGAGTTACACACAGTCGACGGCGAGGGAGATGATACTGAACGGCTTAAGAAGCTAGCCGAAGATATCTCCGGCCAGACGCTTATCTATTGTCAATCGCCAAAGCGAGCTAATGAAATTGTCGAGAGCTTAGTTGACTCCGGTATCAGTGCGTCGGAAAAAAGTTTCGATGACGAATATGAGTGGCTATCTAATCACTTCCACCCCGAATGGATTTTTCAGCGAGCTCTCAAGTTCGGTATTGGCTTGCACCATGGAAGATTGCCTAGGTCCTTAGGGCAATATATTGTTAGAGAATTTAATGAAGGTCACATAAAATTCTTGGTCTGCACGTCTACACTAATTGAGGGCGTAAACACTTCAGCAAAAAATGTTATCGTGGTCGACCGTAATATCGGTAACCAACCGTATAACTTTTTTACTTTTAACAACATTCGTGGGCGATCAGGACGAATGTTTCAGCACTTTATAGGTAATGTATATTTGTTTAACCAACCCCCTCAGGAGGAGCTGCCCCTAGTTGATTTCCCTGTTTTTACTCAAGGTGACAACGTCCCGGAGAGTCTTTTAATACAAATGGACGAAGTCGACCTAAACACTAAGTCGAAAAACCGGATTGCTGGATATCTTGATCAAAGCGTCCTACCAATCGACCTCTTAAAGATTAATAGCTCTATAGACCCAGCCGATCAAATAACGCTAGCTGAGCATTTATGGTCACTCAGTCCCGAGAAAACCAAGGATCTCATATGGAGTGGTCGTCCAGCATATAAAGAACTTGATACTGCGTGTAGACTAATTTGGCAGTTTTTAACATCAGGTCGAGGCAAAAGCGGTGTATTTTCCGGCCCACAGCTAACGTTTAAAGCTTGGGACCTAATGAAGGGAAAAAGCATTCGTGAACGAGTAGAAAACGAACTCATACCAGGCCAATATGCTGCCAAGAGTGCGAATGAGGCAGTGGAACGGATATTTTCTTTTGATAGAAACTGGGCTGGATTCGAACTCCCCAGGCTTTTAATGGCACTCTCAACTATCCAAGATCATGTGTTCACCGCTCGATTTTCACATAGCGGCGATTACAGCTATTTCGCCCACCAACTTGAGTGCCTATTCAGAAATCCCTCAGTAGTGGCAATGGAAGAGTACGGGCTACCTATTCAGATAGGTGAAAAGCTAACGAAGGCTCTCAGCTTAAGTGATGACTTGGACGAGGCTCTTGATCAAGTGCGTAAGCTCGAACCGAGCCAACTAACCTTTTTGTCCCGCTTTGAGCGAGATATGCTGCAAGATCTCCAAGCTGGGCTGTGAGCGCACTTCAATGCGTAATGAATTAATTAGCAAACTATCGTTAATAGGGTAAGCTAATTCAGTAAGAGCAAAAGGTAGATGAATGGTTCAGGTCGTCACTTTAAGAGATATTGCTAGAGAACGAATGAATACGTGCTCTGATCAGCTTGCACGAAAATTTCTTCGCTCCGTGAGGCCTATATTCGGAAGTACAAAGCATGGCGAACCGGAACATATCGGTAGTTGTGTTTTAGTGGAGTTCGGGGGAACAAAATACGTAGTTACTGCTGCGCACGTAATTGACAACAATGAACAGACAACGCTTTATGTAAGTGGCGAGAAAAATTTGGTTGAAATAGTGGGTGATTTCCTTGTTACTGAGCCTCCAAGTGGCCATAGAGGTAACGACAAACTGGATTTTGCAGTACACAAAGTGAGCGAGGATTTCGAAGCATCGCTTGGGCATTTGGATTACATCGATGAGAAAGAATGTCTTACTCATTCCCAAAGAGAGCCACAAAAATTCTGTCTAGCGTTGGGCTATCCCAACTCGAAAAACAAAAAGTTTGATCGGAACGCAAAAACTGTAAAAGAGGTCCCCTTTATCTATTCGTCGTTCCTCAAGCACGAGGCCGACCTTTTCTCCGCCGTTGGTGCAAGCGCTACGAGCCATTTACTCCTAGATTTCTGTGGTAAGTATTCTAAAGACGAGGAAGGTAACAAAGTCAACTCCTGGTCGCCGATAGGAGTCAGTGGAGGTGGTCTTTTTTCAATTAAGGGGTTAGATTTTGCTAGCATTCGTGCCGACAGTTGGTGCCAAGGTAAGCTGATCGGCATTTTCATTGAATTCCACAGAGCTCAGAAAGTGCTGGTGGCCGTTAAGCTCTCTACAATTTACGCAGCTCTAATAAATGCAGGCAAGGGACGCTTCTGACGTCACGCCTCTGCTGCGAGAAATATCACGAATTTGGGGGTATTTTTAGGGGTATATTTCTTAATCCGATTATTTTTATTCTATTTAATCAATACTTTACTGTCTTGCTCGAGTCCTGCCGGGGGTACCAATTCAGCGTCTACTCCGCCCCGAAAAATCCCCATTAGCCCCGCATTGCAGAATTCGGAAACACCGGTAATACATACTGCACACCTGCCTAATAAACATAGCGACTACCGTTTTTAATCTTCAGGCAGCCTATAGTCGCAGCGCTTAAACTGGTTGACCACCTGGAAGGGATCCGGGATCTCTCAGAAAAATCGAAAGCCTTGCTCCTGACCGAACTCAAGCACTGCCACACCGGTTACATGAAATCTGTGAATGCCAATCATGGGCGCTCCTAAAGCCATGGTCCCCGCCGGCGAGGGCCGGATTCTAGACCTAGCCCCATGAACAGGCGACTATGGCTTCTATACACACAGGGGGCTACCTTGCTGAAGCAACGGGAATAGTAGAAGCTTTAGGCTTACGCTTTAATAACTGTCTGAAAACAAGAGGAATGAAAGCCAAAAGGATCAAAGTAATTGGTGTAGGCTCGGGTACTCGGACAAAATAATTCGCTGTTCCCGAAAATCCTTCCCAGTACGCAGAGTCTAGGCCACGGATATCGCCATGGTCGAAGTTGAACGAGTCAAACGTCCCCAAGGCGTGAAACCAACTCGTGAATTTTGTATCCGTGACTGAACTTAATTGCATAAAGGAAATGCTACTGGCGTCGAAATAATGAGAAAAAACTCTTTCACCAAGATTAATTTTGAAATAAGTAACGCCACCACAAATTGTGCCAACGTTGCAGTTTTCGTCATAGGCT
This sequence comes from Marinobacter lipolyticus, assembly GCF_018424605.1. Classification (GTDB taxonomy): domain Bacteria; phylum Pseudomonadota; class Gammaproteobacteria; order Pseudomonadales; family Oleiphilaceae; genus Marinobacter; species Marinobacter lipolyticus_B. The sequence goes on along the minus strand of NZ_QTKT01000002.1, from coordinate 449,597 downwards.
ATGGTATCGGTATCAAAAGTCATACGGCCACGATACCTGTCACCCACCTCTAGCCAATCTTTTAGCTGCGCCCCATCCTCATCTACACCCTGAAATTCAGGGTTATCGGTTGCATCCGAGACTTGGGTGACGTGGCCGCCGAAGACATAGGAAACCGGAATGGCGTGCGCCGCGTGAGCGATGCTCGATAATACAATCAGTAATAATAGTCTCATATTTGCCACCTATTTTTCCGTTTTTCCTGGTTCAAGCAAATTACCTTCCAGTTTTTTAAGCCTATGTATTACAACAAGAAGATAGTTTTCGCTAAAACTTTTCGCTTAAAACTGTAAGCAAATTCGACGCAGGCAGGTGGAAATACAGACGAACTAATCATCCTTTTTTCTGGAGGCTTACCACGATATCGGAGCACGCGAACACGAACACTGGATCATCAGACGCTATTCACGGCACCACTCCATCAGCGTGGCTACGAAAACAATAGTAAACGATAAGTTTATTCCGGTGCTTTGCCGCTCGAAATCCCACCGAACCTTCTGAAACTTGGCAATTTCAGCTACCCTGAACCCATAAAAACACCTCAACTCAGTTAGTTGCAAAACCGAAGTAACGGCGGCGAGCGCATGGATAAGAAAAAGCTCACAGAGCGGGACATCTGCACCAAGTACATCAACCCTGCCCTGCAGAATGCAGGCTGGGACATGCACAGCCAGGTGCGAGAAGAAGTCTCATTCACCGCAGGCCGCATCATCGTGCGTGGCAGGCTGCACACCCGTGGCAAACGTCGCCGGGCCGATTATGTTCTCAGCTATAAGAAGAACATGCCCATTGCCATTATCGAAGCCAAGGACAACAGCCACAGCCTGGGCGATGGCATGCAGCAAGCTCTAGCCTATAGCGATGCGTTGGACGCTCCCTTCGTGTTCAGCAGCAACGGCGACGGCTTCCTGTTCCACGACCGAACCGGGCTCTTCGGCCAAACCGAGACTACCCTGAGCCTGGACGAATTCCCCTCCCCGGAAACCCTTTGGGAGCTCTACTGCAAACACAAAGGTATTCACCAGACCACTGCCCGGCAAACCGTCGAACAGCCCTACTACGATGACGGCAGCGGCCGAACACCCCGCTATTACCAGACAGTCGCCATCAACCGCACCGTAGAGGCCGTGGCCCGCGGGCAGAACCGCATTCTGCTGGTAATGGCCACCGGCACGGGCAAGACCTTCACCGCCTTCCAGATAATCTGGCGGCTGTGGAAGTCCAAGCAGAAGAAACGCATCCTGTTCCTGGCCGACCGCAACATTCTGGTCGACCAGACCAAAAACAACGACTTCAAACCTTTCGGCCAGGCCATGACCAAGGTCACCAACCGGACGGTAGACAAATCCTACGAGATTTACCTCTCGCTGTATCAGGCCGTCACCGGCAGCGAGGACGAGCAGAACATCTACAAGCAATTCTCACCGGATTTTTTCGACCTGGTCGTTATCGACGAGTGTCACCGGGGCAGCGCTTCTGTAGATTCGGCATGGCGCCAGATTCTGGAATACTTCTCTGCTGCGACCCACGTCGGCCTTACCGCAACGCCCAAGGAAACAAAGGAAGTCTCTAACATCGACTACTTCGGCGAGCCGGTTTACACCTACTCACTGAAGCAAGGCATCGAAGACGGCTTCCTGGCTCCGTACAAAGTTGTTCGTATCGACCTCGACCGCGACCTGCAAGGCTGGCGCCCCAGCAAGGGCCAGACCGACAAGCACGGCGAGCTCATCGACGACCGCATATACAACCAGAAAGACTTCGACCGCACCCTGGTGCTCGAAAAACGGACTCAAGTCGTGGCACAGAAAGTCACGGAGTTTCTGGAACAGACTGACCCGTACCAGAAAACCATCGTGTTCTGCGAAGACATCGACCACGCCGAACGCATGCGCCAGGCCCTCGTGAACCTGAACCCGGAGCGAGTGAAAGAGAACCGAAAGTACATCATGCGCATCACCGGCGATGAGCAGGAAGGCAAGGCCGAGCTGGACAACTTCATCAACCCGGAAGAGCGTTACCCGGTCATTGCCACCACCAGCAAACTGATGACAACCGGTGTAGACGCCCAGACCTGTAAGCTCATCGTGCTGGACCAGCGCATCCAGTCCATGACCGAGTTCAAGCAAATCATCGGCCGTGGCACCCGCATCAACGACGACTACAACAAGCACTGGTTCACCATTCTGGACTTCAAGAAGGCTACCGAGCTGTTCGCAGACCCAGCGTTCGACGGCGACCCGGTGAAGGTCTATGTCCCCGGAGCCGGAGATCCCGTGAATCCGGATGACGAAGAGGCGCCGGAAACCCCCGAGCCTGAGCACGGATGCGGTGAGGAACCGGAAGGCTATGAACCAGACCCGGACGCTGGCTGGGACACCGACGACCCAAAAGGCGTAGATACCGGTGGCCCGGGCGAAGGCGGCGGAACAGGTGGCGGCCGAACCCGTTACGTAGTGGACAATGTTGAAGTAACCGTCATCGCCGAACGCGTCCAGTACCTGGGGCCAGACGGCAAGCTCATCACCGAAAGCCTGAAAGACTTCACCCGCAAGAAAGTGAAAGAGCAGTACGCCACCCTCACCGACTTCCTCAAAGGCTGGAACGAAGCCGAGCGCAAACAGGCCATCATCGAAGAACTGGCCGAACAAGGTGTGATGTGGGACGACCTCATCAAGGATGTCAGCAAGAAACTGGGGGCTGAACCCGACCCGTTCGATGTCATCTGCCACATCGTCTACGACCAGCCACCCCTGAGCCGCAAGGAGCGGGCCGAGCAGGTGCGCAAACAGGATTACTTCAGCAAATACGAAGGCGCCAGCAAAGAGGTTCTGGACGCCCTGCTGGACAAGTACACCGATGACGGCATCGAGCCCATCGAGGACGTGAAGGTGCTCACCATCGCCCCCTTCAGCCAGCTCGGTGCGCCCATGGAGCTGTTACAGGCCTTTGGCGGCAAACCCGGCTACACCGACGCGGTGAAAGACCTGGAAGACGAGCTGTACCGGCAAACGTCCTGACCCGAACGAACCGTTTAACACCATTCCGAACACCTAGGAACTGAACACCTATGTCTATCAGCACCACCATCAAATCCATTCAGGACATCATGCGCAAAGACGTTGGCGTAGACGGCGACGCCCAGCGTATCGGCCAGCTGGTCTGGATGCTGTTCCTGAAAATCTTCGACGACCGCGAGCAGGAGTGGGAGCTGTTCTACGACGACTACAAATCGCCGATTCCGGAGCAGCTGCGCTGGCGCAACTGGGCCGCCGACCCCGAAGGTATGACCGGCGACGAGCTCAAAGACTTCATCGACAACACCCTGTTCCCGGGCCTGCAGAACCTGGAGCCGGCCGGTGACGACTACCGGGGCGTGGTCATCCGCAACGTGTTCGAGGATGCCTACAACTACATGAAGTCCGGCCAGCTCATGCGCCAGGTTATCAACAAGCTGCAGGACGGCATCAACTTCAACAAATCCGCCGAGCGCCACGAGCTGGGCGATATGTACGAGCAAATCCTCAAAGACTTGCAAAGCGCCGGCAACGCCGGTGAGTTTTACACCCCGAGGGCGGTGACCGAATTCATGGTCAACCGGGTAGACCCGAAGCTGGACGAGAAAGTAATGGACCCGGCCTGCGGCACCGGCGGCTTTCTCACCTGCACCATCGAACACAAGCGCAAGCACTACGTCAGCACCCCGCAGGACGAACAAACCCTGCAGAAGAGCATCCACGGCGTTGAGAAAAAGCCCCTGCCGCACCTGCTGGCCACCACCAACCTGATTCTGCACGGTGTCGAAGTGCCGGACCAGATAAAGCACGACAACACCCTGGCCCGCCCGCTCATCAGCTGGGGCCCGAAAGAACGGGTGGACGTTATCGTAGCCAACCCGCCCTTCGGCGGCATGGAAGAGGACGGCATCGAAACCAACTTTCCCAGCGCCTTCCGCACCCGAGAAACCGCCGACCTGTTCATGACCCTGTTCATCCACCTGCTGCGGGACGGTGGCCGCGCCGCCGTGGTGCTGCCAGACGGCTTCCTGTTCGGCGAGGGCATGAAAACCCGGCTCAAGGAAAAGCTGCTGGAAGAGTGCAACCTGCACACCATCGTGCGCCTGCCCAACGGCGTGTTTAACCCCTACACCGGCATCAAGACCAACCTGCTGTTCTTCACCAAGGGCAAGCCCACAGAGGCCGTATGGTACTACGAACACCCCTACCCGGAAGGCTACAAGAGCTACAGCAAAACCAAACCCATGAAGTTCTCGGAGTTCCAGACCGAAATCGACTGGTGGGGCTCAGAGGCAGACGGCTTCGCCAGCCGCGAGGAAACCGAGCAGGCCTGGAAGGTTTCCATCGACGACATCAAAGCCCGCAACTACAACCTGGACATCAAGAACCCCTGGCAAGGCGAGGAGATTAATCACGATCCGGACGAACTGCTGGCCAGGTACGAACAGCAGCAGGCCGAAATTCAGGAAATCCGCCACCAGCTGCGGGACATCCTGGCCGATGCGCTTTCTCACAACATCAGTGGGAAAACCGACGGAGGTGCTGCGTGAGTGCGCGGGAGTTGATTACCAAGCATCTGGATTTGTGGACCGGGGCCGTCACGAAGAAATCCAGCAGTGGCCGTGGCAGCAACGGTAAGTTTGAGCTTACTGGGGTTAAGAAGCTTCGAGAGCTGATTCTGGAGCTGGCAGCTAGAGGCAAGCTCATAGAGCAAAACCTGGAGTCAGAGTCTGCCGAGTCATTTCTAGCTCGCTTGAAAGAAGAAAGGGCAAGTCTTGAAGAAAAAAAGTTGTTAAAAAAACGGAGGAAACCCGTTGCCGCTCTCAGTACAAACAACCTCCCGGCTTTGCCAGCCAATTGGAGTTGGTGTCAGTTGGGTGAAATCGCGTTTAAGTTAACAGATGGATCTCATAATCCACCAAAGGATGCCGGCAGCGGGATACCAATGCTGAGCAGCCAAAACGTAAATTTTGGAGTGATCGATTTTGAGCGCCCATCTCGTTACTTGACGAGTGAAGCTTTCGAAAAAGAAGATGCAAGAACCGGAGCTCGAGCTGGCGACGTGCTCCTCACAATTGTGGCATCGTTAGGTCGTGCTGCAGTCGTTCCAAAGGACGCACCTTACTTTGCACTGCAACGTAGCGTTGCTGTAATTGAAACTCCTATTAATTCCGAGTTTTTGGCATACCAACTAATTGCTCCTCATTGCCTCAGTTACTACGATACTCACGGCAAAGGAACTGCTCAGAAAGGAATTTACCTTGGCAAGCTAGCGGCAATGCCGATCGCTATTCCTCCCGAGGAAGAACAAAACCGCATCGTCCAAAAAGTCGATGAACTGATGGCTCTTTGCGACCGGCTGGAACAGCAAACCAGCGACCAGCTCGAAGCCCACGAAACGCTAGTGGACACCCTGCTCGGCACCCTCACCCAATCCGAAAACGCCACCGAACTGGCCGAAAACTGGGCCCGCCTTGCCGCCCACTTCGACACCCTGTTCACGACCGAACAGAGCATCGACAAGCTCAAGCAGACAATACTTCAGCTGGCAGTAATGGGGCGCTTAGTGGAGCAGGATGCGGAAGATGAGTCGGCAACAGAACTTCTAAAAAAAGTTGCGATGGAAGAGGACCGGCTAAGAACATCTGGCAAATTTAGGCGGAAACGCCCTACGAAATTTGGGACGAACCAATCAGCGCAGCAAAGCTTACCCTCAGGGTGGGCGCTGGCGCCTCTTTCCCAACTCGGAAGATTTTCAGGTGGCAAGACACCAAGCAAATCAAAGTCACAATTCTGGGGTGGCCATATTCCATGGGTTACGCCCAAGGACATGAAAACACAAAAGGTTGAAGGTTCAGAAGACAAAGTTACCCAACTCGCTGTAGACGAGGGCCTTGAACTTTTCCCTGAAAACGCCGTCCTCTTCGTTGTAAGAAGTGGAATACTCCGCCGCATGTTTCCTACCGCAGTTTCCACTATTCCCTGTACGGTAAACCAAGACCTAAAGGTACTAACACCGCACCTACCGGAACTTTCCCCTTATATTCAATTGATGATGCTGGGATTTGAGCAATTCATACTTCACAACCTGACCAAGACCGGCACGACCGTCGAGAGCCTCAAATTCGAAGAATTCGCCAACTGCCAATTTCCCATTCCGCCATTTAAAGAACAAGTGCGGATCAGAAAGAGAGTGCAGGAACTGATGGCTCTCAGCGACCAGCTCAAAGAGCGGTTGAACCAAGCCAGCGAAACGCGCTGTCAGCTGGCTGAGGCTGTTGTTGAAAAAGGACTTTCAGCATGACTACCGAATACAACGTGTACTGCGATGAATCCTGCCATCTGGAAAATGACGGCCAGAAGGCGATGGTACTGGGTGCGGTCTGGTGCCCGAAAGAAAAGCGGCTGGAAATCGCCGAGCGGATTCGCGAAATCAAACAGAAGAACGGCCTCGAACGGGATTTTGAAATCAAATGGACCAAGGTGAGCCCATCAAAGCTGGCCTTCTATCAGGACATCGTTGATTACTTTTTCGACGATGACGACCTCCATTTCCGCGGCTTGGTCGTCCCGGACAAAAGTGTGCTCGACCATGAAAGGCACCAGCAGGACCACGACGAGTGGTACTACAAGATGTATTTCACCATGCTGAAAACCATCTTTGACCCGGATTCGCGCTACTACGTCTACATTGACATCAAAGATACCCTGGGCCATGAGAAGGTCGAAAAACTTCAGGACACTCTATGCACCAACGCTTACGACTTCTCGCGCAGAATGATTGCAGACGTAAAACGAGTCCACTCCCATGAAGTCGAACACCTGCAGATAGCGGACTTGCTGATAGGGGCCCTTTCCTACCTACACCGCGAATTATCCGGAAACAGTGCCAAAGAGGCTCTAATCGCAAGAATCAGGCAGCGCAGTGGTTATCGCCTGACACTCAACACCATGATGCGAGAGCTCAAGTTCAATCTTTTGATTTGGAACAGCAGGATTTGACCATGGATGGAGCACCCGAGTGGCTACCCGGACTGGAGCTATTTTCCGACTATAGCGGTGACTGGGAACAGTACCTTGGTGCGATTTATCAAATCTTCTGTCGGGATTTTGTGGACTCCAAGCCACTCTTCCGGGGACAGCGTTTGGCATTAAAACGGCACCCGGTTGTAGACGGGAAGGAGGCAACCTTCTGGCACATGACCAGCGAAGGCAGCGTGGAATCTGAAAGAACACCGGATTTCAGACGGTGTGAACGAATCCGTTGGCCGCGTCCCGTTATCGAAAACGAGAATGACCCCGCCCTGAAAGTGTGGTCAGAGAAACGAGGCAATGAAAACCGGATTCATCTGTGGTTTGAGGCGGAAGGCTATCTCGTCGTTTTAGCTGAGCGCGCCACCTACACACTCCCCTGGACGGCCTTCTACATCGAACGCCAACACCAACGGGACAAGTACACAAAACGCTGGAAACGAAACACAGGTAGGAAATAAGGCTGGCCGCGCCCTCAAAGAGGACGGGGCCGTAACTCCTTCCACACTTACGCCCGAGGGCTGGTAGATGAGCTGTGCTGAACTATAGTGCCACCTCAGGCTAATTTCAATGGCCATTCGGCTACTTCGTATACAAGGTCACAGCGGTTCTGTCGGGCAGGCAGATATAAGAACCCCCGCGTAAGCTCCTGTCGGGGCCAAGAGGCAGGGGTCGTGTTAGCCGGAAGGTTAAAACCATAACAGCTCGGCATGCAAGCAGTAATTCCGGAAGAATGGAGAACCCATGAAAAACGGCTGGATGATTCGCGCCGGCAACGGCGGCCGGTACTTTGACGACTTCAAAGACAACGACTGCGTAGCCATTGGCTGGAACAGCTTGGGCGACCTATGTAACTACCCGAGCCCTGGAGCGCTAAAGGAGGCATACATACAGCACTTCGGCAACGCGAAGCCAGGGCGCACGGCCAACGCCATTGCCATGATTCGCAAGTTCCGGGACGACATCACGCAAGGAGACACCCTCATCACCTACAGCCAGGAGCATCGGGAGTACCTGGTTGGCGAAGACCTGGGTCAGTATGAATTCCGCCCGGAGCCCGAACAGGTAGGCGAGTTCCAGCACATACGCAAAGTGAAGTGGCTGGGCCGTGTATCCCGAGACCAATTCAGCCAGGCCACCAGAAACAGCCTGGGATCCGTTCTGACGGTATTCTCGCTGTCGGATTCTGTCATCAGCGAAGTTCAGGACCGGCTGGCGGGAAAACCGGTGGTACAACCGACCACCGCGGATGAGACGCAAACAGCAGAAGCCGAGTTCGAGATACTGAGAGAAGAGGTCGTCGCCCGCGGCCATGAACTTATCAAAGACAAGATACAAGGCCTGGCCCCAGAGGAAATGGAAGAACTCACCGCGGCCCTGCTCCGCGCCATGGGCTACCAGACCCGGGTTTCTGCCCGGGGGCCTGACCGTGGTGTAGACGTACTGGCTTCTCCCGATGGCCTGGGGCTTACTCAACCCCGCATCAAGGCCGAAGTGAAGCACCGAAGTGGCAGCATGGGCTCCAACCCCATCCGTAGCTTCATTGGCGCCCTTCGTGAGGGGGACCAAGGCTTGTTCATAAGCACCGGCGGTTTTACCCGGGAAGCCCGCTACGAAGCCGAACGGGCGACCATTCCGGTAACGCTCATCGACATCGACCTGCTGGCCGACCTGGTGGTAGCGAACTACGAGCGGTTTGATATTGAAGGACAGCGGCTACTGCCGCTGGTGAAGGTGTACTGGCCTGCCGAGTAGCAGCAACTTGATTCAACTTGGAGAGGGGCTGGCTAAGCCCCGTCGCATCAAATCAAGCAGGTAGTGCAAGTTTTTGCGGGTACTACTGAGGGTACCACGGTCTCCCCCAGCCAGCCCCCGTCAGTAAATCAGCTCACTACACTCAGTCTCGTCGTATTCAACTGTATCGGTTGTGCCAATCACCGTGGTAGTTGCGACCGTCGCCTGATCAAGTGGCGCAACCATGCTGTCACCATAGCGGATCTCCACCCCGGAATTCTCCGGAGCCCCCACAACCCGCACTATGCCGACCGAGGGGCAGCCACCACCAGAGACGCGCTGTATGGTTTCCTCGGTGGTAATGTCGACGAAGCCGTCAATTGCGGAACCGATAAGGCGAGCGTTCAGGGTGACCGATGTAATCCCGCCAACCGTGCTGAGTGCCGTTTCAGCAGTCTCTATCGCCTGGTAGTCCGTACCCCTGAGGAATTCCAGCGCCTCCGTGGTGTAGGTCTCGGTTCTCGGACCTTCAGGCGGCACTACAATCTCCCAGAAATCCGCGCCTTGCATGGCAATGGATTCACCGGAACCCACAATGGTTCCGGTCAGGTCGATTTCCTGGAATCCATCAACCCTTTCAGTGCCATCGCTCTCGGATTCGATATTGACGTAGGTATAGGTGCCATCCAGTACGATGGTGTTAAGGGAAGGAACCTCCAACTGACAATTGCGGAATTGCCAGGTGACATCCGTAGGAGCTTCCTGGTTGAGCGTCAGGGCAAGGGTGCCGGCATTGTCACAGCTGAGGGTTACGGTGTTGCCATCCTGACTGACAACGTCGTTCCAGCCCCTGATTTCTTGGCGTATTTCGTCTATCGCCAGGTAGGTCTGGTCGGCGTCGGAAAACACGCCCTGGACTGCTTCGAAGTCCGCTTGGGTCTCCACCGTCGCCCGTCGCTCGCTGAATGGCCCCGGATCCAGCACCAGCCCGACCCCCTCTGGTGGCACTGACGGTGTGCCACCGCCACTGCCATTATCGCTGCTACCACTGCTGCCACCGCCCCCACACGCCGCCAACGCCGATACGGTTCCCACTGCCACTAACCTGACCATTGTTGTTTTGACCACAGCAAATGCTCCCTTTTCATCGGCCGGCGCGAACAGACCACCGGTGCCGGTGCGCCTGACTTCCTTTCGCGTCTTCCATGTCTACGTAAAGCAGTTGAATGGCATTTACCACTCACCTGTTATCCATGGCTTACACATTCAAAATAGTAGTTCATGCAACAAAAATCCGGCAATTTTTTATGAAATTTTAAGTTTATTCATTGCCGGTTTTTATCGTCTGGAGATCCCTTGGCGCAACGCCAAGGTCTCGCCAGTTCTCGGGGTGGCAGGTAAACAGCAATATCTGGTGGCGACGGGCGGCGTCGAAGAGCACCCGTTTCATCTGGTCCAGGCGCTGTTTGTCACTGTGAACAAGAGTGTCATCCAGAATGATCAGCGTCGGCCGGCCCGCTTCCTGAAGCAGGTCCGCGTAGGCAAGGCGGCTGATCAGCCCCATCTGCTCGCGGGCGCCGAAGCTCAGCTCCTGCAGGCTGCCCCGCTCCTGGCCCTGTGGGACCGCGCGGGTGAGTTGGCCGGGAATAAGGTTGTCGTCCACGTCCAGGGTGGCTTTGGGGAACAGCACTCCCAGGTAGTGATTCAGGTGTTTCTGCAGCGGCGCCTGCAGCCGCCGGGTCAGTGCCTGGCGCTTGTCCTGCAGCAGTCCCAGCAGCAGGTCGAGCGCCTCGGCCCGCTGGTGCAGTTCCCGGTATCGCCGGCGCACATGTTCAAGGCGCGCGGCCAGTTCGTCACGCTGCTCCTCCAGGCCTTCCGCACCCTGGCTTTCCAGTTTGCTCTGCAAGCCGGTCAGCTCGAGCGCCTCCTTCTGGTGGCCCTTTTCCAGTTGCTCAGCGCTTGCTCTGTAGCGCTCTATGTCCTGCTGAATCAGTTGCGGGCGGGCGTCATCAATCCGGCTCTGGCGCTCGCTGACCGACTGATTCAGCCGGGCTTCACGCTCTCCGGTTTCCATCACGCTCTGCTGCAACGCACGGAGTTCCGCCTGACGCCCGGAGTTTTCCAGCTCATCCTTCAGCTGTTGCCACTCCTTTTCGGCGTTGGCCAGGTTCTGTACCGCGGCGTACTGTTGCTTGCTGTGTTCCTGCAACTGCAGGTCAGCCTCGCGCAGTCGCTGTTCCGCGATCTCCTGGGTCGCTTCGGCACTGGCAACCGTGCCGGCGTCGGCGCTGGTTTCCGGCAATGCCTGTTGTTCGGCCTGTAGCTGTTGCCGACGATTGTCGAGTTCCTGCTGCTGGGCCGCCAGCGTCTCCACGCCCCGTGGCGCCAGGGACGCCAGCAACCCCTCCAGTCGCTGGAGGTTTTGAGTGCGCTGCGCCTGCTCCGCTGCCATCTGCTCCGCTTGTTCGGGCGACGCCACGTTCAGGCTGCGCAGCTGGCTTTCATAATTTTCCTGAAGGCGCTCGAGTCGGCGCTGCACGCTGGCCAGGTCATCACCGCCCGGGGTGATGGTCAACTGGCCAAGGCCAGGCAGCAGCACCGCGGTTTCTGCCAGAAGCAGCCGGTCGCCCTCCCCCTCGACTGTCTCTCCGCCCACCGACAGGGTCTCGCCCTCCTCGAGCCGGTAATGAAGTCGGGTGGCAATGGCATGTGACCGAATGCGCTCTTCTTCGAGCTGGCGATGGAGCGCGCGCAAATTTTCAAGGGCCTTGAGGTCAATAGGATTAACCTGCAGCTGCTGGCGGGTTGCCTGAAGCTCGGTGAGATAATGCCGGGCCTGGGTCAGGTTTTGCTCAACCCCCTCGAGTTGCTGCTGAACCTGTCGGAGATCATTTTCAAGGCGCGCTCTTTGTTCCTGCTCTTTAGCCACCCGCACCTGGCTGCGGGCGTTTTCATAGGCCTTTTGGGCGGCGGCTTGCGCCTCGGCGGTCTGGTTCTCCCGGGCCCTGAGGGACTCCAGCGCACCCTGACAGGCTTTCAGATGTTGTGCCCGGGTTTCCAGCTTGTTAGTCGCTGCTTCCGCCTGTTGCTGTTGCTGGCGCAGTAGCTTGAGATTTTCCTGGCAATCCCGCAGAGCCTGTTGCTCACGCTGTTGCTCCTGCTGCCATTGCTCAATCTCGCGAGAGCGGCGCTCCGCTTCCTGAAACTTCTGGCGGGCGGCCTCCCACGGCCGCTCCCGTTCGTTCTGCTGATGTCGCTGGCGTAGTTCCCCCAGCCGGTCAACCAATGCCTGGTACTGACTGATCCGCTCCTCCAGAGACTCCAGCTCGCTTGCCAGACTGTGCTGTTCCTCACCCAGTCGGGCGTAGTCACCCCGTGGTTTTCCGGTGGCGGTCAACAGTTCTGCGCGCTGGCTTTGAATCTGTAAAATGACGTCGTCGCCGCCGGAGCTGGCCACCTCACCCAACAAACTGTTCAGGGCCGATTGCAGGTGGTCACCGGCATAGGCGACGGCATCGTGGATGTTCTGACCGCTTCCCTGCTCCACCCAGAGCAGCCCAGGAATGCCCCAGTGCTTGTCCTGGCTGGCGCCCCGTGACGCGAACTGGAACCCGAGCAGATCTGCGAGCTTGTCTTCCGCTTCTTCTCCGGAAAAAGCCTCGCCGCCCACCTCCAGGTCACAGCGTTTCTGCTGCAGAAAACGTTTTTTCAGATGCCACGACCGCTCCCCGGTGACAAACTCCAGTTCCACCGTGGGGGCGGCAGAGGAATCGCCCCAGGGGCGCAGGTCATCCACGCTGCTGGAGCGGTGGCGTTCAAAGAACGCCGCACGGATCGCCCTTACCAGCGTGCTTTTGCCCGATTCGTTGGGCCCGTGAATCAGGTTCAGCCCGGGGTCGAGATCATCGAGCGTCAGGGGTTGGCGGAACTGGCGCAGTTGTTCAATGCGAAGGCGCTGGATTTTCATGACGACGCCTCCTCAGTTGTGCCGGTTCGCTCCATCAACACCGTGGTGAGTATCGCCAGCGCCTCGCGGGATGTCTGCGCCCGTGATTGGTCTTCACTGACCTGCAACTCCCGGAGGTCTGCAATTACCTCCCCCAGATAACCGTCAGCGTTGAGTGCGGCGATATCGTCGTCCGTGGGCTGGAGTGACAGCCCACTACGGTCACACTGAACGCTGCGGTGCTTTGCTTCGGCCACGGAAAGCGCCTGCAATAACCGGCGCTCCCCGGCCAGGTCCACCACCCCGGACAGTTTCAGATCAACCACGGCAGGTGCTGACAATTCGCTAAGCCGGGCCAGCAACTCATCCAGGTCGGTGGCAACGCTGATCTGCTCTTTCCACTGCACCCAGGCATATTGCCCCGTTGCGTGTCGTGTCACCACCGGCTCTGCCCCCGGGCTGGCAATCTCCACCACCAGGGCCACACCGGCGTCGTTGTTGCGGAACCGTTCCGCTTCAGGCGTGCCGCTGTACCAGGTCCGGCTGTTGATCTGCTTGACACCGTGCCAGTCCCCCAGCGCCAGATAATCCAGACGCGCCTGCACGGCGCGGTCGGCAGCAATGGGATTTGCCGAATCAATGCCTTCTGCCAGCAAGCCCTGCACGCTGCCGTGGGCCAGCCCCACGCGAACCAGACCCTCTGCGGTCTCCAGTTCATCAAACCCCTCGGTCAGATCGGAGTGGGTGTGGCGTTGGGTCAAGGGGGCGGCGAGGACGGCAAGACTCTGCTGGCGCAACTCTACAACACCCGGCTCGAGAGCCAGATGGGCGTTATCCGGAACCGCATTCAGCCGCCGGGCGCGGGTCCACACGCTCTCCGCCAGGGCGGCATCGTGGTTACCGGGTAACAACACCCACGGCCCACTGAATCCGGCCATGGCGTTGAACACCCGGCGAATGGCCCGGTCGGAAACGGTCTGGGCATCAAAGACATCTCCGGCCACCAGCACCGCATCGCACCGCTCATCCACCGCCAACCGTGCCAGTCGCTCTATCGCCGTGAAACGTGCCTCGGCCAGCGCTACCCCATCGTCGTTTTCGAAACGGCTGTAATAGCGGCCTATCTGCCAATCGGCGGTGTGGAGAAAGCGTGGCATGGGAATCCTGTCATTCTGGTGGTCGGGTCAGGCGGTAACTCTACGTTCAAACGTTGTGGAACGAAAGTCTGGCCCGGTTTGTGCAATGGTCCTCAACAATGAACCTGCACGCGTTCGATTTTTGTCACCGATTTTCAGTGACGATGGGAGGTTAGTTACCGTGTCGCTGCTTACATCTCTGATCAAGGCCAGTACCCAGTTCCAGAGTGCGCTGGAGAAACGCCCGGCTGCCACCGCAGAGCAAACCGCCGGCAAGGCCGCGGAAACGCGGGCTGCGGAACAGCCGTCGTCGCCTACCGACGACCGTTTCACCCGCACCACGCCACAGAATCCGGATCTGGCCGCGCTGAAATCACGGAAGCTGGCGGTCACCGATTACAAGCAAAGCGTGGGGCAGGATCTTGCCTTCGTGCGGGAAACCCTGCGGCACAAACTTGCCGAGTACGGGATGCACCCGGCCACCGCCATCAACGTGACCAAGGGCGATAACGGCAGTGTGCAGGTGGAGGGCAAGTTGCCGGAGGCCAAGCGCGCACAGATCGAACAGGATCTGAACAACAACAAGGGGTTTCAGGAGGCGTTCAGCCGCCTGAGTGTCAACGAACCCACCCTGCACTTCGTGGATAACGCGCTGAAGCTGAACCGCGCCTACGGCGTCAACAACCCGTTACTGGATACCCTGGTCAGCGACAACCAGCAGTTCAATGGTCTGCAGGACCTGGTGCACCGCTACGACACCATGCGCCGGACTGTCAGTTCCGAGCAACTGGAAGCGGCGGGCGCGCGAAAGAACTACGCCTTCAGCTTCAACACCCGCGCCTAGATTCCGGAGCGGCCTGCCCGCCGCACCGGACTTACTGAAACGGTGCCGGGTCGCCCTTGCCTACCCGCGTCACCTCCGGCGCATCACCGGTCATGTTGACAACCGTGGTGGCCTCAAAGCCACAGAATCCGCCATCAATGATCAGATCCAGCTCATGCTCAAGGGTGTCGCGAATCTCGTAGGGGTCGGTCATCGGATCGGTTTCACCGGGCAGGATCAGCGTGCTGCTCATGATTGGCTCGCCCAGCTCGCCCAGTAACGCCTGCACGATGGGATTGTCCGGCACCCGCAAGCCAATGGTGCGGCGCTTGGGATGGAGTAACCGCCGTGGCACTTCACTGGTAGCATCCAGAATGAAGGTGTAAGGCCCCGGGGTGAAGGTTTTCAGTAATCGGTACTGGGTGTTGTCCACTTTGGCATAGACGCCGATATCGGACAGGTCCCGGCACATCAGGGTGAAATTGTGCTTGTCGTCCAGCTTGCGCACACGCTTGATACGGTCCGCCGCCTGCTTATCCCCAAGATGACAGCCAATGGCGTAGGCCGAGTCCGTCGGGTACACGATGACCCCGCCGTTACGAAGGATATCCACCGCCTGGTTGATCAGCCGCTTTTGTGGCGTTTCCGGGTGTATCTGGAAAAACTGGCTCATTGACGCTCTCCTGAGGCCATCGCCGGATCGTTTTTCGACCCGCCCATACAGTTGGGGGATTCCGGTGCCGATTGCCCCGAATCCGCCCATTCCTTCGGTGAGTATAGATGCAGCGCCAGGGCATGAACCTCGCCCGCCAGTTCCTCCGCCAGCACCTTATAGATGGCCTGATGGCGTTTCACTTTCATTTGTCCGTCAAAATCAGCCGACACCAGCGTCACCTTGAAATGGGTCTCGGAGTTGGGCGGTACGCTGTGCTTGTGGCTTTCGTTGTCCACCCGCAGGTGATCCACGGCAAACGCCGCAGACAGTTTCTGCTCGATCGAATTCTGGACTTTCATGAGACCTTCCGCTCCTTGTCGCGCTTTCGCGTGCGAACTGCAAAAAACCGTATATGTCGCCAGTCTACTACAGAGCCCGCCAGCCTTGACACAACAAGGCCAAAAGGCCATCTTCCCTTCCCGATCCGAACACGTCCCGATGCCATGCAACTGTACATAGCCGAAAAACCGAGCCTGGGCCGCGCCATCGCCGCGGCATTGCCCGCGCCCCATCAGAAGGGACCGGGGTGGATTCGCTGTGGCCAGGGCGATCAGGCGGTCACCGTCAGTTGGTGCATCGGGCACCTGCTGGAACCAGCAGAACCGGGCACCTACGATCCCCGGTGGCAGAAATGGCGCCAGGAAGACCTGCCCCTGTTTCCGGAACGCTGGGAAGTCACCCCCAAGGACAGCGTGCGCCAGCAGCTCAACGTGCTGGAGTCTCTGATCCGCCAGGCCGATACCATCGTTCATGCCGGTGATCCGGACCGCGAGGGTCAGTTACTGGTGGATGAGGTGATTCGCTACTTCGGGGCCACCTGCCCGGTTCAGCGGATACTGATCAACGACCTTACGCCAGCTGCCGTCGCGCGGGCCATTCGCAGCCCCAGGGAGAACCGCGAGTACCGTCGGCTGTCTCAATCGGCACTCGCCCGCCAGCGGGCCGACTGGCTGTACGGCATCAATCTCACCAGGTTCTATACCCTGAGCTATCAGCAGCAGGGGCAACAGGGGGTCTACTCGGTCGGTCGGGTGCAGACGCCGGTGCTGGGGCTGGTAGTTGAGCGCGACCACACCATCGAGCACTTCGAGCCGCGCCCCTTTTACCGCATCGAAGCCACCTGCCACGGTATTGAGCCGGACAGCGATCCATCGCCGTTCACCGCACGCTGGTTGCCCGATGAAGCCTTCCGCGAACATCTCGACGACGAAGACCGCCTGCTCGACAAGGCCACGGCCGAGCAGATCGCCGGTGCGGTCGAGGGCCGGCCCGGCACCATCACCGAATCCCGCTTCCGTGACCGCAACGAGGCGCCGCCGCTGCCGCTGTCGCTGTCGGCGCTGCAGATCGAAGCCGGGCGGCTGTTCCGCATGGGCGCAAAAGACGTGCTGGATACCGCCCAGAATCTGTACGAGCGTCACCAGCTGATCACCTATCCCCGATCTGACTGCCGTTACCTGCCGGAAGGCCACTACGATCAGCGCCAGGCCGTGATTCGGGCCATTGGCCAGGTAGACGGCGACCTGACCCCGGCCTGCGATCAAGCGGATCTGGCACGGCGCACCGCGGCGTGGAATGACAAGCAGGTGGATGCTCACCACGCCATCATCCCCACCAGCCGGCCGTCCGCCAACGGCAAACTGACGGCGGCTGAAAGCAAGATCTACAATCTGATCGCCCGCTTCTATCTGATGCAGTTCAGTGCCGACGCCGTGCATCGTGAAGGCCGGCTGACCGTCAGCATCGGCGAACACCGCTTTCGGGCCACGGAAACGGCGATCCTGACGCCAGGCTGGAAGAACCTGGAAATCCGGCTGCGGGAAGGCGCGCAGGAACCCCGCAAAGCGCCGCTGCCACGGCTGGAAAAAGGTGAGCCGGCGCTGTGCGACCAGACCAGAATCCGCGAGCGCAAAACCCAGCCGCCCCAGCACTTTACCGATGCCACCCTGCTGTCCGCGATGACCAACATTGCGCGCTTCGTAAGCGATCCGGAGCTGCGCAAAACCTTGAGGGAAACCGACGGGCTGGGCACCGAAGCCACCCGAGCGGCCATTATCGATACCCTGTTCAAGCGGGATTATCTGTATCGGGACAGCCGCCACATCAAGGCGACTGACAAAGGTAAGGCCTTGATCGGCGCGCTACCGGACACCGTCAGCAAGCCTGATATGACGGCAATCTGGGAAGCCACGCTGGAGACGATAAAGCGTGGCGAGGGTGACCCACGACAGTTCCTGGCGGACCTGAAGCAGCAGATCAGCGGCTTCATCCGCACCCGTCCGGGGGCGTCCGATTCAGCCGGGGCGCAACAGCCTGCCACGCCGCACTGCCCCAAGTGCCGCACAGCAATGCGCGAGCGTGACGGCAAGTTCGGACGCTTCTGGGCGTGCACCCGCTTCCCGGACTGCAACGGCACCCGGCCCCTTGAGGACCACGCGCCTGCCGATGGTACCAGCCAGAAACCAGTACCCTGCCCCCACTGCTTTTCGCCCCTGGTCCGGCGTCAGGGCAAAAAAGGCTGGTTCTGGGGCTGCAGTAATTTCCCCGCGTGCCGACAAACGATTGATGACGACGACGGCAAACCCGCGATTCGTTTACGCAAGTCTACATAACGACACTGAAGGCAGGCCCACGATCTGTGATAATGCCAAACATTACCAATATTTTAACCAGTGGAACGCCATTTCCGGGAGATGCTTGATGCGCATAGCTTTGCTTGAAGATGAGCATGAACAGGCACAGCACGTTCAGTCCATTCTTTCAGAGCGCGGACACCACTGTGACAGCTTCCCCACGGGGCAGTCGTTTTTGAGTGCCGTGCTGCACCGCAGCTACGACCTGCTGATCCTTGACTGGCAAATCCCGGATATGACGGGGATCGATGTTCTGCAAAGTGTGCGGGCACAGCTCAACTGGCCCATTCCGGTGGTGTTCCTGACCCAGCGTGACAGCGAATCCGACATTGTTCGGGCACTGGATGCCGGCGCCGATGATTACCTCTCCAAGCCCGCCCGGGAAGCGGAACTGGTGGCGCGAATCAATGCCCTGGCCCGGCGCACCAACCCCGACAGTGACAAAGAAGTGCTCCGCTATGGCCCCTTCGAAATAAACACGCAACAACGCAGCATCCTGTTGCATGGCGAGTTGCTGACCCTGACGGACAAGGATTTCGATCTCACCCTGTTCCTGTTCCAGAACCAGGGGCGATTGCTGACCCGTGAGATGTTGCTGGAACGGGTATGGGGCCTGGCGCGCGACATCAATACCCGTACGGTGGACACGCACATGAGCCGGCTGCGCCGGAGATTGGGCCTGAACCCCGAGAACGGCTTCAGAATCAAAACCATCTATCAGCGCGGCTACCGGCTCGAGGCCATGAGAGCCAACGAAACCGAAGCGCCGGTCGAGACCATGGATCACGCCTGAAATGACCTACGGCTCCAAACCCAGACTGACATCACTCACCCTTGTGTCCGCGCTGCTGGCGCTGTCCTTTGCGGCGCCGGTATGGGCGGAACTGTCCATTACCCGGGGCTCCCTGCAAGCAGCCAGCCATTCACCTCAGGCCAACGCGGTTCCGGAGTGGCTCTACACGCTGCGTCCCGGCGAGAGTTTTACGGAAGTGACGAACGCCCTGCTGACCCGCAACATTCGCCCCGAACAGGTACTGCGTTACAACAACATCAGTAACGGTGCCGCCATCGGTGAGGGCGATGCGCTGAGAATCCCGCTCGCCTGGCTCAAACGCCAGCCGGATCCTGCCCGCGTGGTGTCGGTTTCCGGGCCGGTTCAGCATATTTCAGGAAACAGTGGCCGTAAGCAGGCACTTGATGCAGAAACCCTGGTGCGGGTCGGCGATGAAATCCTGTCAGGTTCCGGCAGTGCAACCATTGAACTGGCCGATGGTTCAATACTGCGCATATCCCCCAATTCACGCCTGATCTTCAACCGGCTGACGCAGTACGGCAAATCCGGGATGGTCGACACGCGTCTGCGACTCGACCACGGTGAAGTTCACACTCAGGTCAAGCCGGTAATTGAAGGGGGCGCACGATTCGAGATTGAGACTCCGTCAGCGGTCGCCGCCGTCCGCGGTACGGTGTTTTCCATGCAGTCAGGCCCTGGCACCACCAACCTCCAGGTCACTGAAGGTGAGGTCAGCTTTGGCCCTCCGGGGAAGACTCGCAACATTCCAGCCGGCTACAGCGCCAGCGTCTCCACCGCGGCCAATGGCAGCATGAGCATACGTCGGCTGCCTCCAGCGCCCACCCTCAATCCGCTGCCACCCCAGTTGAACCGCCTGCCGGCGGAGCTGAGCTGGCAGGCCAGCGCGGCGCCGTCCCACCGGCTCGACATTTTTGACGCCGAAACCGGACGCTGGGTCGAGAACCGGCGCGTGCAGGGTAATCAATACAACCTCAGCCTCCTCGACAACGGCTCCTATGAAATCCACGTCGCCGCACTGGACAGTCGCGGCATGCCCGGCATGCCGGGCATCGTTGAAGTGGAGGTCGACCTCAGGGCTCAGGCTGCCCGCCTGATTGCGCCTGCAGCCGGCGCCACCATTGACGATGACATGCCGGAATTCCGCTGGGAACTGAACGGCAACAATGAAGTGGCCCGCCTTGAAATCGCCGAGGACGACACCTTCCGCCGCCTGATTGCCACCAGCGAGTGGGCGCCAGACAACCAGGCCCTGCCGTCACGGCCACTGACTCCGGGCACCTATTACTGGCGGGTGGTCAGCGAAGCCGGTGGCAATTCGGTTGCCACCAGCGATCCCCAGGCCTTCACCATCAACGGTACGCTGCCCCCGGTTCGCATTATCAGCGTCAACTATGTGGACAGTCAGGTTCGGGTGTTCTGGGAAAGCGTGGATACCGCCACGGATTACCGGCTCCAACTCGCTGAAGAGCCCAGCTTCCAGAACATCATCAAGGAGGCGACACTTGCAGATACCACGGCGGCCTTGCGCCTGATTCCCGGAAGACGGTATTTTGTGCGCCTGAAAGCTCTTTCGGAAGGTCCACTGGCAAGCCGCTGGGGTCCCGGGAGGGAGTTGTACCTGGAATAAACCATTGCACACGGACATCCAACAGCAGGACCCATGACTAGGGATTGGCTACCTATAAGAACGACCCCCCTGACTCTGGGCCTGCCTCTGCTCGCCATCCTGCTGCTTTTGCAGGCTACCGCGCTGCCCCAGCGCCTCGATTACTGGCTCTACGACGCTGAAATTACCGCCAGGCCAGCGCCGCTGGCCGACGATGTGGTGCTGGTAGCGATCGATGAGCTCAGCCTGGACCGAATCGGTCGCTGGCCCTGGCCCCGCAATATCCATGCACGACTGATCGACAAGCTGGATGCAGCCGGCGCAGAGACGATTGTGTTCGACGTGCTGTTTTCCGAGCCGTCGCCGGAGGACGGCGCACTTGCGGAGGCCATGACACAGCACGGCAAGGTGGTCTTGCCGCTCTATCTGTCGCCGCCCTCACGACACTATCTGATCAGCGAACAGCTTCCTACCAATGCGCTGGCTTCGGCTGCCTATGCACTGGGCCATGCCCACGTGGAGCTGGATGAAGATGGCATTGCCCGCGGTCTTTACCTTCTTAACGGACTTGGTGATCAACTCTGGCCAAGCCTGGCGCTGGCGGCCCACACTCGCCCCGACACCGCGTACGAAGCCGGCGGCAACGACCCCATTCCGGCGTACGTGAATATCCGCAAACACTACCGGGCGGTTCCGCTGGCCGGCGATGCCGGTACGCTGACCACCATCTCCTATACCGACGTTATTTCCTCGCCGCCATCGCCGGAACGGTTTGCCGGAAAAACCGTCTTTGTCGGGGCGACCGCGCCAGGGTTCGGTGACATCCTGCCCACCCCTTTTTCGGGACTGAGCCGGCCCATGTCCGGCGTCGAATTTCACGCCAACAGCTACTCGGCCCTCACCAGTGACCAACTGATTACGCCGCTGCCGCGGGCCATATCAACGGCCGTCGCCCTGCTGACCATCCTGCTGCTGGCGCTGACATTACCGCGCATGCGACCCACGCGAACCCTGGGGCTGTGCCTTGCCATCGCCGTCGCACTGGTGACAACCCATAGCCTGCTGCTTCTTGGGGCGCGGCTGTGGTTACCGGTTGCGCCCGCGCTGCTGATGCCGTTCTTCGCGTTTCCGGTCTCCAGCGGCCTGCGCCTTGCGATGACCAACCGGTTTCTTAACCGCCAGCTGGATGACCTGGCCCGAGGGCCTCAAATGTCACTTCCTGAGCCCTCACGACGCCATCCGGCGCAGTTGCTGGAGCACTTCCGGGCACTCCTGCAACCGGAGGGATGGTGGTTGTCCGAAGACGGCGAATTACTCAGCGCCAGAGAACTGGACGCCAACGATGTGCCGCCGCTGGAACCGTCTCAGTGGTTTCACACCAACAACCAGAGCTGGATACACCTGCAAAGGGGCAACAAGCAGTTCGTGCTCGGCCTGCTGCTGCCCAATGACCTCAGCCGCGAAGTCATCCAGCGCTATCTGCGCAGGTTGACCCTTGGCAATGGTGATCAGCCGGTGCGTGCAGCGCGCCCGAGAGAGAACATATCGGCACGAATCGAGCGCGTGAGACTCGCCACGGAGCGCCTGAACAACCTCCAGCAGTTTATCCGCCGCAGCTTCGAGCGCATGCCTGACGGAATCATCGTGACTGACGAACTGGGGGTTATCCGATTCGCCAACGGCCACATTGAGGAATGGTTCCGTGAGCCAATGCCCAGCCTTGCCGGCATGCCGCTGGCGCGCCTGCTGGAAGGTCACGATCCCCGCGAAACCCCGCCCTGGCACGAAACGGTTTCCGAGACGCTGACCCTAAGGCAGAGTCGTACCGTGGACCTTCATATCCGCGACAAGGATTTTCTGATTCATTTTGCGCCGTTCGCCCTGCCGGAAAGCGATCAGAACGGAATCATTGCCAACATTTCCGACATCTCTGAGCTGCGTGAGCAACAGCGTCAGCACCGGGAGGCGATCGACTTTATCTCGCACGATGTACGCTCCCCCCTGGTGTCTCAGCTCGCCCTGATCGAGCAGCTGAAGCGCAACCCGGGGCACATTGAACCAGCCCAGCTGGAGCAGCTCGGACGTCTGGCGAGGCGCAGCTACCATCTGGCGGAGGAATTCGTGCAATTGGCACGTGCGGAGCAGCTGACCGAAACCCGTTTTTACGAATGTGAGTTTCTGGCCATTGTTGAGAACGCCCGGGACAGCGTGAGCGAACAGGCTGCAGAGAAAGGCATACACCTGGTGCTGCAGGGCACCGAGGACCTCTGGCTGCGGGGTAACGCGGAACTACTGGAACGTGCGGTTATCAACCTGCTGACCAATGCGGTGCAGTACAGCCCAGGACACTCCACGGTCAACATTCAGGTGTTCCGTGCGGGCCATCAGGCTTGCCTGACGGTCAGCGATGAAGGCAGTGGCATTGCGCCTGAGGAACTTCCTCATCTGTTCGACCGCTACAGGCGGCAAAAGAGCAGCGAGCTGTCTGGCAACCATGGCACCGGGCTGGGTCTGTCGTTTGTCAACGTGGTGGTGGAAAAGCATCGGGGGGAAATTGCGGTTTCCTCAGCGCTAGGGGAAGGCTCGGCGTTTACTCTCAAACTGCCTGTCGCCAACCCCTTGCTGAGTTCCTGAGAAGCGCTGGATCAGCCGCGGATCTCTTTGCTCACGATACCGGAATGATCGCTGATCAGACCGTCTACGTCTTCTGCCTGAATGGTGAAGTACCAGGTACCGGTATCCAGGTTGCTGACGGTGTACTCCATGGTCGCGGCACTGTCGATGCGGATGGTCTCGCTCATATCGTCACGATCCTTACCGTAGGTAATCACGTAACCAGCCAGCTCACCCATCTTCAGCGACTCGTTGTTGACGCGGGTCATCGGAGCGTTCCAGCTCAGATCTGCAGTACGGTCGCCCTCATCACCCACCACTGACGATACAACTGCACCGTCCGGTGAAGGCGATCCGGTTTTGACGGAATCGCTGGAGCTGCTGCCGCTTCCGGAGCCACCGCCCCCACAACCAGTCAGAACAACACCCATTACCAGAGCTGCGATAGAAATCTGTGACATTTTGATGACGCGGTTCATAAGTTTCACCTGCTGTTAATTCGTCAGAATTGTTAAATCGTATAAAACGTGAGCAAGTATCGACGTGAAACCCGTCATCTTCCTAATTACAAAATGGTCAATTTTTCGACAGAAAAAAGCAATGAAGCCAGTCAAATGACTGAATTAATGGGGTTTTCGGTGTAACGCAGAGGAAGGCCGGGGGCCGGCGACTTACAAATGTACAAAGGGATGTAACAGAGGCGACAAATTGTTGGCAGAAACTTAACAGCCGGGGAAGAAAAAAGCGGAAAGGCGGAACGCTCCGTGCGGGCCGTCAGGCGCGCTCCACGGATCACTATAAAGAAAGTGGTATTGCGGAATCACAGCATCAAGCTGCTGGACAACAGGGCACCGGGTTAGGCCTGTCGTTTGTCAACGCGGTGGTGGAAAAGCATCGGGGGGGGGTTCTGTTTCATCAGCGCTCGGGGAAGGCTCGGCGTTTACTCTCAAACTGCCTGTCGCCAACCCCTTGCTGAGTTCCTGAGAAGCGCTGGATCAGCCGCGGATCTCTTTGCTCACGATACCGGAATGATCGCTGATCAGACCGTCTACGTCTTCTGCCTGAATGGTGAAGTACCAGGTACCGGTATCCAGGTTGCTGACGGTGTACTCCATGGTCGCGGCGCTGTCGATGCGGATGGTCTCGCTCATATCGTCACGGTCCTTACCGTAGGTAATCACGTAACCAGCCAGCTCACCCATCTTCAGCGACTCATTGTTGACGCGGGTCATCGGAGCGTTCCAGCTCAGATCTGCAGTACGGTCGCCCTCATCACCCACCACTGACGATACAACGGTGCCGTCCGGTGACGGCGATCCGGTTTTGACGGAATCGCTGGAGCTGCTGCCGCCACCAGAGCCGCCGCCCCCACAACCAGTCAGAACAACACCCATTACCAGAGCTGCGAGAGAAATCTGTGACATTTTGATGACGCGGTTCATAAGCTTCACCTGCTGTTAATTCGTCAGAATTGTTAAATCGTATAAAACGTGAGCAAGTATCGACGTGAAACCCGTCATCTTCCTAATTACAAAATGGTCAATTTTTCGACAGAAAAAAGCAATGAAGCCAGTCAAATGACTGAATTAATGGGGTTTTCGGTGTAACGCAGAGGAAGGCCAGGGGCTGGCGACTTACAAATGTACAAAGGGATGTAACAGGGGCGACAAATTGTTGGCAGAAACTTAACAGACGAGGAGGGAAAAAGCGGAAGAATTGAAAGACCGGAGGCTGGTTGGAACGACGAAGTGGTGAGCAGAATCACCGAAAGGCAGACACAAAAAAGGCCAGCATAAAGCCGGCCTTTTTCGATATTGGTAGCGGGGGCTGGATTCGAACCAACGACCTTCGGGTTATGAGCCCGACGAGCTACCAGACTGCTCCACCCCGCATCAAACTGGTTGTTTACCGGGGATGCCCCCGATCAACGTGCGCGTATAGTAAGGACTGGCCCGCTCTATGTCAATCGATATTTTCGAACAGATCGGTCGGATAATGCGTCTCGTCCGCAACCTGCCCCTGGTAAAGCCCCACGGAATCAAGAGCTTCCTGAACTGGTCGAAAGGAGCGGCGATGATGTACGGTAGCGCCGTAACGGTTCAGAGCCTCCAGGTGCACCGGGGTCGGGTAACCCTTGTGCTTCGCGAGCCCGAACTCAGGGAACTGCTCATCCAGCTCCGCCATCTCCCGGTCGCGAACCACTTTGGCAATGATGGACGCGGCACTGATGGCCTGTACGCGCGTATCGCCCTTTACCACCGGTTCTGATGGCCAGTGCCACTTCGGGCAGCGGTTGCCGTCGACCAGCACATACTCCGGCCGGACGCCTAATCCGGCCACCGCACGCTCCATGGCAACCATGGTGGCCTGATAGATGTTCAGGCGGTCGATTTCATCGGCTTCCGCACGACCGATGCACCAGGCGGCAGCGTTCTCGATAATCTGCTCGTAGAGCGCCTCACGGCGCTTTTCGCTGAG
The DNA here is from genome assembly GCF_018424605.1 of Marinobacter lipolyticus. GTDB lineage: Bacteria > Pseudomonadota > Gammaproteobacteria > Pseudomonadales > Oleiphilaceae > Marinobacter > Marinobacter lipolyticus_B. Next base: position 424,011 of record NZ_QTKT01000002.1, on the reverse strand, counting down.
CTTCTTGGAATCGGCCAGCCCGGCAATCGGGCGCGCGGGGTCCAGAATGACCGCAGCGGTGACCACGGCACCGATCAACGGCCCGCGGCCAACTTCGTCCACACCGGCCAGCCGCCAGCCGTCATAGGCGCATTCAAACGGTGGCAGCGGCGATCGACTCACGACGCCCTCTCCTCAAGCAACCGGGAAATCGCGTCCGCAGCCCGCTCATCCGCATTCTGCCGGAGCTGATGATGCAAATCGGTAAAAGCCTCTTTCAGGTGCGCCCGCTCAGCGTCGTTTTCCAGACGCTCCAGAACCGCGGCACCCAGGGATTGCGGAGTGGCATCGTCTTGCAGCAGTTCCGGTACCAGCGGCTTCCGCGCGAGCAGATTGGGCAAGGCCACATGGGGCACCTTGACTAGGCGGGACAGCAGCGCGTAACTGACGTTGCTCAGCCGGTAACCCACCACCATCGGCTTTTTTAACAGCATGGCTTCAAGCGTGGCGGTACCGGAAGCCAGCAGGACCACGTCCGCAGCGGCCATCACCTCACGCGAGCGCCCGCGTACCACGGTCACTGGCAACGCCACATCGAGGGCTTCCACCAGCCCCTGCACCTGCTTTTCCCGATCCCGGTTCACGCAGGGAATCACCAGTTGCAGATCCGGGCGGGAACATTGGATCTCCCGGGCAGCCGACAGGAACAGGCTGCCCAGCCGCTCTACCTCTCCACCGCGGCTTCCAGGCAGAATCGCCAGAACCGGCTGAGTCTCGATCAGCCCCAGCGCCCGTCGCGCAGCGAGGGTGTCAGGCTCCAGCGGGATGCGGTCCGCCAAGGGGTGCCCTACGAATGCGACCGGTACGTTATGGTCCTCATAGAATCGCGCTTCAAAAGGAAAGAGTGTCAGCATCAGATCCACGGATTTGGCAATCTTGAAAATCCGCTTCTGGCGCCAGGCCCAGACCGACGGGCTGACGTAATGTACCGTGGGAATACCGGCTTCGCGGCAACGGCGTTCAACGCCAAGGGTAAAATCAGGGGAGTCGATGCCAATGACGACATCTGGGGGGGTGGCCAGAAAATATTCCATCAGCCGCGCGCGGATACTGAACAGTTCGCGGATACGGCCCAGCACTTCGACCAGCCCCATCACCGACAGTCGCTCCATGGGAATCAGAGAATGAAAGCCGACGGCTTGCATATCTTCCCCGCCAATTCCCACAAAACGCGCTTTCGGGTAACGGGCGCGGAGAGCCTGGATCAGGCCGGCGCCAAGGATGTCGCCGGACGCTTCGCCGGCCACGATACCAAACGTAATCGGCCGATCACTGACGATCGCAGGGCTGGGATGGTGCATCACCGGTCCGTTCCGATTAACGGATAATGCCGCGGTGTGCACCACGCAGTGAATCGATCAGAGGACGGACCTCAGGAATATCCGGATAGGCTTTTTCCAGCTCTTCAACCGCCTGTTCCGTGGTGAGGCTCTGACGATAGATAACCTTGTACGCCCGGCGCAGCATCAGCAGCACCTCCTTGCTGAAACCGCGCCGGCGCAGGCCTTCCACATTCATACCGTGGGGCGCTGCCGACTGGCCACTGGCCATCACATACGCCGGAATATCCTTGAGTACAATGCTGCCACCGGCGGCCATGCTGTGAGGGCCGATATGACAGAACTGGTGCACCATGGTACCGCCGCCCAGAATAGCCCAGTCTCCAACGGTCACGTGTCCGGCCAGCGTCGCGCAGTTGGCCAGAATGGTGTTGTCGCCCACGGTGCAGTCGTGCGCTACGTGCACATAGGCCATCAACAGGTTGCCGCTGCCGATACGGGTTTCGCCACGGTCCTGCACTGTGCCGCGATGAATCGTGCAGTTTTCGCGGATCACGTTATCGTTGCCAATCACCAGCGTGGTGGGCTCACCCGCGTACTTCTTGTCCTGGCACTCTTCTCCGATACTGGAGAACTGGAAAATGCGGTTGTTGCGGCCGATACGGGTTGGCCCCTTTACAACGACATGGGAGAGGATCTCGGTGCCTTCACCGATTTCCACATCAGGACCGATGTAGCTCCAGGGACCAACGGTGACGTTATCCGCCAGTTTGGCTGATGGGTCTACAATCGCTTGAGGATGGACACCCGACCAGTCATTTGTCGCCATCAAACTTCTCTCTCAGCGGTCAATATGTCGGCCACACAGACGACTTCACCATCGACCAGTGCCCGGCACTCGAATTTCCAGATTCCGCGCTTGCCGGAGATGAAGGTCGACTCCATGCAGAGTCGGTCTCCCGGCACCACGGGGCGCTTGAAACGCACCTTACTGGACCCAGCCAGGTATTGTACCACGCCGTCAGAGGGTTTCCGTTCAACGGTCACAAAACCCAGAATGCCGGAAAGTTGTGCCATGGCCTCGATGATCAGCACACCGGGCATGATGGGCTTGTTGGGGAAATGGCCCTCAAAGAACGGCTCGTTGAAGGAAATATTCTTGTACCCCTTGATGGATGTACCCTTCTCGACTTCCGTGACCCGATCCACCAGCAAAAACGGGTACCGATGGGGCAAGTATTCCAGTATTTCTTCAATGTACATCATCTTTAGCGGCCTCAGCCTTCGGATTTCTTTTCCAGTTCTTTGAGCTTGCGCGCCATCGCATCAAGCTGACGGAAGCGAACTGCGTTTTTGCGCCACTGGCGATTCTTGTCGGCGCTGGTACCCGAGGAATACACGCCCGGCTCCCGTATATCACCGGTCACCAGGGTCATCCCGGTGAGGTGAACCTGATCAGTGATCTCCAGGTGCCCGGCCACTCCGGAAGCGCCGCCGAACACACAGTGCTTGCCGATGCGGGTGCTGCCGGCGATGCCCACCATCGCGGCCATGGCGCTGTGGTCACCAATGTGCACGTTATGGGCAATCTGAATCAGGTTATCCAGCTTAACGCCATTGCCGATCACGGTGTCATCCAGGGCACCACGATCGATCGTGGTATTGGCCCCGACTTCAACGTCGTCTCCCAACACCACCTTGCCGATCTGGGCAATTCGGTGCCAGACACCCCGCTCGTTGGCAAAACCGAAGCCGTCGGAACCAATCACCGCGCCACTGAGAATGTGGCAACGCTGACCAACCACGGTGTCGTGAGCCAGGGTTACCCGGGGGCGCAAAACGGTCTGTGGGCCAATTCGACAACGGGCGCCAACAACTGAGCCGGCCCCGACAATGACCTCGTCACCAATATCAGCCTGCGCCTCGACCACGACCTGAGGGCCGATTGATGCAGATTCAGAGATACGTGCCGAGGGATCAACGACAGCCGTTGGATGGATGCCGGATGGCGGCCGTGGTGCCGGGTCAAACCAGTGACTGAGGCGAGCATACCCGAGGTAGGGATTATCGAGTAACAGGACATTGGTCGGAGAATCCTCGGCGACCGAGGGCGAGAGAATCACCGCCGAGGCCCGGGTATCCTTCAGATAACGGGCGTAGGACGGATTTGCCAGAAAGGCAATCTGCCCGGGGACCGCCGCCTGCAATGTGGCGATACCGCTGATCTTTGTTTCCGGATCCCCTTTGAGCTCCGCTCCAAGCTCGGCTGCGATGTCGCCCAGACGGTAACAACTTTCTGTCATCACTTACTCCAGAAGTCAGGACCGGCAGCTTCAACGGTGCCGGACCACGCCAGGCCCTATCAGCGGTTCAGCTTGTCCAGCAGTTCATCGGTCAGGTTCATTTCCGGCTTCACGTATACCACCGCTTCGCTGGGCAGAATCAGGTCCAGATCGTGCTCTTCCAGCAGTTCCTTCACCGCGGCATCGACATCAGGCCGCGCGTTCTCCAGGAAAGCCTGCTTGCGGCTTGCGACCGTCGAGTCCAGGCGCTGCTTCAGAAAATTGAATTCCTTGACCTTTTCCTGGAACTGCCCGGTCAGTTCGGCGCGCTCGGATTCGTTCATCATGGCGCCGTCCTTTTCCAGACGGTCTTTCAGCTTACGGGCCTCTTCCTGTGCCTGACGGACCTGCGCCTCGTCGTCGGCGAAATCCCGTTGCAGGCTCTCACTGAACGTCTTGGCCTCATTGGATGAAAACAGAGCCTGACGCAGATCAACCACACCAACGCGGGTGTCGGCCAGTGCCGGGAAAGACAGAGTCAGCGCCATCAAGGCAACCATCATTGCACTACGGAACATGAAATATCTCCTGTTGTTTCTCTTTATGCTTTATCGTCCGTTGATCAGAATGTCTGGCCCAACGAGAACTGGAAGATCTGAGTTTCGTCGCCGCTCTTATCGTTCAGAGGCTGTGCAAGACTGAAAGCCAGCGGTCCGACAGCGGTGATCCACTGAAAGCCAATACCAGCGGACAACCGGATTTCATCTGCCGCCGGGTCAAAATCCCTGTCCGGATCAAACACCTGTCCGGCATCGACAAAGAAGGCGGTCCGCATGGAGCGGGTATCGCCGGCAAACGGTGTCGGGAAGATCAGCTCCAGACTGCCTTCGGTCAGCACATTACCGCCAAACGGGTCCGGATCGGACAGATCGTTGGGGCTGTTTGTTGCTTTCGGACCCAGCGAGTTTGCCTCGTAACCACGCACAGAGCCATAGCCCCCGGCGTAGAAATGTTCGTAGAACGGCATCACGTCACGGCCATTGTATCCGTCACCATAGCCGACTTCTGTGCGCGCCCGCAGAACCCAGGTCTGATTTTCGTTGAGCGGCTGGTAGAAATCGGTTCGGTGGCTCAATTTGTAGAACGTCAGATCACTGCCCGGCACGGCGATGTCTGCGGACAGGGAGTGACTGTAACCGTCGCTGGGCAGAACACCCCGATTCAGCGTGCTGCGACGCCAGGAGCCGAACAGGAAGTAATTGTTGAAGTCATTGCCCTCTTCATCAATAAACTCCCGTACCTCCTGGGAGGTAAACACACCTTCCTGAACTTTTGACAGCGTGTAACCCACGCCAAAGTTCAGCCGGGTAATGCTGTCGGTCGGATAACCGAAGGTGACCCGGCCGCCGTATTCATCCAGCAGGTAGGAGGAAATATCCTGCTCTTCGAAGTCGGTCTCCCGGGCAAACACGCTGAAGCCGCGGCTTACGCCGTCAACAGTGTAATAAGGGTCGGAATAGGAGAAGTTGGCGCTCTTGATGGAATCACTGACGTTGACCCCGAACGACACCCGCTTGCCACTGCCGAAGAAGTTGTTTTCTGACACGTTGGCGCCAAGAATCACACCGGACGCCTGAGAGAAGCCAACCGAGGCAGACAGGCTACCGGTGGGCTGCTCAACCACGGAGTAATTGACGTCCACCAGATCATCGGTTCCGGGCACCGGTACCGTATCCACATTAACGGTCTGGAAGAAGCCAAGCCGTTCAAGCTTGGTCTTGGAAAACTCGATGCGGTCGGTGGAGGCCACGCCGCCCTCCATCTGCGTCATCTCCTGGCGCAGAACCTCATCACGGGTAGACACGTTGCCATCAAAATTGACGCGTCGAACATACGCCCGCTTGCCTGGTTCCACAAAGAAAGTCACGGCAGCCGTGTTGCCTTCACCCGGCTCCGGCACCGCATTGACGTTGGAAAACGCATAGCCTTCGCGGCCGAGACGGCGGGAGAGCCGTTCGGAAACGGCGGTGGTCACGGAGCGTGAAAACACATCGCCCTCTTCGATGGGGATCAGCTCCCGCAGTTCTTCCTCGGGCACAATCAGCTCACCACGCAGGCGAACTTCTGACACCGTATACTGCGGCCCCTCGTTCAGGGCAATCGCGATGAACACCTGTTTCTTGTCCGGAGAAATCGACACCTGGCTGGATTCGACGTTGAAATCCAGATAACCCCGATCGAGATAGAAGGATCTCAATGACTCAAGATCCCCGCTGAGACGCTCCCGGGCATACTTGTCGGCGTTGGTGATCGAGTTCCACCAGCTGCTGGTGCGCAGCTCGAACAGATCCAGCAACTCCTCATCACTGAAGTTCTCATTGCCAATGAGGTTGATGTGCTGAATCGCGGCCACATCGCCTTCGTTGATATCGAGCTTGATGGCGACCCGGTTGCGGGGCAACTCCTCGGCCGCCGCCTTGACCCGGGCATTGTAGCGCCCCTGGGCGATGTAGGATCGAAGGATCTCCAGTTCCAGCCGCTCCAGCGTTGCCCGCCGGAATACCTGGCCCTCTTCAAGCCCGGCGCCGGAAAGCGCCTCCATCAACATGTCGGTTTCGATATTCTTGTTACCTTCGATATCGATCGAGGTAATCGACGGCCGCTCCTGAACCGTAACGATCAGCACACTGCCGTCGCGACTGGCTTCAATATCGGTAAACAGGCCGGTACGGAACAGATCCTTGATGGCGCCGGCAAGTTCGGCTTCATCAACAGGCTCGCCAATGTTGACGGGGAACGCCGAAAATACGGTACCAGCGGAAACCCGCTGCAATCCTTCTACCTCAATATCGGAAACCGTGAATTCGTCAGCCTGCGCTGAACTCATGCCGGTGCTGGCAATAGCCAGCCCTATGGCTACACCTAGAAGAGAACGTCTCATTCAGTCATTTCGCCTGTTAATGCGCGTAAGGAGCCCGCAATTCTCACAACCGCATCAGGTCGTTGTAAAGAGCAAACACCATTAATGTGAGAATCAGTGCCATACCAATTCGTAACCCAAACGCCTGAGCCTGCTCGGAAAGCGGCTTACGGCGAAGAGCCTCGATGGTGTAGTAAACAATATGGCCACCATCGAGTACCGGTATCGGCAACAGGTTCAGTACCCCCAGGCTCACACTGAGATAAGCCAGGAAACGGATAAAATCTTCGAAGCCGGAACTCACGCTTGCCTCGGCCACCCGGGCGATCGTGATCGGACCACTGAGGTTGGTCGGCGACAGGAGGCCGGTCACCATCTTCTTGATAGCCACCAGCGTCAGCCGGGTATCCGCCCAGGTTTCATCGAGTGCATTGGGCACCGCCGCCAGAGGGCCAAAACGGACCTCCCTTAACACCTCATCAGGCCAGGACACCTGCGCGACGCCTGCACCTACAAACCCGATCGCTTCACCCCCCTCCGCCGTCCGGGATTCCGGGGTAACCTCGAGTTCCATAGACGCGCCTGCCCGCTCAACGGTCAGTTCCAGCGTCTGTTCCGGCGCACTGCGTATTGTCTCGACCAGCTCAAACCAGTTCGCGACGGGCTCGCCATTCACCGCCACAATACGATCATCCGGCCTCAGCCCCGCAGCCTCTGCGCGGCCGCCACTGGCAATTTCCCCCAGCACCGCGGGGATATCCGGGCGCCACGGCTCCACACCGAATTCCCCCAACGGGTCCGGGTTGTCGTCGCTCAGACGCCAGCCTTCCAGGGCCGCCGCCAGATTGTCGCGGCGCCCTTCCCGGCTGATGCCGAGTACCACATTGCCATGCTCCCCGGCCCGCTCCAACAGACGCATATTAACGTCGCGCCAGGAATCGACACGGTGCCCGTCCACCTCATGAATTTCCATGCCTTCGGAAAGCCCCATGCGGGCGGCAATGCTGTCGGGCCGGACGTCACCGACGATGGGCGCAACGGTGGTAAAACCAACCACACTCAGCAACCAATACGCGACAATGGCAAAAAGAAAGTTCGCCACCGGTCCGGCGGCGGCGATCGCAATGCGACGGGAAGGCGGCTTCGAGGTGAAGGCCTGGTCCCGCAACTCGTCAGGAACCGGCCCTTCGCGCTCGTCCAGCATCTTCACGTAGCCGCCAAGGGGAATGGCCGCCACTGCAAACTCGGTACCCTGACGGTCGTACCAGGAGAACAGCGGTTTGCCGAAGCCCACAGAGAAACGCAGCACCTTCACACCGCAACGGCGAGCAACCCAGAAATGACCAAACTCGTGAAGGGTCACCAGGATGCCCAGGGTCAGAGCGAGCGCCAATATGGTCTGTACTATGTGCATAGTGCTCTCTGTGTCATGGGGTCAGGCCTGCAGGCCACCGGATACGTCAGACAGTGTGCAGCCGTATCTGTTCCCGCGCGTACCGACGGGCTTCCGCATCCTTGGCAAAAATAATCTCGAAACTGTCGCCCGCCACCACCTCGGTGGCCGCAAGCGTGCGCTCTATAATAACGGGGATATCGGTGAAACCAAGGGTTCCGGCGAGAAAAGCCGCCACCGCTTCCTCATTGGCGGCATTCAGCACCGCCGGTGCGGTACCCCCGGCCTGGAAAGCCTCTGCCGCCAGCCGAAGGCACGGAAACCGGTCAAGGTCGGGGCGCTCAAAATGAAACCGGCCGATGGCAAACAGATCAAGCGGAGCCACGCCGGCTTCGATTCGCTCCGGCCACGCCAGACCGTTGGCGATCGGCGTTCTCATGTCTGGGCTGCCCATCTGGGCCAGCACTGACCCGTCGGCGTATTCGACCATCGAGTGGATAATACTCTCCGGGTGAACGTGAATCTCGATCCGCGACGGATCGGTGTTGAACAACCAGCAGGCTTCAATCAGCTCCAACCCTTTGTTCATCAGAGTTGCCGAGTCGACTGAGATTTTCTGACCCATGGACCAGTTGGGGTGGGCACAGGCCTGCGCCGGCGAAACGGTTTTAAGCGCGTCGGCCGAATGATTGCGGAACGGGCCACCGGACGCGGTGAGAAGAATGCGGGTAACGCCTGCGCCTCGCGGGTCGCGCACGCGGTCAGCGGGCAAGCACTGAAATATGGCGTTGTGCTCGCTATCAATCGGCAGCAGCTCGGCATCGGATGCGGCCACCGCGTCCATAAACAGCTGCCCTGACATCACCAGCGCTTCCTTGTTGGCCAGCAGCACCCGCTTTCCCGCCCGCACCGCCGCGAGGGTTGGCGGCAGCCCGGCCGCGCCGACAATGGCCGCCATCACGGTGTCGACCGCCTCGGACGCAGCCACCTCACACAGCCCGGCCTCGCCCTGTAGAACGGAGATTTGTGGCAGATCCGAGAGGCGATCCGCCAGCTCGACGGCAGCCCCAGCTTCCACCATCACCGCGTACTCCGGCAGGAATTCACGGCACAGGCTGGCCATTTCTTCAACGCTGGCATTGGCCGTCAGCGCATAGACACCAAAACGGCCGGGATGCCGGCGAATGACATCCAGCGTACTCAGCCCGATGGACCCCGTGGCTCCCAGTACAGTGACGCGACGCATGACTTCGCTCACCATTGCCCCGTCGCCAACCAGCCCAACTGGGTAATCATCAGCGCAAATACCGGTATTGCCGCCGTCAGACTGTCAATGCGATCCATGATCCCACCATGCCCCGGAAGCAGCTGGCTGCTGTCCTTGATGCCGCGAAAGCGCTTCAGCATGCTCTCGAGCAGGTCGCCGAGCACGGACACAAATCCGGTTACCAGGCTGGCGACCACCAGCAGAAGTGTCTGCTGAAGCGAAGCCGAAGCCAGCTCACTGACCACCACCGCAAATACGGCCACGGCTGCAAGCCCCCCCCAGACACCCGCCCAGGATTTACCTGGACTGACACGCGGCGCCAGCTTGGCCTTTCCGAACGCCCTGCCGGCGAAATAGGCGCCGATATCGGCAACCCACACCACACAGAAAACATAGAGTATGACCAGAAGATTGTTGGCAACCTCACCGAACTGCAGCGAACCGGTACGCAAGTGGTTCAGACCTACCCAGGCCGGGACCAGTACCAGCAAGCCCATTAACGCCCTGACGGGCACTGAACCCCAGCGCTCAGAGCCCGCAGGGTAGCCACGCACCATCAGAAAACAGACTAGCCACCAGCCCATTGCCAGCCAGAGCACCACCACGGCTGGTACGTTCAGCAGCGCGAACATGACAACGGCAACGGCCGCCGCGTAGGCAATCCGAAGGCCAGGAGAGCTCAGCCCGGACATATTGGCCCATTCCCAGGCACCAATGGTGATGATGGCCCCGGTGAACAGTGCGAAGCCCAGCGGCGGCAGAAAGAAAATGCCACCAATGGCGATAGGGGCGAGAATGAGCGCAGTAATAATTCTGGTTTTTAACACGATAAGGTTCGCTGTCTTGTCGTTATTGTTCCGGCTGGCGGGCGGCGATCTGATCGTCGGTCTGCCCGAACCGCCGTTGCCGGCCAGCATAGGCTCTGAGGGCTTCCCGCATTTCATCGGCGAGGAAATCCGGCCAGTAAACCGGCGAGAAGTACAGCTCAGTGTACGCCAGTTGCCAGAGCATGAAGTTACTGATGCGCTGCTCTCCGGCGGTGCGAATCATCAGGTCCGGCATCGGCAGGTCGCCAATGCACAGATGCTGCTGGATCAGGCTGTCGGTGATATCCGAGGGCTCGATCTGACCCGCTCTCGCCATTTCAGCGACCTTGCGAGTGGCCTGGGTGATATCCCAGTGACCACCGTAGTTGGCGGCGATTACCAGCGTCATCAGCGTATTGTGACGGGTCAGTTCCTCGGCCTTTTCCATATGCTCCTGAAGCGCCGGGCTGAACGCTGTGCGATCGCCGATGATCTTCAGCCGGATATTGTTCCGGTGCAGCTTTTTGACTTCCCGCTCCAGCGCAAACAGGAACAGGCGCATCAGCGCAGACACTTCGTCCTGCGGTCGGCGCCAGTTCTCGCTGGAAAATGCAAACAGGGTGAGCACCTCTACCCCTTCGCGTGCGCAGGTTTCCACCACCGCCTTGACCGCGTTCACACCGGCCTTGTGACCGGCCACCCCGGTCAGACGCCGGGCTTTCGCCCAGCGATTGTTACCATCCATGATAATGGCGACATGCCGGGGTCTGCTATCAGCCGACACCGGAATCTCTGCGGATACAATTTCCGTCATGAAGTCCCCTGTTCAGCCGATGGCGCAGCACCGGCTGATAGTTTCACCCGAATCAGACCTGGCTGCTCAGACAGCCATCAGGTCCTCTTCTTTTGCTTTGAGCATCTTCTCGACTTCAGCGATGTAGCGATCCGTCAGCTTCTGAACCTCGTCTTCGCCCTTGCGCTCCTCGTCTTCGTTGATCTCCTTTTCCTTGAGCAGGTCCTTCAGCATGTTGTTGGCATCGCGGCGGGCGTTCCGGATAGATACGCGGCCGTGTTCCGCGTCGGCCTTCGCCTGCTTGACCATTTCCTTACGGGTTTCCTCGGTCAGCATCGGCATCGGAATGCGGATGATGTCGCCACTGGTGGCCGGATTCAGGCCCAGATCGGAGCTCATGATCGCCTTCTCGATGGTCGGCATGAGGTTCTTTTCCCAGGGAGATACGGTCAGCGTGCGGTTATCCTCGACGTTCACACTGGCCACCTGCTTCAGCGGCGTTTCCTGGCCGTAGTAGTTGACCATCACGCTGTCGAGAATGGCCGGATGCGCACGGCCGGTACGGATTTTATTGAACGCTGAGTGCAGAGCCTCCAGGCTCTTCTTCATTTTTTTCTCAGCATCGGATTTGATGTCATTAATCACAGAAGCATCCTCAATTCGTGTTGCAGATCAGTCCGTTCTCCGGCCCGTCAGTTCAGGCCGCAGACACTACATTATTCGATCAGTGTACCTTCTTTTTCACCGGTCACGATGCGAGTCAACGCCCCCGCCCGGTTCATATCAAATACCCGCAGCGGCATGCCGTGGTCACGGGCCAGGCAGATGGCGGTGAGGTCCATTACGCCCAGCTTCTTGTCGAGCACCTCGTCGTAGGTCAGGTTATCGTATTTTTCCGCGGACGAATCGAGATGAGGGTCCGCCGAATAAACGCCATCAACCTTGGTTGCCTTGAGTACCGCATCCGCCTCGATCTCGATGCCGCGCAGGCAGGCGGCAGAATCCGTGGTGAAAAACGGGTTGCCCGTGCCCGCACAGAAGATCACCACGTCGCCGTCTTTCAGATCACGTACGGCCCGACGACGGTCATAGTGCTCGACGATTCCGCTCATGGGAATTGCCGACATGACGCGCGTGCGAATACTGGAGCGTTCCAGTGCGTCGCGCATGGCCAGCCCGTTCATCACCGTTGCCAGCATACCCATATGGTCGCCGGTGACCCGATCCATGCCTGCAGCGTTCAAAGCAGCGCCGCGGAACAGGTTTCCGCCGCCGATGACCAGGCCGACCTGAACGCCAATACCGATCAAAGCACCGATTTCCAGTGCCATGCGGTCAAGTACCTTGGGATCAATGCCGAAATCGTGTTCGCCCATCAGGGCCTCGCCACTGAGCTTGAGCAGAACGCGCTTGTATCTGGGCTGGGTTTTGGATGAAGTCGGCATGGGATCCCCTTTTCGTCTGTTGGCTGCTATCGGGCGCGACAAGCTTCGCAGGCTTGTATATGACATACCCCTCGGCAAAAAGGGGTATCTCAGATACAAGCCCGCCACGAGAGCCGGGTTTCCCCAGCTAACGTGGCAGACTCAGGTGGCGCTGCAGAACAGGCCTGCAGCACCGATCAGAAAAATCAGGCCTTGCCGGTACCGGCTGCTGCGGCAACCTCAGCGGCAAAGTCTACTTCTTCCTTCTCAATACCTTCACCCACTTCCAGGCGAACGAAACCAACCAGTTCGCCGCCGGCGGACTTGATCAGCTCACCGACCGTCTGGTCCGGGTTCTTGACGAAAGGCTGCTCAACAAGGCTGTTCTCCTTGAGGAACTTCTTGATGCGGCCGCCCATCATCTTCTCGACGATTTCGGCTGGCTTGCCTTCCATGTCCGGCTGGGCCTTGATCACTTCTTTCTCTTTTTCGAGCTCTTCAGCAGGCATCTCTTCCGGCTTGCCAACCCGCGGGTTAACAGCGGCTGCGTGCATGGCGATGTCTCGGGCAACTTCAGGGTCACCAGCGGTCAGAGCCACAACAGAAGCAATCTTGTTGGTGCTGTGGACATAGCCACCCACAACAGGACCTTCTACTTTAACGAGGCGACGCACGGTGATGTTCTCGCCGATCTTCTGAACCAGCGCTTCGCGCTTGGCTTCCAGATCACCTTCCATCAGTTTGGCAACGTCGGTTTCGCCTTTTTCGAAGGCAACGCCCAGCACGTCGTTGGCGAAGTTCAGGAAGTTGTCGTCACGGGCAACAAAGTCCGTCTCGGAGTTCACTTCCAGAAGGAAGGCAACGGTGTTGTCATCGGAAATCTTGATCAGAGACACACCTTCAGCGGCGGTACGGCCAGCTTTCTTGGCGGCCTTGAGACCGGAAGACTTACGCAGCTCTTCAATTGCAGCGTCAACACTGCCGTCAGCTTCTACCAGTGCCTTTTTGCACTCCATCATGCCAAGGCCGGTACGCTCACGCAGCTCCTTGACCATTGCAGCGGTAATTGCAGCCATGTTCAATCCTCTTATTCCAAATTCGGTGGGAAAACAGGCCCGGCTTGCGCACCGGACCTGTTCTGCATCTCACATCTGAAGGAAAAGCTTACTCAGCAGCTGGAGTAGCGCCTTCAGCGTCTTCGCTGACTTCTACAAACTCGTCAGCGCCGGCACCGGCAGACTGGCTTGCGTCGATGCAGGTATCGGCAACGGCTTTCACGTAAATCTGGATAGCGCGAATGGCGTCGTCGTTGCCCGGAATCACGTAGTCAACACCGTCAGGATCGCTGTTGGTATCAACAACACCAATGACCGGGATACCCAGCTTGTTGGCTTCCTTGATGGCGATGCGCTCGTGGTCCACGTCGATCACGAACAGTGCGTCCGGCAGGCCGCCCATGTCCTTGATACCGCCGATGGAACGCTCGAGCTTGTCCATTTCACGGGTACGCTCGAGGGCTTCTTTCTTGGTCAGCTTGTCAAACGTGCCGTCCTGGCTCTGGGCTTCCAGATCACGGTAGCGACGGATAGACTGACGGATAGTCTTGTAGTTGGTCAGCATGCCACCCAACCAGCGGTGGTTTACGAACGGCTGACCAGCGCGCTCGGCTTCTTCTTTGATGATTTTAGCCGCTGCACGCTTGGTGCCTACAAACAGAACCTTGTTCTTGCTCTCTGCCAGCTGCTGAACGAACTTCAGTGCGTCGTTCATGGCAGGAACGGTCTGTTCCAGGTTGATGATATGAATCTTGTTGCGGGCGCCGAAGATGAACTTCGACATTTTCGGGTTCCAGTAACGGGTCTGGTGACCGAAGTGAGCACCTGCCTTGAGCAGGTCACGCATATTTACCTGAGCCATGATATTTACCTTTTAGCTTCGGGTTAGTCCTCCACGCGTCCGATTGCCCCAACCAGGCTCCTTGAAACAGGAGTTGGCACCCTGGGACAACGTGTCGACACGTGTGTGAATTTGCCGGATTCGTTTCCAGCGGGCGCGTTTATACCATAAAACGGCCGCGCCACGCCATTATTTTTGCTTTCAACCTTCCTTGTACCCGGCCCCTGTCCCCCTTAAAATGCCGGTTTGATACATATCAATGGGAAGCCCAATGCAGGTATCGATCAAAACACCGGAAGAAATCGAAAAAATGCGCGTTGCCGGGCGACTGGCAGCAGACGTGCTCGAAATGATCGGGGAGCATGTAAAGCCCGGCGTGACCACCGAAGAGCTCGACCGCATCTGTCATGACTATATAGTCAACGAGCAAAAGGCAATCCCGGCCCCGCTGAACTACAAGGGGTTCCCGAAATCCGTGTGTACGTCGGTGAACCACGTGATCTGTCACGGCATCCCATCCGAGAAAAAGGTGCTCAAAGACGGCGACATCCTCAACATTGATGTGACCGTCATCAAAGACGAGTACCACGGCGACACCAGCAAAATGTTTATTGTGGGCAAGCCCAAGCCGGGTACCGAGCGACTCATCCAGATCACGCAGGAATGCCTCTATAAAGGTATCGAACTGGTGAAACCGGGCACCCGCCTCGGGGATATTGGCCAGGTGATTCAGCAGCACGCGGAAAAGCACCGCTATTCGGTGGTGCGCGACTACTGCGGGCACGGCATCGGCAAGGTGTTCCACGAAGAGCCGCAGGTGATGCACTACGGCAAGGCGGGAACGGGCATGGAACTTCAGGAAGGCATGACCTTCACCATCGAGCCGATGATCAACCAGGGTAAGTACCACACCAAACTGCTTCCGGATGGCTGGACCGTCGTCACCAAGGACCACAAGCTCTCCGCCCAGTGGGAGCACACCATACTGGTGACGGCCGATGGCTACGAGGTACTGACCAAGCGTACGGACGAGTCTTTCTAGGTGAACCAGAGCGAACTGGAATCCCGCATCAGCAACGATACCTCCCCGGTCATTGCCGCACGCGAACTGCTTCGGGAAAGGTACAATGCCGATGCGGAAGCCTTTCGCCAGGGGGCCGATGTCCGCGCCCTGGTCCATTCCAGGGCAGATACCGTCGACACGGTTCTGCGCCTGATCTGGAACCGCTACCCCTTTGCCTCTTCCTCTGACATGTCACTGGTTGCTGTGGGCGGCTATGGCCGCGGCGAACTGCACCCCCATTCCGACATTGACCTGCTGATCCTCACCCGCAATGGCATTCGCAAAGAGTGGCAGGAAGATTTGGGCGCCTTCATTACCTTGCTGTGGGACCTGAAACTCGACATCGGCCACAGCGTCCGCAGCATCGAGGAGAACAAAGCGGCCGCCAGAGAAGACATCACCATTCTGACCAACTTGCTGGAAACCCGCACCATTGCCGGCCCTGACGAATTGCGGGAAACCCTGAGCGAGCAGGTCTACTCCGACGGCGTCAGTTCCGATCGCGACTATTTCATTGCCAAGCGGGAAGAGCAGCAACAGCGACACAAGAAATACGGTGACACCGAATACAACCTTGAACCCAACGTCAAGGGCTCGCCGGGCGCGCTGCGAGACATACAGACCATTGGCTGGATCACCAAGCGCCACTTCGGCCTGCAAAACATTGCCGACCTCACCCGCTTCTCGATCCTGACCGAAGAAGAACACCAGATCCTGTTCCAGGGCGAGTCGTTCCTGTGGCGTTTGCGGTATGGCCTGCAGCTGATCGCCGACCGCAATGAAAACCGGTTGCTGTTCGACCACCAGCGCGCCCTTGCGGAAATGCTCGGCTACCGCGACGAAGGCAAGCGCCTGGGCGTGGAACTGATGATGCAGTCCTACTACCGCACTGTGCTGGCGCTCGCCGAGTTGGCCGACGTGATTCTGCAGTACTACGACGAGGCCATACTCGGAGCGGGCGATGCCGATGACATACAACCTCTGAACAAGCGCTTCCAGATCCGCAACCGGTATATTGAAGCGGTGAATAATCAGGTTTTCGCCTACGCCCCCTACTCGATCATGGAAATCTTTGTGCTGATGGCCCAGCACCCGGAGATCAAGGGCATTCGCGCAACGACCATTCGCTCCCTGCGAGCCCACCGGCATCTGATTGATGACGCCTTTCGGTCTGACCTGGCCGTTACGTCCCTGTTCATGGAGCTGTTGAGAACACCCCATGCGCTGGACCAGACCCTGTCCGCCATGAAGAAATATAACGTGCTCGGTCGCTATCTTCCGGAGTTCGGTCAGATCATCGGGCAGATGCAGCATGACCTGTTCCACATCTACACCGTGGACGCCCACACCATGCGCGTCATCCGCAACATGGTGCGGATGACCAGCCCGGAAGCCCGCACCGAGTATCCCCTCGCCTCACGGCTGATTCACCGGCTGCCGAAGCTGGAAACATTGTTCATTGCCGGTCTTTACCACGATGTCGCCAAAGGCCGCGGCGGGGACCATTCCGAGCTTGGTGCGATCGATGCGGAGAACTTCTGCGAGCGCCACCATCTCAGCGCCCGGGATACCCAGCTAATCTCCTGGCTGGTGGAAAACCACCTGCTGATGTCGATGACCGCCCAGCGCAAGGACATTTCCGATCCGGACATCATTCACGCGTTTGCCCAGGCGGTGCCCAGTCAGGCGCATCTGGATTATCTGTACGTGTTGACGGTGTGCGATATCAGCGCCACCAATCCCAAGCTCTGGAACACCTGGCGGGCATCCCTGTTGCGCCAGCTGTACATCGAGACCAAACGGGCGCTGCGTCGTGGCACCGAAACGCCCGTCGACCGGCAGGAATGGGTACGGGCGACACAGTCCGAAGCGCGGGAAATTCTGCACGCCCAGAATATGACCGACGAACAGATCGACGGCATCTGGAACACCCTGGACGAGGATTATTTCCTGCAGGATTCCACGGTGGACATCGCCTGGCAAACCGCGGCCATCATCCGCCACGGCGACAACCCCGATCCGCTGGTGCTGATTCGCGATACCCGTGGCGGCCCCACCGACGGCTACTCGCAGATCATTATCTACATGCGTGACCGCGTCGCCCTGTTCGCCGCCACCACCGCCGTGCTGGAACAACTGAACCTGAATATCGTAGATGCCCGGATCAGCTCCGGTGAAAGCCCCTATTCGGTCAGTTCCTACGTGGTGCTGGACGAAAAGGGCAAACCCCTTGGCATTGATCCGGCGCGCAAAGAACGCACGCGCAAACGCCTGATCGAGGAGCTGGACGATCCGGATGACTACCCCGACATCATCCACCGACGCACCCCCCGGCAGCTCAAACACTTTGCGTTTCCCACCGAAGTGACGCTGTCTAACGACACCATCAACCAGCGCACGGTGATCGAGGTCATCACCCCCGACCGGCCCGGCCTGTTGGCGCGTGTTGGCCAGGTGCTGCTGGAACACCGGGTGCGCCTGACCAACGCCAAGATCGCCACCCTCGGTGAACGGGTGGAGGACGTATTTTTCGTCACTGACGAGCAGGGTGAGCAGATCAGCGACCCGGCAATCTGCCAGGCCCTGCAGGAAGACCTTCGCACCATGCTGGACGATACCCAATGAATCCCAATCTTGACCGATTGCATCCCTACCCCTTTGAAAAGCTGGCCAGACTCAAGGCCGGCATTGCTGCTCCGGACCACCTGCGCCCCATCTCTCTGGGCATCGGCGAACCCAAGCATCCGTCGCCGGGCTTCGTTAAGCAGGTGATTTCGGACAATCTCGACAGGCTTGCAAACTACCCCACTACCAAGGGCACTGACGAGCTCCGCGAGGCCATCAGTGCCTGGGCTACCCGTCGCTTCGGGCTGAAGCCCGACAGCCTGACGGCCAGCGACCACATTGTGCCGGTCAATGGCACCCGCGAAGCCATTTTTTCCCTCGTCCAGGCCGTGGTGGATGCCTCTCGCCCGGCCACGGTGGTCAGCCCGAACCCGTTCTATCAGGTGTATGAAGGCGCCGCGTTCCTGGCAGGCGCAACGCCGGTATATTTGCCCTGCGACGGCAGTAACGGGTTCATCCCCGATTTCGACCAGGTACCCGAATCCGTCTGGCGTGACTGCCAGGTGATGTTTCTATGCTCACCGGGCAACCCCAGTGGCGCGGTCATCCCGCGGGAAACCCTGACCCGCGTCATCGAATTGGCCGACCGCTATGACTTCATTGTTGCCTCGGACGAATGCTATTCCGAACTCTACCCGGATGAAGCCAACCCGCCGGAAGGTCTGCTGCAGACCTGCGCCGCTATCGGTCGCCACGATTTTGCCCGCTGCGTGGTCTTCCACAGCCTGTCCAAGCGCAGCAACCTGCCAGGGCTGCGGTCCGGTTTTGTGGCCGGAGACGCAGCGATTCTCAAGGGCTACCTGAAGTACCGCACCTATCACGGTTGCGCCATGCCCATTCACAATCAGCTGGCCAGCATTGCCGCCTGGCAGGACGAAGACCACGTGCGCGAGAATCGCGCCGCGTATCGGGCCAAGTTCGAAGCCGTTGTGCCCATCCTGCGGGAGGTGATGGACGTGGACTTTCCCGACGCCGGCTTTTACCTCTGGCCGCAAACGCCGATGGACGACGAAACCTTTGCCCGCGATCTCTCGGCGCAACAGAACGTCCACGTGCTACCGGGACGTTACCTGTCCCGTACGGTGCATGGCCACAACCCGGGTGAAAACCGGGTGCGCATGGCGCTGGTCGCGCCGCTGGAAGAGTGTGTGGAAGCTGCGAAACGCATCGTCGAATTTGTAAAGGCAAACAAGGCATGAAGCTATACGGCATCAAGAATTGCGACACGGCGAAGAAAGCCAGAAAGTGGCTCGACGAACACGGCATTGACCACGAGTTCCACGATTTCCGCAAAGACGGGCTGGACGACACCCTGTTGTCCAACTGGGAAACGGCCATTGGCTGGGACGCGCTGATCAACCGGCGCGGCACCACCTGGCGCAAACTTCCGGAAGAGGTTCGTGATACCATTAGCGCCCAGTCCGCCCATGACATCATGCTGGACAACCCTTCGATCATTAAGCGACCCGTAGTGGAATACGAAGGCGGCGTCAGCGTTGGCTTCAACGCCAGCGAGTGGGCCACCCGTTTTTCAACGACATAAACGTCACGATTTTTTCAAAACCACAGGAGCAACCATCTGATGAGCTTTGCATTCGGTATCGGTATCGGCAGCCAGAATAATCAGGGCGAATGGCTGGAAGTGTTTTATCAGCAGCCGGTAATGACACCCGACAATGGCCTCATTGATGTGGCTCGCAGCAGCCTCGACTACCAGGGTGGCAACCAGGCGATACTGGCAAATGCGGAGCAGCTGAGCCAGTTTGCCAATGCGCTGCGCCAGGTCGGTGAAACCGATCAGGCCGCCCTGGCAGAAAAAGCAGCCGGCAGTTCCCGCCCGGTGTGCGTGACCATTCTCGATAGCGATGACACCGCCTCCAGCACACCGGAGGTCTACCTGAAGCTGCACCTGATCTCCCACCGTCTGGCCAAGCCCCACGGTCTGAAACTGGACGGCATTTTCGGCCTGCTGCCAAACCTGGCCTGGACCAACGAAGGCGCCATCGACCTGAACGAACTGTCCGATCGCCAGCTAAAGGCACGCCTGGAAGGCCGCACCCTGGAAGTGAAGTCGGTGGACAAGTTCCCGCAGATGACTGATTACGTTGTCCCCAAAGGCGTGCGCATTGCCGACACGGCGCGGGTACGACTGGGCGCGTATGTGGGCGAAGGCACCACGGTCATGCATGAAGGCTTCATCAACTTCAACGCCGGCACCGAAGGCACCAGCATGATTGAAGGCCGCATTTCCGCTGGCGTGATGGTTGGCAAAGGCTCCGACCTGGGTGGCGGCTGCTCCACCATGGGCACCCTCTCCGGCGGTGGCAACATCATCATTTCCGTAGGCGAGAACTGCCTGATCGGCGCCAACGCCGGCATTGGCATCCCGCTGGGTGACCGTTGCAAGGTCGAAGCCGGCCTCTACATCACCGCAGGCACCAAGGTTGCCCTGCTCGACGACAACAACGAACTGGTGGAAATCATCAAGGCACGGGATCTGGCCAACCAGACCGACCTGCTGTTCCGTCGCAACAGCCAGACCGGCGCCGTTGAGTGTAAATCCAACAAATCCGCGATCGAGCTGAACGAAGAGCTGCATGCAAACAACTAATTCCCCGACTCTCGAGCTCGCCATCGACCTGATTCGCCGGCAGTCCGTCACACCGGACGACGCCGGCTGCCAGGACCTGATGATGTCGCGGCTGGCGCCCCTGGGCTTCGCCGGTGAAAACCTGCGCTTTGGCACCACCGACAACCTGTGGGCCCGCAAAGGCTCAGAAGGGCCGGTTCTGGCGTTTGCCGGTCACACCGATGTGGTGCCGACCGGACCGGAGAAGAACTGGGCCCACCCGCCGTTCGAGCCGGTCGTTCAGGACGGCTATCTGTACGGACGCGGTGCGGCTGACATGAAAGGCAGTCTGGCCGCGTTTGTCACCGCCTGCGAGCGCTTTGTTGCCAGATGCCCGGAACACCGCGGCTCCATCGCCCTGCTGATCACCAGCGATGAGGAGGGGCCGGCTCAGGACGGTACCGTCAAGGTCATCGAGACCCTTGAGGCCCGCAATGAGAAGATCGACTGGTGTCTGATTGGCGAGCCTTCCAGCACCCACGAGGTGGGGGATGTCATCAAGAACGGGCGTCGTGGCTCGCTGCACGGTTATCTCACCGTGCGCGGCGTTCAGGGGCACGTAGCCTATCCTCACCTGGCGGAAAACCCGGTCCACACGGTTGCACCCGCGCTAGACGCCCTGGCCCGCGAGTTCTGGGACAACGGCAACGATTTCTTCCCGCCAACCACGTTCCAGATCACCAAGGTGGAAGCCGGCACTGGCAGCAACATCATCCCCGGGGAGTGTCTGGTGCACTTCAATTTCCGGTACTGCACGGAAAACACGGCGGAAAGCCTGGAAGAGAGGGTCGTTGCGATTCTGGACCGCTTCGGTTTCAAGTACGATCTGCAGTGGCACCTGAGCGGGCGACCCTTCCTGACCGACCGTGGCGCACTGGTCTCTGCCAGTCAGAGCGCCATCCGCACAATCACCGGCCGGGAAAGCGAACTGTCCACGTCCGGCGGCACCTCAGACGGGCGCTTCATCGCACCCACTGGTGCCCAGGTTGTCGAACTTGGCCCGATCAACGCCACCATCCATAAGGTGGATGAATGCGTGAAGGCCGCCGACCTGGATACCCTGTCAGAGATCTACGAGCAGATTCTCGAGGAGCTGCTGGCCTGACGGCCGGCTGGGCAACAGACCGCGATGATCAGCCCCGCCCTCAATAATGAGGAGGCGGGGTTTCTTCTTCCTCCCGCTTGATGTTCGAGGGAGAAACTTCCTTAAGCTGCTGATTCAGCAACCGCTTTGCTTCCCACAGTTCACGAATGTCCATTTCCTGTTTGGCAACCTGCTCGCTGAGGGTGTTTATCAGGTCGTCCTGAAACGCCAGCCGGGTTTCCAGCTCGTCCAGCCGTGTTTCCAGATCGTTATTGCTCATCAGTGCCGAAAACCTTTTGATTCGTGTATCTGATTGACCGGTTGCTTGGTCAGCGCTCCCCGTTATCTGGTATCATGCCGCTTTTGCCCGCCACAGCCCGTCATTGTCGGAATCTGGGGCGGTTTTCACCGACCGGATGTGCGATTTTACCCGATATCCGGTTCTTTATCGTTAGCGTTAAAAGTATGGAGATATTTCAGTCAATGCGTAATCCAGCCAAAGCGATCCTTGTTGCTCTCCTGATCGCCATTCCTGCTCCGTTGATTCTTGCCATTTTGCTCTCGTTCACTCCGGAACCGCTTAAACTGATTGCTGCCGGACAGACCCTCGAAGCCCTTGGCGCCACCCGTGGCATCGCAGCCTACGTCATTGCTTTCGTGCTGTTTGGCATTGCCGGCTTCCTGACCGTAGCCCTCGCCGCACGCCAGTCTGGCCAGCGCGCTGCGCGTCCTGCGAAGTCCCGCCCCGGCAACCAGAACTATGACGACGAGGACGATTTCGACGACACCAGCCCGGAAGGCGACGAGGAAGGTACGGTCAAATGGTTCAACGTCAAGAAAGGTTTTGGTTTTATCGTCCGCGACAGCGGCGATGAAGTATTTGTCCACTTCCGCGCCATTCGCGGCCGCGGTCGCCGGGTACTTCGCCAGGGCCAACTGGTGCGTTTCAACGTGGTTGAGGCCGACAAAGGCCTGCAAGCGGACAACGTGTCGATCCTGAGCGACTAACCAGGGCCGCAGTCCGCAAAAAGGGCAGCCGTAGGGCTGCCCTTTTTTGTGGTTCAATCAGTTCCAGACCACCAACTGTTCACCCCGGCTATCCAGCCGCCACCACTTTTCATCTTCCACCGGCTCGCCTTCTTTCCAGTCACCGGGGCTGCAACGCACTTCCACGTCCATGGCCCGCCATGCACTGCGCGCGCACTCCAGATCCGAGTTCCATGGCAGCGAGTCACCTTCCAGCACCAGACAGGTAAAGCGCTTCCCAAAAGCCCCCGGATAGAGGCTTACTCTCACAGCTGCATCAAGGTATCGGCCAACGCCCTTGACGGCCGCCGCCGCAACTTCCCCATCATCCAGCTCCAGCCGATCAAGGTGATTGGCTAACCACTCCGACGCCGCCAGAGGCTCCAGGTCACGAATGTATATTTCGAGGTCCCGCACCCGTTTTTTCTCCTACATCATCATAATGGCCAACATAGTGACCCGGGCCGGGGCGCGCTGCAACCCAACGTTCCAGTTCCTGACGCAGGTCTTCCGTGGTGAGCGTGCGAAGGCTTCCCGACGCCCGGCGTTCGTGCCAGTCAACCTCCGCCGCCGCTCTTTCAAGTTCTGTCTTCGCCAGATTGCCTTCCAGCTCATCCGTCGGTTGCTGTCTTGCCAAGGCCACCAGGGTTTGCCGGCGCATGGTATCTGCCTGCCCCTTCAATGCCAGCGCCGCGGTCGGTCCACGATTGGCAAACAGATTCAGGCGGGCGGCTGAGCGAGCCACCCACTGCAACATGTGCCCCGGAGCGGCGACCGACTCGCTGCGACAACCTGCGGCATAGGCAATCACCCCGCTCGAGAACCGGACATTCCACTGCTTTTCGATTACCGGTTGATGCGCCGTCAGAATGGACTTCCGTTGCAGGTAACCACAGGCGGGCATATCAAGCACATCCATGGACCGGCCCAGCCATTGCTCAAGGCCCCTCACCGAATCAGGCGACTGCACCCCCTGAGGCCCCAGCAAAAGTACCGGCCCCTGCCACGACTGAATCAGCTGCGCTGCCAGACTGTCCCAGCGCGCGGCCAGGGCCATGAGGTCGGCCGGCGACACGTTATCCAGAATCAGCGCCGGCCAATCCCGGCGAGGTATGGCATTGGCGGGAACCGCCGGGTGATCATCGGAAACCAGCTCCGACTCCCTTCGCAGATCAAGCTCTACGTAACCGGCCTCCAGGCACGGCAACAACGCCTGCAGCCAGGAGGTCTTGCCGGTGCCCCGGTCGCCCCGCAGCCAGATCAGCGTTGAGGGGGAGGCCGCCAGGGTGATCGCCACTTCCTCAGCAAGCGCCAGCCAGCCCAGATCGCTGAGCACCACTGGCAAAGGGTCTTCGTCAGGAGAGTCCGCTCGCTGACCAGCCCACCCCGACAACGGCCACTCACCCACCATTTCCAGAACTGCCACATAGGCTTTTTCCTGCAACCGTTCTGCCGCCGACGTCAATGCAGCCATCAGCAGCGGCCAGTCCAGCCAGGCGGCATCAGACATTTCGCGGGCACAGGCAAACCAATAGAGCAGTTGCGAGGAGAGCTGCCCCTCTCCCCCAACCTCGGTCACAATGGGCTGTTCACACTGGATGGTACGCACCAGTTCGTCGAGGTCGACGCCCCGGGCTTTGAGAAAAGCCGCCACGACCGGCTCGTCCTCGACCAGTTCCAACAAGAAATCTTCTGCGGTGATTGCGAAACCGCCGCGGTGGGCAACGCTGTCCCTAGCGCGTTGCAGTGCGGTTTGGCATAAGGGGCTCAGGCATCCCTGCCAGTCATCCATTCAGCATCTCCTTTGCTTGTGTGCCTGCCCGTCCTGGGCCGGCGAACTCCGCTCAAACGCGGTTGTAGGTGTCCTCGAAGCGAACGATGTCGTCCTCGCCCAGGTAGCTCCCGGTCTGCACTTCGATCAGTTCCAGCGGAATCACGCCGGGATTGGTCAACCGGTGTGTGACCCCAAGCGGGATATAGGTGGACTGGTCCTCGGTCAGCAGCAGGGTTTCCTCACCCCTGTTTACGGTGGCTGTTCCTTTCACCACCACCCAGTGCTCCGCCCGATGATGATGTTTTTGCAACGACAGGGACGCGCCCTGTTTCACGGTAATCCGCTTGACCTGAAAGCGCTCGCCCATGGCAATGCCTTCGTAGGTACCCCAGGGGCGATGAACCTTTTTGTGGAAGCGGTGCTCAAGGCGGCCCTGAGCTTTCACTTGAGCCACCAGTTTCTTGACGTCCTGAACACGGCTGCGGTCGGCCACCAGGACCACGTCGTCGGTTTCCACAATCACATGATCCGTGACGCCAAGGGCGGCAATCAGTCGGCCTTCGGAGTGGATATAGGAGCCCGACACATCCTCGGTAATCACGTCGCCCCGACACACGTTGCCGTTGTCATCCTGCGGCTGGATCTCCCAGAGCGCGGACCAGGAGCCAACGTCGGACCACCCCGCATCCAGAGGCACCACCACCGCATCACGGGTTTTCTCCATGACGGCATAATCGATGGAGTCGTCCGGGCAGCTCTCAAAGGCCGCTTTGCCCACCCGGGTAAAGTCCAGGTCAGCCTGCTTGCCACTCCAGGCTTCGCGGCAGGCCTTCAGCATTGCCGGATTGTGTTTCTCCAGTTCCTGCAGGTACCGGTCGGCACGGAACAGGAACATACCGCTGTTCCACAGGTAATCGCCTTCAGCCAGATAGCGCTCCGCGGTGGCTTCGTCGGGTTTTTCCACAAACGCGGCAACGTCCTGGTAACCGCCGTGATCGGTGCCCGCCTTGATGTAGCCATAGCCGGTGTGGGGTGCCGAGGGCACGATGCCGAAGGTCACCAGCTTGCCGGAACGGGCCGCATCCGCACCTTTGGTCACCGCGTCGCGAAACGCCGGAAGATTTTTCAGCACGTGATCCGAGGGCATCACCAACAGCAGTTCATCGGGTTGCTCTTCCGCTGCGGCGAGCGCGGCCAGTGCAATGGCCGGGGCCGTGTTACGCCCCACCGGTTCCAGAATAATGCCTGCAGTGCGCTCCGGAGCCTGCGCCTGAAGCTGTGCCGCAACCACAAAACGGTGCTCCTCATTGGTGATCGCCATCACGCGGGCGCTGCTGTCCAGCGCCAAACCCCGCTCAATGGTCTCTGCAAGCAGGGAATCGTCGGACACAACCGGCAAGAACTGTTTTGGGTAAGCCTCTCGGGAGAGCGGCCACAGGCGGGTGCCTGAACCGCCAGACAGAATCACTGCAAGCATGGGTCATCCTTGGTTGAACGTTTTTGCGAATTTTAGCTGAAAGCTACGGTGTTTCCCATTGCGGGCATTTCATGGCGGTGGCGCAACACCGCTACCAGGTACCGGTGTTCGCCATACTGGCCCAGGGTTCTCTCGGCTCGAGGGCCTCACCTTTTTGCAGCAGCTCGATGGAAATCCCGTCCGGTGACCGCACAAACGCCATATGGCCATCCCGTGGCGGGCGGTTGATCGTCACCCCGTTCGCCTGTAGATGCTCACACAGCCCATAGATGTCGTCCACACGATAGGCAAGGTGACCGAAATTACGACCGCCGGTGTACTCCTCCGGATCCCAGTTGTAGGTGAGCTCAATCATCGGCGCTCTGTCCTCACGGGCGCGCGCCTCATCATCCGGCGTAGCAAGGAACACCAGAGTGAAACGCCCCCTCTCGCTGCTTTTACGGCTGATCTCAACCATTCCCAACAGGTCGCAGAAAAAGTGCAGGGTCTCGTCCAGGTTGCTCACCCGAATCATGGTGTGAAGATATTGCATGTAACCTCCTTCGGGACAGCCTTAATGACGGTTTGAGGGTCTTACCCTGAAGACAGTTTACGGTATTCTTGCCGGATGGATGCAAAAACAGCACAAGACCTGAGATCAGAACTGACCAAGCCGGCCATCCGGCATCTTGCCTGGCTGTGCCAGGCCCCGCAGTTATTGAAATCCCCACTGAGCTTTGAGCCGGGGCGATACCTCTCTGGCGATGCCTTCAATCTGCTCCAGGCCTGGGATCGCAATCCCGAAACAGCTCCCGCACGGTTGAGGGAAACGCCTCCCAGGCGACTCGGGTTCTATTTCGAGCGGCTTTATCAAGTGTTACTGGAGGACTTGCTGGGCTGGAACATTCTTTTGCAGAATCAGCAAATCCAGTCGCAAGGGCGAACCGTCGGTGAGCTGGACTTTGTGGTGCACAACCGGTCTGAGGATCGAATAGAACATCACGAGATTGCCATAAAATACTATCTCGGGTTTCGGGACGCTGGCGGGAAAACCCTTTGGTACGGCCCAAATTCCAAGGACCGCCTTGACCTGAAAACCGACCAGATGCTGAACCGGCAAAGCCAGCGAACCGGACTGCCTGAGGCACAGGCAGTGCTTGCGGAGGCCGGCATCGTGACCCCGGTCACACCTCGAATCTTCATGCCCGGATACCTGTTCTACCCCGTTGAAACGAGCATTGTCGTTCCCGACACGGTACCCGCCAATCACCTCCGTGGGCATTGGCGTTATCTCTCACAGGTGAGCTCAGCGGATACTGGCAACTGGGTGGTCCTGAACAAACCCCACTGGATCGGCCCCTGGAGTCAGCCTGAACCGCCGGTCGCCTCACAGGTAGCGGCGGCGCTGGAGACCATCCGCGTGCACAACGTTCCGCTGCTGTTCGCGAAACTGGAACAAAACTCCGCCAGCGGACTCTGGCAAGAAACCGACCGGTTGTTCGTGGTGCCAGACAGCTGGCCATAACCGGCGATCAGGCATCAATCAGGTCCCTTGCCCACTGCGGCAGCGCCTCCTGAAACGATTGCCACTGGCCGTCTTGCCATGCCGCAACCCGCACGTAGGGCTTTTCAAGGCTGCTGTTATCGACAAGATGCAGCTCATCCGCCAGGCCTACGCAGAGACGCAGATTGGCCAGCGACCGGGGTATTCTTGCCTCAATCTTGACCTCCGGAACACTGTGCCCCCCGGATTTTACGCGGGACGCCACACGGGCCTTGTTCAAGGACGCCAATTCCAGGTGGAAATAGAAGATGCGGATGCGGAAACCGGCCGCTTTCGCCGCGCCGACAAAATCGACTTTAGAAGGATGGGAAAAAACGGTTTCGAAACAGAAGCTCCGGCCTTCCTCCAACAGCCGGAACCGTTCCCGTTCGGCGATCAGGGCCGCTTCATAGCTGTGTTTTTCGGGCGCATCCGGCCACACGCTACGAGCAATGTTGTCGGCATTGACCAGAGGAATCCTGCGGCGTGCCAGGAATCGCTCATAGAACGTTGTTTTTCCAGCCCCATTACCCCCGACCAGCAGCCAGAGCTCAGGCTGCGTTGTCACGGTCACTCAGCGCCTCAAACCGCCCGTTGCGGAACTCCCCCACTTCCCGCGAGCCATCCGCGTAGATTGCCTCCAGATAGCCGGGCTTATCACCAGACGCCTGATACACCGTCCGCCCCCGGCCAATCGCGCGGCCCAAATCACCGCTCTCACGCGCCTGATCCACCTCGGCCCAGAGGTCATCACTGGTCAAAGACTCCGCCACCACTGGCTCCACTTTCACCTGGCGAATTCCCTGAAGAATCGCGATCAGATCCTCGGCACTTACTTCACCAGCCACGGCGCGCCCTATTTCCGCCCAGTACTCAATCTGTTTGGGGGTTGAGCGCCGGTTCACCGCACCCTCGGCTGCGGCGTAACGAACCAGAATATCGTCAAGACGAACGGCGGTTGTCATGGTGGCCTCCTCAGAATTCTACTCAATGAGTTTCAGGTTACCACAACTGTTGCATTCTGCAACACAGAGCCCAGACAGACATCGTTGCACTATTACCTCACCTGCCTTGGGCACATTCACTACATTGATTTCTCGCACTCTCGACCACTATCACTATTGCAGAACTCATCGAAGCTGTTACTCGAAGATGTACGTTCCGCATTCATCCTTCTTCACATCCATAAAACCCATGTGAGGAAATAGACGAGTCTTGACCAAATATGCCAGAACGCCCCCGGCGGCGGCCAACGAGACACCCACAATCGAGACAACCGGGAAACGGTTGAAGAAATAGACATAGCCGGCGAGAACGCTAGCGCACAGTAAGATAAATGAGGCGTATCCAGTAAAGGACATCCTGAACAGACCGCCAAAATAGAAAATCGTCAAAATGAACGTTGCGACAATTCCTTGCCACCCGAACTCCTCATCTATCGGGACCACATTGGAGTAGAGCACCCAGATCCCGAAACTCGCCTGAAGCAGGCAGAGCGCCAGGAGGACTCGGTTAATCAGGAGGGTTCCTGCTGAGGACGAATCAGGCTCGCACGTTGCAATCTTCTGAGCCAGACGCATTTGATTGCCCGACTGCTTTTTGAGCTGCTCGAAGATCTCATATCGGCTTAGTCCCTGCTTCATCAGATCTTCTATTTGGCGATCCATAGTTTACCCTCCTTGTAGTATCAAATCGGCCAAGCCTCGGCCGGCCGCTGCTTTCGGTATTCTTCCATAGAGATCTTGCCCAGTTGCGGTGTCAGCTTGCATAGGGATATTTTGCATACTGGGTTGTGTCCAGCCGCACGATTAACGCTCGGTTAGGCCGACATCGATGCTACACCTGAGAACTCCTCATCAACCTGGGCAAAGATCTCGGTAACCGGCCTCTGTGGATCCGCTTTTCGCAGCTCCAGTACTCGCTTACTTTGGCGCTTTAGTTCCTCGCTGGGTTTGGACCACTGGTCTTCCGGTAGCGATTCAGACCACTCCAACATGGCCTTGGGCAGTGTTTTCCGACTCATGCGCTTGATCTTCCTGACCTCCCACTCCACCAGCCGGTTCGGGATGGTCCAGAAAGTGATCAGGTGGTACAGGTACCAGCCGGTCAGGTAGAACATCCCCCGCTTGCCTTCCCGGAATTCTTCATGAAGACGTTTCCGGGAATTGCGGAAAACATGGACACCCTCCCAGGGCGGATCACCCGGGCCCTGGAGTTCAAATGGATCCTGGATTTCTTTCAGGGTATGGACTTCGTACTCCATGTACGCCCGGATGGCCTCCCAGGTACTGATAGCCTGGGGCTGGCCGTAGGTTTCAAACTCCAGGGTGTATTTCTCGCCCGTTTCCGGGTGATAGAAGCCAATGCCGAAGCCGTATTGGCGTTGCACGCCATATTCGGTAACGCCCTGGGCTTCCGTCACCCAGGCGACCAGCTCTTCCCAAGGGACAAAGATCGGTTCTTTCTGCCCCTCCGGCACGAAACACACTTCTCGGCGTTGGCGGTTGAAGCGGGTGGGGATTACGTTTTTTAGTTTGGCATAAGCCTGCCAGCGAGGTAGGGAGAGTATGAAGAAGCCAAAGAGCCCTCCCCAGAAACCGAGCCAGAAAGTAATGTCAAACACACCCTGGAGAGCATGAATCCCGTCGGGCCAACCGTTTCCTAGCCAATAAAACATCAGAAAAGCCATCAAAGGGACAAAAAAGGCAGTAAACAAAAAACAAAAAAATGGGCCGCCCAGTGTCATTTGCCAACCGAACACTGATGTCGCCCCCGTTCCAAAATCCAGGTAGCAGTCATTCACTTCCCCCACCGCATGGCCATGATCCACCGGCGGCACCCCGGTTGGCAGGGGCCTGGGTGCCAGAAAGGTTAACCGTCCGCTCGGAAAAGGCTCGGAAAGACCCGCGCGGGGCGGCTGTTCGGGCTGGGCATTCTTGGGGTCCATTAAAGTCCATCCGTCACTAGGAGTGGCTGGCGGAGTCGCCACCAGGAAATCTCTGCTTTCGGAGCCTCCTGCACGGGTGTCAGGGGATACTGACTATCCGGAGTCACCTTCAGCATATAAACGGCACCGGTATAGGCTCCATCTTCCTGCAATGTTTCAAGCTTAACCATCAAGCCCAGGTCCCTGGTGCGGATGCCATGCTGGGTCTTCTCATGGGCCGGAGGCCTGAAAGCCAATTGCAGGTGACCGGTATCGGCCGACTGCTCCAGGCTACCCAAGATGGCACCGGTACAGGGTACCCAGGTTTCCGGCTGGAGGGAGAACATTCCCCTTCGCCCAGGCTGGATGCGCCATGCGGCGATGGATAGCTGGTGGGGCGCCTTGCCTTCCAGGGGCTCCACCAAGCTGTCCGCCGCCAAACCGTGGCAGTTTAACCGTAACCTGGAAGGTTCTTCATCCTCGCCGGGCACTTCGTCAAGTGTGACACTGTTGCCAATCCGGGCAAAGGCCTCTACATAGTCGTCAAGCGAGCCATTGTGGACCTGCTCGGCCTCCCGTGACCAGGGCGTGGTTTGCAGCCATTTATCCCGCTCGCTCAGGTTGTAGCGGTTATACAACCAGGTACCCCCCAATTCAAAAACCGTGAACACCAGCCCCGCCACGTTCAGGCGGGCAAACAGGCCGGACAAGGTCCGGCCGGCAGTAGCCCACGCCACGGCCTTGTTTTCAGCCCCTCGTGCGGCAACTGCCTGAATAAACGATTGACCAGTCCGGTACAGCCCGTAGGTATTAGTACCCGCCAGACCACCACTGCCAACCATGCCCAGCACTGCACCAGTCTGAGCTTCGACATTGCCGGACTGGACCGCTCTCAACCAGTTTTCACGGTGTTTATAGGCACTAATGCCGGCACTAAAGGCTCCAAACAGATAGGCAGGAATGCCCAGCCCCACATGCAGCTTACCCATTCGGATATTCACACCAGTCATAGCGGTGCGCTGCCAAGCATCGGCCAGGGCTCTTGCTCTGGCACCATAGGCAGTGTCAATGATTCCCTGAGCCGCCAGAAAGCCTGCAGCAGAGGTAGCAAGGGCACTTTCAGCAAACTGGACATAACTTCGATCAGTAGAGCTTTGCTCTTTGCCCTCACTAACGGCGCGGACAAGATTAACCAACTGCGCAAGGAACACCATCACCCCAAGCCCATCACCCATCAAACTCACCCGGGGAGCCGAGTCCAAGCCCTGCCGGAAATGCCCAACCAATCGTCCAACTTCCTGCTGGGCCAGTGGCGGCGGAACCAACGTTATTCCAGCACGGCCGGTGACGGCCGGTTCCAGTTTCAGGCCGGTGTCGGTTTCCTCGACCGGGCTGAGGGCGGCGGCCACGCGTTTACCGATTTCACGGTGTTCTTCGCGGGTGGCCTTGAATTCAGTCACCAACTCCTGAGCCCTTTCGGAACGATGGCCATGAGTGGATTTAGCAACCTCATGGTCGTTCTGAAGCTGCTTCATCTGTTGATCCAGCTGCAGCATCTGTCTGAGGTTGTCCCGGAAGGTCGCCAACTCACTTGCAGAAGCAAAGCGGAATTCCGCCTTGCCCTGGTCTATGGCGTCCAGCATGCGCCGCTTGAAAAAATACGGCAGGTCCCGGAACAGATCATCCAGCTCCGGCAGGGTCTGGCTGTTGATGGCCTTGTAGAGTTCTCCAACAGCACGCCCCTTTGCCCGCGCAATAGCCGGGGCTAGAGTGTCCCCCACCCCCTCTGCTTTTTGTTGGATCTGCCGAGAGTACTGGGAATAATCCGGAAGCTTGCCCTGCTCCGCCGCTTTCACCCGCTGGATCCACTCCGCCGCCTTGGTAACCACGGCGTAGCCAGCGGAACCAACCGCTACATAGGTTTTGGCCAGTTCACCGTCTTCGGAGCGGTCATTCTTTGGTAGGGTCTGGAACAGAGGGAGGCTGTATTGGGGGTTTTGTTCCAGCCACTGCAACACCCCATCACTCGCCTCGTCCGAACGGCAGATGTCTTTCCGGCAGGCGTATTCCAGGTCCAGGGCTGCCTCGATCTGCACTTCGTCTTCCGGGTCAAAATACCACGCGGCCTGGTGATAGCGGTTGTCTGTCAGCAGTAGAATACGATCACTGGTTATATCCGTCAGCAGTGACTGCCAGCGGGCCAGCTTCTCCCGCTGGCTGGCCATGAACTGGTCCATGGTCTCACGGTCGATCAGGTCATTAATTCCGCGGTGTCCAAAACCGCGCCCTTCCAGAGCCGCTTTCAATCTATCACGGTGCTCCTTCTCCAAGGCGACAATGCCCTCAATGTGGGAGTCCACGAAATCCGGCCTGGCCCCTTCCATGGCTTGTCGCAGGTACCACTCGTCGACCGCTCTCTGCATCTTGGGAAGGATGCCGTAGGCGTTGGTCTGGTTGGCTGTACTCCGGATCTCTTCAACCCTTGATTTAACGTCAGGGGGCAGCGACGCATCATTGGGGCCGGGTCTCGCTTCATCCTCGAGTTGCCTCAATGCTGCCAGCAATGCCGACTGGGTGTTTGAACGGTCGCTTTCCGGCATGGCTTCCAGGTCCTGCCGCATGGAGACAATGTCGGGGTGATCTGAATTGGCCACCATGGAATCCAGCCCCTGTTCGTCCAGCAGGGTCATGGATTCAACCAGTGTGCCAAGAAAATAGTCTCGCTCGTCGTCTCCCTCGCTTGTCCACCCTTCGATCCAGCCAACCACATCATCCTGGTGCTGGGCCAGGTCCAGCATCACGCCCAAGTCGTCCCTCACCACAAGGCAGAGGCAATTGGACACATCGTCGATGGACTGCTGTTTGATCAGCTTGCCGAACCGGCTCTTGTGGTAATAGGGCTGATTCTCCCAGTAATAGGATTCACCTTCCTGCGGGTGGGCGCCTTCGGGGGACTCCGGGATACCGTCTTCGGAAAACTCGGCCACCCATTCCCTGGCCTGATCGGGGGTCAGCAGGTATTCACCGCCGCTCAGTGGCGAGGCACTGGCCAGATCGACTCTCTGCAGCAGCGCATCACGCTCTTGTGGGTCGTCCAGTACTTGTGCTTTCTTGCGGGCAGTCCATGCCAGTTCCGAGAAGGCAATGTACAGCGTATGGGATACCGGGTACTCCAGCTTGCCGTCGTTGTGGCCCGTCAGTTCACCGTTTTCATGCAGGTACTCGTGGAGTTCCCCGGTATCGGCGTCCAGTACATAAAGGTAGCCATGCCTCAGGAGGCGGTAGCCGAGGGGGCGGGAGGTCAGCGAGTAAGGGTACCCGGGGTCTGTATCAGCGGGTGCAACCTCCACTCGGCCATACCGAATGGGCAGCAGGTGAACGGTTTGCAGTAGTGGGCATGAAGCGGGTTCATCAATAGGGGTGCCTGGCTGTTCCCAGCACAAAAGATCGTTGCTCGTCCGGTCGTCAGTGGGGCGTTGAATGCGTGTCATTGTTCATCCTTGATCCAATGGGAGTGCCGTTTCCATCACGGCATTGCTATCGGCTGGTCGTGACAATGTTGCGAACAGGAATTGCATCACCTCCCGCAAGTTGTCGCACCCGTTGCCAAGTGCGTTTTCCAGCACTCTCTCCAGTACCGGGTAGACATCCCTCAAATCAGGGCCACCCAACTGGTTGCGCACCGACTCATCCAGGTTGTTCCATATCTGCAGTGCGCCTTTGCGCCGATTGAAAGCTTCGAAAGCACTCTTCAGGTCCGGCGAGACTATCAATTTTCCGGGCTGGTCACCGGCGCTGCCATGCTGAACAGTTGGGGGCTCGACAAGATGCCACTGTTCGCTGACACGATCCGGAATAATCAACCGATCTACCGCTTTGGTGGGAAAACAAGGCAGGTTGCCCCCGATCACCGTCTTGGCCAGCGCCGGATGGGCAATACGCACCAGTTCATCGCAGCCCGGTGCCATTTCTACTTGCAGGTGGGATCGCATCCAGAGGGTGCAGCTAGCACGGTCTGTGGCTGAGATAAGCAAGTAGCCCTGCTCTTGCATAGCCCCCTGTTCCAGGAACCCCTTCAGCACCGGGTCTTCCGGCCCACTGAGCCATACAAGCCAAGGCGACAGGTCCGAAACCGCCTCCCAACGGGTGGCAACGTAGAGGCACTCCGCGTCAACAGACCGACCACTGGCCCACTGGTATATCTGTTCACCGAGCTCCGGGATAGCGACGCCATCAAGGACAAGCCCGACAGGGCCCCGGCCAGGCCAGTCAACATGGGAAAACGGTGACTCCGACAGGGGCCAACTGTTCCGATTCATAAGTTCTGCTCCTCACAAACCGGGCAAGTTGCATTCCCCTTCCTGAGCGCAGCAAGCTGGGACTCCACATTGATGACCGGGGCGTTTTCCCGCTGTTCGACCTCCGCCAGCGCCTCCTGCTCGGGTTTGGCGGGCTGGTCACCCTCAATTATCTGCGGCATTTCCGCCATCACTACACCCTGCCCCGAACCACTGCCCGGTGAACCACCCGAATTAATCTTGATCCCCGGCCCCGCCAGCGTCACGCCACTTGGGTCCAGCTTCAGCAGGCTGCCACCCGCCGAAATGGTTAGCTCAGCGCCAGCATCCAGAACCACTTTGGCGCCGGCTTTGTGGTGCACTTCTGTGCCCGCTTCACTAAGGGTGCCTTTGCCGGATTTCTGGTGGAAGGTGCCGGCAATGCTTTGGCTGCAGTCGGCGCCGACAGACTCTCTCTTTTCGCCATCTACGGTGCAGTGGTCATTGCTTTTGATATGGCTGAAGGCGTTCTTTTCGACGGTGCAGTGGCTGTCGTTACTGATGACTTCCGTGCGGTTGTGTTCTGTCAGCAAGTCCAGGTCTTTCTGGGCGTGGAGGTAGATCTGTTCCTGGTCCGCTTCGTCTTCAAACCGTAGTTCGTTGCTGCCCTCACCCTTGTGGGTCTGGGTTTTCAGGGTGGTTCTTGTCTTGTGTTGCGGCAGCGCGTACGGCGGCGTGTTGGTGGCGTGATAGGTACGGCCGGTAATGATCGGCTGGTCCGGGTCTCCGTCCAGGAAGCTGACGATGACTTCGTGGCCGATTCTGGGCAGTGCCATAAAGCCATATTGGCCTCCGGCCCAGCCCTGGCTGACTCTTAACCAGGCACTAGAGTGTTCGTCGTTCTTTGAGTAGCGATCCCACGGGAATCTTACTTTGACTCTTCCGTGTTCGTCGCAGTGGATTTCTTCGCCTTCGGGGCCGGTGACGATGGCCATCTGTGGGCCGTCCATCAGCGGGCGATGCTCGATCTGCGGGCGCCAGGGGCGGTCGGCGGGCACGGCGCTGAACCGGTTGCTGTAACTGGTGGGGTCGGAACCGCCCTCTTCTTCCAGGGCTTGAGGCTGTTTGCCGGTGTGGACGATGCCGGTGAGCAGCCATTCCCGGTTCAGGGGATCGCTGTCGTGGTCGGTGAGGGCCACTTTGGCACCGGGGGTGAAGTCGGCGCGGTTGCTTTCGCCACTGGCGGTGCTGGCGTCGTTGCGCAGAGCCTCCAGCCTGGCATCGGTGAAGGGCTGACCGCTGGCGTCGGCCTTGAAGCGGCCGGGGTACTGGTAATTCTGGTAATCGTCGCGGTGGTTGAGGTCGGCACCGGCGCTTTCGTGCATCAGCGCGTAGGCGGGGTTCTTGAAGGTGTAGTCCTTCATGGCGACGGAGCTGGTGCACACCCGTTCCTGGTAGGCGAAGCGGAACACACAGGGAGTTTTGGCGCTGCCGCCGGCTTTGGCATTGTATTCCACGACGTCAAGTTTCGGGGCGTCACCGTGGTGATCGGCGATGACCAGGGCGGGTTGTTCGCTGCCGTCCACCGAGCCGTGCTGGTAGCGATAGTGCCAGCCTTCCTCGGCGGCCATGCGCTCGACAAAGGCCAGGTCGCTTTCCCGGTGCTGGACGCAGTATTCCCGCTCTTCTGGGCTACGTTTCAGATCAAACACGGTATCGACGATGCCGCGCTCTTCCAGCAGGGTGCGCACGATGGCGTCGGTGGTCTGGGTCTGAAAGATGCGGCTGTTGTGCATCATGCCCAGTCGCCACAGGGCTGGCTGGAAGATGATCTCGTAGCGGGTGCGGCGGTGGCCGCTGTCGCCGCGGGCGAATTCGTTGGCTACGCCGGTGAAGCGGCGCAGGGGCGCGCTGTCCTGCCACACCACCAGATCCACGGGTTGCTCCAGTACATCCGCGGCAGACACCGACGGGTCGGTGCTGGCCAGCGCCAGTGCGCCGTGAAACAGTCCGGAAAGGCGTTCGGTCAGCTCGAAGCCGACAACGGAAAAATGGTCAGAGGAAAATTCGCCAATGGTGGCGGTGAACTGCAGTCCGCTTGCCTGGGGCATGTCTTCGGTCCCTGAAGATAGGTATGTGGTTCCATGCTCATCCTGAGCGTGGCAGATTATAACGGCCACGCCCAGGAATGTAACCCCGACGAACCCGAGATGAGAGGTTGACCCCAAACCCAATCTGCTGCATTCTCAAACCACTCGAATCTGGTTTCATTACGCAACCGATAATCACCTACAGTGCAACGGAGAGTGTCAGTGAGCGACTATACAAATCACGCAGTGGTGCTTAAGCAACGCCCCCAGGGGGAAATTCAGGACGGCGACCTAGTGATGGAAGAGCGCCCCGTTCGCACTCCGGGGGAAGGCGAAGTGGTCGCCCAGGTTCTTTGGCTGTCCCTGGACCCCTACATGCGCCCGCGCATGAACGACGCCAAGGGTTACATGGATCCGATCGCCATTGATGAAGTGATCGTGGGCGAGATTGTCGCGCGGATCGTGGAATCCCGCTCCGATAAACTTAAGGTCGGCGATCTGGTGACCTGTTATTCCGGCTGGCAGGAATATGTGACGTTCCCGGCGGATGCGCCGATGGTCTACAGGATCGAGCAGAAAGAGAATGTCCCGCTGCAGACCTACCTTGGCGTGGCCGGCATGCCGGGTCGAACCGGGTATTGCGGCCTGATGTATGTGGGCAAGCCCAAAGCCGGTGAAACCGTGGTGGTGTCTGCGGCATCCGGCCCGGTTGGCACCGTTGTGGGCCAGACAGCAAAAAAGGAAGGCTGCCACGCTGTAGGCGTGGCCGGTGGGCCGGAAAAATGCCGGTTTGTGGTCGAAGAACTGGGGTTTGATGCCTGTGTGGATTACAAAGCGGGCAATCTGGAAAGTGATCTTAAAGCGGCCTGCCCCGATGGCATTGATATCTATTTCGAGAACGTGGGCGGCGCAGTGACCCGCGCGGTGGCCCCATTCCTTAATCCGGGCGCGCGCGTGCCCATCTGTGGTTATGTGTCAGCCTACAACGCCACCGATATGGCCGAAGTGGAAACCCCATTCCACGTGCTGAAAGCCCTGGACCCGGTTCCGGAGCATCGCTTCTTCCTGGTGACCGAATGGCAGGACAAGCATCAGGAAATCACCAGCATCCTGACGGACCGCATTGCCAGCGGCGAACTGAAATATCAGGAGACAGTGGCTGAAGGACTGGAGAACGCGGTTGACGCATTCAAAGGCATGCTGAAAGGCAAGAACTTTGGCAAGCAGCTGGTGCATATTGCTGATTAAGGGCCAGACGCTTCACCAGCCTGTTAACGGAGTCGCTCGTTAACAGGCTGATGGATCGGAGCAAACCTGATGTGCTCAGGCAGAAACGCTCAGCAACACTTTACCGGTGTTTTTGTTGGCAGCCACGTAAGCCATCGCCTCGGCGGCTTTCTCGATAGGCCAGTCGCTATCGATCATCGGCACTATCTGCCCCGAACTCAGAAGTGGCCAGACATGCCGATGCAAAGCCTGCATGACCTCCCCTTTAACAGCCACTGGTCGTGACCTCAACGTCGACCCGATCAGGCGATGGCGCTTGACCAGCATCATGCCCAGATCCACTTCCGCAGCCCGACCACCCATCAGCCCGATCAGAACAATCCGGCCATCCACGTTAAGCACTTTCTGATCCTCGCCGATGTAGCCGCCACCAACCGGATCCAGCACCATGTCGATGCCACCCCACTTGCGAACGGCCTCCACGAAAGAGCCATTGCGTCGGTTCCAGATGCCGGTTGCTCCCAGTTTCTGACACACCGCCAGCTTCTCATCGTCGCCTGCGGTCGCAAACACCGGGTTGCCGAACGCCGTTGCCAGCTGAATAACCGCCGTCCCAAGACCGCTGGCCGCGGCGTGGAGCAATACCCGCTCCCCTGGCTGCAGTTCGGCTTCCCGGTACAGGTTCAGCCAGGCCGTGGCGAACACTTCCGGCACTGCCGCAGCTTCTTTAAGCGACAGGCCTTTGGGGATCGGCAATACCTGAACCGCTGGCACCACCACGCTGGTGGCGTATCCACCGCCGGTCAGCAGGGCGCACACCTCATCCCCCGCGTTGAACTCACGGACGCCCTCACCCACCGCGGCAACGGTGCCGCTGACTTCCAGGCCGAGAATGTCAGAGGCGCCCGGTGGTGGCGGGTAAGCCCCGGCTCTTTGCATCAGATCGGCACGATTGATAGCGGTCCACGCCACGTCAATCCGGACATGGCCTTCTGGCAACTCTGCCGGGGCCTCAGCAGGCTCCCACTGCAATTCGTCACCGACAACTTTGATCGCTTTCATCATATGCGTACGCTCCGGTGGATCATTCGTTACCGAGAGAGCATACCGCGTCATCGGCGATGGTTACAGATACAACGGGGCGAAATTTCCTTTCAGTTCAGTAAGGCGGCAACCGGCAAAACGAAACGCCATCCCTCACCCCCGGTTGGACAACCACACGCTCTGGTAGGGTTTGAGGGTAATGTCGCCACTCAGGTCATCGACGCGCAGGCCCGAAATCAGGTCGACCCACTCCTCCGTTCCGATCAGATTGATGTCGCTGAGGGCAATCTGCTGCACCTCATCACTGATGTTGTGGATGCAGAAGATCGACTGGTCGCGCCGCATGCTCTGGCGCCAGAAGCCAAACAGCTGCAGGCCCAGATGCAGCGTAAATTGCGTGGCGTTGGGATGGAAGGCCGGCTGCCGTCGACGAATGGCGATCAGCCGCTTCAGCTCCTTGAAAGCCTGACTGTGATGACTCAAGGGGTTGGCCAGTTCACTTTCAATGGCGTCCAGATTCCACTGGCCACGGTTAATGGAACGCAGGCGGCCGGTGTGCTCGGCCCGCTCGTAATCGTTCTCGGTGGCCAGCAGGCTGTGAATGTAAAAGGCCGGAATGCCCTCCAACGCCAGCATCACCGTGTGAGCGCACAAAAAGCGCTGCAGTTGCCAGTGATCGGCGCCGCCCCGGACGGTGCCTTTCAGTGCATCGTACAGCGCAATGTTCATCTCGTAGGGCTGGTCGCGGCCGTCTTCAGTGCGGCGATAGGACACCTTGCCACCGAACGACTCCATGGTATTGATCAGCCCCTGGCGTTCATCCTGGCTCAGCAGGCCATCGGTCGGGCGCAGCCCCACGCCGTCGTGGGAGGCAATGAAATTCAGATAGGTGGTGCCCATCTGGGCCGGCGGCATGCTCATCAGCCACGTTTTCAGGTGACGACAGTTGCCGGTGACCAGAGTGTGGATCAACAACGGCGGCAACGAGAAATTGTAGATCGCATGGGCTTCGTTGGCGTTGCCAAAGTAAGTCAGGTTTTCGCGATTGGGGACGTTGGTTTCGGTGATCACTACCGCTTGCGGGCTGTGATGTTCAATCAGCAGCCGGAGAATCTTGATCAATTCGTGGGTCTGCTGCAGATGGATAGACGGCGTGCCCGGCTCTTTCCACAGAAACGCCACCGCATCCAGCCGGAACAGGATTACCCCGCGCTCCAGATAGCGACGAATAATGGCAATAAACTCGATCAGCACCTTCGGATTGGCAAAGTTCAGGTCCACCTGGTCCTCGCTGAAGGTGCACCACACATAGCGCTCACCGTCTTCGGTCATCACCGGGTTAAGCAGCGGAGAGGTGCGGGGCCGCACCACGGCACTCAGATCGTCCTGCAGGCTTGCTTCAAAGAAATAATCCTTGCCCGGGTCAACTCGCTTGCGGAAGTTTTCGAACCAGCGGCTGCGGGCCGACATGTGATTGATCACCAAGTCTGCCATTAACTTGAAATCACCGGCAATGCGCTCAATGTCCTCCCAGGTGCCGTGGGATTCATTCACCGCCAGGTAGTCCATCACCGAAAAGCCGTCATCGGAGCTGTAGGGAAAAAACGGCAAGATGTGCACCGCCGACACCGTGTCTGCCAGGCAATCGGTCAGAAACTCGTGGAGGGTCACCAGGGGCTTTTCATCCGCCCGCCGGATGGTGTCGGCATAGGTAATCAGCACCACATCCGACTCATCCCAATGGTTCTGGTGCGCCGGCGGCGCCTCCTGGTTCGGCGCCAGCCCCATGGTCTTGAGCAGTTTTTCAGACAGAAACCCACAATCTAGATCGGGGTATACCACCTCCAGCATGCCCGTCAGTTTGGATTTCAGTGGCTCGCTCATGGGCGGAATTCCTCGTTATCCAGATCCACCGCCTCCATCAGTTGTTCCTTGATGTCGGGGATCGCGCTGGCTACCCGGTTCCAGCTGGGAATAAACGGTGTATCCATAGGATTATCGAGGAAATAGGCCCCGGCGCGCATTACATTCTGCGCAAACAGTTCCACCGCTTTCTCCTCTTTGTGGCGATCAAACGTCAGGCCGTTGATGATGGCATCGTTCTGGTAGGTTTCGACAAAATCCAGCGCGAGACGGAAATACGTGGCCTTGATAGTCCGGAACTTCTCGTTGGAAAAAATTTCGCCGTTGGTGGCCAGTTTGCGGAACAGCGCCTTGGCGATGTCCGTGCTCATTTTCGACAGGCCACGGCTGGCGTCCTCCGGCGACAGCTCCTGATGCTTGTGGTCATAGGTGTCGGCAATGTCCACCTGGCACAGCCGGTTGGTGGCGTAGTTGCGCTTCATCTCCGACAGCACACCCACTTCCAGCCCCCAGTCGCTGGGAATGCGCAGATCGTTGATCACGTCGGTACGGAAGGAGAACTCGCCGGCCAGCGGGTAGCGGTAACTGTCCAGGTAATCCAGAAAATCATTGGGGCCACAGACTTTCTTCAGCGCACGGATCAGCGGCGTCACCAGCAGGCGGCTGACCCGCCCGTTCATCTTGCTGTCAGCAACGCGGGCGTAATAGCCTTTGCAGAACATGTAATTGAAGGCTGGATTGGCAACCGGATAAATCAGCCGGGCCACCAGATCCCGGGAATAGGTGAGAATGTCGCAGTCGTGCAGCGCCACCGATTTGCTGAGCCCCGACGCCAACACGTAGCCAAAGCAGTACCAGACGTTGCGCCCCTTGCCCATCTCCGTCGGCGCCAGATTCTGTTCCCGCAACTGCATATCAATGCCCCGCAGCCGTGGGCCGTCGTTCCACAACACCTTGAAGTTCTGTGGCAGCTCGGAGAAGTATTCCAGCGCATGGCGGTACTGCGCTTCGTCAGCGCGGTCCAGCCCGATCACCACCTGCTCCAGGTAGGGCACCTTCGCCAGCTCGCTGACAATGTGCTTCAACGCCGGGCCTTCCAGCTCGGAGTACAGCGACGGCAACACCAGCGACATGGGCCGCGCCTTGCGGAAGCTCATCAGCTCCTGTTCCAGGTCCTCCACCGGGCGCCGGGTCAGATTGTGGAGGGTCGTGATAATGCCGTTCTGGTAAAAATCGCCCATGGCGCAGTTCCTCTGGTCCTGAATGGAAGGTTCAGTAACCGTACTCAAGGAGGATGTTGAGTACGCAATCGTTCCAGCCTGCCGGGCCGGGCTTGAGGGAGCGCATGGCGTGGCGATCGGAGGTCAGTTGCACCTGATCAGACTGAGCGCCGCGGATAATCACCGGAATGTTCACGGATTCCAGCATTCGCTGATCGTTGGGGCTGTCGCCAAGACCGATGGTTACCAAAGGCCGATCCCCCGCCTGCTCCCGGTATTTACCCAGCAAGAAACGGACCCCATCGGCCTTGTCGAAGCGGCCCATGGCGTGAAAGAACCGTCCGCCCTGCACCAGGCGCAGGTCTTCAGCCGCCAGATGCTCCGTGAAAGCCGTCAGCTCATCATCACTGCCCCGCCAGAGCAGCGGCTCCGTTCCGGCCCGTTCCTTTGCCAGCTCGGCAGACGCCACGGGCAGGCCCGTCTCCGCCGCCAGTTCCGTGGCGGTCATGTCCGCAAAGCCCAGAAAGCGGAAACCACTCTCCCGGAGGCCGTTCAGGACGTCCAGTACCCGGGCGCGGGGTGCCCCAAAATTCACCACCCGCTCATCACCCGGGCCAAAACAGTTCGCCGGGAGGACCACCGCTGCACCGTTTTCGACAATGAAAGGGTCACCATTGTTCATGCTGGTTCGCACGGCTCTGATCTCCGGAGCCGTTTTGCTGGAATTGAGAATTACCGGAATCCCGGCCTGTTGAAGCCGCT
This sequence comes from Marinobacter lipolyticus, assembly GCF_018424605.1. GTDB lineage: Bacteria > Pseudomonadota > Gammaproteobacteria > Pseudomonadales > Oleiphilaceae > Marinobacter > Marinobacter lipolyticus_B. The sequence goes on along the minus strand of NZ_QTKT01000002.1, from coordinate 381,302 downwards.
CCAGCGCTGGCTCAGCGGCACGCCAGTCATAGGTGTCATGGTCCAGCAGAGTACCGTCAAGATCGGTGAACAACAGCAGGCGGGGCTTATCCATGGCGTTGCAGTCTCCTCGGCTCATCGGGCTCACCGTTTTTTGAACACCGGCCGGCCGAGGCAGTGATCCTCGGCAACGTCGATCACTGCATCCGCCCGCGACGGCATCTCTGCCAGGCAGCGGCGGGTGATGCGCTCGTAATGCATGATGAAGCGGGCCACCTCATCGTCCGACATGATCCGTACCGGCTTCGCCGCTTCGCCCTCTTTTGGTGCACCCCCATGACGAGCTGCCAACTTGTGCTCCTGAAGTGTGCGCCACTCGAGCACGCACTCCATGGATGGTGCTTTCAACATGATCAGCACGTCTATTCGGTCAAAAAACACCCGATAGCGGCTGCGCAGACACTCGTTGACGTACTCCCGCCATACTCCGTCCGGGTCTTCAGCCAACTCCAGCGCGTTAACCGGATTTGCCAGTTCACCGGCGTCCTCCACCGGCACTGCGCCCAGGCACCATCCCTCCAGCAGCACCACATCGGCAGGGCCGTCGAACACCGGCCACCGGTCCTCCGGCTGCCGGTCATCGGTGGCTTTATCAAACGCCGGTAACGACACACACTCGTCTTTTTTGGCGACCAGCAGTCGGTCCACCACCTGCTGCCCCAGATCCACATCGTGGGTTCCCGGCACGCCACGGGTGACCAACAGCGGGTGAACGCGGTCAGCCAACTGCTCCCGCTCCGCCCGGGTGAGGTAGAGATCATCCAGCGACAAACTGGCAGTGCGGCAATGGAAGTGTTCCTGCAGCAGGCGTTTCAGGAACAGCACCAGCGTAGACTTTCCTGTTCCCTGGGCGCCGTGGAGCCCGACAATCACCGGGCCCTGCCGGTTGCGTCGCAAGTCGATCACGTATTCCGCCAGCGGCAAAATGGTCTGCTCCACGGTGTTCACGTAGGATTGAGGTAAAGCCTCCTGAGCAATGAGTGCCTGCACGGTTTTCAGAAGTGGTTGGTCAATCACGTATGGAATCCTGCGCACAAAGTGGTATCAAGAAAACAGCATGTTTTGTACCAATGGGAGTATAGGCGTTACATGAGTCATAACGGTTTCACCGTAGAACATCGCTACCTGGAACTTCCGGACAGCTTCTACACCCGGGTGCAGCCAACGCCCCTGAAGGACGCCCGCATGGTGTGTTTCAACCACGCGCTGGCCAGCGAAATGGGTTTTCACAGCGAGAAGCCGGAGGAATGGACCGGCGTTGGTGCAGGCACCGAATTGCTGGAGGGTATGGACCCGTTGGCGATGAAGTACACCGGCCACCAGTTTGGCATGTACAACCCGGACCTGGGCGATGGTCGCGGCCTGCTGCTGTGGGAGACGGTCGGGCCGGATGGCCGCCGCTGGGACTGGCACCTGAAAGGCGCCGGCACCACACCTTACTCCCGCTTCGGGGATGGCCGCGCCGTGCTGCGTTCCACCATCCGCGAATACCTGTGTAGCGAAGCCATGGCGGGCCTTGGCATTCCCTCCACCCGCGCCCTGTTCATGGTCAGCGCCCGCGACCCGGTGCGCCGGGAGTCGATTGAAACGGCTGCCGCGCTGGTGCGGGTGGCCGAGAGCCACATCCGCTTCGGCCATTTCGAGTTTGCCGCCCACCATGAGGGTGAGGCCGCATTGCGGACCCTCACCGAGCACGTCATCGCCCTGCACTTCCCTCACCTGATCGAATTACCCCAGCAGGAACGCTACGCCCGCTGGTTTGAGGAAGTGGTCGAGCGCACCGCAAGGCTGATCGCCGACTGGCAGGCGGTCGGCTTCTGCCACGGGGTGATGAACAGCGACAATATGTCGATCATCGGGGACACCTTTGATTATGGTCCCTACGCCTTTCTGGACGATTTCGACGCCGGCTACATCTGCAACCACACCGACCAGGGCGGCCGTTACGCCTACAACCGCCAGCCCAACGTCGGCTTCGTGAACTGCCAGTATCTGGCCAACGCGCTGTTGCCGATCATGAACGAAGACGACGTGCGCCGGGGCATGCGCCGTTACGAAACCGCCTACAACGGCCGCTTCCTGCAGAACATGAGGGACAAGCTTGGACTGGTACAGGAGGACGAATCCGATCTGTCGTTGATCATGGACACCTTCAGCATGCTGCACGAGCACCACGTGGATTACACCCGATTCTTCCGCGGGCTCTCCAACCTGCACAGCCACGGCACAGCACCGATCCGGGACCTGTTCGTGGATCGCAGCGTGGCGGACCAATGGCTAGAGCGTTACCAACAGCGCCTGCAGACAGAAACCCGTGCCCATGATGAGCGTGAATTTACCATGCGCAAGGTGAACCCCAAATACATCCTTCGTAACTACCTGGCCCAGCGGGTGTTTCAGGACGCACAGAATGGGGATTATGAACCGCTGAAGGAATTACTGACGGTGTTGCAGAAGCCGTTCGACGAACAGCCGGAATTCGAGGGGTATGCGGCGCTTCCCCCGGACTGGGGGAAGCACCTCAGCATCAGCTGTTCTTCCTGAGGCTCAGCAAGAACAACCGGTCAGCCTTAAACGGCCTTGGCGGCAATGATCTTGTCGTGCCATTCCGCCGGGCCGGTCTGGTGAACGGAGGAGCCTTTGGAGTCCACCGCCACGGTCACCGGCATGTCTTCCACCTCGAACTCGTAGATGGCTTCCATTCCCAGCTCTTCGAACGCGACCACTTCCGCGTGCTTGATGGCCTTGGACACCAGATAGGCTGAGCCGCCGACGGCCATCAGGTACACCGCGCCGAATTCTCGAATGGCGTCAATCGCGACCTGACCACGCTCCGCCTTGCCGATCATGCCGGTCAGGCCGGTTTTCTCGAGCATGGTGCGGGTGAACTTGTCCATGCGGGTGGCGGTAGTGGGGCCTGCGGGACCAACCACTTCCTCACGCACCGGGTCCACCGGGCCCACGTAATAAATGAAGCGGCCTTTCAGATCCACCGGCAGCTCTTCGCCGCGCTCGATCATGTCCACCATCTTCTTGTGGGCGGCGTCACGGCCGGTCAGCATCTTGCCGGACAGCAGTACGGTTTCGCCGGGCTTCCAGTCTTTGACGTCTTCTGGAGTGACCGTATCCAGGTTTACACGACGCACACTGTCACCCACTTCCCAGGTGATTTCCGGCCAGTCTTCCAGGCTCGGCGGGGTTTGCAGTGAGGGGCCGGAGCCATCCAGTACAAAGTGTGCGTGGCGGGTGGCGGCGCAGTTGGGGATGATCGCCACCGGCTTGTTGGCCGCGTGGGTGGGGTAATCTTTCACTTTCACATCCAGCACGGTGGTCAGACCGCCGAGGCCCTGAGCGCCAATACCCAGCTCGTTGACCTTCTCGAACAGCTCAAGACGCAGCTCCTCGGAGCGGTTGGACGCACCACGGGCCTGCAGGTCGTGAATATCGATCGGGTCGAGCAGGGATTCCTTGGCCAGCTCCATTGCCTTTTCGGCGGTGCCGCCAATACCAATGCCCAGCATGCCAGGCGGACACCAGCCGGCACCCATCTGCGGCACCATTTTCAGCACCCAGTCGACCACCGAGTCGGACGGGTTCAGCATGGCGAACTTGGATTTGGCTTCAGAACCGCCGCCCTTGGCCGCCACGTGGACGTCCACGGTGTTCCCCGGCACCATCTTGTAGTGGATCACTGCCGGGGTGTTGTCCTTGGTGTTGGCCCGCTTGCCGTCCGGATCGGCCAGCACCGACGCACGGAGCACGTTGTCTGCGTGGGTGTATGCACGGCGAACGCCTTCATTAATGATGTCGTCCAGCGCCATGTCTGCATCCCACTGCACGTCCATGCCGATGGTCACGAACACGGTGACGATACCGGTATCCTGACAGATCGGCCGCTTGCCCTGGGCACACATGCGCGAGTTGATCAGGATCTGCGCCATGGCATCCTTGGCCGCCTGGGACTCTTCCTTCTGATAGGCCTCATACACAGCCTGAATGAAATCTTTCGGGTGGTAGTAGGAAATGAACTGCAGCGCGTCCGCTACGCTCTCGATCAGGTCGTCCTGGCGGATTACGGTGGTCATAGGCATCTCATCAGTGTTGATTTTTAGCTGGAATATAAAAGAAGACGGAGTTTACCAGAAACCACCCGAGCGGGGCATGCGACGAAGATTGGAAAAAGGTATCATCCTAATCAAATGAACAACAAAAACGGGAGACGCCATGACCGCTCACATCCTCACCGAAAAGCAGGACCACATTCTGCTTGTGCGCATTAACCGGCCGGAACGCAAAAACGCCCTCACCCACGCCATGTACACCGCTCTGGGTGATGCGGTTGATCAGGCGCACGAGGATGCTGACATCCGTTGCGTCCTGTTTACCGGCAGCGAAGACTGCTTCACCGCTGGCAACGACCTTGGCGATTTTGCCGCCGGGCTGCCCGGCGACTTCCAGGAAACCCCGGTCGGGCGCTTCCTGTTTCTGCTGGCCTCCGCCAGCAAACCGGTGGTCGCGGCCGTCAACGGCCCCGCGGTCGGCATCGGCACCACCATGCTGTTGCACTGTGATCTGGTGTTTGCCGGCAACAACACCCGCTTCCAGATGCCTTTCGCCAACCTGGGCCTGTGCCCGGAAGGTGGCTCCAGCCTGCTGCTGCCGTCGTGGCTCGGGCGGGTGCGTGCCGCCGAGCTGCTGATGCTTGGCGGAGCCTTCACCGCAGACGATGCCCACCGGCTGGGGCTGATCAATCGGGTCTGCGAACCGGCCAACACCGAAATGGCCGCTCTCGACGCCTGCAACCAACTGAACGCCCAGGCACCGGCTGCGCTTCGCGCCACCAAGGAACTGCTAAACCGCCCCACCCTGGACGAGCTGAAGAACACCATGCTGGCCGAAGGCGAACGGTTCGCGGAACGCCTGAAATCCCCGGAAGCCGCCGAAGCGTTCCGGGCCTTCATGGAGAAGCGCCAACCGGACTTCTCAAAGTTCCATTGAGCGCCCAGGGGAAACTCGACAAACGCCTAAGCGGCAACTATTTTTCATTCAGGCCAATCTCCAACCGTGCGGGAAGGCTACGAAACGCCAGAATCACACTTTCGGCTGATCAACTGTTGCCATACTGTCGCTATAGTCAGAGTTACAGAAATTGGCACAGAAGCGCTGGCTACAATTTCAGACAACAGAATTAGCAACACAGGCCTCTGACACAGGGTTTACCGGACCAGACCGGCCCCGTCACTGGCCGACCATAACGACACAACAACAGGAAAAGGTTCCACACCCATGTTCAAGAAAACTCTAATAAGTCTTGCCGTGGCGTCTTCCCTTGGGCTGACGGGGTGCTTTGATAGCGCTAGTTCAGGGAAGAATGCGAATCCGGATTATAAGATCACCGATACCACGATCGATACAAGCTTGGTTCGCCCTATTTATAACCCGAACCCCCTCGCTGCAGAACCACAGTTCCCAATCAATTCGGACCTGATCCTGCTACTCGGTGCCACCCAGAGTGCTAACTATGACTTCACCGGCCTCTCAACCGGCGACACGCCAGCTGATGATGCCGTAAACCGGCTGTCGGGCTTTTCCACCTCTGGTGCATTCAGTCTCAAGTTTGACGGTGAGCTGAATCCTGAGTCGGTGATGGCAAACGCTACCGTTTTTCTGGTACCGCTTAAGGTTCCTCCGGCAATTGAGTCGGCACCTGAAGCGTTGCCCAATACCAATCCCAGCGGCATTGACCCTGCAGACCCATTCGAGCTTGACCCGAATTTGCAGCCCAACTTCAGGGCCGATGTTGTCAGCCTCGATGGTGGCACCAACAACGCTATCCGTGTTGTACCCCTTGAACCCTTATTGGAAGGCCAGAAATACCTCGTTGTTGTTAGTGACGATGTAAGCGGCGCCAATGGCAAACCTATTGACCGTGCAGTGCAGGATGTTGCTCTGGCCGATGGCACCTTAGGCAACCCTGCTTTAGGTAACGTGAAAACTCTGCTCCAGAGTCTAGACGCTCTTGGTAATGGCTTCCTGACGGCAATGGGAACGGGGTCTGAATCTGCTCTGTCCTACTCGTTCACGACGAATTCAGATACCGATGTTCTGGAAGCCATGATGGCACCAGCCGCATTCGGTACGGCTCTTGGCCAAAAAGTCGGCTTTACAGCCCAGTTGAAGGCCGTCAGGGATAATTTCCCTGCTCTGAACTTTTCTCAATTGACGGCCAAACTGTCAGAACTTGGCGAAAAAGCTGCTGCTGTCGGAAGTGGCGACCTCGACATAACTACCTTGCCCGCAGCCGAAATCGCCGCTATCACCAGACTTGGTGAGCTCCAGGCAATTACAACACCTGCAAATATCGAAGCTGCGATTACCGCTGAAGTCGGTGACTCTTTGCACCTGCCGGTGCCGCGGCCCTCATATTTCAGAACTCCTACCTCGGCAAGTGACTTGGCAACGATTCAAGGGCTCGCAGCACAGAATCCTAGCAATCCAATAGTTGGTGCCGCGGGTCTGGTTGAGGTTTCACAGGGAGCTATCGCATTACCCTATTTTCAATCGCTCCCTGGCTCAGACGGCACTGGCATTTCAACTGGCAGCTTCGAGGGTAGCACTAGCCTTGAAGCAGATTTGAGTGAGTCGCTTGAGCCAGGCGTTGATACCTTCCGCTTCCTGAGAGACATCGACGGGACACTGAACGTGAATGGTTATTTTCCATTCCCGGAGCAGAAAGCCACCACTACAGTTCCAGTAGTGGCGTTCCAACCTACAGCAGGCAATCCCTTATGCGCTGGCGGACCCACAGGCGTAACAATCTTCCAGCATGGTATTACCGTTGATCGCAGTGTAGCGATGCTCCCTGGTATATTACTTGCGGCTCAAGCTTGCCAAGTAGTAATTGCAATCGACCAGCCTCTGCACGGTTTAGCAGGCGAAACGGCAGGGAGAGTTCCAGGCTTAACACCTCTGTCAGAAGCCGCGCTTTCAGCTGAGATTAATGCGATTCTTGACGGCGGCGGCACCGGAAACCCCAATCTTGATGCCCAACTTGAAGCACTAATCAATGCAGATTACATTGGTGAGCGTCACTTCAACTACACGGCTAATGCCCAACAGCAACCGGTTTCAGCGGATCTGGCCGATGTAGCATCAGGCAGCTTGTTTATTAACCCAGCGAATATGCTCAACAATCGTGACAATCTGCGCCAAGGCGTTGTCGATCTATTGAACGTAGCCGCTTCCGTGCAAACGATGGGGATTTCAGGGCCGGCCAGCACTGGCGGACTTGCCACCCTGCCGGTGCACTTCGTGGGCCACTCACTGGGAGGCATTTCAGGAACGACCTTTGCTTCACTAGCCAATGACCCAACATTGAATGCTACGCTCAACGGTACCTACTCTGCGGCTGGACTTCCATTTACTTTTCCAACGCTTTCGACCGTAGTGTTGCATAACACTGGGGGACAGGTAACTCGACTCATCGAAAACTCACCAGCGTTTTCAACCCCGATACTTGGTGGTTTGGAAGAGGCAGACGTGAGCCAAGGCTCTGCAAACTTCGAGAGTTTCTTTTACGTGTTCCAATCTGTTGTTGACGCGACCGACCCGGTTAACTTCGCTGAAGCTCTCGGCGGCTCCACGACCAATATACTGATCAGTGAAGTTGTTGGAGATACGACTGTGCCAAACGAAGCAAACGTCAATCCTTTGGGAGATGCCTTCTCTGCCCCTCTGGCATCAACTGAGCCATTAATGGCCTTGATCGATCTCGGCGCTGATGGTGGAACTCTGGCTGATGGCTCTGGCCTGAGTCTAGTACAAACAGGATCGGCGGCTAATCAGGGTGTATTGCCGGCAGCTTCCTTCTTCGAAGGTGCCAACCCGTGCGCAGATGCTAACCATGGCACGTTTGTGGGACCAGCCACACCGGCTAACCCTGAAGATCTTCAGTGCCCAGGTGGGACCAACACCATCTCGGCTTTCTCAGAGATGGTTCGTCAGACCATACTGGCAATCAACGGAGCTCCGGTTCTGGCGACAACTGACACGAATGCGGATTTGACAGTATTGGGTTCAAGCGACACATTAGTGAACGCTCTGGATCAGGACGAAGCTGAATAACTGAGAGTTAAACAGGAAGGGGGGTGACATTCACCCCTCTTTTTAACAAGCAAGCCCCGATATATTGAAAAGCCCACCAGTCTGGATTCATTATCCAACCTTTGGAGGGCAATTCAGAATTCGGGGCTTTTTCTTGAACCGTTCTCAATAAATTTCGTCATTCAACCCCAACTTCACTTACTACAACGCTCAAACTCATCCTGAGTAAGCCAGCCATCGCTGTCCCAATCCTGCTCCATTATCATGTCTCGGTTGTACCGAGCAGATCCTGCCTGCATCGCGGATGCCGCCGCAACTGTTCCGTATATACTTACGTCGTCTTCAGTGGTCACACCATCTTAGTTCGTACCGATCTCATCGAAGGCGCCATAGCTTTACCCTGCCCGCCGGCTTCTTGCTACATCGGCTCGGCACCATCACTGCCCGCTGCGTCGTTTCCCCACACAATCCTGACTATGGAAACAGCCGGAGACACAACCGTGCCGAAAGAAGCCAACGCCAACCTGCTGGGCGATGCGTTATCGTTCCCGCTAAGGTGCACAGAGCCTCTTATATCTCAGATAGACCTTGATACCGGCGATAACTTGTTGTCGGAGGCTGATGAAGGTCGTGACATCGTAGACACCGACACCCCGATAGGCGGCGCAATGCGGGCTGCGAGCCTCTCCGGTGGCACGAAATCTTGTTCTGATGCCTGCGTTTTTGACATAATTTAATAGTCTAGTTTTGTCTAATCGCGAAGTCCCATCAGCCGCAAAGCAAAAACTAAAAAGGCCGGCGATATGGTATCGCCAGCCTTGCTTCACTGTATAACGTATTGCTATTTAATCTGAGCCTCATGACTATTGAGTTATCACCGTTCTCCCTTGAGGAAGGAGATTCGCTTCGATCTCTTCTTCAGTGAACAGAAGCTTACGGATCACCTTGTTAGAATAAGCCTCGCTCTGGTCGCTGAAATAGGGAGACATCGCGTCCGTCGATTGTGAGTAACTGACCAGACCATAAGCTTCTGGCCCGTTATCAGTGAACTCCAGTCCGAAATGCCAGCTAGTGCCCCTCGCCATTAACCAACCGTCGATACTGTTGCTACCATCGGAGAGCCCAGCGGTATTGTCTATGGTTGAAGGAGCAATTCGTGGGAAGCGAGTGTCCTCAGCAAACTGGTCATTCACGACGCCAATTGCGTTGAATGCGCCGTCGATTGAACCATCTCCTCCATGCCAGGGGATTTCAGCGGTCTGGAATACCGGGGCATCTTCAGAGCCCGGCACTACTCCACCTGAGGCGCGGTAGTACTGTAGATCTCCCAGAGCGGCTGTAGGCGTAATTCCCTGCGAAACAAGCGACTCAACACCCGCAGCCAGTGCAAGCAGCATTGTGTCGTCGGGCGTGCCGCCATTTTCTGCGGAGGGACTGGCCGGGGTACCTACCGGGTCAGACGGATTGAACGGCTGGGTCAGGTCTGTATCCACGTCATCCAGATAATTCGCCATGAACACCCTGAAAATGTGGGCACCCACACTATCGAGGTTGTACAGGCCATCCCAATTTTGCAGTGACTGACACCAGGATGAGAGATCCTGACCATTCACAGCGGTAGCGCCAATTGCGTCGCAACGCTCTAACAATTCAGGAAGAAACTGTTCCGCGTACCACGCACGGTTATTCCAGATGACTCCCAGAAGCTCTTCTGCGTTGAATTTACCATCCTGACCAGCGGGAAGTGGCGCAGCAGGAACACCAGGCTCAAGCGGGTTCTGAAGCATCTTGATACCCAGCCGGGTACGGGCATTGATCGGAGCTTTTTCCTCTCCAAACAACGGGGAGTAGCCAGTCAGAAACGCATCGGGGTTGGTCGCCCAGTGACTGCTGTTAGAATTTTGAACCCAGTCGGTACGAACCAGTTTGGGTTTATCACTGTACGGCACCAGCGGGCCACAAGAGGTTTCAACCCAGTCTTCTATGGATTGGCTGCCGTCAAGAAGCGTGACGCCCTGATCGAACAATCCGGCGTAGGAAGCGCTGCCGAATCGCCTGAAATTGACAAGCGCAATCGCCTTTTCAGACAGGTTTGGCACAGAGCTGCTGTCGATATAGAACGCGTTGCCCTGGTCATCCGCGTATGTGGTATTCGTCCAGAGTGTGGAGCCGCAGTTCCTGAACACATCCTGGAACTCAGATAGGTTGGTCGCCCGACTCATTTGCAGCCAGGTATCCAACAAGCCGCCTGTATTGGCGTTGGCATCGCGATACGTCATCGCCACCGATCCGGTTGGATTCAGTGCTCCATTACCACCCCAGGCCGGCAACTGATCATTAACCGCGTTGGCGGCAATCATCGGACCATACTCAGAAAAGTAGAAGTCCCGCTCCAGCACCAGCGGCTCTGACATACCAGGCATTTTTACTTCGATTTGGTAAGTCTCAACTTCGATGGGCTTTTCGACACCATCTTTTATATAGGTAAGGTCATCTCCCGTTTTGAGGGTCAGCTCATACCATGTAAACCGTCGGCTTGTCGTCACAGTGTGTGACCAAGCCAGGTTTTCATTGAAATTGATCAGTGGTATTGCCGTGCCAAGCAAACCAGCACCATGGACATTCAAATACCCCGGGACGGTCATCTGCACTTCGTAAAGACGCCGGTGTCCAGTGTAGGGGAAGTGCGGGTTCGCCAAGAGGGCCCCGCGCCCCTGCTCGGTCATCGTTCCGCCGATACCCCAAGCGTTACTGGCGAGTCCGGTATCCGTAAAATCCTGAACGGCCCTGGCGTTGGCTTCAGCCGTCGCGATAACGGCTTTACGTAGATTCTCAACCTGCTCTGTATTGGAAACCGCAGAAACCGCTAATGGAGCAGGGCTTTCACCCGGAGGCACGGCCAGGAAAACCGCTCCCGTCGCAAACTGGGCGCCACTGGCGTACTGACCAACTATTCTGTAATGGGCCAAAAGATCAACCGGAGTGATTGTTTTTACCCATTCCTGATCCCTGCACTCTTCGGGCAGGTCACCCGGAGCGGTTTCGGTCACGTAAAGGTTGTAGCCAGCCGTGAAGCCCTCGATCAGCGCGCGGCTCTCTTCAGTCAGTGTGGGAAACTCAACTTCGGCCCCACTGTATATCTTCTGTGCTTTATAGCTGAAGTCATTGACTATATTTAGTCCGACACCAAATGCTGTATCAGGTCCAGAGCCGAAATATTTGGCTCTCTCGCTCCTGGCTTTAACAATCGCCTCAGCCAGCACACACACATTATCCTGGGCCTGGGCGTAGCCATGCCCAAACGCCGCCGAAGCAAGATTATCGGCCTTCACATGGGGTATGCCGTTGGTTGTCCTGCGAATATCTGCAGCGAATTTACCATCGGCCGGAAACAGCTGTTCGTTGACGGAATCTCCAGACGACGATGAACTTCCTCCATCAAAACACCCCGAGAGAACAAAGCTTCCAGCAAGTGCCAGGCAGATTGGCCGCACAGCGCCAGTCCCCAGACTCATCAGATTGGGTAATAACGTTTTCATAGTCCTGCATCCATTGTGATTGTTATGACCGAGCCAAAACCTGACTCGTAATCACAAATTAGCAGACAACCCTGAAAGCCGCTAAAAAACTGACTGGCGGTTCACTTTTTGTTTTCAGTCGGAAAAGCCGGTGAGTAGAGTGGTAGGAAGAAGTGAAATAAGAGCCCCCGGCACGATGCCGGGGGATAGAACATTATCAATGAGGGTCCAGTCACACGCGTGACTTACTCCATACTCTCATACTCATCCTGAGTAAGCTGGCCATCACTGTCCTGATCCAGCTCCATCATCATGTCTCGGGTTTCCTGCCCGGACATGCGCTCCTGGTCGGGATTGCCAGCGGCTGTACTGCCATACATGTTCAGCTCGTCTTCGGTCAGCACACCGTCCTGGTTCGCATCCATCTCCTCAAATGAACCAGAGCGCATGCCCATACCGGCAGAGCCCGTGGTTTGCTCTTCCATGACATCACTGGCGCTGCCGCCGGCAGCTTCTTCTCCCATCTCGCTCGCATCATCAGCGTATGCAGCTGGCACAGCCAAGGCGAGAGACATCAGGGCGGAAAGGCTAAGGGTTTTAAAATACATCAGGCACCTCCTTGATCATTTTTTGATCTATGGTTGACTGCTATGTCATTAAAGACCGGGGTGACCTGAATTGCCAATGACGCTTTATTAACTTCCGCCCTTCCCTTATTTCTTTAAAGAATGTCGCTGTTATCGGCACCCAACTTTCGACCCACATGAGAGGCCGAGCAGGCCGTCACGCCAAACTTGATGGGAAAACCAATCTGGCGCTGGCTGGATCCGTCCTCCCTGGGAACCTCGATCACCATGTCCCGGGCAACCAGCTGGGGGTGCTCGGCGGCCTCGGTTATGGTCAGCACCGGCTCCACGCAGGCGTCCTGCTCCGCGAAGGTTTGCTGCCACTCCGCCAGGGTTTTCTTCGCGATTGCAGCTTTCAGGGCCCCTTTGAGTTTCTGCTGGAGCTCCGGGTTCTGGCTTTGGGCAAAGCTCTTCATGTCAGGCAGGCCCAGGGTATCGCACAGGCGCGCGGAGAACTGGGGCTCCAGGCTGCCGATCGACAGCCAACGACCGTCCGCGGTCTGATAGTAGTCGTAGAAGCTGCCGCCATTGAGCATGCCGCCTTCCGGTTTCTGCTCTTGACCACCAGCGAGGCTGGCGGCGCCAGACATGGCATTCAGGGCAAACGCCGCGTCCGTCATGCTCACATCCACGAACTGCCCTTCCCCGGTCTGCTGCCGGTGAACCACCGCCGCCAGTATGCCCATCACCGCGTGGTGGGAACCACCGGCCACGTCGGCAACCTGGATACCCATCGGTGGCGGACCGCTGTCAGCGCGCCCACAGTGGCTGGAGACGCCGGCCAGTGAAAGGTAGTTGATGTCATGCCCTGCGCGGTGCCGATACGGGCCGGTCTGGCCGTAGCCGGTGATGGCGCAGTAAATCAGCCCGGGGTTGATGGCTTTGAGGGTTTCATAGCCGATCCCCAGACGGTCCATAACCCCCGGCCGGAACTGCTCAATGACCACATCGTACTCTTTGACCAGATCCTTGATGACATCGGTACTGCCCTCTTTCTTCAGATCCAGCCCCAGCGATCGCTTGCCGCGATTCAGGAAGCCGTGGGCCGTGCTCACGCCGCCATCGTGGGGAGGCATTACTCGGGTCAGGTCCATACGGTCCGGCGCTTCCACGCGCAGTACATCCGCGCCCATGTCCGCCAGCAGCATGGTGGCGTAGGGGCCGGGCAACAGAGTGCTGAAATCGAGTACTTTCAATGAGGTTAATGGGCCTGCCATGGTGTTCTCCTTGTTGGTTATGGATTCTATCCTGACCGTTTTTTCCAGAGAGGCCAACTGCGTGTTCCGTCATTCCGGTTGGCCATTTCTGCCAGTTTTTCGGGCACCTGCCGGTTGCATTGTCGCCGGGGGGTTTTATGATGGACTTCGTTTTTCCAGGAATTTCGAGTGGCATGTCTAACCTGACGGTTTCACGACATTTTGTAGAGGCTGCCCTGATTGGCGCAGAGCGAGCCGGTTTCGACACCCGCGACATGCTGCGGGCAGCTGGTATTTCGCCTGACCTGCTGAAAATTGAAATGGCACGCGTAAACAGCGACCAGTTCAGCCGCTTGATGCAGGTGCTCTGGAACCGCATGGACGACGAGTTTATGGGGTTGGGGCCTCGGAAATGCCGGGCCGGTACCTTTGCCACCATGTGCGCGCTGGTGATTGACTGCCCGACACTCGAATCGGTTTACCGCCAGGCGTTTCAGTTCTCGCGCCTGTTCGAACCCATGGTCACCATGGAACTCGAGGTGGACGACAAAGTAGCGCGGCTGGTGACCGTGATCGAGGGCGAGATCAACGACCCCCAGTATTTCATGCGCGAGAGCCTTCTGGTGATCTGGCACCGGTTGGGAAGCTGGTTGATCGGTCAGCCGGTGGAACTGCAGAAAGCGGAATTTGACTACCCCCGCCCGGTTCATGGCGATGAATACCGCCACATCTTCCACTGCCCGCTGGAATTCGAGGCCAGCCGCACCGCGCTGACCTTCGACAAACGGTTCCTCTCGGCCCCGGTGATCCGCGACCGACCGGAGATGCGCCAGTTCCTGAAAACCTCCCCGGCAGACCTGCTGTCACGCCCTGACGAGAGCAATACCTTCACTGGCCGCATTCGTGCGTTGATTGGCCGGGATTTCTCGAAACCCCTGCCGGATTTCGAGTGGATTGCGGCGGAACTGCACACCAGCCCGCAAACCCTGCGCCGGCGGCTCAAGCAGGAAAACACCTCGTTTCAGGAGATCAAGGATCTGCTGCGGCGGGACATGGCAATCTACTACCTGGGGCGACAGGATCTGCCCATCAACGACATTGCCAGTAAGGTGGGGTTCACGGAGCCATCCACCTTCCATCGGGCCTTCAAGAAGTGGACCGGAGTAACGCCCGGTGCCTACCGCGAAGGAGAGCGGCGCGGCACCGAGTGATTGGTTGGCGGGCCGTCAGCCCGGGCTCTGCAGCGCCTTGATCAACCGCCCCAGCGTACTGGCAATTTCCGCAGCGCGGTCCTGAGCTGGCCCCAGTTTCATCAGGCGCGAGCCGTCACGCGGGTCGTAAATCCAGCAGGTCGCCCCCTGACAATCCCATTCAACCTGTGGGCTGACACCATAGACTTCGATGGTCTGGGTGTTTTTGCTGATCCGGTTGTTGCCTTCCCGGTTGGACTCCTGAATCTCGATCAAACTGGCACCGGCGGCAACCCGGTAACTGATGTCGGCCGGCACATCAATCCGGACCACGCGTTGATCTGCCCGCCAACCGGCGAGATCCAGCAGGCTGTTGAGGTGCAGGGTCAGCGCCTCACGGTCGGAATCCACCAGATAGAGACTTTTCAGATCGGCCAGCGCCTGCTGACCAGCCGGCTCGATAACGGCCACCGGCTGGCTCTGATCTGGCTGCGCCTGAGCCTGCCGCGAACGATCCGTGCGCGCCCTTTCAATGGCAGTAATACGTTTCAGCGCATCCTGGTAATGGGAGCCTTCCACTCCGGCCCTGGCCACATAGGACTCCAGCGCCGACTGCGCCTCGTTCAGGTGCGCAGATTCCTGCATGACCCGTCCGCGGTAATAGTAGTAATCCACCGGCTTTTCACCTTCCAGGCGCTGCAGACGATTCAGATACTCTCCGGCCTGCCCCCAGTTACCGCCGGCCACCGCCTCTTCGGTAGCCAGCATCAGCCGCCGCACCTCGTGTTCCGGCGCCAGGGCAGTACCCTGGGCGTTCACACTCACCAGCACCGAGGCCAGCACCAGGCTTCGAAGGGCTGAACGCCCGGTTCGGAATACATTCAACATGACCACTACTCCTGATGATTGCCCGCAAATTCATTCATGCGGGCCGTTTCCTGCGCCGGCTCCTGGGGTTCGCTCTCGTCATCCGGATCCACTTCCGCCTGCTCGAGGATGCCCCGGGGCAGTTCTTTTTTAACACGAACCCCCAGCTCCACAAAGCGGTTGGCCTGCGACACCAGATTACCGCGACCCCGGGTCAGCGTGTTCATGGCTGCTTCGTAGCTGCCCTGGGCGGTGTGCAGCTGGGCGCCGAGCTTTTCCATGGATTCCACAAACACCCTCAGCTTGTCATAGACCGCACCTGCCCGGTCGGCAATGCGCCTCGCGTTCTGGCTCTGGCGCTCATAGCGCCAGATGTTTTCAATGGTTCTCAGCGTGGCCAGCAACGTGGTGGGTGTTACCACAATAATCTTTCGCTCGAAGGCTTCTGCGAAGAGGTTCTCGTCTTGCTGAAACGCTGCCACAAACGCCGGCTCGATGGGCATGAACAGCAACACAAAGTCCGGCGAATGCAGGCCGTTCAGCTGGCTGTAGTCTTTTTCGCTGAGGGTGCGAATGTGAGCTCGCACCGCTTCCACGTGCTCTCGCAGCCGCTCTGCGCGGACGGCATCGTCTTCTTCATTGACCCACTGCTGGTAGGCCACCAGCGACACCTTGGAATCCACCACCAGATGGCGGTTATCCGGCAGGTGTACCACCACATCGGGACGCAGCAGCTGGTTGTCACTGTCGCGATAGCTGCCCTGGGTGTCGTACTCTACCCCTTTGCGCAGGCCTGAGCGCTCCAGAACCCGCTCCAGAATCAGCTCCCCCCAGTTGCCCTGGATCTTCTTGTCACCTTTCAGAGCGCGCGCAAGATTAGCAGCCTCTTCGGTGATCTGTCGGTTAAGGTCCTGTAAGGATTTGATTTCACTTCGCAATGCCTGACGATCGCGGGTTTCGGAGGTGTACACGTCCTCCACCCGCTTGCGGAAATCCTGCAGCTGGTCGCGAAACGGATTGAGCAAAGAGTCAAGACTGGTGCGGTTCTGTTGGGCGAAACGCTCGCTCTTCTGGTCAAAAATGCGGTTGGCGAGGTTTTCGAACTCCTGCTTCAATGCGTCGCGATTGCGTTCCAGCAGCGACACCTTTTCGGAAGTGGCCCTGCGTTCGGCGGCCAGGGTCACTTCGTACTCCCGCATCATTACCCGGGCATCGCCCAGCTCACCCACCAGGTCGTCCAGCCGCTGTGCCTGCTCTGCATTTTCCGCCATCAGTCGGGCAATCTGCCCGCGGCTGTTGCGCAGCAACAGGATCATCAGCAATCCGACCAACACCACCAGCGCGGCGACAACGGTAACAAAGCCGGGCTGGTTCCGGATCGTTTCTGCGATAGCCTCGGGCACATTATCCTCCTGTGCGTTGCATCCACTTATGGACTCAGACCGTAATATAAACTAAAAGGAAAGAGTGTTCCGTCCAGGTGGTCAACATGTTGAAAGAGCTCTGGAGAAAACTGGAATCCGAATTCTCGCAATCCGGTTGCGTTGGCGCCCAGGATTCGTTGGTGGGCGTCGGTGGTGCTGACGGCTTCAAGCTGCTGCCGCACATTACCCATACCGGTGAATTTCACCTGGAAAGACTGACTGCACTGCTCAAGAAACGCTACAGCATGGGCTTTGAAGATTCAGGTACGGCCGGTGATGAGGCCATTCGTGAACTGATTCATTTCGCGTCACGGATACAGGATCAGGATGTTCAGCGGGAACTGCTGCTCTTCTATCTCAACTGTTCCCCGGTGATTCAGGAGTACCTGCGCTCGGAAGAAGTGCTGGGGCACCAGCATTTCATCAGCAAAGCCTGAAAAACTGCGCAAAATTGTAAAATTTTCCTACCCTTAATCAACTGTAAAGCGAACACACACATCGCTTGTTGTATACTCCCGCTGCAAGTATCTTACTGCATTTGCTTGCAGGTCTTCATGGCGGGCCTAAGCTAGTAGATTGAGAGGTCCGCAGGTTCAGGGGTTTTACATGTTCTCAACGCGTTTCGGTTACGGAAAGCCACTGGCTGTCCTCGCTTTCCTGTTCACGGTGTCTGGCTGCTCTACGGATCGTTACCTGATGGTTCCCAAGGATGACCTTGGTGAACTCAAGGGCTCTATGCAGATCCAGCGGGCCACTCTGGTCACCATGGAAGACAATGCCCATGCCCGCCATGAAAGGGCCCTTCGGGCGAACAGCGAGTCTACCCAGAGCATCCTTGACGCAATCGAACAAAAAGTCGAGAAACCCAAGTGCCCGGTTGTGGCTGCTCAGGCCTGCCCACCGCCCTCCCGCGCCACCCAGGAGGACCGGGGTCGTGCTGACCGTCTCAAGGGCAAGGTGATTGTCGGCGAACTGGAAAAATTCTATCTGGCCGGCCCCGGGCTGGTCTACGACGCGCGCATCGACAGCGGCGCTGAAACCTCCTCGCTGGATGCCCGTAACATTACCCGCTTCGAACGGGACGGCAGTAACTGGGTGCGTTTCGACGTGCCGGTGCCGAAAACCGACGAATTCGTCACCATGGAAAAGGAAATCTCCCGCCGGGTAAAGGTTATTCAGAGTAGCGCCGACGAGGCCGATCGTCGTGTGGTGGTCGAGTTGCAATTCGCCATTGGCGACCATCAGCAGGTCGCGGAATTTACCCTGACGGATCGTGGCCACCTCAGCCATACCGTGCTGATTGGTCGCAACATACTGCGGGATGTGATGCTGATCGACGTCGGCAAGGAATTCGCAACCAAACTTCCGGAATCGATCACCAATTCTGACAAGGACGACTCGTGACAGCACGCTCGCGCATTCCGTTTTTCGCCGCCATCGTCCTGCTGATTGTTGCTGGCATTTCCATCGCCACCTGGAGGCATCTGGAGCTGGGCATTCCCTGGCTGACCGGCGAACAGCAGCCGGTGTGGATGGTGGAAGCCCGCATTGATTTCGAGGCCACTGGCGAGCCGGTGCTCGCCAGCCTCAACATTCCGGAACAGTCCCCGGGTTTCCGCATTCTGTCCGAACAGGCCGCCTCTCCCGGGTACGGCTTCTCGGTGGTGGAGAAGGATGGCAGCCGGCGCGCCGAGTGGAGCAAGCGCGACGTGCTCGGCGAGCAAACCCTGTACTTCAAGACCCAGTTCATTCCCGACCCCAACGCCAACCGGGATCGCCCGAGCAAAGCGCCCAAGCCCATCGCTGTGTTCTGGGAGGAGCCCCAGGCCACGGCGGTTCGGGAAATACTGCAACAGGCTGAGCAGCGCTCAAGCACACCGGAAAGCCTGACCCGGGAGCTGATACGCCTGTTGCAACCCGAAGACGACCAGGCCCAGAACACCACGCTGCTGGTGACAGGCGCCAACTACCTGGACCTGCTGGTGCGCATGCTCAACCACGCCGGTATTCCCGCCAGAACCGCTGACGGCCTCAACCTGGAAGACGCACGACGTCGTCAGGCCCTCAACCCGTACCTGCAGATATTCAACGGCGAAGAATGGCTCACCTACGACCCCAGAACCGCGGAACAGGGCCTGCCTGAAAACGTGCTGCTATGGCGACAGGGAGCGGAATCCCTGCTCGACGTGGTCGGCGGTGAAGGGTCAGACGTCAGTTTTTCGATGCTCAGGCAGACCATTCCGGCGCTGCAACTGGCCGTCATGCAGTCCGACGAAAACGGCTTTGGCTTTCTGAGCCTCTACCAGCTGCCGATCGAAGAACAGGGTATGTTCCGCATGCTTCTGCTACTGCCCCTGGGCGCCCTGATGGTGGCGTTCATGCGGATCGTGATCGGCATTCGCACATCCGGCACCTTCATGCCGGTGCTGATTGCCGTAGCATTTGTTCAGACTACGCTGATTCCGGGGCTTATTGCATTCACCTCGGTGGTCGCCATCGGCCTGCTGATGCGGGGCTATCTGTCCAGCCTGAACCTGCTGCTGGTGTCGCGGATTTCCGCGCTGATCATCCTGGTGATTTTCATCACCGCCGGGCTGAGTATCGCCGGTTACCACATGGGCTTTAACACCGGAATGACGGTCACCTTCTTCCCGATGGTGATCATCGCTTGGACCATCGAGCGCATGTCGATCCTGTGGGAGGAAGAAGGCGCCCACGAAGTCATGGTTCAGGGTGCCGGCAGCCTGTTTGTGGCTATCTGCGCGTTTCTGTTGATGGACGCACCTTTGTCGCGCCACCTGACCTTCAATTTCCCGGAGCTTCACTTTGCGGTGCTCGGCCTGATCCTGCTGATGGGACAGTACACCGGCTACAAACTGAGTGAGTTGCGCCGCTTCACGCCGATGAAGGCTTACGACTGATGGGCTGGATTTCACCCCGCGCCCTGAACCGCCTGGGCATGCTGAACATGAACCGGCGAAATGTGGATTACATTTCCCGGTACAATGACCGGACCTCCTACCCGCTGGTGGACAACAAGCTGAAAACCAAGCTTGTGGTGGCCGAATACGGGGTGAAGACCCCTAAGCTGCTGCAGGTGGTGCGCCAGCAACATGAGATTTCCGGCTTCCGCGAGATGGCCGAAGACTTGAGCGGCTTCGCCATCAAACCAGCCAAGGGCTCTGGCGGTAAGGGCATTACCGTGATTACCGGTCGCGACGAGGAGGAATTCATCAAGGCGTCCGGCGCTCGCGTTCAGGCCGCTTACCTTGAGCGACATCTGTCCAACATTCTGGCCGGCCTGTACTCACTGGCGGGCACCCCCGACGTCGCCATCGTCGAGAACCTGGTGCAATCGGTGCCGGAACTGGCGAAATACTCGTTTCAGGGTGTGCCGGATATCCGCATTGTGATTTTCCAGGGCTACCCGGTCATGGCCATGCTGCGCCTGGCGACCAAGGCCTCCGATGGCAAGGCCAACCTCCACCAGGGCGCCGTTGGTGTGGGGCTGGATATTGGCAGTGGCCACAGCCTGAACTCGGTTCAGTTCAATCGCCCCATCACCCTTCACCCGGATACCGGGCTCGCCCTCGACAACATCCACATTACCGACTGGGAAGAGATGCTGATTATGGCGTCCCGGTGCTATGAGGCCACTGGCTTGGGCTATATGGGCGTGGATCTGGTGGTGGACGTCAATGACGGACCGCTGTTGCTGGAGCTCAATGCGCGACCGGGGCTGGCCATTCAGATGGCCAATGGGCGCGGCCTGCTGCCGCGACTGAACGCCATTGAGAACCTGAAGAGGCATCACTTCACTCCCGAAGCGCGGGCCCGTTACGCCATGGAAATGTTTGCGGCCCGGCACTGAATCAGCGGACTTCCATCCAACAGACATAAAAAAACCGGAGCCATGGCTCCGGTTTTTTCATGCCTGTTTGCCAGGCTTACAGCTTACCTTCCGCAATCAGCAGTTTGCGCTCATGAGTCAGGCCCTTGAGCAGGCCCCAAGTCATGATCAGCAGGATTAGCGTAAAGGGAAGGCCAGCCGAGATCGCAGTTGCCTGAATGGCGCCCAGAGCGTCTGCACCGCCACCAAAAATCAGCGCGGCAGCAATCGCACCTTCCATTACCACCCAGAACACACGCTGAGCGGTCGGCGCGTCGGTTTTACCACCGGCGGTGATGCTGTCGATTACCAATGAACCGGAATCCGAAGAGGTCACAAAGAACACCAGCACCAGAATAATGCCCACGAAAGACAGAATGCCGGTCAGAGGCAGGTTTGCGAACATCTGGAACATGGCCAGTGACACATCGGTCAGACCATTCTCGGCCAGCTCACCGATACCCTGTGTGATTTGCTCAAGCGCAGAGCCACCGAAGGTACTCATCCACACCACGGTAATGACGGTCGGGATGATCAGCACCGCAGTTACGAACTCACGTACCGTACGACCCTTGGAAACACGGGCGATAAACATACCTACGAACGGTGACCAGGAAATCCACCATGCCCAGTAGAACACAGTCCAGCCGTGGAACCAGGTCTGGTCTTCACGTCCAAACGGGTTGCTCAACGGGATCAGATTAGCCACGTAGGTCGAGGAGGTCGTCCACAAGGTCTCGATGATCGCCATCGTGGGACCGGCAAAGATAACGAAGAACAGCAGAATCGCTGCCAGAATCATATTGAAGTTACTGAGAATCTTTACGCCGCCGTCAAGGCCGCGCAGTACCGATATGAGGGCCACCGCGGTGACGCCGGTGATGATAGCCATCTGGGTGTTAATGCCAGAGGAAACCCCGAAAAGGTAATCGAGACCGGACGCCGCCTGCTGGGCACCGAACCCGAGGGACGTCGCAAGACCGAAGATGGTCGCAACCACCGCCAGCACGTCAATGATATGACCCGGCCAGCCCCAGACCCGGTCACGCAGGAGCGGGAAGAAGGCAGAGCGGATGGTCAGCGGCATGCCCTTGTTGTAGGCAAAGAATGCCAGCGACAGGGCCACAATGGCGTAGATTGCCCAGGGGTGAAGGCCCCAGTGGTACATGGTGCCGCCCATGGCCAGATCGAGCGCCTCTGGGGTGTTCGGATCAACGTTGAACGGCGTGCCATACCACCCGGTGTAATAGGCCGTTGGTTCAGCAACCGCCCAGAACATCAGGCCGATGCCCATGCCTGCCGCGAACAGCATGGCAAACCACGACAGAGTGGAAAATTCCGGCTTGGCATCCATACCACCGATACGAATCTTACCAACGGGCATAAAGATCAGCGCCAGGCAGACCACCACGAACACGTTGGCGCTCAGCAGGAAAAACCAGTCAAAGGTTTCAATAATGCTCAGCTTGGCACCGTCGAGGAGGGTCTTCGCCTCTCCCGGAAACATCAGCGTTCCGACGACAAAAAGAATCACCAGTATCGCCGTGATCGGGAATACAGGTGCATGTAGGTCGAGGCCCAGGGGATTTATATTATCCTGGCCCGCGACGTAATCCGTCTGGTACTCGTCTTTTACAACGTCGCCCACGTTTGGAGCCTCCTGTTGTGTTGGGATTACTGAAAATTAAGATTCATGGGTTCAGAAAACGCAAGTCTAATATTTTGAACTCAAAACATCAAAATGCGATCAGTTGTTACTTTCCGGGCAAGCCCGACAAAGCATAGACCAGTTATGGTCCTCCCGCCGCCGTCAGACCCGCACCGGCCGCGGCAATCGCTTCAACGGTTTGTACCGTATTTCTGTACACTGGATTGATCGGTCATTGCAAAATAGAGGACACGATGGAGAAGACCACAACTTTCCCGATCAGGTACACCACCTTTGCCCTCAGTGTTGCGGGGTTGCTGGTTACAGCGCCGCTGAGCTACTACCTCCGGGGGTGGTATCTTCTGCCGGTCATCTTCGGGACCCTGACCGCGGTGGGTATCTGGGATCTTCTGCAACGCAAGCGCACCCTCAGCCGCAACTACCCGATTCTTGCCAATTTCCGCTACTTTCTGGAATCCATCGGACCGGAGATTCGCCAGTACTTTATCCAGTCTGACACCGAAGAGCGGCCCTTCTCCCGCGAACAGCGAACCATTGTCTACCAACGTGCCAAGAACGTGCTGGATAAGCGGCCATTCGGTTCACAACTAAGCACGTACGATGAAGGCTATGAATGGATGAGCCATTCCCTCAATCCCACCCGTCTGGACAGCAGCGATTTTCGGATTCTCATCGGCAGGCAGTGCGCGAAACCCTACAGCGCCAGCGTGTTCAACATTTCCGCCATGAGCTTTGGGTCGCTCTCCGCCAATGCGATCCTCAGCCTGAATGCCGGTGCGGAGAAGGGCAACTTCTACCACGACACCGGTGAGGGCTCCATTTCCCGCTACCATCGCCAACCCGGCGGAGATCTGGTGTGGGAAATCGGCTCGGGCTATTTCGGATGCCGTCACCCGGACGGCACCTTTAACGAGGAGATGTTCGAGAAAAACGCCACCCTGGACCAGGTAAAAATGATAGAGCTCAAACTATCTCAGGGGGCCAAACCGGGGCATGGAGGCATTCTGCCCGGGGCGAAAGTTACCCCGGAAATCGCCGAAGCCCGGGGTGTCGCAGTGGGTGAGGACGTGGTTTCTCCGGCCCGGCACTCCGCGTTCGATACACCCATCGAACTACTGGAGTTTATTGAGCGCCTGCGGGAACTTTCTGGCGGCAAGCCCGTGGGTTTCAAGCTCGCAATCGGCCACCCCTGGGAGTGGTTTGCTATCGTCAAAGCCATGCTGAAAACCGGCATGAAACCGGACTTTATCGTAGTGGATGGCGGCGAAGGGGGCACCGGTGCGGCCCCACTGGAATTCATCAACCGGCTCGGCATGCCAATGAAGGAAGCCCTGCTACTGGTTCACAACACGCTGGTCGGCACCCATTTGAGGGAAGACATCGCCATCGGCGCGGCGGGCAAGATCACATCAGCCTTTAATATCGCACGCACACTGGCACTCGGCGCCGACTGGTGCAATTCCGCCCGTGGCTATATGTTTGCTCTTGGCTGCATCCAGGCGCTCAACTGCCACACTGGCCGCTGCCCCAGCGGTGTGGCTACCCAGGACCCACGGCGCGGCAACAAACTCGATGTTCCGGATAAAAGCGAGCGCGTATACAACTTCCACAAGAACACCCTGGATGCCCTGCAAAATCTGTTGCAAGCATCCGGCCTGCGCCACCCTTCGGAGCTTGGCCCGGAACACATCATCCAGCGCACGTCGAAAACCGAAGTTCAGTCCTACATGGACATGCTCCCGTTCCTCTCACCCGGCGCCTTGCTGGAGGGAAAAACCGGCCTGACGGTCTTCGACAAGTACTGGCCGGAAGCCGATGCCAATACCTTCGGCCCACCCGAATTCGTGCTTCAGTTGCGGGAAACCAAACTGCGCTAAAATTTGCGGTTAATGGGAAAACCCTGTTTATTTTTGTTGGGGGCTGGTGTAGACTTCGCTCCCGCTAAGCCACTGAGATAACTCTCATCTTCGAGCCAGTCACAGTGGGTTATAGCGTTTCGGGGCGTAGCGCAGCTTGGTAGCGCACTTGCATGGGGTGCAAGGGGTCGTAGGTTCAAATCCTACCGTCCCGACCAAATCTCCGAACAGAGCCCGGCACCGCAAGGTCCGGGCTTTGTTGTTTTCAGACAGCGGCGCCGGAGTAACGGGCCGCCGTCATTTCCCGAATTGCCGACTCCTGCACTGGCCGGCTCAGATAAAAGCCCTGCAGCGTGCTACAGGCCATCTTGTTGAGAATCCGGTGCGCTTCCTCGGTTTCTATCCCTTCCGCGACGGTTTCAAAGCCCATTGATTTCAGCATCTGAATCAGAGCAGACATTTTTTCCTGTTTATCCGCGTTATGCTCCACCTCGCGGAACAGCTTGCCATCGAGTTTCACCTTGGAAACGTATCCGATTTCGGTCAGGTAGCTGAAATTCGAGTAACCCGCACCAAAGTCGTCAATCGCCAGCTTGACGGACTTGGTGGCAAGGTACGCCAGCGATTCATCCAGTTCCTCGGTGCGCACCAACAGGGCCTCTTCCGTCACTTCCAGTGTCAACCAGTCGAGATTGTTGGTCTCATCGAGAATCTTGTGCATGGCGTATTGCGGGTCATGAAGTTTGCACAGGTTCTTCGGATGAATATTGATAGAGATCTGCAGGTTCTTCATGCGTGCATCCGCCTTGATCCAGGCTTCTCTCTGTTCGATTGCCCGGCTCAGAACCCAGCAGTCCAGACGCTCCTGGAGATGGGCAATCTCCGCTGCCTTGAGAATCGGCACCGGACCCAGCGCACCGAGCTCCGGATGATTCCAGCGGATCAACGCCTCCACGCCGAGTAACTGCCCTGCTCCCCCGTTGCGGAAATAGGGTTGAAACACCAGATGCAATCCGTTGTCGATGCCCTGCTGCAGCGTGGTTTTCAGCTCGTATTCGACACGCAACTGCTCCAGCATTTCATCGCTGCGCTTGGGATCGACAAAACTGAACTTCGCGCGCCCGGTCTGCTTTGCTCTGTACATGGCAATGTCGGCGTTACGAAGCAGAATATCCTGCCGTTCGCCATCCTCCGGGAAAATGGCAATGCCGATGCTTGAGGATATGAACAGCTTCTCGCCGGCGATCTCGATCGGGCTCTTCAGGCTTTCGAGGATGCGGGTGGCAAAGGCCTGTGCGCACTCCATCTCATCCAGCTCGTCCATAATCACGACGAATTCGTCGCCGCTGATCCGCGCGAAAAAGTCGCAATCGCGAATCAGCGAGTGCAGGGTTTCTGCGAAATGTTTGAGGATCGAGTCACCGACGGCATGCCCCAGGGAATCATTGATCCGCTTGAACTTGTCGATATCGAGGAACAGCAGCGCAAAACGGGTACCGGCGCGGGTGTGCCGGAGCACGGTATCGGTCAAATGGTCATTAAGGTGCAAACGATTGGGAAGCCCAGTGAGCTCATCGAACATCGCCATCTCATGCAGCTCTTCTTCCCGAACCTTGAGTTCAGCAATGTCGTTACAGACAAACACCCAACGGACCGACCGGTCCAGATCATCATAAAGCGGGCTCACCGAGACATAGTGAGGTTCGATGGCACCGGCATTCACGAACAGCAACTCGCCCCGCCATTTGCCATCGCGCTCTGCCATTTGCCAGATGGTATCCAGCGAAAGGTCCTTGTCGGTAGGGCGGAAAAAGCTTTCGATGTCGAAGAGTTCGGAATCTGACGCCGGCATCAGGGAGTCGGAAAATGCCCGGTTGAGGAAGACCAGCTGCTTTTTATCGTCAAACACCGCGATTTTCTCGTGGGTATTGTTGAAAACCGCTTCGGCCAGAGCCATTTGTTTCTGTCGGTACACCATGTCAGAGACATCGCTCTGGATGCCGAGATAGTGAGTCAGCTTGCCCTCGCTGGCCACCGGCGACACACTGAGGCGGTTCCAGAACGGAGTGCCGTCCTTTTTGTAGTTCAGGATTAATTCCTTGCTGGCCCCCTGGGCTTCGATACAGGAGCGGATCGCATCCACGGTGCGGGGATCGGTGTCTGGCCCCTGGAGAAAGCGGCAGTTGCGCCCGAGCGCTTCTTCCCGCTCATAGCCCGTCATTTCCGTGAACGCCCGATTAACGTACATAATGGGCATATCTTCAGACTGGGCATCGACGATGATAATGCCCTGATCCGCTGCCTCCATGGCGCGGGCCTGCAGGGAGTTATCACGCAAGGCCTGCTGCAGGGAGTCGTAAATCCTCAGCAGTTCGGTGTTGTCCCAGAACAACAGGATGACCCCGCTGAGCTCGCCGTTCTCGTCGCGATAACTGTTTACAGAAAGCTCGAAGCTGCGTTCGTTGCCTTTGATCTGCACAAATGCCGCACGCTGGCTTTTGAAGGCCTGCTCAATCAACAACTTCAGGTTGGGCAAGTCCAGCTTCGGCTCCAGCTGATCCACCGGCTGACCCGCGCTATCGTCATCAAACGCAAAGATCTCCGTTGCCGCCGGGTTGAAATGCAGCACCTTGAGGTCGGCGTCCAGCGCCAGCAGCGGATGGGGCAAGCTCCGCTGGAGGTTGCTCAGGTCCGCGTGCAGTGCCTCGATTTCGCTCGCCTTGACCTGGATTTCCTCGTTAACCGTGGTCAGTTCCTGGTTGGTCGACTGCAGCTCTTCGTTGGAGGTTTCCAGCTCTTCATTGGTGGATTGCAATTCCTCATTGGCGGACTGCAGCTCTTCGTTTACCGCCTGCAATTCCTCATTGGAGGTTTCGAGCTCCTCGATCACGGTTTGAAGGTGCTCTCGCATGCCGGTCAGTTCAAGCTGCAGTTTTTCTACCTGATCGTCGGACTTGTCCACCGGGATCGGTGTGATATCGCCCTTGATGGTTGTAATGTCGTAGCGAACCAGATAAAGAAATTCCTGCTCGCCCTGCTCTGACAGAGGGATCACTTCAAAATAGAAAAGGTGCCCCTCGTGGGCGATCGGACGCGATTTCTGTACCGAACCGTCTTTCCGAGCCTTGAAAAGCAGGCTCTTCAACTCGAGCTGGAGATTGCCATGCACGATATTCTGCAGGTTGAGGCTGGCCTTGCCTTTGCCTATCTTGGTGATTTCACGCAGGTCGCCGTAGATGAACTTGATGTCCATGGCTTCATCGACCACGAACGCATTCTTCATGACGTGGCGGGAGATGGCACGATTCACCTTGTCGCCCAAGGTCTCATAGGTGTTGCCGGCGTTCTCCTCGGCGATGGGAGGTCGGGTCTGCATTGACCGGTTACTCAGTTTGTAACGACGGTAGATTTCGTTGCCTACGGCATCGTTACGAATCAGCACCCGGCTATCCGTGGAGGATGCTTCGAAGAGCTCACTACCTGGCAGGGATTCGGATTTGCCCAGAAACAGATAGCCACCGGGTCGCAGCGCATAGTGGAACGTCGCCTGAATCTGCTTCTGGAGTTCCGCTTTCATGTAAATCAGAACGTTTCTGCAACTCACCAGATCGAGCCGCAGAAACGCCGGGTCGCCGACCAGATTCTGACGCGCGAAGGTCACCATCTCACGAATGTGTTTCTTGACCTGGCAGCCATCACTGGCCGGGGTAAAGTACTTTTCGAGCCGCTCCTTGGACAGATCCTTGACCGACACGGATTCATAACGCCCCCGGCGGGCTATAGTGAGAGCCGGTATATCGATATCGGTGGCAAAGATCTGAACATTGTAATCGTAAATATCCGTTCCCAGGGTCTCATGCAGGAGCATGGCAATGGAGTATGCCTCCTCTCCGGTCGCGCATCCCGCCACCCAGATGCGGATTTCATCGCCCGGCCGTTTATGCTCAACAATATTCTTGAGCGTCTGGCCCAGCTTTTCGAACGCTCCGCCATCCCGGAAAAAAGCCGTGACCGATATCAGCAAATCCTGATAGAGATGTTGCAGCTCAGCCGGGTGTTCCCTGACGAAAGTCTCGTACTCAATCCAGCTCGACGTATCCGTCGCGACCATGCGACGCTGTACCCTCCGCTGAAGGGTATTTTCCTTGTACTCGGTAAAATCAACGCCGGTTTCTTTGGAGAGCATGTCCAGAATGCCCGCCAGGGCCTCGTTTTTGCCACTGCGTTCCGATTCCTCTGCGGGCAAATCCGTTTGCGTGGCCAACCTCACCAGTTGCCTGGCAATGTCCTTTACCGTCAACACCTTGTCGACACAGGCGGTCTCAATTGCCGATCGCGGCATTCCGTCGTACTTAGCTTCCGAGGGATCCTGGGCGAAGGTAAATCCTTCGTAGGCCTTTATGACACGGCAACCCTGCGCGCCATCGCTGCCGGTTCCCGAGAGCACCACGCCGACCGCGCGGGTGGTATAGGCTTCGGCAAGAGATACGAACAACTCGTTTGCGGACGGCTTGGGCACACCATGCTGTTCGGTGACGGTCAGCCTGACCTGATGGTTCTGAATCGAGGCATTATGGCCAGGCGGGATCACATAGGCGGTGCCAACCTCAATGGGTGCCCCGTCGGTGGCGTTCAACACCTTCAGCTTTGTCTCCCGCGACAAAAGCTTGGTCAGCATGCTCTCGTGATCTGGTGACAGGTGCTGGGCGATAACGATAGACAGCGCCGCAGTCGCATCCAGTTGCTTCAGTAACTGTTTGAGCGCATCAAGGCCGCCAGCGGATGCGGCAATTCCGACAACCAGTGGATCCGGGGTAGTCTCGGCGGTCATAGCACCTATCCGTGTTCTTTTGCCAAAGAAATTCCCAGCGAATCATCAAGCCGCGCTTAAGCCACGGGCTACCACCCTGATCGCTAACAAATCACAGAACTGCCTCTTTCTACGTCAGTCTGTTACAGAAACTTACTTTCGTCCAATCCGTTAATGTGAGCAAGTCTTATTAATGAATATTCACAACGCATAAAAAAACCGAAGGCGTACCTTCGGTTCTTTCTGGAGCAGCTTTTCGGAATCACCGCACGGGCGAGTTGAGCACGTCCAGCACCTCTTCCAGCTCGGTAATCATCTGGCGTATCAGTTGCTTGTACTGAGAGGTGTCGTCTTTGACCTCGTGACTGCTCAGCTTCTGCTTGGCGCCACCAATGGTGTAGCCCTGGTCATATAGCAGGCTACGTATTTGCCGGATGGTAATAACATCGGCACGCTGGTAGTAACGACGGTTGCCCCGCCGCTTGACCGGCGACAGCTGCGGAAATTCCTGCTCCCAATATCGCAGCACGTGGGCTTTCACCGCACACAGTTCCGCCACTTCCCCAATGGTGAAGTAGCGCTTGCCCGGGATCGTGGGCAGTTCGTTGTTATGACTCGGTTCCAGCATACGTTTCTACTTTCTGTTTTAGTTTTTGACCTGGTCGAAATGTTACGACACGCCGCGCGCTGATGGGAATCTCTTCACCAGTTTTCGGGTTCCGTCCCGGCCGCTGCT
Organism: Marinobacter lipolyticus; assembly: GCF_018424605.1. Taxonomy (GTDB): domain Bacteria; phylum Pseudomonadota; class Gammaproteobacteria; order Pseudomonadales; family Oleiphilaceae; genus Marinobacter; species Marinobacter lipolyticus_B. The sequence continues at coordinate 351,379 of NZ_QTKT01000002.1, read as the reverse complement.
TTTTGTCACGCAGGTCAAAATTACCGAAACCGGACAACTTCACTTGCTCGTTGTGGCTGAGAGCGCCTCTGATTTCATCGAAAAAAGCTTCTACCATTTCCTTGGCTTCACGCTTGTTCAGCCCCAACTCGTCATACAAGCGTTCCGCCATTTCCGCTTTCGTCAAAGCCGCCATCTGTTAACTCCTTAATGTTGCGCCCAGCTCCTCCTGCAGTGCATCAATCACACCGGTGAAGAGCGAGTGCACCTCTTCTTCATTGAGCGTGCGTTCAGGATGCTGCCAGAACAGGCTCAGGGCCAGGCTGCGGTTACCTTCCCCCAGACTTTCACCCTCATAGACATCAAACGCGCGCAACGCCGTCAGGCGTTCCCCGGCGTGCTTTTTGGCCACACGCTCAACATCGGCAAACGCCACATGGTTCCCGATAATGATAGCCAAATCTCGCCGAACTTCAGGGAATTTTGAAATTTCTTTGAAATTAGGCACATATCCGGAAACGATCGAATTCAAGAATAGCTCAAACATCAGGATCGTGCCATTAAGTTCAAGATTTTTCTGCACTTGTGGGTGCAGCGTGCCGATCCATCCAACGTGTTCGCCATCCCGAACCAATTCCGCGGTCTGCCCCGGATGCAGTGCCGGATGCTGACTGGCGATAAACTGCACGTCGATACCCAGCAGGCGGAACAGGCTCTCCAATTCTCCTTTTACATCAAAGAAGTCCGCCGTTCTGCGACCGTTCGCCCAGTTTGCAGGCAGTTGGTCGCCAACCACCACACCCGCGAGCATCGGCTGCTGATCGATACCGTCGCCATCCTTTACAAATCGCAGACCGGTTTCAAACAGCCGGATGCGGGGCTGCTGGCGGTTCTGGTTGTAAGCAACGGTTTTCAACAACCCGCTCCAGAGGCTCGTCCTCATCACGGAAAGATCAGACGAGATGGGATTTGCCAGCGCAATGCCCTCCCGCTCGGGGTCGATCATCTGCTGAACCCGCGGATCGACAAAGCTGTAAGTGACCGCTTCCTGGTAGCCGCAGGCCACGAAATAATTCTGAATCGCAGAGACCGGGCGCACGGCTTCTTCCTCGACCCGCAGACCAAGCGAACCCACTGGCTCGGTCACCGGCAGGTTGTTGTAGCCATAGATCCGGCCGACCTCCTCGATCAGGTCTTCCTCAATGGAAATATCCGGGCGGAATGACGGTACACTCACCTGCCAGCCGTCCCTGAGCAGTTTGTCGATATGAAGACCCAGCCTGCTGAGGATTTCTTCAACCGTGGTGCGGTCAATCGCCAGGCCGAGCACATCGGCCAGACGGCGCTCACGAAGGTCAATCACCCTGCTTTTCGGCAGATGCGATTCGCTGGCCACCTCGACGATCTCCCCCGGCTCGCCGCCCACGATGCTCATCAGCAACGCCGTGCAACGTTCCATGGCATCCCGCGCCAGCTGGTAATCCACCCCGCGTTCAAAACGATGGGAAGCGTCCGTGTGCAAACCGTAATGGCGGGCCTTGCCGGCGAGGGTGATGGGGTCGAAATAGGCGGATTCCAGCACCAGATCCCGCGTCTCGGGGCCTACCCCGGAATCCTCGCCACCCATGACACCTGCGATCGCCACCGGCTTGTCGTGATCAGCAATGACCAGCGTCTCCGCTGTCAGTTCGACTTCCTGACCGTCAAGCAGAACCAGCTTTTCACCCTGCTTGGCCATGCGTACCACAATGCCGCCCTGGATTCTGTTCCTGTCGAACGCGTGCATCGGCTGACCCAGCTCGAGCAGGACGTAGTTGGTTACGTCCACGGCCGCATCGATAGACCGAATGCCGGAGCGACGCAGTTTCTCCTGCATCCACAGCGGTGTCGGCGCATTGAGATTGACGTTGCGGAGGATGCGCCCGAGGTAGCGCGGGCAACCCGCCGGGGCCTGTACGGCAATTTGCGGCACGTCGGAATGCACCGCTTGAACCGCTTCAATCTCCGGCGCCTCCACCAGCAGGCTGTTCAGCACACCGACTTCCCGTGCGATGCCCTTGATGGACAGGCAATCGGCCCGGTTGGGCGTGAGATCCACATCGATAGTGACATCATTGAGCTTCAGATAATCCGTCAGTGAAGCACCGACGGGCGCATCGGCAGGCAGCTCCATCAGCCCGGCGTGATCCTCGGACAACTCCAGCTCCGACGCGGAACACAGCATGCCCTCAGAGGGCTGGCCACGAAGCTTGGCCTTTTTGATGCGGAAATCCCCGGGCAGAACCGCACCGACCTCGGCAAAGGGCACCTTGAGCCCCGCCCGAACGTTGGGTGCTCCGCAGACGACTTGCACAGAGCCTGTGCCATTGCTTACCTGGCATACACGCAGCTTGTCGGCATCGGGGTGTGGCTCCACCGCCACAACCTCGCCAACGACAACGCCCTGGAACTTCCCGGCCACCGGCTCGAATCCGTCCACTTCCAGACCCGCCATGGTGATCTGGTCCATCAATTCCTGGGTGTTGAGATCCGGATTAACCCACTCGCGCAGCCACTGTTCACTGAATTTCATGGTTTTTGCCTTGTCCTGATGCGGTTTTGCCTGATGATTCGATTGCCGTGTGTCGCGCTTTAACGGAACTGGCGCAGGAAGCGCAGATCGTTCTCGAAAAACATGCGCAGGTCGTTGACGCCGTAGCGAAGCATGGCCAGACGCTCTACGCCCAGACCAAACGCAAAGCCACGGTACTCCTCGGCATCTATACCGCAATGTTCAAATACTTTCGGATGCACCATGCCGCAGCCCATGACTTCCAGCCACTTGATGCTGCCGTCTGCTTCCTGTCCCCACTCGATATCCACTTCCGCAGACGGCTCGGTAAACGGGAAATAGGACGGCCGGAAACGGACCTTTAGATCGCGCTCGAAAAATACCCGCAGGAATTCTTCCACCGTACTTTTGAGGTCGGCGAAACTGACATCCTTCTCGACCAGCAGTCCCTCGACCTGATGAAACATCGGGGTATGGGTCATATCAGAGTCGCAACGGTAGACCCGCCCCGGACAGATCATTCGAAACGGCGGCTTTCCCGCCTCCATGGTGCGAATCTGCACCGGCGAGGTGTGGGTTCGCAGCAGGGTGCCGGGGTTAAAATAAAAGGTATCGTGCATGGCACGGGCCGGGTGATGACCGGGGATGTTGAGAGCCTCGAAGTTATGGTAATCGTCTTCGATTTCCGGCCCTTGCTCCACGGTGTAACCGGCACGGGAAAAGAACTGCTCGATACGCTGCAGAGTGCGGGTTACCGGGTGCAGGCCTCCGAGATCCTGACCACGCCCGGGCAGGGTCACATCAATGGATTCGCTGGCCAGCTTCTGCTCGATGGCGGCGCGCTCCAGATCGGACCGGCGCGCATTGATGGCCTGCTCTACCTGGCCCTTGGCCTCGTTGATTTTCTGGCCGGCAGCGGGACGTTCTTCCGCGGACAGTTTGCCCAGCGTTTTTGCCTGCTGGGTGATCACACCCTTTTTGCCGAGATATTCGACACGAATTTGATCAAGTGCCTGCAGGCTGTCGGCGCTTTCTACCGCAGCCAATCCGTCCTGAACCAGTTGCTTCAGGTTTTCCATTGACCCTGCTCCAAACCAGAAATTGGGCGTGCTAAAACACGTTTCTACAAACAAAAATAGGGGAAGAGCGCGCCCTTCCCCTATTAGAGAACGCCGCCATAAACGTATGGAGACGCCCGGATCGATCGGTAATCGATGAAAGAGCTTAAGCGATCACAGGGACGCTTTGGCCTTCTCAACGACAGCAGCAAATGCCTGCTGCTCGTTCATGGCCAGATCGGCCAGAACCTTGCGATCGATCTCAACGTTAGCCTTTTTCAGACCAGCGATCAGACGGCTGTAAGACAGACCGTTAGCGCGGGCACCCGCGTTGATACGGGCAATCCACAGAGCGCGGAATGCGCGCTTACGGTTACGACGGTCACGGTATGCGTACTGACCGGCTTTGATAACCGCCTGCTTGGCTACACGATAGACGCGGCTACGCGCTCCGTAATAACCTTTGGCCTGATTGAGAATCTTCTTGTGACGACGACGTGCGACCACGCCACGCTTTACACGAGCCATACTTTAATCCTTCTACCTTTAAACCTTTGCAGGAATGATTAGCGGCTGAATCAGCACGCCGTCATACGCTTGATGGAAGCCACATCAGACTTGGCAATCAGCTTGGTACCACGGAGCTGACGCTTACGCTTGGGGCTCTTTTTGGTCAAGATATGACTGGTGAAGGACTGCTTGTGCTTGAAGCCGGTGGCGGTTTTCTTGAACCGCTTGGTGGCTCCGCTTTTGGTTTTCATCTTAGGCATTTTTAAAACTCCGCATTCTATTTTTTAAACAAACAAAATGTGCCCCTGAACGACAAATCCCCCGCAGGCGCGGGGGATCATCACCCGATCAGGTTCACTTCTTCTTGCGGGGAGCCACAATCATGGTCATCTGCCGGCCTTCCATTTTCGGCCGCATCTCAACCGTTGCAATCTCTTCGATATCCGCTTCAATCCGGCCCATGAGCTTCATACCAATTTCCTGGTGTGCCATCTCACGGCCACGGAAACGGATCGTGATCTTGCCGCGGTCCCCGTTTTCAAGGAAACGTACCAGGTTGCGTAGTTTGACCTGATAATCCCCTTCTTCAGTTCCTGGACGGAACTTAAGCTCTTTGACCTGCGTCTGCTTCTGCTTTTTCTTGGCAGCCGCTTTGGCCTTCTTCTCTTCGAAGATTTTCTTGCCGTAGTCCATTATCTTACAGACAATCGGATCGGAATCCGTAACCTGCACCAGATCAAGAGTGGCTTCTTCCGCCAACTTCAAAGCCTCTTCGATCGGGACAATCCCGACCTGATTGCCTTCGGCATCGATCAGTCGGACTTCAGTTGCGTCAATGTTCTCATTGATCGGCGCCTTTGGTGTGCGCCCACCCCGATTCGCTCGCTGTTTAATAATCAACTCTCCGTTTTGGTTCTGCCCTTGCGTTGAATGTCGTCAGCCAGCAGCTGTTCAAACGCTTCGAGCGACATAGTTCCCAGATCTTCACCTCTGCGGGTTCTCACCGCTACGGCGTTGTTCTCGATTTCTTTGTCTCCGACAACAACCAAAAAGGGAACTTTATTAATAGTGTGCTCGCGGATTTTAAAGCCGATCTTCTCGTTTCTCAAGTCAGCATTAACCCTATAGCCCAAAGAATCCCACTTTTTCGCCAGTTTCTGACAATAATCACGCTGATTATCGGTGATATTGAGGACCGCTACCTGAGTGGGTGCCAGCCAGGTGGGGAAGGCACCTTCGTATTCTTCAATGAGAATACCGATGAAGCGCTCGAACGAACCGAGTACTGCGCGGTGCAGCATAACCGGTGTTTTCCGCTCGGAATTATCGGCCACATACTGGGCGCCAAGGCGGCCCGGCATGGAAAAATCGACCTGAATGGTACCGCATTGCCATACCCGGCCGATACAGTCTTTCAGGGAGAATTCGATTTTGGGGCCGTAGAAGGCGCCCTCACCCGGCAACAATTCCCAATCCACGCCTTCCCGATTAAGGGCTTCTTCCAATGCGGCTTCCGATTTATCCCACACCTCATCGGATCCGACGCGTTTTTCCGGACGGGTCGAGAGCTTGTAGAGAATCTTGTCGAATCCGAAATCCTTGTAGACTTCATGGAGCAAGTCAATGAACCGTGAAACCTCTTCCTGGATCGCGTCTTCCTCACAGAAGATGTGGGCGTCATCCTGGGTAAAGCCACGAACCCGCATCAGCCCGTGCAGGGCGCCAGACGCCTCATTGCGGTGGCAAGAGCCGAATTCCGCCAGACGCAGCGGCAGGTCTTTGTAGCTTTTCAGACCCTGGTTGAACACCTGGATATGGCACGGGCAGTTCATCGGCTTGATGGCAAAGTCGTGCTTTTCGGACTCGGTGGTGAACATGTCATCGTGGAACTTGTCCCAGTGACCGGACTTCTCCCACAGCGCCCGGGAAACCACCTGCGGCGTCTTGATTTCCTTGTAGCCATGGCGGTGCAGGATATCGCGCATGTACTGTTCGATTTCCTGGTACAGCGACCAGCCATCCGGATGCCAGAACACCATGCCCGGCGCTTCTTCCTGCATGTGAAACAGGTTCAGCTTCTTGCCAATTTTGCGATGATCCCGCTTCTCCGCTTCTTCAAGACGATGCAGGTAGGCTTTCAGGTCTTTCTTGTTGCCCCAGGCGGTGCCGTAGACCCGCTGCAACTGCTCGTTGCCGGTATCACCGCGCCAGTAGGCACCGGCCACCTTGGTCAGCTTGAAGGCTTTCAGCTTGCCGGTGCTGGGCACGTGAGGCCCGCGGCACAAATCGATGAAATCACCCTGACGGTAAAAAGACAGATCCTCATCACCGGGAATGTCCTCGATGATGCGCACCTTGTATTCCTCGCCCATCTCGTCAAACAGCTTGACCGCCTCGTCCCGTGACATCACGGAGCGGGACACGGGAATGTCCTGCTTGGCGAGTTCTTCCATACGCTTTTCGATGCGCTGAAGATCTTCGTTGGTAAACGGGCGATCGAATTTGAAATCGTAGTAAAAGCCGTTGTCAATCACCGGACCGATGGTGACCTGGGCAGCCGGAAACAGCTCCTTGACCGCCATAGCCAGCAAATGAGCGGTCGAATGGCGAACAATGTCGACGCCCTCTTCATCGCGCTCGGTGATGATGGCCAGTTCAACGTCGTCATCGATCGAATGGCTGGTGTCCACCAGCTTACCGTTGACCCGGCCGGCAAGAGCGGCCTTGGCAAGCCCGGCGCCAATATCGGCGGCGACATCGTGAACCGTTACGGATTCGGCAAAACTGCGGTGACTGCCATCCGGCAGGGTAATTACGGGCATGGTGCTCTCCTGACTTGAAAAGGTCTCAGCGGTGATCCGTACCAAAGATCACATGTTGGCGGCCTTCCGTGATACAAACCACGGGCCGCATTCGCAGCGGAGTTTACCAGAAAAAAACCCGGCGGGTTAACGCCGGGTTTTCCGATACAGCGCACCTGTCAGGCCGGCGCTGCCGCAGCGTCCTCCCTGGCTTTGCGGCGCAACTGGCCGAACGCCACCAGGCCCAGAAGGATCAGGGCCGGAATGAACATCAGCTCTTTCGGCGGGCGTTCCAGCTCGACCTGAACCGCATCAATGGTCCAGCCGAAACTGATACCGGCATCTTCTGCCGGGCTGCCGAACTCCACGAAGTCGACGGCCATACGATCGCCATCCGGCCGCAACTCGATGCCGGCGCCCATCAGACGCTCCTCGGGCGTATCGCCTGCGGGAATCTCGAGCTTGAGGTAAGTGGTCACCTCACTGCCATCCAGTGACATGCCCGACGCTTTCAGCACGATCCCCTTGTCCGCCGGCACATTCTCCACGTACTCCATGATCTCGGACCCGGGCCGCTCCTCTGTGGCCGGGTAGACCATATCCCACCAGAACCCGGGCCGGAACATGGTGAAGGTGATCAACAACAACAGCAGGGATTCCCATTTATAGCTCTTGGTAAACCAGAAGCCCTGGGTCGCGGCGGAGAACACCAGCATGGCGGTGACCGCGCCAAAGATGGTCACGAGGAGATCGAACCACCCGCTCAGCCCGATCAGCAGCAGCTGGGTGTTGAAGATGAACATAAACGGCAGAATGGCGGTACGGATATCGTAGGTAAAGCCCTGAATACCCGTGCGGATCGGGTCTGCCCCGGATATGGCGGCAGCGGCGTAGGCCGCGAGCCCCACCGGTGGCGTATCGTCGGCCAGAATGCCGAAATAGAACACGAACAGATGCACCGCAATCAGCGGCACCAGCAAGCCGTTCTGGGCGCCCAAGGTCACGATGACCGGCGCCATCAGGGTCGACACCACGATGTAATTGGCGGTGGTTGGCAAGCCCATCCCAAGGATCAGGCTGATGACGGCCGTGAAAATCAGCATCAGCAGCAGGTTGCCGCCGGAGAGGAATTCCACGAACTCGGTCATCACCAGGCCAATGCCGGTCAGCGTCACGGTACCTACGACAATACCGGCAGTAGCGGTGGCCACCCCGATACCCACCATGTTGCGGGCACCGGTTGCCAGCGAATGTGCCAGATCAAAGAAACCGGTTTTAGCGCTTTCCATCAAGGCGCCCTGCTTGCGGAAAAACGCAAGCAGCGGTCGCTGCGTAATCACGATAAAGATCATGAACAGCGTGGCCCAGAATGCGGACAGCTGGGGCGAAAAGCGCTCTACCGTCAGGCACCAGATCAGTACTACCACTGGCAACAGGTAATACAGACCGGTTTTGACCGTCGGTCCCATCTCGGGCAGCTCGCCCATTTCGGCTTCCGGGTCATCCGCCTCCAGTTGTGGGAAGCGGGTGGCATAGGCCACAAGTGCGATGTACGCCAGTAACAGCAAGGGCCCAAGAACCCAAACGGCGGCTTCGCCCATCAGGGTTTTCAGCCAACCGACACCGTAGTAGACCGCTAACGTCAACACACTGAGGCCGATCAGCAGGACGACCCAATTCAGCAGCCGCTGGGCCAACGTCGGTTTATTCGGACGTTCCATGCCCTGCATCTTGAGCTTGCAGGCTTCCAGGTGAACGATGTAGATCAGTGCCACATAGGAAATCAGCGCCGGCAGGATCGCGTGCTTGATAACCTCAAGGTAGGAAATACCAACATATTCGACCATCAGGAAGGCAGCGGCACCCATGATAGGTGGCGTCAGCTGGCCGTTGGTAGAGGCAGCCACTTCGACTGCACCGGCCTTGGTGGCCGGGAAGCCCACACGCTTCATCAGCGGAATAGTGAATGTACCGGTGGTCACCACGTTGGCAATGGATGACCCTGAAATCACCCCACTCAGACCACTGGAAACCACCGCGGCCTTGGCCGGGCCGCCACGCATGTGGCCAAGCCCGGCATAGGCCACCTTGATGAAATAGTTACCCGCTCCAGCCCGCTCAAGCAGCGCGCCGAACAGCACGAACAGGAAAACGAAACTGGTGGACACACCCAGCGCCACACCGAACACCCCCTCAGTGCCGAGCCACTGGTGGGAAGCCAGTTTGCTGAGACTGACGCCCTTGTGGGCAATAACATCCGGCATGTAGGGACCGGCCAGGGAGTAGGTAATAAACACGGCGGCCACGATGGTCAGCGGCAGGCCGAGAGAACGACGGGTGGCTTCCAGCAGAAGCACCAGACCGATCATGGAAACCCAGAGATCCCGGGTGGTAGGTAACCCCGGGCGGCTCGCTAATTCTTCATAAAACACATACAGATAGGATGCGCAAAACGCCGCAACAACGGCCAGAACCCAATCGTAGAAAGGCACATAATTGGTGTGCACCCCCTTGATCATCGGGAAAGCAGAGAAAGCCAGAAATACCGCAAAGCCCAGGTGTATGGAGCGGGCCTCGGTGGAATTGAACAGGCCGAAATCGACAATGTACGGCAGAGGTGATGCGATCCAGAGTTGGAACAGAGACCATACCAGAGGAACAATGAAAAGAACGATGGCGGCATTGCCGCTGGTTGCCCTGCCCCCGGTCTCTGTCTGCAGAATCTGCTCTACGTTTCCGCCATCCACACCAGCCCCGCTAGCCGGGTCGCTCGTCGCCATAAAAGATTCCTGTAACGTGAAAGATTAATCCCGGAGAGACAGCACAGCGGGCACGTGGCCCGCTGTGCTGAGACGCAGACAGATCAGTCGATCAGGCCGGCTTCCTTGAAGTACTTCTCAGCACCCGGGTGCAGGGGTGCGCTGTTGGCATCGGTGACCATCTCTTTCTTGTCGAGGTTGGCGAAGGCCGGATGCAGACGCTTGAAGCTGTCGAAGTTCTCGAAGACCGCTTTCACGACCGCATACACCACATCATCCGGTACGTCGGTGGAGGAAACGAAGGTTGCCGCCACACCGAAGGTGGTGACGTCGTCGTCACTGCCACGGTACATGCCGCCGGGGATGACGGCTTTGCGGTAGTATGGGTTCTCGTCGATCAGCTTCTTGGTGGCGTCGTTATCAACGTTCACCAGAACACTGTCACAGGACGTGGTGGCTTCCTTGATTGCACCGGAGGGGTGTCCAACGGTGTAGAAGAAGGCATCGATATTGCCATCACACAGGGCCTGTGATTGCTCAGCCGCTTTGATTTCAGCCGCCAGGGAGAATTTACTCTCATCCCAACCCATTTCCTTCATCAGCACTTCCGCGGTGGCGCGCTGACCTGAGCCCGGGTTACCGATGGACACGCGCTTGCCTTCCAGATCTTCAAAGGTCTTGATACCGGAACCTTTGCTTGCAACAACCGTGAACGGCTCAGGGTGCAGTGAGAAAACCGCGCGCAGCTTCTCGTCTTTACCAGCGTCTTCGAACTCGCTGGTGCCGTTGTAGGCGTGGTACTGCCAGTCCGACTGGGCGACGGCCAGGTCCAGCTCACCTTCGCGGATGGCGTTCAGGTTGTATACGGAACCGCCGGTGCTCTCAACCGAGCAGCGGATACCGTGCTCCTTACGGTCCATGTTAACCAGACGACAGATCGCACCACCGGCCGGGTAGTAAACGCCGGTTACACCACCGGTACCAATGGTGACAAAGCGCTGCTCCTGAGCGGAAACCGCTGAAGAAGCGGCACCGAGGCTGACAGCGGCGGCCAGGGCGAGAACGGAACCTTTGATTCTTAGTGTCATGGGATCTTCCTTTTTTCTCATCGTTATCATTTGCTGCCCGCGCGTGTACACGGACAAACTTCCGGTTCGTTTTGAAACATAGACCACTTCAGGCCATAAATAAAGCTTGGATTAGCTGGCTAAACGGTTGAGCAGGAAACAAAAAAGCCCGCAAAGCGGGCTTTTTTGTTGGTGCTGGCGGCGCTTATTTCGAAGCGCGCGCCTTGGCAAGCATGCGGTCCGGGCGCAACAGGAAGCGCGCCAGAGCCGGCAGCAGCCAGATGGCCCCGATCATGTTCCACAGGAACATGAAGAACAGCAGGAAGCCCATATCGGCCTGGAACTTGATGGGAGAGAAGATCCAGGTCACTACGCCAAGGCCCAGGGTCACACCGGTAAAGATAACGGCCTTACCAGTAGAGCGCAGGGTCTCGAAATAGGCGTCCTGAAGCGTCTTGCCTTCCAGCAGGAACTTCTCCAGTTTGCTGTAGATATAGATGCCGTAGTCGACACCGATACCCACGCCCAGTGCAATCACCGGCAGCGTTGCCACCTTGATGCCGATACCGGACACCGCCATGATCGCCTCACACAGAATGGAGGTCAGGCCCAGTGGCACAACGATACACAGCACCGCGCGAATGGAGCGGAAGGTCAGGAAGCACAGCAAACTCACCACGCTGTAAACGAAGATCAGCATCATGTTCTTGGCGCTGGAAATAACTTCGTTCGTTGCGGCCTCGACGCCCGCGTTGCCGGCCGCCAGCTTGAAGGTATGCTCCTCATTGCTGTTGGCCTCGGCGAACTCTTCAACACGCTCAACAACCGTCTGCAGCGTTTCGGCCTTATGATCCTCCAGGAACACCAGTACCGGGGTCAGATCGCAGTTGGTGTTGATCAGTCCGGCCGGGGCCTCACGGATAGACGCGTTGATGATGGTCTGGTTGCGGGAGATCTCGTACCACTTCCAGCTGCCCTCGTTAAGCGCCTTGGTCACGATCTTGGACACATCCGCCAGGGACGCGGTTGACTGAACCCCCGGGGTGTTCTGCAGCTCCCACTGCAGGCGGTCCATCGCTCTCAGAACGTTGTACTGGGTACACTGCTCTTCCGGCGTCTGCACCATGACCACGAGCACGTCGGCACTGGTGGAGTAGTTGTCGATGATGTACGCATTATCGAGGTTGTAACGGGAGTCTGCCCGCAGCTCCGGCGCGCCCTGGTCGAGGTCACCGACCTTCAGGCCCTGCTTGTAATACAGCCCCAGGCCAAGACCGATCACCGCAATCAGCAGGGAGATCGGCGCCACACCCGGGTGAGCAAAGTAGGACATGACCCGCCATTTACGATCCTGCTTCTCACCGCGATTCTGCACATTGCGGATACCACCCTTGGTGATCCCGATGTACGACATGATCAGCGGATGCAGTACCAGGTTGGTGACGATAACAATGGCGACGCCCAGGCCAGCAGCAACCGCCAGATCCTTGATGACATCGATTTCGATATACAGCAGCGTGAGGAAACCGAAGGCGTCCGAAATCAGCGCCAGCATGCCCGGAATGTACAGTGCGCGGAAAGCCAGACGGGCAGCGGTAATCGGGTCAAAGCCCTTGGCGGCCTCGGCGGCCATGGCATTGACCACCTGAACACCGTGACTGATACCGATGGCGAACACCAGGAAGGGCACCAGAACCGAGTATGGGTCCAGACCATAGCCCAGCAACTTCAGTGCACCCAGCTGCCAGAATACCGCAACAATCGACGAGAACACGGGCACCAGGGTGCCGGCGATGCAGCGTGAGTACCAGAACAGTAGCAGCGTGGTCAGCAGAATGGTGATACCGGCGAAATAGGCGATCGAACCGATACCTTCGATCAGGTCACCCACCTTCTTGGCGAAACCGACAATGTGAATCTCGATGTTCGGGTTATTCGCGCCGTACTTCTGGCGGATCTTCTCTTCCAGCTGCTGGGAAAAGTTGCCGTAGTCCAGGGGCTCCCCGGTATCCGGATTTTTCTCGTACAGCGGAGCGTAAACAATGGTCGACTGGAAGTTGTCGGAAATCAGCCGGCCGACTTCGTTGGAGCGCAACACGTTCTGGCGCAGGGCCTCAAGGCTCTCCCGGGAACCGTCGTAGCCGTCCGGAATCACGGTGCCGCCCTGGAACCCCTGCTCGGTCACCTCTACCCAGCGAACGTTGGCGGTCCACAGGGATTTCAGGCCGGAACGATCCACCCCACTGAGGTAGAAGACCTCATCGGTGATCTCCTTCAAGGTCTCCATGTACTCTTTGGTGAAGATATCGCCTTCTTTGACTTCCACGGCGATTCGCACAAAGTTACCCAGATTCTCCAGGTCATTCCTGTGCTCGAGCATGTTTACAATGTATGGATGCTCCAGCGGAATCATCCGCTCGAAACTGGCATCCGGCTGAATCTTGATGGCGTTGTAGCCCAGAAACAGCGTCAGGAAAAAGAATGCAATCAGGATGATGGCCCGATTGTTGAAGATCAGACGTTCCAGGAACGGCTCTGCCTTCGGTGTCGTCAGGTAATGTTCGCCCTTGTCGTGCTTCGGGTTCGACATTCAAAAGCCCCTCTATTATCCGTTCTGTTGTTGCCGCATCAGGGCGTTATTGAAGGTTCTTGCCACGGGCATCGGTGCGCTTGACGCCACCTTCGCCGACCAGAAGCAGGTCGGTACCGGAAACCGGGACCACACCCATTACGCCTTCGCGATCATTGCGGAAATACGGCCGGAAGGATTCGCCGCCGTTGGTGCTCAGCAGCACGGCGCCGCCGTTACCCACCAGAGTAATCCGACCGTCATCGGCAACCGTTCCGCTCATCAGCGTTGCACCGCCTTCGTTGGGAATCATATTCCAGGACCGGCCCAGGTCCGTCGACATCATCATGTTGCCACGCAGTCCGAAGGCAATGATTTCGTTGACCTGACCGGTGCCGATAACGCCGAACAGAGAACCGGCGTAGGGGCTCTCACGGCGCTCCCAGCTCTCACCGCCGTCGATGGAAACGTAGATCTGACCCGCCTCGCCCACAATCACCAGCGCACCGCCGGTAATGCGGGTAATGCCGTTGAGGTGGAAGTTCTGCGGGTTGTCGAATTCGACAGACATGTCCTTCCAGCTATCACCGCCGTCCGTGGTGCGCAGCACCATGCCGTAGGCGCCCACTACCAGGCCATGGCTTTCGTTCTCGAACCAGACGTCAAGCAGCGGGTTGACCGGCCCGATTTCCAGATCCGCCTGCATGTTCTCGACGGCAAAGAACAGATCATCCAGCGCCCACTCGAGGTCGCCCTTCTCTTCTTCCGGCGCTTCCTCGATCCGCTCTTCCATTTCGGCAATCTGTTCCTGCTTGCTTTCAATGGCAAGTTCGGCCGCCTGAACACCGGTCAGTTGCAGCTCCCAGCTTTCCCCGGCATCCGAGGAATGCAGAACCACACCGCTATGCCCGACCGCCCAGCCATGCTGATCGGTGCCGAAGTCGATACCGGTCATGGTGACTGACACAGGCACCTCTGCCTGTGTCCAGGTTTGCCCGTCATCCTCGGAATAGATGATGTGTCCACGCTCGCCGGTTGCCACAATCCGGTCACCGGCGCGGGTCACATCGTTCAGCAGTGACTGCGGCGCCAGTTGCGTCGGCCGGGAAGGAGTTTCGATGATATCTGCAAGCGCAAACACCGAAGGGGCGGACAGTGCCATGGATACTCCAAGACAAGCCGCACCCACAGTCTTGCACATCAACCTTGTAGCCATTCAGATTGCCTATATGTTGTTTGGAACTGTGTCTCTGTGGTGCCGGAAAACCGGCCAGTTTCATAAACATACCGGTAACCTCTCGGTTACCGGTATGTTGGTTCGCCACTTCCTCTGGGCGAGGACGTTATCCGTAAAGCAACGGTGCTTTAGCGGACACTCCGACGGCGCAGGGAGGCCGGCGAGAAGTAGCGCTTGTTGGGTACGTCGTTGGTAAAGGTTCTGGTGTTCTGCTCTTCAGTGTCCAGACCCAGTACGTGATAACGGCGCGCCTGCAGGTCGTGATAGACATCAAGCACCGTCCACACGCCCGGCAGTTCATAATAGTTCTTTGGCAGCCCCATGGTAACGCGCCACAGCTCGCCACGGCCGTCGTACTGATCAAGCAGCACCGTGTTCCAGCTGTCGGCATCCACATAGAAGCGGCGCTTACCATAAATATGGCGCTCACCGTCCTTCAGGGTTGCTTCCACCACGTGCACCCGATGCAGCTCCCAACGGGTCAGATCCGGGTTGATATGGGAAATACCGAGAATTTCGGAGTAAGGGGTGCCTTTTTCGCCGATCCGGTAGTTGTTGTACGGGATGTAGATCTCCCGCATACCCTCATAGTTCCAGTTGTAGCGATCCAGCGCCCCGTTGAAGATATCAGTATCGTCGGCGGTACGCAGGTTTTCCGCTGCCGCAATGGGCGAATCGTAACCGAGGTTCGGCGCCCGGCGCACCCGGCGCTGACCGGCGTTGTAGCCCCAGCCGTTACGCGGGTTGATGATCTGGTTGAGGGTTTCGTGGATCAGGATCGCGCCACCGGCGAGACGGGGCGGAGACTGGGTAAACGACAGGTAGTAGAAAATGACGTTATCCAGTTCGCTCTCACCACCTTCCGGGTTGTAGAAGTTGAAGAACGCTTCCTGTTGCGAGGTGACCAGCGAATAGTCACCGTTGGTCTGAACCGCCACTTCACTGGAGCGACGGGTCACACTCACACCACGCCAGCGGGTGAGATGGTTCCAGATCACCTGCCACGCCTTCTCTTCGTTGTTACCGTGCAGGATCGGGAACGGATAGCCGCCGAAGGCCCCGTCAAGGCCCTCGCCCTGGCCAACGATCTCGGCGCTCACCGCGTTTTCGCGGGTATTCTCCGCGACCCAGTCCGGCACCGCGTGGGTACGACGGGTCTTATAAACAGGAATACGGAAGGTGGTGGGATAGGTTTCCATCATCGCCTTCACACCATCGGTGAGGTACTCGCTGTACTGCTCCATGTTGGAGGCGCTGATGGTAAACAGAACTTCATCGTCCGGGAACGGATTGATGTGGTGCTGGCCACTGCCCTCATACCCCGCCGGCGGGGTTGTCAGACCGCCGTCCCAGGCCGGAATGGTTCCCGCGTCATTACCCGCTTTAACGGAGCCGAAAGGGGTCAGATCCTGCCCCAGTCGCGCGGCTTCGCTGGAGGACACCGCCGCCATGGCGGGCGCTGACGCCACAGAAAATGCAAACAAACTGCCCAGAATGAAGTTCTTGTTGTATCTCATTATGAAACCTTAATTCCGTCTGGAGGCCCTTTGGAGGGCTTTTTTATTGTCGTTTCATGGTTTACCGACTAAGCCACAGGTTAGCCGAATGGCCGATATTGTCTATCGACCGAAAGTGCGATTTTGTATCTGAACGTGTCTGTCAGCCCGCCAGGCTCTTGTGAACAACCTCGTAGACGTCCCGCGACAGGCCTTTCTTGTCCCGAATCTGCTCCAGGGCTTTCTTCATCGGGTCGCCGTGGACCGTCGCGAATTTCTTCCAGCGGGTTAACGGCGTAACAAGCCGGGCAGCAATCTGCGGGTTGCTGTCATCCAGGCGGGAAACCTGCTCCGCCAGGAAGCGATAACCGGACCCGTCCGCGGCGTGAAAAGCCGCCAGGTTCTGACCGGCGAACACGCCAATGACCGAGCGAATCTTGTTGGGATTCTTCCAGTCGAAGGCGTCGTGGTCCATCAACGCCCGAATCTGCTCCAGGCTACCGGTGGCAGGGCTTGAAGCCTGCACCGAGAACCATTGCTCGACCACCTGCGGGTCGGAGGAAAACCGCTGATAGAAGCTCTCCAGCGCCTGCTCACGATCGCGCACGAATCCGGAGTTCACCAGCGCGCGCAGCGCTCCGAGCCGGTCGGTCATATTATCCGCCTCGCGGAACTGCGTCACCGCAAGATCACGGCCCTGCTCGTCATTGATATGCAGGAGCCAGGCAAGCGCTGTATTGCGCAGACTGCGGCCGGCAACCTCCGCCGGTGACAGGCCGTAAGAGCCATCCGCGGCATGACGCTGATAACAGCTCAGCAATTCCTCGCGCAGTTCGCCCGCCAGATGGGCGAGCACCCGCTCGCGCGCCTTATGGATAGCCGGTACATCGGGGCTGTCTGCCAGCTCAATCAGATAGGCCTCTGAAGGCAGCTGCATCATTTTGGCCACCAGGGCCTGATCCAGCGACTGATCCGACAACAGCTGACGATAGGCAGACACCAGACGAGGCTCAATACCCACCTCCTCACCGGCACCCACGAGCGACTGAATCACATCGATGGCCAACCGCTGCCCGGCATCCCAGCGGTTAAAGCCATCGGCATCGTGGTTCATCAGGAACAATAACTGCTCACGAGTCCACGGATACACGACTCGCACCGGCGCAGAGAAGTCCCGCAACAGTGAAGGCACCGGGCGCTCCGCAAGTCCGCTGAATTCGAAGGTGTGACTGGCTTCGGTCAATTCCAGCACCCGCTCGGTGGGAGCCCCGTTCTCACCGGCCAATGTCAGCGGCAGATCCTGACCACGGCTGTCGAGCAAGCCGATGGCAAACGGGATATGCTGCGGCTTCTTGTCACGCTGCCCGGGCGTATCCGGGATGCTCTGCTCAATGGTCAGACGGTAGGTACCGGCCTGGTCATCGTAATGGTCACTCACACTGAGCACCGGAGTACCTGCCTGTTCATACCAGAGCCTGAACTGGGAGAGGTCACGGCCGCTGGCGTCTTCCATCGCGGTGACAAAATCATCCGTGGTAACCGCCTGACCGTCGTGCCGTTCGAAATACAGGTCGCAGCCCTGGCGGAACAGATCCGGCCCCAGCAGGGTGTGGATCATTCGCACCACTTCTTCCCCTTTCTCGTAGATCGTCAGGGTGTAGAAGTTGGAAATTTCCATGTAAGAGGCCGGGCGTACCGGATGCGCCATGGGGCCTCCGTCTTCCGCAAACTGCGCGGTCCGCAAGAGGGTGACGTCCTCAATGCGCTTGACCGTGGGCGACCCCATGTCCGAGGAGAACTGGGCGTCCCGGAACACGGTGAACCCTTCCTTCAGGCTCAGCTGGAACCAGTCGCGGCAGGTCACCCGGTTACCGGACCAGTTGTGGAAATACTCGTGGGCGACGATCGCCTCGATACGCTGGAAGGCAAGATCGGTGGCGGTATCCTGGCTCGCCAGCACGCACGAGGAGTTGAAAATGTTCAGCCCCTTGTTCTCCATGGCCCCCATGTTGAAGTCATCCACGGCAACGATCATGAAGATATCCAGATCGTATTCGCGGCCATAGACCTCTTCATCCCAGCGCATCGAACGCTTGAGAGAATCCAGGGCGTAGTCGCATTTTTCAGCGTTGCGCGGCTCGACGTACATGCGCAGGTCAATCTCACGGCCGGACACGGTCGTGAAGCTATCCCGCTTTTCCACAAGATCGCCGGCCACCAGCGCGAACAGGTAACAGGGTTTCGGGAACGGATCCTCCCAGGTTACGAAATGCCGGCCATCAGCCAGGTCGCCGCGCTCGACATCGTTGCCGTTGGACAGCAGGATCGGATAGGCGGCTTTATCTGCCTCCACCCGGGTGCGGAAACGGGCCATAACGTCCGGCCGGTCCGGGAAGAAGGTAATGCAACGGAAGCCCTCCGCCTCGCACTGGGTGCAGAACATGCCGGAGGACTTGTACAACCCCTCGAGGCGGGTGTTGTTCTGCGGCTCAATCCAGGTCACCACCTTCAGCTCAAAGCTGTCGGGCACTTCGGCCACAACCAGCCGATCGCCAAGATCCTGGTATTGCCCACCGCGCAGATCGGCGCCGTCCAGCGACACCGCCTCCAGCTTCAGACTGTCGCCATCCAGTTCCAGGGCACCCTGCCGGTCAGCCGAATCCGGATTGCGCCGCATCGACAACACACTGTGGACGCGCGCACCGTCTTCAAACAACTCGAACCGCAGGTCCACGTGATCGACCAGAAACGCGGGAACACGGTAGTCTTTGAGATAAATGGTCTGTGGCTGGCTGGTGCGCATGAGTTGTCTCCAGAAATTCGTTGTAAGGCGGCACGGATGAACGGTGCTCACCCCCTGTCTGTCAGGGAGGGCCTCAGGGTTTGGGGAAGACCCGGAAGCGGACATCATACCCGGTGTACTTCCGGATATTGATCACCCCGGTATCGAGCATAAGATACTGCCCCTTAATTCCCTCGAGCACGCCCTCCGCCGAGGGCGACTTGTCCAGATTATGGGTTTTGACCTTTTGCGGCCAGACCTGCACCGGGTAACTGAGCCCAAGGCCCTGCTCGTCAACGACCCGAAGGGCATCCGCCCCGTGGGCCGCCCGCAGTTCCGCCAGATCGTCGGCGATCAGCACCAGCAGGCGCTCACGCTCGGCCACCAGATCCATCGCCGGCACATCGCCCTTCAGCATCGCCCGCCAGTTGGTGCGATCCGACACGTGCTGTTTGCAGGCAACTTCGACGAATCCGGCCAGCTGTCGGGTGGACACCCGCATCATCGGAATCGCCTCGACTGCGCCCTGATCAATCCAGCGGGTTGGCACCTGGGAGCCGCGGGTAATACCCACTTTCAGCCCCGACGAATTGGCCAGATAGACCACATGCTCGACCATGCAGTGGGTTTCCCCCCACTCCGGTTCGCGGCAGGTACCCTCATGGTAATGGCATTTCTCCGGGCTCATGATGCAACTGTCACACGCCGCCAGTTTTCGGAAGCACGGATAGCAGTAGCCCTGACTGAAACTTTTCTTGGTCGTCCGGTCGCAGTGAATACAGCGGATAACCCCGTCGTAATCAATCTGTATCGGATGACCGATCATATCATTGAGCGGTATGCGGGTATCACCGACGCGAATCACATATTCAACCGGCGTGCCGGCTTCCGCTGGCATCTTGCGCAGCCGGCCACTGACATCAACCAGTGAGCTCAAGACTTGACCTCGACAAACTGGGAGGGGTCGACGTTCTGCCCGGCGGACTGCTTAACCGACGGGTCGCAGGCGGTGCCGGCCTTACTGCCGCGATCCAGGTAGCCTACCCGTTCTGTTTCGGGAATGTTGTGCCGATTCTCGTAATAAATCACCGCCTCCAGGCAGATCTCCCGCTGCTCTGGCGACAGGCGGCGGCCGTCGGGCCATTTTCCCAGCTCAATGGACCGCCGCAGGTTGGCATACACCGTGGGATCCAACCGCTCGATCAGCTCTTCGTACGTCATCGTGGTCTCCTGCGCATAGTCGCGAAAAATCACCTGCAAAGGGTTGACAGATAAAAATGATAACGATTATCATTCACTCACCAAATGACGAAGGTCGTATTCATTTGGTCTCTCTCATCAGGAGCTATAAGCTCTTTTAATGCCCCGCCGTTTGGCGGGGTTTTTTTTTGCCGCTACGATCGCTCCACCCGGCGGGCCGGGAGCGCCACCGCCAGCGCCAGCCCGGCGATAAAACCGCCCAGGTGCGCCTCATTGGCCATCCGGCCGAGCCCGAGCATCTCCGGCAGCGGGGTAAAGCCGATCACCATCCAGACCACCGCGAACGTCACCAGCGCCGGCGGAAACTGAAATCTCGGCACTCGCCGCTGGCTCAGCCAGCAATAGCCGAGGATACCGTACACTACTCCCGACAGACCGCCGAACAAGGGCCCGGAGACAAAATACTGCAAGCCATTGGACACCAGACTGGTAAACAGAAACAGCCCGACCAGTCGCGGCTTGCCGTCAAACCATTCGACCTGGCTACCCAGAAACCAGAGCATGACCGAGTTAAAAATGATATGGGTCCAGCTGAAATGCAGGAAATCCGGTGTGATCAGACGCCAGACCTGGCCAGCCGCCAGCGTGTCACGCAGGGCTTCCACTCTGGCTGACAGGGTATTCCAGGTAAAGTTCTGTGGGTCCACCATCATCATCACAGTGGAGGCCTGATTCGTGCCCATACCGGTCACCCAGGCCACCAGCGCCGCCAGCAGGATGATGGCGAGCACCAAGGGCGCGTGGCGGGGCGAGGGTTGCCAGCGCCCGCCCACGAACACCGGTGACCGGCTGGTGGTATTCACCGCTTGCTGCACGTCAGGCTCGGTAAGGAAGCGCTCCAGCGCCTCCAGCACAGGCCCGGCGTGATCGGGATTTTCCAGCCACAACACCTGGAACCCACCTTCTTCGGTAATCCGGTGCCCCACATTCTGTTCCCGCAGCCAGCGGCTGAAGCCCGCCAGATCCACGCTGACGTCAAGCTGTTTGACTCGATACACCGGCTACCTCGCCACGCTGTCTTCGCTGGTTGGATAATCCGGCTGCTCCGGACGCTCCACATCCACCCACACAAATTTGTCTTTGGACAAGGTACGCTCGCCATCCATGCGATAGGCCACCAGCCTGCCATATTTAACGGCACTGTAATCAATACAGGCGACGTTGGGCTTGAGCGGCGCCGGGCTGCTGTCCATCCAGTAATGGCCCACGAAAACCGGCGGTTCACTCAAGGGGTAGGTAATCAGCTGCCGACGCTCGGCGTCGGTCAATTCCCGGCACGCCACCTCTGGCGGCAACGGGTCCGGCTGAAACACCACATCGGCATAGGTCTGCGGATTGTCGGCCCAGAACTTGGTACGGAAAAACTCACGTACATAGCCGTCCTTGCCGGTGATCTTCACCCCTTCCGGCAGGCGCAGGTCGGTGCCCCGCAACAGCGTGTCCATGACCTGACCGGCGAATGACTCAATAGCCGAGGATGCATGCAGGAAGTCTTCATCAATGCAGGCGCCGCCCTGGGACTGTCTGAATTTTTCGATCAGATCACCGTCCCAGCACGCGTGTACCACCCGGAATCCGTCGTCTTCAATAAACAGAGGAATGGTGTAAAACCATTCGAGGAAGTCATTCCACTCGTGGGGATAGCGTTCGAATTGCTCCAGGGTTTCGCGGATCAGCCGGTCGTGGCGGGCGTTGTGCTCCCGCAGCCACTTCCTGCCACTGCCGGGGCGGGCCCGGGTGCAGTAACCCAGAGCGTTGTACTCATGGTTGCCCATGACAATGCGCGCTGCGCCATGCTCAACCATGTCGCGCACCAGGTGCAGGGCCTCACGGATTCGCGGGCCGCGATCGATGATATCGCCAATGAAAATAGCCTGGCGGCTGGGGTGCTGGTAAACACCGTTAATCTTTCGATACCCCATCTGATCCAGCAAGCGGGTCAGTGTGTGGGCGCACCCATGGATATCACCAATAATGTCATAACCGCGACTTGCGGTGCTTACGTGTCCTGACATGCTCAACTCGCTGCGATCTCACTGGCCCAGCCCAGCTTATCGCGGCATGTGGCGTAAAAATTGTGATCCACCGGGTGAATAAGGCGAATCTTGAACGGCTTCTTGGTGATGCGAATGATGTCACCGGGGGCGCAGGCAATGTTCATCTGCCCGTCAAAACTGATCTGGGGATAGGTTTCGTTGGTTTCGCCAATCACCAGTTTGATTTCACTCTTGCCATCCACAACAATCGGCCGGCTACTGAGGGTGTGGGGAAACATTGGCACCAACACAACGGCGTCCAGCTTGGGGTGCATGATCGGCCCGCCCGCCGACAACGAGTAGGCGGTGGAGCCAGTGGGTGTGGACACGATCAGACCATCCGAGCGCTGACTGTATACAAAATGACCATCAATAAACAGGTCAAAGCCGATCATTCGGGTGGATTTACCGGGGTGCAGCACCACGTCGTTGAGGGCCGTGCCAAAGCCCAGGGGCTGACCATTACGTTCGACATTGCCATCGAGCAGGAAACGGGTCTCCTCGATATACTCACCCTGCAGCACCTTGCCCAGACGCTCTTCCAGATCAGACGGGGAAATGTCCGTCAGAAAACCCAGCCGGCCACGGTTAACACCCAACAGCGGAATCTTGGATTTGGCCAGTTCCCGCGCCGCCCCCAGCAAGCTGCCGTCGCCCCCCACTACGATCACCAGGTCACAGATCTCGCCCAGCAACTTCTTGCTGGCCACCTGCAAACCGTGACCAGGGAGCATGCTGGCCGTGTCTTCCTCGATGATCACATGGTAGTGATGATTGACCAGATACTGCTTGAGCTGGCGCAGGGATTCGACCACCTTGACGCTGCCCATACGGCCAATAACGCCGATATTCCTGAATTGGTCCATGTAACTTCCTGTGGTGTCGGGAATGGAGCCGGGCCGGCAGGGCGGCGGCGACCTTCCCGCACAGTTTAACGAAAGTTACCCGGAATCTGAAAAAAGAAGCCGTTGAGGATCAGGAACAACTCACGCGGTAGCCGGTTCCCGATGTTTTTCACACCGGTCATCGGTGCCCGCCTGGAAATCCCCCGGCTGACTGACCCGCATGACGGGTTCGCCGCAAGGGTCGCCATTGCCGTCCTGATGGAGGCAAACAGGATTCTCGTAATGCTCAAGCCACTCCAGATAGGCCGGCTCATTCAGGCCGCAACGCTCCGCTGCGTAGGCCACCGGGTTGCGAAAGTAGTCTTCGATATCATCGTAGGGCAAGGTCAGGTGTCCCACCCCGGCGTGGTAGGCCACCAGAAACACCGATTGCTGCTTGAGATGCTCCATCACGGAATTTTCCACCGGCTCCTGGTGGCGCAGATCGTAATTCTCCTGCTCCAGGGCGACGATCTTGTCATCCCGCAACTCCAACTCCCGCTGCTTGCGTTCCAGCTGCTCGCGAACCAGCACCATTTCCGCATCGGAATGGGCATCCTGGCGGACGTCCTGCTCGCCGTTGCGGGCAATCTGCTCCTGCATGGTGAGGTACTGCTCGTTCCGCTCGGCCAGCCGACTCTTCAGCTGCTCGTTACTCAGGCGCTGACGCTCGAACTTCTGTTCGAGCGCCGACAACTCGTTGCGAAGGGTCTGCATCTCCAGCCGGTGTTCTCGCTGGATATCGGACAGGGAATCGCGATGAACACTCTGCAGGGTTTTGATACGAAGCCGCTGCTCGCGTATGAGCTGAGCCAGCCGGACGCGGTCCGCGGACGCCGCCGCATTCTCGGTCTGAACCGGCTCGGCCGCCAGTGTGGGAATGTTTTCGTCCTGCGCGGGCTCGATCTTGCGAAACTTGAGGCTGTTGCCGTCGACGGCCTTGCGGATCGATTGAAAGGTATTGCTTCCGGGGGTCATATCCGGGTCCCAGAGCTCTTGCGCAATGGCAGGGTCCGGACATTGGCTGCGACACACCAGGCGAATAGGGCCGGCCCCCATGTCCGGCCCCTTGGCTCCCTGCCGGGCAAGCTTTTCAATGGGAATGTTCCAGTGGCTGTCGGCCCGCCCTTCCTCATCAAAATAAATGCGGAAGAACACCAGCGCCCGCACCAGAAGATCATCGCCCAGCTCTACCAGCGCGGCGCGGACGTCGGTCTCGGCAAGGTCGGAGAGGCCTACGTAACCGTCCAGAAAGGCGCCAAACTCGGTCGCACGCATCTGCCGCGATACATTGCCGCCATCCATGAAGAACACCGCCGCATAACCATCACTTGCCTGGTCGGCAGACACCATTGTTGACTCCCCGCTTGTTCAAACCTGACATCAACACCTCAAACACCCCTGGGTATTCCATTGAATGTTGAGCGACGCCTTGCCCCGACTGACTTCTAGCCGGGGCAAGGCGCCGTTCTGACTGACTCATCCATCATAGTCTAGCCAGACTGGCGGCGGGGAACAGCGAAAAACTGAAACGTTTTGTGATTAGATCTCTGCAGCGAGACGGCAACCCTGGTCGATGGCACGCTTGGCATCCAGTTCGGCCGCCACGTCGGCACCGCCGATCAGATGCACCGCAAGCCCGGCCGACTCCAGCCCCTGCTGCAGTTCCCGTAACGGCTCCTGGCCAGCACAAAGAATGATGGTATCCACCGGCAGCAGCTTGTCTTCACCCTGCTCCGCCCCCTTCGGCGTCACCGTGATGTGCAGGCCCTGATCGTCGATCTTGCGATAGGTGACGCCCGGAACCATCTGTACCTGTCGGTTCTTCAGCGAGGTACGGTGAATCCAGCCCGTGGTCTTACCCAGGTTCTTGCCCACCTTCGAGGCCTTGCGCTGCAGCAGATACACTTCACGGGCAGGCTCCGGCACTTCCGGCGTCACACCCTGAATGCCGCCACGGTGTTCAACGCTGAGATCAACGCCCCACTCCCTCATGAAATGCTCGGCGTCCAGCGCGGCGGACGTGCCCTTATGCACGATGAATTCGGACACGTCGAAGCCGATGCCGCCGGCCCCGATCACCGCCACACGCTGACCCACCGGCTTGCGCTCGAGCAGCGCGTCGAGATACCCGATCACCTTGGGATGATCCACGCCCCCGATGTCCGGAATGCGCGGCTCCACGCCGGTCGCCAGCACAACCTCGTCAAAGCCGCCACTCTTCAGTGCCTCGACATCCACCCGGGTGTTAAGACGAACATCCACGCCGTGCTTGTCGAGCATTACCCGGAAATAGCGCAGGGTTTCGTAGAATTCTTCCTTGCCCGGGATCCGTTTGGCAACGTTGAACTGGCCACCGATTTCAGACCCGGCGTCAAACACCGTCACCTTGTGACCGCGCTCGGCGGCGACGGTCGCAAAGGCCAGGCCCGCCGGACCGGCACCCACCACCGCAATGGCCTTGGGCGAGGCGGTTTTAACGTAGGTCAGCTCGGTTTCGTGACAGGCACGAGGGTTCACCAGGCAGGACGTCAACTTGCCGCTGAAGGTGTGATCCAGGCAGGCCTGATTGCAGCCAATGCAGGTGTTGATTTCATCAGCGCGGTCTTCCGCGGCCTTGTTGACCAGGTCAGCATCGGCGAGGAACGGGCGCGCCATGGACACCATGTCGGCATCGCCATCCGCCAGAATTTTTTCAGCCACATCCGGCATGTTGATGCGGTTGGTGGTAACCAGAGGAATCGACACCTCGCCCTTGAGCCGCGCCGTCACCTTGCTGAAGGCGCCGCGAGGCACGGAGGTGGCAATGGTGGGCACCCGGGCCTCGTGCCAGCCGATACCGGTATTGATAATGGTGGCGCCGGCTTTCTCGATTTCTTTGGCCAGGTGCACGACCTCGTCCCAGGTGCTGCCATCCTCGATGAGATCCAGCATGGACAAGCGGTAGACCAGAATAAAGTTTTCACCGACCCGCTCACGGACGCGACGCACAATCTCGAGGGGCAGCCGGATGCGGTTTTCGTAACTGCCGCCCCAACGGTCGGTGCGATGGTTGGTGTGGGAAACAATGAACTGGTTAATGAAATAACCTTCGGAGCCCATGATTTCCACGCCGTCATAGCCGGCCCGCTGGGCCAGCGCTGCACAATCGACATAGGCCTGAATCTGCTTCTCGATACCCGCCTCATCCAGCTCGTTCGGTTTGAACGGGTTGATCGGTGCCTGGATCGCGGACGGCGCCACCAGGGCCGGCGAATAAGCGTAGCGACCGGCGTGCAGGATCTGCATGCAGATCTTGCCATCGGCCTCGTGCACCGCCTGAGTGATCACCTTATGACGATCGGACTCCTCCTCGGTGGTCATTTTCGCCGCATGCTGAAAAACGCCGCCTTCTTCGTTAGGCGCGATACCACCGGTCACAATCAGTCCGGCGCCGCCACGGGCGCGCTCGGCGTAGAACGCCGCCAGCCGGTCAAAACCATTCTTGGCCTCTTCCAGACCGGTGTGCATGGAACCCATCAGGGTCCGGTTGCGCAGGCGGGTGAAGCCAAGATCAAGGGGCTCCAGAAGATTGGGGTACTTGCTTACGCCGGGTGTCGGTGCTGCGGTCATTGTCTCTCTCCTCAGGGAACTCACGGGCCGGTCATTTAATGAACACCGGTCTTTTTGATGGCTCTAAAGTACCCATGCTGCTTGCATTGAACAATATCCGTGAACTACATTTTATTATCCCTGAACAACATGTAAGACAAAGGCATTTGATGGAAGCTTCAGTCGAACCGCGCCCGGGCAGGCAGCGCAACTCCCTTGGCGATATCAGCGTGCTCTACATAACCGTGCTGATGAGGGCAGTGAGCGCGGCAGGTCATGATCCCTCACCCTTGATGGAGCGATTCGGACTGACCCGGGAAACCCTGACATCGCCGGATGCGCGCATCAGCATCCCCCGGTTCATGCGGCTGGGGCATGCCGCCATTGAGCTTACCGGCGACCGGGCTATTGGTCTGCGCATGGGCGAACTGACACGCCCCGTCGATGCCGGCATCGCCGGGTTGGCCGCCCAATGTGCGCCGACAACGGCCGAAGCGCTAGCCACCCTGATCCGTTACAGCCTGCTGACCAGTCGCAACAGCCGGGGAGCGGCCAGCACTTCGGAGCAGGGCCGACAGGCGCACTTCTATTCCATTCGTCCCTACAACGTCTTCAATTATTTCGTGGTGGACTCGGTGCTCGCCGCCTGGACCAGCTTCCTGCGCTTGATCAGCGGTCGCCACGATGTGCTTGAGAAAGTCAGCATTGAATACCCCTCCATCGGCCTGGACCACGTGTTCGAGGACTGGTTTGGCTGCCCGGTGCAGTTCGGCGCCCGCGGCAATGGCCTCACGCTGGCAGCGGGCGCAGGGGCCTTGCCATCGCTTCAGGCGCAGAACGCCATGTACGCGGCCCTGACCCGACAGTGTGAAGAGTCGCTGCAGAGAATTCGACAGGGATGGACCACGGGCGATCGGGTCAGGGATCTGCTAACGCCGTTGCTGCAGGGGGCGACACCGACACTGGAAACCGTTGCAACCCGCCTGGGCACGGCGCCCTGGACCCTGCAACGTCAACTGGCGGAGGAAAACACGGGGTTTCGCGAGCTGGTGGATCAAACACGACAAGACCTGGCAGCGGACTACATTCGCGAAACCAGAACCTCACTGGCGGAGATTGCCTGGCTGCTGGGCTTCGCCAATCCGGCGGCTTTTCACAAGGCATACCGACGATGGTTCGCAATCAGTCCGGGAGAGCACAGGAAGCAGTTTTACGAAGAACAGGCACGCAAAGGCATCCGCTGACGCAGACTAAATACAGATTAAGCGGGAAATAAAACAGGGGAAAAAATGGCGGAGCGGACGGGACTCGAACCCGCGACCCCCGGCGTGACAGGCCGGTATTCTAACCAGCTGAACTACCGCTCCGCGTAGGCCGCCACCTTCAGGAACTGGAACTGCTTTCTCGTTTAAGATCAGGCTGTTCCATCCACCACAGTCAGGGGCCTGACTGCTTGGTGACAACGAGGGCGCATTATAAAGAGGCCCCCGTTTATGTCAACGCTTTTCCGCAAAAAATCTTCGCAATGACCAACCACCTCACATGGCATCGACCATCGCGTCCTTGCCCTGTGCGGTTTTGCGGTACTCGATGGGCGTCATTCCCGACCAGCGTTTGAACGCGCGATAGAAGGTGCTGGGTTCCGAGAAACCGGTCAGGTAGACAATTTCATCGATGGATTCGTCCGTGGTGGCCAGCAGCTGCCGGGCCAGTCGATAGCGGAAGTCCGCCAGCACCTGGTTGAAGCTGGTTTCCGCTTCGGTCAGGCGGGTGCGCAAAGTACGGGGCTTGATTCCCAGTCTCTCGGCAACCGCGTCCAGGGTGACCTCGCCACTGTCGAGCAGCTCCGCGACAATGCGCTCCACCTGGCCCACGATGTCCTTTTTCTCAAGCCGGGCAACCTGCTCACTGGCGAAACGCTCGTGCAGGTCGAGCAGCTCCGGCTCGGCGTGGGGTGACGCGTGGGCAAGCATACTGGCGGGGAAATACAGACGGTTCTGTTCGGCGCCGAAAATCACCTTGCAGCCCATCACCTCTTCCACACGTTCGTGACCATGCTCCCGGTTGTGCTCGAACTCGATGCGGGAAGGACCAAACTGCCCGTCGGTGATGGACTTGAAGAAAATGATCAGACCCTGAACAAAGCACTCGTTGAAATGTCTGAGGCGGCTGATCTCTTCCGAGGCGGCGTCGAGCACCATGCAGGCGTCATCGCCCTCAATGAAGAAATCGGTGTTGGCGGCGTCGCTGAGCAGGCGTTGATAATTCTGCGCGCGGCGGAGGCCTTCGCCGAAGGTGGGACTGCTAAGAAACAGGTATTCCAGGACCTGGCCCTTGTAGGCGGGGAGCAACTGACCAAGATGCAAGCCAACATCAGGATCACCGGACACATCTTCAACCGCTTGCCAGAAATACAGCTGGGCGCTGTGGGGGGTTCTCAGCTGGTCGGTGTATACGTAATTTTCGTCAACGCCGAGACGGCTGAATATTGCATTGGTGTCGATACCCTTCTTCTTCATCGCCTCATAAATCAGACGTAACATTACTCCTGCGTCACGAAGTTCCTGCATAACATCCCGCTTATAGTTGTGTTTGGAAACCGCCTTGGCCGTTCGGACATTCGCCGCTGCGAACCAAGTCAATGTTGAACCTGGCCGGGTTTGCCAGACTTTCAGACAATGGTCTTATATTAGAGCATATCAGGCCACAAGCGCACAGTTGTACCAGATTGTGTAAGCGACCCGTCTTTTGGTGACCAAAGTACCTATAACTGTTTCAATGTGTTGGAGTTTCAAAATCATGCCGGAGCCTTCCCTGTACCACAACACCCCACCTTCCCTCTGGTCACTGTACGGTAAAGCGCTGTTCGCACGGGGACGGAAAACCGGGACCGGGATTGTCATTCCCGATCTCGGGGCGCGCCTGGTGGGCGTCAGTACGGCCAACGATAACCTGAAACGTTATCAAAAGGTATGCGGCTTTGCCCCTCAAACCAGCGTCCCCATCACCTGGCCCCATATTCTGGCATTCCCTCTGCACCTCAAACTGCTGACCGAGAAGGCGTTTCCCCTGCCCTTGCTTGGGTTGGTACACCTTCGCAACACCATCACCCAGCACCGCCCCATCGGGGTTGGTGAGACCGTCGATATCGAGGTACGCCTGCAGGGTCAGAACGAGGGCCCGAAAGGACTGGAGTTTGATCTGGTGACCGAGGCCCGCTCCGCCGGCACGCTGGTGTGGGAAGAAACCAGCACCAATCTCTTTCGTCAGGCCCGCCCGGATGCCTCCGCCGCTTCCGCCGAGCGACCGCAACTGCAGCGTTTTCCCAACACACAGAGCATCCACGCGCCGGAGTCGATCGGCCGGCAGTATGCGAGCGTTTCCGGAGATCGCAATCCGATTCACATGCACGCCCTGAGCGCCAAGGCGTTCGGTTTTCCAAGGGCCATTGCCCACGGCATGTGGAGTAAAGCCCAAGCCTTGGCTCAGCTTGAGCAACAGGCGGGCTGGAGCGGACAGAACGTCACTGTCTCATGCCAGTTCAAAAAACCGCTGTTTTTACCGGGCACGGCACAACTGAACTGGCAGACAGGATCAGGAAGGTGGGATTATCAATTGCTCAACGCGAAAGGCGATGCACCTCACCTGACCGGCGAGGTGACCTGGGGCTAACCGGCTTCGCAGGCGTTGTCAGGGGCGCCGGCAACCGGCAGGGTGAAGTAGAAGCAGGCGCCGCCATCCTCGGGGCGCTCAAAGCCGATATCACCGCCCTGGGCCTGAATCAGCGAACGGCACATGGATAACCCGATACCCATGCCATCGTCCTTGGTGGTGTAAAACGGCAGGAACAGCTTTTCTTCCGCGTCCTCGGGCAAACCGGTGCCGTGATCGCGCACCTCGATCCGCACACAGCCGGACCCGCACATCGCCGCAGCAACCTTTACAGGCGTGGACGACCCGGCGCTGCGCGTTGCCTCCAGCGCATTGCGAATCAGATTGAGCGCCACCTGCTGAACCTGGATCGGATCGGCCAGAACCTCCTGCACGCCGTCTTCAACCGTCAGATCGATACCGCCTTCATTATTTCGCATGTCCACTTCCGCAAACTGACGGGTATCATCCAGCAGCGCCGGGACCGACAACACTTCCTTACCGGTCGCGGGCTTCTTCATAAAACGACGGATCCGGCGGATGATCTCGCTGGCGCGATGAGACTGGGCTTCAATCTTGTCGAGGGTTTCCTGCAACAGGTCCCGGTCCAGCGTGTCTTTTGCCATCATGCGCTTGGCAACCCGGGCGTAATTGGTAATCGCCGTCAGTGGCTGGTTCACCTCGTGCGCAAAGCCCGCGGCCATTTCCCCCATCGTCGACAGGCGCGAAGCATGGGCGAGCTGGTCCCGCTGCTCCTGGACAAGCGCCCGTGCGTCTTCCAGCTCCTGCTCACCTTCCAGCTCCACGGTAATATCCCGGAACACCACGACAGCGCCATGGAGGGTTTCACCATCAAGCTTTGGCGTTGACCGATACTCCGCCGGAAACGAACTGCCGTCGACCCGTTGCAGGGCTATATCGCGCTGGTTTTCGGCAACGCCCTGCTGGCAGGTGGCCTGTACGGGCTTATACGCGGAGGTGCCTTGCTGGGCGGGCACATGCAGCTCAAAGAAGTTGCGACCGATCAGTTCTTCCGCCGGGCTACGCATGATCAGCGCCGCCGCCGGGTTGGCAAACACGATGGTGCCGTCGGCGTCCAGGCCGTAAATACCCTCGCTGATGGAATTCAGGATGCGGGCCTGATCGTTTTCCAACTGGCGGTTGCGGGCCTGGAGTTCGCGCTCAAGACGGATGACACGGGCGTGAGTCTTTACCCGCGCAATCACTTCCTGCGCCTGGAACGGCTTGGAGATATAGTCGGCACCGCCAAGGGAGAACCCCTTGACCTTTGCCTGCACGTCGTCGAGCGCAGACAGGAACACCACGGCGCTGTCGGAGGTTACGGGATCTGCCTTGAGCCGCTGACAGACCTGGTAACCGTCCAGTTCCGGCATCATGATATCCAGCAGAATGACCTCTGGTTGATGGCGGTGCGCCAGATCCAGGGCCTTCTCGCCGTCGTTGGCGATCAGCAGGCGGTAACCTTTGTCCTTCAGGGTTTCATAGAGCACTTTCAGGTTCTGGGGATTGTCGTCCACCAGCAGAACCGTGGTCTCATCGGACTCACTGACAACTGCAGTCATATAAACAGGGCCGGTTAAGAAGTTACCGGTATCATGCCGGCCGAATCATCGGGCGTCGATAAGGTCCTTTACGGACAGGACCATACGAACCAGGTGCGCCAGCGAGTGGGTTCCCATTTTATGCATGACCCGGGACCGGTGAATCTCCACCGTGCGCTGACTGATCTCCAGTTCGATGGCAATCACCTTGTTGGCCTGACCGGCAATCATCCGATCCATGATTTCATGCTCACGGGGGGTAAGGCTGCGGATGCGCTTGATGATTTCCTGCTTCTCGTCGAGCGACTTGCGCTGCTCACGGTCCTGGGCCAGGGCCGCTTCAATTTTTTCCAGCAACGCTTCTTCGCGATAAGGCTTCTGGATGAAGTCCACCGCGCCTTCCTTCATGGCGTCTACCGCCATGGGAACGTCGCCGTGGCCGGTCACAAAGATGATCGGCAGGATGGAGTGCTTTTCGTTCAGCTTCTTCTGCAGTTCCATGCCGTCCATGCCCGGCATGCGGATATCCAGCACGATACAGCCGGCCATGTTCTCGGAGTAGTCCCGCAGAAAGGCCATGGCGTTTTCATAGGTCTTTACCGATTTATCATCGGACTTCAGCAGCAGTTCCAGTGAATCCCGTACCGCCTCATCATCCTCTACCACGTAAACGGTTTGCTGGATATCAGTCATGTGATCTAACTCTCCTGTCCTTTATTATCGTTGCCGGTCAGTGGATCGACGGGTCTTTATGCTCGTCCCGGGCGTGCTCCTGGCGTTCATGTTCACGCATTTTCTCAAGCCGTTGCTGGATAATGCCAAAAACACTCTGCTTCGGGTACCGGCCCTTGTCATCGGCCTTGCCGGCTGGCTTACCCAGCAGCAACGTTATAGCTTCCTCGGCACGGGACACCGCGTACACCGCAAACTTGCCTTTGCGCACCGCCTGAACCACCTCGCTGTCGAGCATCAGGTTCTGGACGTTGGTGACAGGCACAATGACACCCTGGCTCCCGGTCAGACCGCCTTTAAGCTGACAGGTATTGAAAAAACCCTCAACTTTCTCGTTTACGCCACCGATCGGCTGCACTTCACCGAACTGGTTGACCGAACCGGTAATCGCCAGATCCTGACGCACCGGCAACTCCGAGAGTGCAGACACCAGCGCGCACAGCTCGGCAAGGGAGGCGCTGTCACCGTCCACTTCGCCGTAGTTCTGCTCGAAGGTCAGGCTTGCCGACAGGTGCATGGGGTCGTTCACGGCGAAGTGAGCCGCCAGCCAGCTACTCAGAATCATCACACCCTTTGAATGGATGTTGCCGCCGAGTTTGACGTCGCGCTCGATATCCATCACCGCGCCATCTCCATAATAGCAGGTGGCGGTGATGCGATTGGACAAACCGAATTCGAAGCCACCGGTAGAGAGCACGGACAACGCGTTGACCTGCCCCACGCAGGTCCCGCTGGTGGTGACCAGCGTCGACCCATCCCGAATGGAATCGTAGAACTGGTCCCGGATTCGGCTGCTGCGGTATTTGGCGCTTTCCAGGGCCCGCTCCACATGCAGATCCTGAATCAGCTTCGCACCGGCCTGGCGTGCCCAGAAATCGGACTCCCGCAGCAGGTTGGCGATATCCGCCGCGTGCAGCGACAGCCGGTCCTGGTGCTCTGCCATGCGCGCGCTGTACTCAATGATCCGCGCCACGGCCTTGTTGGAACAGTGCAACAGCTTCTTTTCACTGACCAGGCTGGCAATAAATTTGGCGTAGAGGATCTGACTGTCATCGGAGCGGTACATCTCGTTCTCGAAATCCGCCGTCACCCGGAACAGCTCACTGAACTCCGGATCGTAGTCCTGCAGCAGCAACCAGGTTTCCCGGTCACCGAACAGCACGAGTTTGACGTCCAGTGGAATCGCCTCCGGCTCGATGGAGATGGTTCCAGAGAGCGTCAGTTCACGCTCGAGGGAATTGATCTGGAGGGATTTTGAGCGCAACGCCCGCTTGAGCGCGTCCCAGACAAACGGCTGCTCAAGCACCTTGATGGCATCCATCAGCAGATAGCCGCCATTGGCGCGATGGATGCTGCCGGGCCGGATCAACGAGAAATCGGTGAACACGGTGCCCTTGTAGGTGACATTCTCCACGTAACCGAACAGGTTATGGTAGGTCGGGTTGTCTTCCACCACCACCGGCACCTCGTCGTTCTTCTGGTGCACCAGCACGTTCACCAGATAACGCCGGGGCATCTTCTTGTCGAGGGAAGCGTAGGCAATCGCCGCCTGCTCGTCGTTATCCTCGAGAAAAATATCCAGGCTTTCCGCCATATCCTCGCGAACGGACTCTATGTATCTGACGACCTCCGGCAGGTCCTTGTATTTCTCCACCAGTTCATCAAGCTGGTGGCCGGAAATACCTTCCAGCGTCTCCTGATTGAGCGCCTGCTGTTTCTCGGCATACTCCTGCTCCCAGTCCGCCAGTTTACGCAGCGCCTGACGCAGCTTTTTCTCAAGGCGGTTGATGTCCTCTTCAAACTTGTCCCGTTGCTGATCGGTCAGCTCCTTGAACGATTCCGCGGTGTGGGGCTCGTCGCCGTTCATCGCAACCAGGCGGTATCCGCCCGGCGTGGACACCGTGAGACTCACTTTCTTGCGCCTGGCCTGGGCGGCGACCCGCTCCAGTTCGTCTTCCTGTTTCTTGCCGTATTCGTTCTTCAGCTGCTCGGAACGCTCCAGAAAACTGTCACTGTCGAAGGTCTGGGGGATGATTTTCATCAGCCGCCCCATCAGCTTTTCCATGTCCTGCTTCAGCGTGGTGCCCTTGCCCGCCGGCAAACGCAGCACCCGGGGCACTCGCGGCTCTTCAAAATCCGCCACATAACACCAGTCGTGGCTGCTGTGTTCGGTATCCACATGGTGCTCCAGGTAGCGCAGCATCATGGTGCGCTTGCCCAGGCCGTTGCGGCCAACGGCATAGACGTTGTAACCGCTGTGGGGCATCGCCAGGGCAAAGCGAACGGCTTCCTGGGCACGGTTCTGGCCGACGATTTCCGCCAGCGGCTCCAGTTGCCGGGTAGTCTTGAACGGCAGATCTTTTAGAACACAGGCTTTGTAGAGCTGGTGCAGGGACAGTGACTTCAAGGTTCGGTCCTGTAACGGTCAGAATGCTTGGCGCTCGCCCCCACGTGGGCGAGCCGCCTCTGGTTTTGTTTATGGCCGGTCATTGTAGAATCTGCCGTCCGCTATGTCGCGTTCCGGCCCAAGATTTATCGATGACGGTCAGACAATCCTGTTTTTGTTAACCAGCTCACAATTTCCGCCTTGGTCATTTTTCAGACAACTGTTCCAGAACTAAACTTCATCTCCCGGCGGATGTCCGGAAAAAACAATCATAAGATATGCAATGGATGCCTATTGATAATGAATGATTCCGCAGACCGCAGAATCAAGGACCGCTACCCTGCCATGTGCCTGAAGGTCAGGCTGCGTGAGCGTGGCTTCTTCGGGCGGGGAAAGAAACCGACACCGGTGACCTGCCTGGATATGAATCGCTACGGCATGGCGGTACTGTGCCCACGCCCGGTGGAACCCGGCGCCCGCCTGTATCTGGATTTCGACGGCAAGTACATTTCAGAGTCGCGGGTGGCCGCGCAGGTGGTGAATTGCCAGGCGTTCCAGACCGGTTATCGGGTCAGCCTGCGATTCAGTTACTGCTGTGACAAGAAGGGTTATTCGCGAACGGTGGACAACGCACTGTCGAGGATCGAGGGCTTTTACAACCGTTTTGCCAGTTGATTCACTGGCCTGCCAGCAGTCCGCTTACAACACGCCCGCATCCAGGCTGGCGGCAACGTACAACCCCAGCTCCCGGCATTGCTCCCTGAACTCGTCTTTATAGTCGCCACGGCAGATCAGCGGCTCCTGGATCCGTTTCCAGCGCAGGCCGGTAGTGATGGTTTCGATGGCTCGGTGGGTGCCGGTGCCGTCGTGGCCGGCACGGATGTAGTAGGCGAAAGGAAGACCCTGGGTCTGCTCAAGACATGGGTAATAACTGCGGTCAAAGAAGTCTTTGAGGGCGCCGCTCATGTAACCGAGGTTTTCGGTGGTGCCGAGAATGATGGCGTCGCAGGCGAGGACGTCATCCGGTCCCGCGTCAAACGGCGACAGCACGGTAACGTCGACGTTCTCGATGTCCTGGTCTCTGGCGCCATGCTCTGCGGCTTCGCGCAACTTGAGGGTGTTCGGAGAAGGAGCGTGGGCAACGATCAGAAGTCTTTTTTTGTTGCCCATGCCCTTTACTCCACCGTTAAAGACGACACTGCTTAGAGCAGCTCGCCGTTCGCCTCGGCGGTCTCAGCCTCCGCTGCTGCCGCTGCCTCCTTCTTGGAAACCGGCTTCGGCATCAGCTTGTCGCGAACCTTGGCCTCAATCTCCTGGGCGATGTCGAGGTTCTCTTCCAGATATTTGCAGGCGTTGGCCTTGCCCTGGCCAATCTTGTCGCCGTTGTAGGCGTACCACGCACCGGACTTGTCCACGAAGCCTTCCTTCACCCCCATGTCCAGCACTTCGGCCATGTGATAAATGCCTTTGCCGTACATGATCTGGAACTCCGCCTGACGGAACGGCGGAGAAACCTTGTTCTTCACCACTTTCACGCGGGTTTCGTTACCCACCACTTCGTCACCGTCCTTCACCGCACCGATCCGGCGGATGTCGAGACGCACAGAGGAATAGAACTTGAGGGCGTTACCACCGGTGGTGGTTTCCGGGCTGCCGAACATCACGCCGATCTTCATACGGATCTGGTTGATGAACACCATCAGACAGTTGGCGTGTTTGACGTTGCCCGTCAGCTTCCGCAGGGCCTGGGACATCAGGCGGGCCTGCAGGCCGACGTGGCTGTCGCCCATCTCGCCTTCAATTTCCGCTTTCGGCGTCAGCGCAGCGACGGAATCGACAATGATCACGTCCACCGCGTTGGAGCGCACCAGCATGTCGGCGATTTCCAGCGCCTGCTCACCGGTATCCGGCTGAGACACCAGCAGCTCGTCGACATTCACACCCAGCTTCTCGGCGTATACAGGATCAAGGGCATGCTCGGCATCAACGAAGGCACAGGTTTTGCCCTGCTTCTGGGCTTCGGCAATCACCTGCAGGGTCAGCGTGGTTTTACCGGAGCTTTCCGGACCGTAGATTTCCACAATCCGGCCGTACGGCAGACCACCTATGCCCAGCGCCACGTCAAGTCCAAGGGAGCCGGTGGACACCGCAGGAATGGCTTCACGGGGCTGGTCGCCCATTTTCATCACGGCGCCCTTGCCGAACTGCCGTTCGATCTGACCCAGTGCTGCGCTCAATGCTTTCTTGCGGTTGTCTTCCATCGGTGCAAAACCTCATGCCTGTATATTTGAACAGTATTAAAACATAACCGGTTGGCGAGACCAACCCCTGTTTTCACGATCGCTTCACATACTCGCTCACACCCCGCAAAGCATAGAGCACGGCCTGTCGGCGAACGGCGTCGCGGTCGCCTTCAAAGCGCTCTACCCTGGCCTCTGTGGTGTCTCCGCTGCCCCCCCAGGCAAACCACACCGTGCCTAAGGGCTTTTCCACACTGCCGCCCCCGGGGCCGGCGACGCCGCTGATGGCAACAGCCAGGTCCGCGCCGGTTACCGCCAGCGTCCCGGAGACCATCTGACGCACCACCGGTTCGCTGACAGCGCCGAATTGCGCGAGATAATCTTCAGATACCCCCAGCAGATCATGCTTGGCCTCGTTGCTGTAGGTTACCAATCCGCCATGTACGTAAGTGGACGAGCCGGCCCGGTCGGTCAGCACCTTGGCAACCCAGCCGCCGGTGCAGCTTTCGGCCGTCGCAATGGTCCAACCCTGACGCATCAGCAGATCGCCCAGTTGCGCGCCTGCCTCTTCAAGATCCTGATCCGTGACCGACATATTGCTCTCCTTCGTTTCATCCGGGGCATTATTTTCTTACAATCCGGGGCTCCGTTTAA
Source organism: Marinobacter lipolyticus (assembly GCF_018424605.1). Lineage (GTDB taxonomy): Bacteria > Pseudomonadota > Gammaproteobacteria > Pseudomonadales > Oleiphilaceae > Marinobacter > Marinobacter lipolyticus_B. The sequence continues at coordinate 313,574 of NZ_QTKT01000002.1, read as the reverse complement.
AGCCAGTGGATCCGGACGCCTTCATGTCAGCAGCTCAGACCGACCTTTCACAGCATACCCCGATGATGAGGCAGTACCTCAAAATCAAGGGCGAACACCCCAACGAACTGGTGTTCTACCGCATGGGGGACTTCTACGAGCTGTTTTACGACGACGCCAAAAAAGCCGCCGAGCTGATGGACATTACGCTCACCGCCCGCGGGCAGTCCGGGGGCAACCCCATTCCCATGGCCGGCATTCCCTATCACTCCGCTGAAGGTTACATTGCACGGCTGGTGCGGGCGGGTCAATCCATCGCCATTTGCGAGCAGATTGGCGATCCGGCCACCAGCAAAGGCCCGGTCGAGCGGAAAGTCGTCAGGATCGTCACCCCGGGCACACTGAGCGATGACGCCTTTCTGGAAGACCGGCGCGACAACCTGCTGGTGTCCATTTTCAATCAGCGGGAACGCTTTGGTTTCGCCTCCCTGGATATTTCAAGCGGGCGCTTCGCGGTGTCCGAACTGGACGACCTGGAAGCGCTGCAGGGTGAATTACAGCGTCTGCGCCCTGCGGAAATCCTGATCAGCGAAGACTTCCCGTATCAGGAGTTGCTGGAGGGTTTCACCGGTGTTCGCCGCCAGGGTCCCTGGCTGTTTGAGTCAGACACCGCGCGCCGGGTGATTACCCAGCAGTTGCAGGTACGGGATCTCACCGGTTTCGGCTGTGAGGAGCTCACCCTGGCCGTCTGTGCCGCCGGCTGCCTGCTTCAGTACGCCAAGGAAACCCAGCGCACGGCCCTGCCCCACATTCGCAAGCTGACCCGTGAGCGCCGCGAAGAAGCGGTGATTCTGGACGCTACCAGCCGCCGCAACCTGGAAATTGACACCAATCTGGTGGGCGGTCACCAGCACACCCTGGCCTGGGTGATGGATCGCACCGCCACCGCCATGGGTGGCCGCGAGCTGCGGCGCTGGCTGAACCGCCCGTTGCGGGATGTGGACGTGGTGCAGCAACGCCAGCAAGCAGTATCGGCACTGTTGGAGGGCTTCCATTACGAGCCGGTACACGACCTGCTGAAAACCGTGGGGGATATCGAGCGGGTACTGGCGCGAGTTGCCCTGCGCTCCGCTCGTCCGCGGGATCTGGCACGGCTGCGGGACGCCTTCGCGGCCTTGCCGGAGTTGCAGGAAACCCTGAAGCCGGTCAACTCCCATCATATCGTCAGGCTGGCCACGGTGATCAGCGAGTACCCGGAGCTGGCGGACCTGCTGGAACGCGCCATCATCGACAACCCGCCGGTGGTGATCCGGGACGGCGGAGTGATCCGCGAGGGCTTTGACGAGGAGCTGGACGAACTGCGCAATATCAGCGAGAACGCGGGCCAGTATCTGCTGGACGTTGAAACCCGGGAAAAAGAACGCACCGGCATCAGCACACTGAAAGTGGGTTACAACCGCGTTCACGGTTACTACATCGAGATCAGCCGCGCCCAGTCTGACCAGGCGCCGGTGGACTACATCCGCCGCCAGACCCTGAAAAACGCCGAACGGTTCATCACCCCCGAGCTCAAGGAATTCGAAGACAAGGCTCTGAGCGCCAAGAGCCGTGCCCTGGCCCGGGAGAAGTCCCTGTACGATGAGGTACTGGAAACCGTGGCGGCCGAACTGGCGCCGCTGCAGGATGCGGCGCAGGCACTGGCGGAACTGGACGTGCTCAGCAACTTCGCCGAGCGAGCCACCAGCCTTCGCTTCTCCGCACCGGAATTCAGCGAGATGCCGGGCTTTGACATTGAAGAGGGGCGGCACCCGGTGGTGGAGCAGCTGCTCAGCGAGCCGTACGTGCCCAACGACCTGCTGATGGACACCCAGCGCCGCATGCTGGTGATCACCGGCCCCAACATGGGCGGTAAGTCCACCTACATGCGCCAGGCCGCACTGATTGCCCTGCTCGCCTACACCGGCAGCTTCGTACCGGCCAACCGCGCGATCCTGGGGCCGGTGGACCGCATATTCACTCGCATGGGCTCCTCCGACGACATCGCCGGCGGCCGCTCCACCTTCATGGTGGAGATGACTGAAACCGCCAACATTCTCCACAACGCCACCGAATACAGCCTGGTATTGATGGACGAAGTGGGTCGCGGCACCAGCACGTTTGACGGCCTGTCACTGGCCTGGGCCACGGCGGAGCATCTGGCGAAGGAAATTCGCTGCTACACCCTGTTTGCCACTCATTATTTCGAGCTCACACAACTGGCGGACGACCTGCGGCACGCCGTAAACGTGCACCTGACCGCCACCGAACACGACGACAGCATCGTGTTCCTGCACAATGTTCACGATGGCCCCGCCAGCCAGAGTTACGGCCTTCAGGTCGCCAAACTGGCCGGTGTGCCCCAGGACGTGATTCGCAACGCCAGGGCTCAGCTCACCCACCTCGAGGGAGCCAGTGCGACTGCTGCGCCTGTTCATGTTCCCGCACCGGCGGTGCGGGAACATGAGGCGAATGGACCCGTTTGGCAGGGCGACATGTTCGCCACTGCCGAGCCAAGCGCGGTGGAAACCGCCCTGAAAGAGCTCGACCTGGATGGCCTGACCCCGCGGGAAGCCCTGGAGCGCCTTTACCAGATGAAGGAATTGCTGCAAGTCTGAGCGGTAAATTCGGCCAGATTGATCTATGTAATAAGGTTATAGCGGGCTGACGCTTGCGGGAGCCGGGGCCTCTCCCTACAATATCGCGCACTAAAATATAACGGTTGCGCCGTGACGGCGCTCCTGATGAGATTGACCGACCACTGGACCAGGGATCTGACTATGGCCTTTATCGTTACTGATAACTGCATCAAGTGTAAATACACCGACTGCGTAGAGGTATGTCCCGTGGACTGCTTTTACGAAGGCCCGAATTTTCTGGTGATTGATCCGGACGAGTGTATCGACTGCGCACTGTGCGAGCCGGAGTGCCCGGCTGAAGCCATTTTCTCTGAAGACGAACTGCCTGCCGGGCAGGAACAGTTCGTTGAGATCAACGCCGATCTGGCGGGCAAATGGCCGAACATCACCGAGAAAAAAGATCCGCTGCCGGATGCCGAAGAATGGGACGGCAAGCCCGACAAGCTCCAGTACCTGGAGAAGTAAGGGCGTCGCGCGCCAACGCGCGCATGCGATCGCAATCAAAAATCGCAATAAAAAAGGGAAGCCTCGGCTTCCCTTTTTTTCTGCCCGCCGACGGCAGGTCAGTTTGCTGCCAGCTTCGCCCCCATCGCGACAAAGAAACCACCCGTCAGCGCATTGAGCCCACGCCGAATCCCGGCACTGGCGCCCATGCCGCGGAAGCGCACTACTGCCCAGGCGAGGCCGCATTGCCAGATCATCGCCAACAGAAAGTGAACCCCCGCCAACACCAGTGACTGCAAGAAGGCGTTCCCAGAGGGATCAATAAACTGTGGCAACAGAGCCATATAGAACAGCGCGGTTTTCGGGTTCAGAACGTTAGACAGCAGCCCTTCCCGGAACGACTGGCTAACGGAGACCACTTGCCGGTTGGCTGGCATCTGTCTGGCCCGGGGTTCACCGCCCCGCGCCACCGCCTGACGCAGAGACGAGATGCCCAGCCATATCAGATAGCACGCTCCAGCCCACTTGAGCGCTGAAAAGGCCCACGCGGTTTCCACCAGCAGCATCGAAATGCCCAGTGCAGACAGGGTGGCGTGGAGAAACAGGCCCGTGCAGATGCCGCTGCTGGTTACGCAGCCATCGGCCAAGCCACCGCGGCCAGTGTTCCGCATTACCAGCAGGGTATCCACCCCCGGTGTAATGGTCAGTAGCGTGATGGCGACCAGATAGGCCCAGAAAAGCTCGGAAAACACGGGTTGCCTCCGTCGGTTCAGCCGCGGAGGCCCCGCTTGAATTCAGGCCTCCTGAGACAGGATCTTTTTCGCCGCCGCGGACTTGTAGAATGAGGAAAGCCGCCGGCGCAACAGGGCTTCAACATAACCCTCTTCCCGCAGAACGTCCACGATCGGAAGCGCAAACGCATCGATTTCCGCGAGAATCACCTCGCGGGTCACGCCAACGTCGTTGAGCAGGTCGATGATCGGACGGTCGCCATATTTCTCAAACAAGTGGGAGACCACCGCACGGGCGCAGCCGAGAAAATAATCGGTCTTGCGAAACCGCAGCCAGAACTCGTAGCCGAGCACCACGAATTCCTGCAGCTGAACATCGCCCAGGCCCTCCTGAAGCTCGGCGATGGTGCGATCCTCTACCGACACCCAGGCTGCCATCACGCTGTCCCTGAGCTCGTCATCCGACAGCGCGCGATGCAGGAACTGCTCACTGCGGCTGATCAGTCCTGGCAGACTATCGGACAACCAGGCCTTCAGGCGCCGCTCAAAGGTCTCGTCCAGACCCGGCACCGCCCGGTTCGCCATGCGCTTGCCGAACTTCATCATCGAGCCCACACCCGGCACCGACTTGGTGATCAGATTATCCTCGTAGAGGTAGTTCACCAGGCCGTGGTACACCACATTGGACACCAGCTCCTGATACACCGGATGCGCCATGATCTCACTGATCACCCGCTCACGTTGATGCCGTAACTCCAGAGCCTCTTCCAGGAAGCCGGTAGCCTGCTCCCGCGAGATAATGTCACCCAGCGTGGTGGTTTTCTGAACGTCCGCATTCAGCACTTCTGTGGCCATTTCCGCTGCCAGCTCCGGGATACCGGCGTCCAGCTCCATGTCTACCACGATACGCTGGATCACTCCCATAATTTGCGCCTCTGAGGTGAGGCGGCTCAGGGTAATATCGCCGGCATGGTTGAGCAGCTCCGCGACTTCGGTCTCCAGAAACTTTCGCAGCTTGGCGCCCTTCAGAGCGGCCATCTCGTGCTTTACATGCTGTTCCAGCAGCGCGCTGGCCAGCTCGCCCGCGCCCTTGGTCGTGGCTTGTGTCATGGTGTCTGCGATCCTGTTCATTAGTGAATCCGTGGGCAAAGCCTAGCACGGGGGGCTCACCCGGCGGATTCGCCCTAAATACGGGCAACCAACTGCGGGCCGGCCAGTCGCCGGCAGCGCCTTGCATGCAGGAGGAAACCGGAGGGTTTATTGATAGTCGTTAAAGCTGTGCGGCTCCGCTGCCAGGGCCAGGCACAGGCTGCCGGGACCCACGTAAATGCTGCTGGTAATGCCCATCTGGGACAGCAGCAGCTCCACACCGTTGCGCTCGCAGGCGTCCCGCAGGCGGTTCAGCCCGGGCAGATCTTCAATCTCGGTCCAGGTCAGCCCACAGGACAGGCTGACATACGGCGTCAGCAGTCCGGCATCCACACGGGCAGCGGCATAATTCATTACTTTCTCAACCGCCACGTCGAAGCTGCGGGTTTTCGCCGCCGGCTGACCTTCGGCGCCCTGGCCGAAAATCACCGGGGTGATATTCAGTGCCTTGCCCAGAAAGGCCACCAGGGCCGAGACGCTCTTGTCGCCACGACGGCGAGCGCGCTCACGGATGTAGTGCAGATCCCGGGGAATCACACAGGTGTAAATCCGGTCGGTAAAGGTTTCCACTTCATGGCGCAGGGCGTTCTTGGATACCTTCTGAGCGATCAGCTTCAAGGTGTGCGCCGCCAGCAGGCCCTGGCCCGCGAAGATCTGCTTGCTGTCGATGACCCGCATGGAGAACTTGCCGTCGCGGCCCGCGGTCTTGCGCGCGTCGTCGTAGCGCGACATCACGCTGTTCATTGCTTCGGTGGCGTTCTGGAAAATCAGGCTGCGGCTACGGGTTACCGTCTCGCAAATCGCCACATCGAACTGGGTCACGATCTTTTCCATAAACAGATCGTGAATCTGCTCGGGGGTAAAGGCCCGGGTCTCGGCCTGGTGGCCTTTCTGCAGCAGGCCGCTCTGATAGAACTCCTGGGTACGGACAGGATCGTGTTCGTCTATGTAGGTCTGGCCGTCAATCACCGCCGTGACCGGAAGAATAAACAGGTCGTGCTTGCGGCTGAACTCGTAAGGCAGATCGCACGCAGAATCCACGATAAGACCAACTCGCATGGGGGGCGCCTCCAGCTTCGGGATGTTCCCTTTCTCCGGACGAAGTGGAAACTCCCATTCTTGTCGTTGTTGTTAGCAGCGGACAGTCTTGCACAAAGTGGTCGAAATTTCAGCAACCGCCCACTACGGGTTGGGAACGGCGCTTTCCAGCTCCCGGAGATTCGCCTTCAGCACTTCCCGGTTGTCCTGCTGCCAGGGGTGGAAGCCGTCGCGGAAATAAGCCAGGAACTCCGGCAGACAGTGCCGCAACACCCCCGGCTTGCCCCACAGGAAGTTGAACCCGCCCAACCAGGTTTTCACACTCCACAGCTTGCCGTCGGTTTTCAGCAGACTGCAGGTGTTGAGAAAGGTGTACTTGAAGAAATTCCAGGTGACGAACAGGAACACGATCCGGCGCAACCGTTCGTTGCCCACGCAATGGCGATACACATCAAAGGCGACGGACTTGTGTTCGGTTTCCTCAATGGCGTGCCAGCGCCAGAGCTTTGCCATGGCTGGCGTTGCGCCTTCCATCCACTCCGGGTGGCGCAGGATGGCGTTGGCCAGCACAGCGGTGTAGTGCTCGGCACCACAGGTTCCCGCCAACTGGCGGCTCGGGGGCAGATTGCTTACCCAGGCCATATGCCTGCGGAACCGCTGGTCCAGCCGGTCGATGTCGTAGCCACGGGCCTTCAGGGCTTCGTTGTAGCTCTTGTGTTCACGGCTGTGTAACGCTTCCTGACCGATGAACCCGCGAATTTCTTCCTTCAGCTTCGGGTCATCGATCTTGTCGCGGTACAGTCGCACCGCATTGATGAACTGTTGCTCACCGTCGGGAAACTGCAGGGACAGCGCATTGAAAAACGCCGTACGGAACGCATCGTTGCCGTGCCACAGGGTCTTGAGGTCGTTGCTCACATCGAAGCGGATGTGCCGCGGGGCCACGGACACGTCGTCAGGGGTGGAGCTGATGGTCATGACTGCCTCCTGCTTTTTATGGTTATGGAACAGCGGACAAATAGTGATCAGCACCGCCAGTGTAAACCTGAAAACATTGAAGACGGAAGTGGCGGGAGACAGAAATTGGACAATTTGTCATGAAATGACAGATCGTCAAAAGTGCAGAAATGGATAAAAAAAGGGGCGCGGACTGGCCGACACCCCCAAGGACACACAGTGGTGTGGTTCACCCCCGGTAAAGCACCGGGGGCAACCGGTTTAGTGCTCGTTTGCGGTTTCCGCTCCGGGCGCTTCCGGATCGGCGGTGAAACCGAGTAATCGCGTGCGTTCAATGAGGAAATACAGCACCGCGCCGGTGGCAAGCCCCCAGCCCGCGCCATACACAGCCAACACCACGCCCATGGTGCCGGCAATACCACGCTCGGTGTTGTTCTCCAGTTGTTCCAGACCCACCATCAGGCAGATGTAACCGGTCAGCAACAGGGTCAGTGACAGTGCAATCGGCAGCACTGGCTGGAAAAAGCTCACCAGCGGCAGCACAAACAGCGCAATAAAGCCGGTAATCCAGAAGGTGCCGCCACCGCTGTAAATCGAGTCCATGGCGTTGCGACCGTACTTGTAACGCTCGGCCATGGTGGCAGTAACCGCGGTCCAGATCGGACCCGCCAGGCCGGGATACGGCGCGAAAAAGGCATGGCCGCCGTTACGGATGGCTGTCACCAGATGGACCCGGTCGATGCTGTTGTCGATGTCTTCGTCCTTGCGCAGGTGATCCACCCGATTCATCAGTGACTGGCCCACCACGATGTCGCCGAAGGCAATGACGTAGGCAATGACGGCGGTCGGAATGGCGTACATGAACACGCTGGCATCCGGGAAGCCGACACTGAACGGCAGGTAGTTCCACAACTCGCCAAAGGCCGGCCGGGTGATGCCCCACTCCACGTTGGGCACGGCATACTCGCCGGTGGCGAAACCCACCAGGATAGCCACCACCATGCCCGGCACCATGCCATAGTTGGCGATTTTGCGGGCAAAGCCATTGGTATCCACAAAGCCCTTGAACGACACCGAGAACATCAGGTACAGGCACACCAGGCCACCCACGATCAGTGAGATGGGCGTTTCCGCCAGGCGGCCGCCGGCCTCGATCTCGCCCATCAGCGCGGCAATGCCGGCGCCGATGATGATGCCGCCCTTCATGGAACGGGGAATCAGTTCCACCAGCTTGCTGCCCAGGCGGGTCACACCCAGCACCAGGAAAATGATGAACACCAGGAACTGCAGCGCGAACAGCGCCTGAATGGCCTCGGGGCCGGGTTCGTAGTCGCCCAGGAACAGCAGCACCACGGGAATGCCCGGGGTGATCCAACCCGGTACCAGCGGCACCCCGAGTAGCGCCGGCAACATGAAGTCGATACCACAGATGACCACGTAGGCCAGCGCCACGTCATAGGGCACGCCGAGGTAGGTTTCCAGCAGCGGTATCATGGCCAGGCTGACCACGAACATGATCAGCGCCTGCACCATCTCCGCAAACTCCCAGCGGTAATGGACAAACGGCAGGCGAATCTTGAAGGGGCCGGCCGGCCAGAACGGCTGCTCTTCCCCGTTGTTGCGATGAAACATTTGCATAATAAGGTCTCCGGGTGCACGCCCATGCGTGCACCTGATGTTGTTTTTGTGGGGGTGTTTTCAGAGGCGCTGCGCGCCAGATCAGTGGCTAGCCCGGTTATTCGAGCTCTTTGGCCTGATCACGCAGCACAAACTTCTGGATCTTGCCGGTGGAGGTCTTCGGCAGTTCCGAGAACACGACGGTCGTGGGCACCTTGAAGCGGGCCAGGTGCTCACGGCAGAAGCTGATGATGTCATCCTCGCTGACCTCGCCCGCTTCCGGCTTGAGGGTGACAAACGCACAGGGCGTTTCGCCCCATTTCTCATCCGGACGGGCCACGACCGCCGCTTCCAGCACCGCCGGATGACGGTAGAGCGTATCTTCCACTTCGATGGTGGAGATGTTCTCGCCGCCGGAGATAATAATGTCTTTCAGGCGATCCTTGATTTCCAGGTAGCCGTCTTCGTGCCACACAGCCAGGTCCCCGGTGTGGAACCAGCCACCGCGGAACGCCTCTTCCGTGGCTTGCGGATTCTTGAGGTAACCCTTCATCACGGTGTTACCACGCAGGAAGATCTCGCCAATGGTCTTACCGTCCTTCGGCACCGCCTCCATGGTGTTGGGATCGCCCACCATGGTGCCGGCCAGGGTGTGGTAACGAACGCCCTGGCGCGCTTTCTTTCTGGCGCGATCATGCAGCGGCAGTGAATCCCACTCGGATTTCCAGGCGCAGACCGTCACCGGGCCATACACCTCAGTCAGGCCGTAGACGTGGGTCACCGCAATGCCCATCTCCTCGATGGCACCGATCACCTGCGCGGGGGGCGCGGCGCCTGCGGTCATCGACTTCACTTCGTGATCAATACCGGTCTTGGCCGACTCCGGCACGTTCACCAGCGCATTCAGCACAATCGGCGCGCCACACATGTGGGTCACCTGATGATCGCGGATCAGCTGCAGGATCTTTTCCGGGTCCACCCGACGCAGACAGACGTGGGTGCCGGCCATGGCGGTGATGGTCCAGGGGAAACACCAGCCGTTGCAATGGAACATCGGCAGCGTCCACAGGTACACGGGGTGCATATCCATGGACCACACCGCCTGGTTGCCCAACGCGTTGATGTAAGCGCCGCGATGGTGGTAGACCACCCCTTTCGGGTTGCCGGTGGTACCGGAGGTGTAGTTCAGGGAGATGGCGTCCCACTCGTTCTCGGGGAAACGCCAGGCGTAGTTCGGATCCCCTTCCTGCAGGAAGGCTTCGTAATCGAGATCACTGACCTGGGTGCCTTCACCATACTCGGGATCGTCCACGTCGATCACCAGCGGCTTGGAATCCAGACGGCTGACGGCATCGCGGATGACCTCGCCGAACTCACGGTCAGCGATCACCACCTTGGCCTCGCCGTGGCCCAGCATAAAGGCGATGGCCTCGGCGTCCAGCCGCACGTTCAGGGTATTGAGTACGGCGCCAATCATCGGCACGCCGAAATGGCTTTCCACCATCGCAGGGATGTTCGGCAGCATCACCGCCACGGTATCCCCCCGCCCGATGCCACGGCCGGCCAGGGCCGAGGCAAGACGACGGCTGCGGTCGTAGGTCTGCTGCCAGGTGTAACGCAGCGCACCGTGAATCACAGCCGGGTAGTCCGGGTACACGCTGGCGGTGCGCTCAATGAAATCAATCGGGGACTGAACAGCATAGTTGGCATCGACGGGGGCAAGGCCCTGGTCAAAAATCGAGGTCATGGTTGTGGTCCTCTGTGAGCTGCTTGTTCTTGTGGTGTATTCAGGGAGTACGCTATAACCGCTATACTTCAGATTGGCGAAAATAGTATTTGATAGGGTAATCACTATAAATTACACCAACGTATTATAGAATAAATACCATACTGAATCTTGGCATGAGCGAACCTACCCTGATTAATCCTAGCGCACTTCAGGATCTTGACCCGGAAGCCACCCTGGTCCTCGACCGTGATGGCCGGATTCTGCAACGCAACCGCGCAGCCGACCACCTGAGCCAGCAATGCCTGCGCTGCGATGCCGCCGCCCTGCTGCCGGTGAACGCGCCGGCCCTGGTCACCGCCTGCCTCGACCAGGCGCGGGCCATTGAAGCGGTGGAGAGTCGCACGGGCAATTGCATTCTGCTGTGGACTTTTGTGCCCGTGGCAGACGCGGGCCAGGTGCTGGCCCGCGGCCGCAATGCCACCAATGAGATCCGCGCCCGGGATGAGGCTACCCGCGCCAGTCGTCTGTACCGGCTGATCACCGAAAACACCACGGATCTGATCTCCCGCCACGCACCGGACGGTCGTTTCATCGACGCCACCCCGGCGTCCTGGCGTTTGCTCGGCTACTGGCCGGAGGAGTTGCGGGGCAAACCCCTGGAGGAGGTGTTTCGCGGCGCCTCGGTCAGCGAGCAGATTCAGGAAACCCGACGCATTCTCAGGGACGACGGCTATGCCACCATGACCCTGCAGATTACCCACCGGGACGGCAGCAAGCGCTGGTTCGAGATTGCCGGTCGCGCCATCCGCGAGACCTACACCGGAGCGGTCATTGAAGTGGTGAGCATTTCCCGGGACATCACCGCCCGCGTGGAATCCGAGGAAAACAACCGCCGCCTGGCGGACGAACTGGCCCACACGGCGCGGTTGGCGACGCTGGGGGAACTGGCGTCCAGCATTGCCCACGAAATGAACCAACCGCTGGCAACGATTGTGAATTACGCCAGTGCCAGCCAGCGCTATCTGAAACAGGCCCGCGCCAACCCGGACTGCCTCGACCGTGTGGACGACGGCCTGCAGCGGATCACCCACCATGCTAACCGGGCCTCGGAAGTGATCAAGCGCCTGCGGGCATTCCTGCACAAGGGCCAGAAACGCACCGCGCCTGTCGCCATCAATGACGTCATCCGCAACGTGGTGCGCCTGTGCCAGTGGGATGCCGACAGGCATGGCATTGTGATCCGCGAGTGCCTGGCGGACTCCAGCCCGGTCATCGCCGCCGACCCGGTGTTGCTGGAGCAGGTCCTGATCAACCTGATCCGGAACGGCATTGACGCCACTCTGGAAGCCGATCCCGCCAACCGCGAGACGCCGGCACAGATCACCATTGCCAGCTGCGTGAACAACCAGCAGGAGAGCCTGATCCAGGTCACCGATGAAGGCAGCGGCCTGGACGACGAGGGCCTGCGCAACATGTTCACGCCCTTCTACACCCGTAAGCCCCAGGGCCTTGGCCTGGGGCTTTCCATGAGCCGCTCTATCATCGAAGGGTTTGGCGGCTTTCTGGACGCCAGCCGTGCCGATAAAGGCGGCCTGACACTCATCTGTCGATTCCCCCAAACCCTGACCGCGCGCAAGCGGCCTGACGCCAACCCGGAGCCCCGTGCAAATGACTGACACCCCCACCACCGTCTACGTGGTCGATGACGATGCCGGCATGCTCGAGTCCACCCAGTGGCTGCTTGAATCCGTTGGACTGCACGTGAAGCCTTACCGCGATGGCCGGCAGTTTCTGGACGCCCTGAGCGCCAACTCAAGCGGCTGTGTGATTCTCGACGTGCGGATGCCCGGGCTGGGAGGACTCAACGTTCAGGAGGAACTGCAGAAACGGAGTTCGAATCTGCCCATCATCTTCGTGTCGGGCCATGCCGACGTTCCGATCGTGGTGCGCGCCTTTAAATCCGGCGCCTTTGATTTCATTGAAAAGCCCTTCAACGAGCAACTGCTGCTGGACAGCGTGCAACAGGCCCTGCAGGAACATCCGCAAACCGGCCTCCCGCACCGTGGCGGCGACAATATCGAAGCGTTGATTGCCAGCCTGACCCGGCGGGAGCGCGACGTGTTTCTGCCAATGGCCCAGGGTTACACCAGTCGCGAGATCGCGGATATGCTGGGCGTGAGCATCAAGACCATCGACCTGTATCGTTCCCGGGTCATGAAACGTCTGGGGGCTGAGCGAATGCCGGACGTCACCGGCATCGCCATTGCGGCGGGGCTGCTTCACCCGCTGGATCTGCGGGGGTCAGCGGTCTAGCGCCTGCGCTGCCAGCTCCCCCAAGCGCCGCACGGCACTCTCGATGCGCTCTGACCAGGGGTTGGCGCTGTTCAGGCGCAGGCAGTTGCTGTACTTGTCGGCGGTAGAGAACATCAGCCCCGGCGCTACGTTAATGTTCTCTTCCCGCGCGCGGCGATAGACCTCCATGCCAGTATTCCTGCCCGGCAACTGCGCCCAGATAACGAACCCGCCCTGGGGCCGGCTGATGGCCGTGCCCTCCGGAAACCAGCGGGCGACCGCGTCGCGCATGCGCTCGGTACTTTGCCGGTAGTTCTGCCGCGCAGAACGCAGGTATCGGTCGTAGCCGCCCTGCTCCAGAAAATGCCCCACCGCCAGTTGCGGAATGCTGGCGGTGGCGAGGTTAACGAAATACTTGTGCTGCCGGGCCTCAGCCATATAACGGCCCGGCACCATCCACCCCAGCCGCAAGCCCGGGGATATGGTTTTGGAGAACGAGCTGCAATAAATCACGTTGCCGGTACGATCGAAGGCTTTGGCCGGTCGCGGGCGTTCGCCGGTGTGGAAAAGATCGCCGTAGATGTCGTCCTCTATCAGCGGCACCCGCGCATCCTCCAGCATGGTCACCAGTTGCCGCTTACGGTCATCCGGCATACAGGCACCAAGGGGGTTACTGTGGTTGGTTACAGCCACACAGGCTTTGACCGGCCATTGTTCCAGCGCCAGTTGCAGTCCTTCAAGGCTGAGACCGTCCGCCGGATGCGTGGGCACTTCAATGACCCGCAGCCCGACCACCTCCAGTGCGTGAAGAATGCCCGGGAACGAGGGCGATTCCACCACCACGATGTCGCCGGGCACCGTGACCGCCCGTAGCGCCAGAATGATCGCTTCCTGGGCTCCGTTGGTGGCCAGAATGTCGTCTGCGGTCACCGGTACGCCCAGCGTCGCCATGCGCTGGGCAAGCTGGCGCCGATAGGATTCCTTGCCCGGGAAGGCGTAATCCTGATAGTCCAGCCCCCTCCGCGCCGCCCACAGGATCGATTGCTGGATCTGTCGCACGGGCAGGAAGTCCGGGTGTGGCACGGCAGCGGCCAATGGCACCATGCGCTTTTGCTCGTCCACACACAATTCCAGTGCCATATCCCGGGCACTGACCGGCATGGGGCGAGCCCGGTATTTCTGCATCACCGGTTCGGGCGCATCCCGGGCCGGCAGGCGCACAAAATAACCACTACGCTCCCGCGCCTGCAGATACCCCCGGCCTTCCAGTGTCTGGTGAGCCTGGAGAATCGTCGAAATACTGACACCGAACTGCCGGCTCAATACCCGTACGCCGGGCAAACGCTCCCCTTCCCGATAGACGCCATCGCGAATCAAGGCCTGAAGCTGATCTGCCACCTGATTATAGAGAATACCCATACCGCTATCCTGCCAGAGCCGTGCCCGCCACGGGCAGTACAGTTACCCCGGATTACGACCGGTACAGCCTGCTTATCCAACCATCTGTACCGGTTCAAATATAGATTATCTGAATCTGTTATGGGTGTCAGCAGGCGCTCACAATGTCAGGGTCAAAAACGGAAACGGAAGAAGGACTTTCGCCATGAACGCACCGAATCGGGCACTGGCCCACCAACACGAAGCACCATTGAAAAACAGCCGGAAGGATCTACTGGGACTGGACGCCGAACCTTACCCCCTGCGCCTGGCCACAGGCTTCGGAGCAACGGTGCAGTGGCTTGAGGACCTGGGCTTCCGTATCGAGCAAAAGCGCCCGGATCACTGGATCCTGACCCACTCACGACCATTGCCTCAACTGCACTTCTACAGCGATGATGAGCTTGACCGGTTCGCCAGCGCCCGGGCGCCTGCTTACGCCAAACGTATTCTGAAGGAGACAAACCATGAGTTATCCGATCTACCAGGTTGATGCTTTCACCAGTGAGCTTTTCGGCGGCAACCCCGCCGCCGTCATGCCGCTGGATAGCTGGCTGGACGACCACACACTGCAGGCGCTGGCGGCGGAAAACAACCTGTCCGAAACCGCCTTTTTCGTGCGCGACAGCGAAAGCGCCGATGCGGACTTTCACATCCGCTGGTTCACCCCCGGCGCCGAGGTCCCGCTGTGCGGCCACGCCACCCTCGCCAGCGCCTGGGTCATCTTCAACCGACTCGACTGGCAGCAACCAACCATCCGGCTGCGCTCCAAAAGCGGGATTCTGGGCGTGGGCCAGAGCGAGGACGGATGGCTGACGCTCGACTTCCCGCGGCTCGACTGGCAGGAAGTACCCACGCCGGATCTGCTCCGACAGGCGCTGGCGGGTGTGCCGGATACCGCGCTGTTCGTCCCCAATGACACCAATTACCTGATCGAGCTGGATTCTGAACAAGCGGTTCGAGAAGCAGCGCCGGATTTCCGAATGCTGAAACAGCTGGGCAATCAGGGCGTGATTGTCACCGCCCGCGGTGAGAACTGCGATTTCGTCAGCCGTTACTTTGCCCCCGGCGTCGGCATTGACGAAGACCCGGTCACCGGTTCCATCCACAGTGTGCTGGTGCCCTGGTGGGCCGCAAAACTGGGCGGTACGCGCTTTCTGGCGCGACAGGTATCGGCCCGCGGCGGCGAGTTGCGCTGCGAACTCAAAGGGGATCGGGTGGATATTGCGGGCAAGGCGGCGTTTTACCTGGAAGGCCACGTGCACCTGTAGCGTTCTCTATTACAGAACGGACATGGTACCGGGTGATATTTTCAGGGCGGACCGGAGTATAACGGGAGTGGTCCCTTGGTTTCGGACCTCAGGAAGATCCCCCCAGGAAAAGGAGCCCGAACATGACACAGACGAAAGCGTTCGCAGCCCAGTCCCCCACGTCTGGCCTCGCACCCCATAACATCAGCCGCCGGGCACCGCGCCCCGACGACGTATCCATCGAAATCGATTATTGCGGTGTCTGCCATACCGACATCCACTTTGCGCAGAACGATTGGGGCGTGACCGAGTATCCGGTTGTGCCGGGTCATGAGATTGTTGGCCGGGTCACGGCGGTCGGTTCCGACGTGAAAGCGTTCAAGGAGGGCGACGTGGTTGGCGTCGGCTGCATGGTCGACTCCTGTCGCACCTGTTCTGCCTGCGAAGCCGGGCTGGAGCAGTACTGCGCCGAAGGCATGACCGGCACCTACAACGGTGAAGACCGTCACGATCAGTCCATCACCTACGGCGGCTATTCCGAGCGAGTCGTTGTAAGCGAACGGTTTGTGGTCAAAGTGCCGGAGAAACTGGACATCAAATCCGCCGCTCCCCTGCTCTGCGCCGGCATCACCACCTATTCGCCGTTACGCCATTACGGGGTGAAGGCGGGTCACAAGGTCGGCGTAATCGGCATGGGAGGTCTGGGTCACATGGGCGTGAAATTCGCCAAGGCACTGGGTGCGGAGGTCACCATTTTCACCCGCTCCGAGAGCAAGGTGTCCGAGGCGAAAAAGCAGGGAGCCGATCACGTGGTCATTTCCACCGACGAAGCCCAGATGGAGGCTGCCGCAGAAACCTATGACTTCATGCTCGACACGGTTCCGGTGCAGCACGACCTGAACCCGTACCTGAACTGCCTGAAGTATGACGGCACCCACATCCTGGTGGGTCTGCTGGAACCGGTCGAACCGCCCCTGGAAGCCGGTGCGCTGGTGTTCAAACGGCGGGTGCTGGCCGGCTCGCTGATTGGCGGCATGCCGGAGACCCAGGAAGTGCTGGATTTCTGCGCCGAGCACGACATCAGCTGCGACGTGGAAATGCTGGACATCCACAACATCAACGACGCCTACGAGCGCATGAAGAAAGGCGACGTGAAATACCGCTTCGTCATTGATATGAAGACCCTGAAAAACGGATAATACCGTTTTTTAAGGAGTTTTCATGGCCGCACACTACGATGTCATCGTGATCGGGGCAGGCGCTGCCGGTCTGATGTGTGCGGCAACGGCCGGTTACCGGGGCCGCCGGGTCCTGGTGATCGACCACGCCAACAAGCCAGGCAAGAAAATCCTGATGTCCGGCGGTGGGCGCTGCAACTTCACCAACCTCAACAGCACGCCGGCGAATTTCCTTTCGGACAATCCCCATTTCTGCATCTCCGCACTGAAGCGTTATACACCCCAGCATTTTCTCGACTTGGTAGATCGCCACGGTGTGGAATACGAGGAAAAGGCCCCGGGCCAGCTATTCGGCAAGCACAGCGCAAAAGACATTCTCAACGTGCTACTGACCGAATGCGAATGGGCCGGTGCCGAGATCCGCCTGAAAACACACATTCGCAACATCGCAGCCACAGAGCCCGGGTACCGTCTGACCACAGGCTCCGGATCGATCAGCTGTGATTCCCTCGTCGTTGCCTGTGGCGGGCTGTCCATCCCCACCATGGGCGCCAGCGGTTTCGGCTACGACATTGCGCGGCAGTTTGGCCTGACAGTGTTACCGACCCGCGCCGGGCTGGTGCCGTTCACCCTGCACCCGGAACTGAAAGAGCAGCTCGCCCCACTGTCCGGCATCAGCTGCCCGGTCGATGTGAGCTGCCGCAAAGAGCATTTCCGCGAGCCCATGCTGGTGACCCATCGCGGCCTCAGTGGGCCTTCGATGCTGCAGATTTCCAGTTTCTGGCAGCCGGGAGATCCCCTCGCGATCAACCTGCTGCCCACGTGTTCCGCCCGGGAGGACCTGCTGGCCCTGCGCAGCAACAAACCCCAGTCGACCGTGGCCCACTATCTGGCGCAGCACCTGCCCAAGCGTTTCGCCGCGGCTTTCAACGACCTGCACGGCTGGACCGGCCCATTACAGGGCTACAAGAACAGCGACATTGAGCAGGTGGCGGCTACACTGAATCAATGGGCCATCAAACCCGCCGGCACCGAAGGCTATCGCACCGCCGAAGTGACCCTCGGCGGTGTCGACACCCGCCAGCTGTCGTCGAAAACCATGGCAACACTGGCGCGCCCGGACCTGTATTTCATTGGCGAGGTGGTGGACGTCACCGGGCATCTCGGCGGCCACAACTTTCAATGGGCCTGGGCGTCGGGGGTGGCGGCCGGGGGCGATGCCTGAGGCTGGCATTTCAGCAGAACCCATCCCGAAACAAGGAGCGTAACGCCATGGCAGACAACACAGAAGGCAAGACCGCCCAGCTTTATCGCATGGTCATGTCTGAGCATTTGTGCCCGTTTGGGCTGAAGAGCAAGTTCCTGCTCGAGCGCAAGGGGTACCGGGTAGAGGATCATCATTTGACGACCCGGGACGAGACCGACGCCTTTCAGGCAAAGCACAATGTGGATACCACGCCCCAGACGTTTATCGAGGGCCAGCGCATCGGCGGTTACGATGAGCTGCGCGAACATTTCGGGCTCGACGATCCGGACGACGACACCAGTTACCAGCCCGTGATTGCCCTCTTCGGCACTGCGTTGCTGATGGCCGTGGCGATCATGTGGCTTTTCAACAGTGCCGTGTTCTCATTGATGACCATCGAAAAGTTCGTGGCCATTGCCATGATCCTGCTGGGTCTTCAGAAGTTACAGGACGTGGAAAGCTTCAGTACCATGTTCCTCAACTACGATCTGCTCGCCCAGCGCCAGGTGGGTTACGGTTACCTCTACCCATTCGGCGAAACTTTGGCAGGCATTTTGATGCTGGCGGGGGCGATGATATGGCTGGCCGCTCCGGTGGCGCTGTTCATCGGCACGGTGGGCGCCGTGTCGGTTTTCAAAGCGGTGTACATTGACCGCCGGGAGCTCAAGTGCGCCTGTGTCGGCGGCAACAGTAACGTCCCCCTTGGCTTTGTCTCCCTCACGGAGAATCTGATCATGATCGCCATGGGGCTGTGGATGCCCATGCGGATTTATCTGCTCTGAGACCTCAGCGTGATCGCAGGGACTGATGCCGGATGGACGAACTGACCCAACATTTCCTCGGGTCCCACGAAACGCTTCTCCGGCTTGCCCTCGCCCTGTTGCTCGGGGCCGTGATCGGCCTTGAGCGGGGCTGGGGCGCGCGGGAGCAGAAAGCCGGCGAGCGCATCGCCGGCATCCGTACCTTCTCACTGATCGGCCTGCTCGGCGGCATATCGGCGGTGCTGAGCACCGAAATCACCCAGTGGGCCTTTCCGGTACTGTTACTCAGCGTGGTGGCGATGGCACTGGTGGCCTACAGCCAACGGCTCTCCCACATTCGCAATTTCAGCATCACCGGTACCGTGGGTATGGTGCTTACCTTCTGTTATGGCGCTATCGCCGTAGCCGTGGACCCGGTCATTGCCATCGCCGCGGCGGTGGTGACCGCGGTGATCCTTGACAGCAAGCAGGAGATCCACGGGTTTGTTAACCGCCTGCAGGCCCACGAGCTGGACGCGGCACTGAAACTTCTGCTGATCTCGGTGGTCATGCTGCCGCTGTTGCCGAATGAGGCGATGGGCCCCGGCGGCGTACTGAACCCCTATGAAATCTGGTGGCTGGTGGTGCTGATTGCCTCCATCTCCTTTGTCGGCTATTTCGCCATACGGTTTGCCGGCATGAAGAGAGGGATTCTGTTCACCAGCCTGTTTGCCGGCCTGAGCTCGTCCACCGCGCTTACCCTTCATTTCGCCCGTCAGGCGGGGCGGGCGCCGGATCTCAGTCCGCAGTTCGCCAGTGGCATCCTGATTGCCTGCGGCACCATGTTCCCCCGTATTCTGGTGTATTGCGCATTGATCAATCCCTTGCTGTTACCAAGGCTGATCTGGCCGGTGGTGGTTATGTCGGCCCTGCTCTATGTACCGGCACTGATCATCTGGAAACGCCACGAGGACAATCTGCACGTTTCGCAGCCCGCGTTATCCCAGAACCCACTGGACCTTAAATCCGCGGTGGCGTTCGGCATTCTGCTGACGATTATCCTGGTGCTGGGTGAAGTGCTGCGGGACTGGCTCGGCAACCTCGGCATCTACATGCTGGCCGTTACCTCCGGCATCGCCGATGTTGATGCCATTACGCTGTCCCTCACCCGCATGTCCCAGGACGCGATTCCGATGACCACGGCGGTCGTTGCGATTGTCATCGCCGCCGCCACCAACAACCTGGTCAAGGCCGGTATTGCCGGTGGTGTCGGTTCGCGGCAGCTCGGCCTTCTAGTCGGCGCGCCAATGGCGGTCTCTCTGCTCGCGGGACTGGGCGTGGCCTGGCTGCTCTAGCGTGCACGTCGGAACGTCAGGTTGTAGCGCAGCTCGCCGGTGAGCCCGTGCCGCGCCTGTTTCAGTCGCAGCACGCCATGGTAGAACCGGCGTGCCTCTGCGCCCCAGACCACCACATCACCGCTGGCCAGCATCACGTTCAGCGGTCGGTCGCTACGTCGCGAACCACCAAACTGAAAGGTGGCCGGCACGCCCAGGGACACCGACACGATGGGCCGGGTGAAATCGTCTTCGTCCTTGTCCTGATGAAGCCCCATTTTCGCCCCGGGCTCGTAGCGGTTGATCAGGCAGGCATCGGGCTCGAATCCCCGGAAGCCCGCGGTTTCAGCCGCGTCACGGGCCAGCTTGCGGAATATATCCGGCATTGTCGGCCAGGGCTGACCGGTCTCGGGGTCCGTCGACTGGTAGCGGTAACCGGACCTGTCGGTCACCCATCCCCATTGCCCGCAGCAACTCATGGCCACCGACATGATGTACCCGCCCGGGGTTTGCATCTGGCGAAACGGGGCGCTGGCGGTCACTTCCGCAATCGCCTCCAGTAGCTCGGCTTCCTGCTCCAGGGCGAAGTGGCGCAGCACCACAGCTCCCCGGCACAAGACCTCTTCCCTTGGCTGGGGCGGTTCGTCAGCAAACAGATCGTCGGTCATGGCGCCTCCTCGTCAATACAGCCCGGTACAGGCTATACTCGGCGGTTTACAGTCTGTCTTCAAAGGGAAATCCATGCTGTTTGCAATCATCCTTGGTGGTCTGATCGGATACTCAATTGGTAAATTTCCCGGCTTCCTGATCGGCGCGGCCATCGGGGCGTTTCTGGTCAACCGGCTCAAACGCCGCCTGCTGGGCAAGTTACAGAGTATTCAGTCCGGGTTTGTGGACTCAGTGTTCGCGGTCATGGGCGCCCTTTGCAAGGCTGACGGCGTGGTCAGTCGCGACGAGATCCAGATGGCCGAATCCCTCTTCGTCCGCTTCCGCCTGAACGAACAACAGAAAGCGTCCGCAAAAGCCGCATTCAATCGCGGCAAGGAACCGGGGTTCGATCTGGAAGCCGAGCTGAACCATTTCCTCAAGGTGACCGGCGGCCAGCCGGCGCTGTTACAGATGTTTCTGCAGGTTCAGGTGTCTGCAGTCGCCGCCGACGGCGTCGTGCACCCGGCGGAACATGAGATGCTGGTGCGGATCGCCCGCGGCCTGGGCCTGCCCGAAAGCCAGGTCGATCAGCTGGAGGCCATGCTGCGGGGTTCCCGTGCCGGCCAGTCCGGTGGCGCACGGCCGTCGTCCGCGCAACAGGTGGACGACGCCTACAAGGCACTGGGGGTTTCTCCTTCCGCCAGCGACACGGAAATCAAGCGGGTCTATCGCAAGCTGATGAGTGAAAATCACCCGGACAAGCTCGCCGGTCGTGGTTTGCCGGAAAGCATGCGGGAGCTTGCCGAGGAGCGCACCCGCGAAATCAGCCACGCCTACGATGTCATCAAGGACGCCAGGAAGAAGGCCTGAGCCTGAAGCGTCAGAGCCAGCGGGGCGCCCGTTGCCGGTATGCCTCGTAGGCCTCACCGAACATCTCCGCCAGCGCCTTTTCCTCCACCCGCGCCTGGCGGGTAATCACCAGAACGCCCGTTGTCAGGCACACCGCCGAGAACACACTCGGCAGCGCCAGAAAGAAGCCAAGCTGCCCCAGCATGATGGCCAGGAACAGCGGATTGCGGCTGCGGGCATAGGGCCCTTCTGTCAGCAGATGTTTTCGCTGATCCGGATCGATGCCGGAACGCCAGTCCTCGTGCATGTAGCCCTGCAGGTAATTCACCAACGTGAAAGACGCCAGCAGGCATAGCATGCCCAGCAGCAGAACCGGCGCCACGTACAACGCCTCCACCACCCCCAGCCAGGGGTCGATATCAGACACCACTCGCAGCAGACATACGCCGAGTATCAGCGTACGGAATATATTGAAGGTGTGGCGGTGCCACCAGGGCGCGCTGCCCTTGCGGCCGTAGTGAATGAACGAAAACTTCATGCGGTCATAAAGACCCAGGGTGCGGCCGGTAAACTGGAGCCCGATCATGAGGAAAAAAACGCCCAGGAAATACCGGACCAGAGGTTCTGCAACGTCCATTGAAATCGCTTGCCGATGTGTGAGTCTGGCAAGCTTATTACTTGAAAAGCCGCAAGAAAAGACTGAATGTTGAACGGGCGACATTTATTCTGCCTATTCCTCCTCATCTTTCCTTAAATGACATATCGTCACGTTTATCAATGGGCTAGAGTGTACGGAAACCTTAAAGGAGCCTTGCCATGACCATGCGGGAACAGCCGGACACCATTCACGCCTTCCAGGATGACGCGCTGGGCGATCACGATGCCACCGCCCTGGCCGATCGGATCCGGCGTGGTGATGTCTCCGTGCGCGAGGTGGCGGTCGCCGCCATAGATCGCGCACGTCAGGTTGAGCCGTTCATTCAGGGCATCGTATTTGAAGCCTTCGAACAGGCCGTCCACAGCGAGCCGCAGCCCGCCGATGGTTTCTTTCGCGGCGTGCCCACGTTTATCAAAGACAATATGGATGTGGCCGGCATGCCAACCCGTCACGGCTCGGCCGCCGTACCACCCCAGGCGGCCGCAAAAACCGGTGCCGTCGCCGAACAAATACTGGCGCAGGGCTATCTCTGCCTGGGCAAGAGCGCTTTACCGGAATTCGGCTTCAACGCCAGCACCGAGCACGCCGGCGCCCCACCCTCACGCAACCCCTGGAACCTGGCCTTTTCAACCGGCGCCTCCTCGGGCGGCTCCGCCGCCCTGGTCGCGGCCGGCGTGGTGCCGATCGCCCACGCCAATGATGGCGGCGGCTCCATCCGTATTCCGGCGGCCTGCTGCGGTCTGGTGGGGCTGAAACCCAGTCGCGGCCGACTGGTGGACAACGAAGCGGCAAAAGCCCTGCCGATCAACATTGTCTGTGACGGGGTGGTCACCCGCAGCGTACGCGATACCGCCCGTTTTTATGCCGAAGCCGAACGCCACTTCCGCAACCGCAAGCTGCCGGAACTGGGCATGGTGAAGGGCCCGTCTGCAAAACCCAAGACCATCGGCCTGGTACTCGATTCCATCAATGGCCACCCCACCGATCAGGCCACCCGGGAAACCGTCGAACACACCGCGCGATTGCTGGAGAGTATGGGGCACCGTATCGTACCGATGGACGTGCCCATTGCCACCAGCTTCCCCGAGGACTTCGCCCGCTACTGGGGCATGCTGGCGTTCGGCGTGAAGGCCAACGGCCGCAAACTGATGCACCCCGGTTTTGACAAGACCCGGGTGGATGGCCTGACCAACGGGCTGGACCGGATGTTCCGCAAACAGTTCTACAAGTTGCCGGCAACCCTGTGGCGCCTACGCCGCTCATTCCATGAATACGCCCGCGCCATGGAAGGGTTCGATGCAGTGCTGACCCCTGTCCTGGGACACACCACCCCCGAAATTGGCTACCTCAGCCCGGAACAGGACTTTGACCAACTGTTTGACCGGCTCACGCGCTACGTCAGTTTTACCCCGCTGGCCAACGCAACCGGTGCGCCAGCCATTGCGCTGCCCATGGGTCAGTCCCGGGACAACCTGCCCGTTGCGGTGCATCTGATGGGTTGCCACGGTGGCGAGAGAACGCTGCTGGAACTGGCCTACGCCCTGGAGGAGGCACAACCCTGGCCGTCACTGGCCCGGCACATGGTTCAGGCCCCGGCTGTCGCAGTGGAGTAGCGGTCAGGCCGCCAGATCACCACCTGGTTCCGGCCCTGACCTTTGGCCTCGTAGAGTGCTTCATCGGCGCGGCAGAACAGTTGCTTGGTGGCGTCCGCCTCCTCTGGGCAAGTGCTGCAGACACCGATACTGACGGTAAGGTGTAGCATCTTGTCAGACACCCGGAAGGCGGTATTCCCGATCTCCTGGCGAATTTTCTCCGCCACCCTCAGCGCGCCCTCTTCCGGTGTATCCGGCAGCAGCACCACAAATTCCTCGCCGCCGTATCGGGCGGCAAGATCCTGGGGACGGGTCACAAACTGGCGGATACACTGCGCCACCATCTGCAGGCAGTCATCGCCCACCAGATGGCCGTAGGTGTCGTTGAATTTTTTGAAGTGATCAATATCGAGAACCAGCAGCGACAACGGCTGTTCGAACCGGTACGCCTTGACCACCGCAGACTGGAACGCCCGATCGAAGAACCCCCGGTTCTTCAGCCCGGTCAGGGCATCCCGCGCGCTGAGTTCCAGCAACTGCTCATTCAGCGCCTCCAGATCACGGGTGCGCTCGTGCACTCTCTGCTCCAGTAAGGTGTTCGCCTCCTGCTGGACACGCAGGGATTTCTCCTGGGCCAGCCGCGCTTTACGCTCCTGTTTCAACAATTGCTGCTGGGCCTCGAACGACCGTTTCTTCTCGCGGTTCAGCCGATCTGCAAGCGCTACCGACAGCAGAATAACCCCCAGGGCCGAGCCCACCTGAGTCGCGTTTTCGGTCAACAGGTTGCGGGGCAGCATGGTGAACTTGCTCAGTGCCAGCACGATGCCGCCGAACAGCATGAACACCCACGCCAGCGTGTAATAACGCGCCGCCGCATCTTTCTCGATCCAGCGCACCACGCTCAGGATCAGCATGGTGGTGCAACCGATCGCCCCCAGCAGGATGGTCGGCAGGATCATCAGACGGTACGGCACAAACAGCCCGGCTGTGGCGAGCATTGCCGCCGCCATCACCACACCAACGGTCCAGCTGTTGAGCAGGCGGTGGTTCTCGCGGGTAACGCTTATGAAACGGATACTGAAGGTGCCGCCAAACAGTACCACCAGATTCAGGAACACGATGATGGCCTGATCGTTCCACCAGGTGGCTTCCGGCCACAGGTACTGGAACGCCACGCCGTGCAGGCTGGCCAGGAACAGCGGCATGGCGGCAATGTAACCGACGTAGTGCAGGAAACTGCGCTCACCCACCGCCATGAACACAAACAGGTTATACAGAATCATCACCAGGATAATGCCGTAGTACAGACCTTCGAACATGCTGCGCGACTGCTCCGCAGCGTAGAACGCATCCTGATCCCATAGCGTGAGGGGAACCTGCATGGAGCTGGTGGTATCGACCCGCAGATAGATGTCCAGCGCTGCGCCCGGTTCCAGATCCAACGGCACCAGGAAATGCCGGTGGTGTATCGGGCGGTCATAGAACGGTTGTTTGTCACCCAGGACGAGCTGCTGCGCGACCTCTCCGTCCCGCAACACGTACACCTCGACGCGGTCGAGTACCGGATAGCCGATTTCAAGGAAGGTCTGAGCATAGCGTCCCGACGGATTGTCGATACTCATCCGGAACCAGTACACCTCATCCCCATACCCCAGGCTGACACTGTCACGACCGTTGTCGGTCCACTGGTCATCGGACAGTTGCCGTACCCTTTCAAGCGATACCGGACCGTCCGGCTCGGCCCAGTAATCCACGAAGCGTGAGAGTTCCAGACGGTTACCCTGGCTGCCCCATGACGCCGGCTCTGCCGCGGCGGCCACCGGCAGCAGTACCAATAGTAAGATCAACACCCGTTTGAGCAGTCCCGGCACAGTTAACCTCGAAGAGTCTGGCGATGTCGTTTTTTATTAAATTGTTGCCATGGAGTATGTGGCAGGAACCGCCAGTGCGCCTTACTGGCCAAACATTTGCTGCAAATCGACAAAAAAGGCTACAAAAGCCAACAAAAATGCGATCTTTGTACCGCCACTCAAAATTGGACACGCCCTGACCGGACTGCCACTATGAAACTGGCAAAGCCCGTCGCGAGGCGCGACCCGGCCCGGGTGATACAACGTATCCGTAGCTCAGAATTGACCAGAAGGACTGGACAGCATCAGCATGCGAGACACCGACACCTTTGTGACCTACCACAAGGCTCTGATGGAGCTCAGCCACGACACGGGCTTTGTCGGGCAGCGGCGACACCTGAAACTGGAAGCGCTGACTGCCCTGTGCGGTCGCCTCCTCGAGGTGGAGCGGGTAAGCGTCTGGGCGTTTCCGCCGGAACGGGACCGTATCACCTGTGAAACCCTTTACGATCGCCGGGGACTTAGCAACCAGCATGGCACCTGCACTTCGTCACCCCGCAACGGAGATCTCAGCCCGGTCAGCCTGTTTAAGTCAGATCATCCCAACTATTTCGAAGCCATCGTGACCGAACGGGTTATCGCCGTGAACGACGCCCGGACCGACCCGCGAACCGCCAGCTTCAAGGCCGACTACCTGTCTGCTGTTGGCGTGCACTCGATGCTGGACACCCCCGTATTCGAGGGCTCCCGGCTCAGTGGCGTGGTGTGTCTGGAAGCCTGCCATCCGCGCACATGGTCGTTGCCCGAGCTGTCATTTGCCGTGGCCATTGCCGACACCGTGAGCCTGATCAACACCCACGAAGGGTGGATGAACTCAAAGCGAGCGCTGGACTACATCACCCGTTACGACACCCTGACCGGGCTGGCAAACATGGATTCACTCCGGGACCGCGTCGCACATCTGGCTGACAAAATTAAGCGACGGCGAAGTGGCAGCCTCGCGCTCATCTGGATAGATGTCGACCGGCTCAAGGCGATCAATGATGGCCTCGGCCCCCAGGCCGGGGATTCGGTGATTGCCGAAATCGGCAACCGGCTGAAGAACCTTCGCCTGGAAGGTAAAGACGTGCTGGCGCGAATCGGCGGCGACGAGTTCGCCCTGCTGATTCGCAACCGCCCCCGGGCGGCGTCGCTGGAAGATGCGGCCCTGCATATTCAGGACGCAATCCGGCAACCCATCCGCGTTGCCGGACAGTCACTGAGCGTCAGTGCCAGCCTGGGCATATGCCACTTGCCGGAAGACTGCGAGCAACCCCAGGAACTGCTGCGCGGCGCTGAAGCGGCCATGTACCACGCCAAGCATCTGGGTCGCGCCCAGGCCACCGTGTTTGACTCTGCGATA
This sequence comes from Marinobacter lipolyticus, assembly GCF_018424605.1. GTDB lineage: Bacteria > Pseudomonadota > Gammaproteobacteria > Pseudomonadales > Oleiphilaceae > Marinobacter > Marinobacter lipolyticus_B. The sequence continues at coordinate 286,779 of NZ_QTKT01000002.1, read as the reverse complement.
CAGATCAGCGCCCAGTCCCGCTTCGCCCTGGAGCGGGAATTGCGCGCTGCGATCAACAACCGCGAACTCGATGTGTTTTATCAACCGATTCTTGATCGCAGCGGAGACCGGATGGTCAGCATGGAGGCGCTGGTGCGATGGAACCATCCCTCCCGGGGATGGTTGTCGCCGATTGAATTCCTCGATATTGCCCGCGGCGGCAGCCTGATGTACGCCCTCGGGGAGTGCGTGCTGCGGCGCGTGTGCGAAGATTGGCAGCAGGCTGACGCCGCTGGCCTGGAGCTGCCGGTTATTTCCGTCAACCTTTCAGCGGAACAGGTACTGGCTGCGGAACTTCCCGACCGGATCATAGACCTGTGCGCCGAACACCAGATGCCGGTCAGCGCTCTGCAGTTCGAGGTCACGGAAGACTCCATCCAGGGCGATTTTAATACGCTCGCCTGTGTGCTTGAACGGCTGGTGGCAGCCGGCGCAGAACTCGCCATCGATGACTTCGGCACCGGTTATTCGTCCCTCGCGCGACTGAAAAGCCTGCCGTTCTCACGCATCAAGATCGACCGGTCGTTCATCAACCAGCTGCCCGGGGACGAAGACGATTGCGCTATCACCCTTTCCATTCTGGGTCTCGCCCGTGGCCTGGGGCTGATGGTGGTCGCCGAAGGTGTGGAGACCCCGGCGCACGAACAATGGCTGGTGGAACAGGGCTGCGATTTCCTGCAAGGTTACCTGTACAGCCGGCCACTGCCTTTCCCCGAACTGATTGACCGCTTCTTTCACCACCATCCGGTGCCAGACCTCAGCCCGAAATAGTGCGGCCTGCCTGGTCGCCTAGTGCCATTGAAACCCGGGGAAGATACTCAGCACCCGGACAAAGCTCTGCTCGAGGAAACTCTCGATGCGGGTCGGCGCCTTTGTCAGCGGATGCCGGAATTCGATACTGGTCGCTGCCAGCATCAGCCGGCCTTCACCAAACCGCTCGGCAAAATAGCGATTGTGGCGCCCCCGCCCATGGTTGGCATCGCCGATAATCGGGTGGCTGATGTGCTTCATGTGCCGTCGCAACTGGTGCTTCCGCCCGGTTGCTGGCGCCAGTTCCACCACAGCGTAACGGCTGGTCGGGTAACCTTCGACCCGTACCGGAAGCTCCGTCGTTGCCAGCCGGCGATACCGGGTCAGCGCCTCACGCACCGGTTGCTCCATGCCCTTCAGGCGCCGGTCTTCCGGCTCCTCCCGCAACGGATGATCGATCACGCCCTGTTCTGCTGGCCAGCCGCGAACCAGCGCCACATAGGTTTTGGCGACTGTGCCGGCCATCAATTGCTGGCCCAGATCCCGGGCGACCTCGGCATTGCGACCAAACACCAGCACCCCGGAAGTTGGCCGATCCAGCCGGTGTACCGGATACACATGCTCACCGCCGTTCAGCGCGCGCGCGTGTTGCAGGGCAAATTCCGTTTCATGGCGGTCGATGGGGCTGCGGTGCACCAGCAACCCCGCCGGCTTATGGACCACCAGCAGTGCGTCGTCGCGGAACAGTTCGGTCAACGGGTTCGTTCGACCGTTCATCGCCTGAACAATCCTCGGATGCGGTACCCGGCCTTATCCCCCAACACCAGCAGTGCCGGGGTCAGCAGTAGGGTCAGCACGGTGGCAAAGGTCAGGCCACCGGCGATGGCACTGGAGAGCTGGGTCCACCACTGGGTGGATGGCGCGCCGATTCCCAATGAGGGCGTCAGCAGATCCACGTTGATACCGAGCACCATCGGCATCAGACCGAGGACCGTGGTTACTGCCGTCAGCAGCACTGGCCGCAAACGCAGGCAACCGGTTTCCAGCGCTGCTTCGTAGGCGGCCATGCCGCTCCGGCGCATCTGGTTGTAGGTGTCGATCAGAATGATGTTGTTGTTCACCACGATCCCCGCCAGGGCGATGATCCCCATCCCCACCATGACGATGCCGAACGACTGACCATTGAGCAGCAGGCCAAGCAGCACGCCGGCGGTGGACAACACAATGGCCGACAGGATCAGGAAGGTCTGGTACAGGGAGTTGAACTGGGTCACCAGAATCAGCAGCATCATCGCGATGGCTACCACGAAAGCGGTGGCCAGAAAATTCGCAGCCTGCTGCTGGTCTTCGTTTTCACCCGCCACCTGCACAATGATACCGGGCGGCGGTTCCGGCATATCCGCCTGAAGACTGCGCAGCAATTCGTCTACCCGTCGTCCCGGCTCCAGATCGGATTTGATGGTGATGGTGCGTTGCCCATCCACACGCACGATGCTGCCGGTTTTCTGGCCCGGCTCAAGGGACACAAATTCCGACAACGGTGCCTGCCCGCGATTGGTGTTGATGGTCTGGCGCTGGAACTGATCCAGTTCCCGCCAGTCATTGGGCACCCGCACCGCAATGTCCACTTCATCCCGCACATCTTCCGGACGGTACGTTGCCAGCACCAGGCCATTGGTGATCAGCCGCACGGCACTGCCCACGCTCAGCACGTCAGTACCGAACCGGGCCGCCGACTCCCGGTCCACCTTCAATTGCCATTCAATCCCGGGCAGGCTGCGGTCGTCTTCAATATCCACAAAGCCACCCATCGCCTCCATACGGGCTCTCAACCGGTCGACGTAGGCATCGAGCCTGCCGGCTTCCACACTGCTGACTTTCAGTTCAACCGGTTTGCCATCCGCCGGGCCGCCCTCCTGCTTGCGGAATTCCAGCTCAATGCCGGGAATGTCCGCAGTGCGCTGACGGAAATCCTCAAGAATCTCGTTTGCCGGTCGCCGGGTAAACCAGTCATTGAACTGGAACTGCAGTACCCCGATCACATCCGGCGCAAGCTGGCTGTCCGGCGCGACCATGGAGCGGGCGTACAGCGCCTTGACCTCGGGCATATCCTGCAGCCGCTGCTCGACCTCCCGCACGATGGTGTCCCTCTCCCAGACCGACAGATCCCCCCGCGCCCTCACCTGAACCTGGGCGGAATCCGGCTCGACGCTCGGAAAGAACTCCACACCGTGGTTGAAACGCGCATAGCCGGCGTAGATCACAACAATAACGGCCAGCACCCCGAGCAGTGTAAAGCCGGGATAGCCCAGCAGCTTGCCCAGCACCTTGCGGTAGCCGGCCGTCATCGCTCCGCCACCCGTGCTGTGGCGAACCCGGCGCCCACCGCTGACACCACCCAGCACCGGCAGGAACACCAACGCCATCAGCAACGAGGCGGCCAGGCAGATGATCACCGTAATCGGCAGGAACTTCATGAATTCGCCAACCACCCCCGGCCAGAACAGCAGCGGGGCGAACACCGCCAGCGTGGTGGCGGTGGAGGCGATGATCGGCCACGCCATGCGGCTGGCGGCATCGGCCCAGGCGGAGCGTACCGTCTGGCCTTCGGACAGGTTCCGGTCCGCCAGCTCGGAGACCACAATGGCGCCGTCCACCAGCATTCCCGCCACCAGAATGAGACTGAACAGCACCACAATGTTCAGGGTCAGACCCATGCCCCAGATCACCAGAATACCCGTGAGGAACGCACCGGGAATGGTCAGTCCGACCAGTACCGCCGACCGCGGCCCCATGGCCGCGATGACCACGATAATCACCAGAACGATCGCGGTCAGCACGTTGTTCAGCAGGTCGCTGAGTATGTCCCGCACTTCCGTTGACTGATCCATGATGTAGCGGACTTCCAGCTCTTCCGGTAACTCCGAGTGCGCACCTTCAATCAGCCCACGAACCTTGGCAATGGTCTCTATGATGTTGGCGCCGGCCCGCTTGGACACCTCCAGCACCAGCGCCGGTTCGCCATTGATGCGGGCAAAGCCGGTAGGATCCTTGAACGTGCGCTGCAGCATGGCGACATCGCCGAAGGTGACCACCGTATCGTCGCTAACCTTGATCGGCATGGTCATCACATCTTCGATATTCTCGATAATGCCCGGCACCTTGATGGCCATCCGTCCTGCGCCTGTGTCGAGACTGCCGGCTGCCACCAGCTGATTGTTGCGGGTCACCAGGGACGCGAGCTGGTCGAAATCGACGCCATAGCTTTCCAGCACCTGAGGATCAACCACCACTTCCAGCAAGTCCTCACGGTCTCCGCCGATCTCCACTTCCAATACCTCGGGTATGCCCTCAATGGCATCCTGCAGGCGCCGAGCCACCGTGATCAGTTCACGCTCGGACAACGGACCGGAAAGCCCGACAGACAGCACCGGGAACAGCGAGACGTTGATCTCGTTCACCCGCGGCTCGTCGGCCTCCTGGGGAATTTTGGCGCGTGCAGTGTCAACTTTCTCACGCACATCCTGCAGCGCCTTGTCGGGATCGAACCCGGCATCGAACTCCAGCATCACCGAGGCGTGCCCCTCAGATGCGGTGCCTCGCATCTCCTTGACCCCCTCCAGCGACCGCAGCTCCTGCTCCATCGGTCGCACCAGCAAGCGCTCGCCATCCTCCGGGCTGACGCCCTCCAGCGTCATCGAGACGTAGATCATCGGGATGGTGATATCGGGATTGGCTTCTTTGGGGATGGTATAGAAGGCGGCAATCCCGCCCAGAATCAGGAAGCTCAGGGTCAGCAGGGTGGTCCGGCTGCGGTCAAGCGCCGCATGAATCAAAGCGCGCATGCTGATCAGCCCCGGTTACTGTCGCGGTCAACCGGCTCGACCCGCTGGCCGATCGCCACAAATCCGCCGCCGCGGGTGATCAGACGGATCTCATCCGGCAACCCACCGACCCAGGCGCCATCGGTGGTGACGTTGAACAGCCGCACGCTGCGAAACACCACTTCGTCGTTATCGTTGACGTAGCGTACGCCGGGGCGGCCATCGTCACCGAGAGACAGGTACGCCGGCGAAACGAAGGTGGCACGGGTTTCCGGCAGGGCAATGCGCAGCGTGGCGCTGCCCCCGGCTAGGCGCTTGAGGTCGGGATTCTCCACCGTGACTTCGACGGCGAAACTGCGGGTCTCGGGATCGGCAGCACTGGCCACAAAACTGACCTCACCTTCCAGCGATGCGCCGTCCAGCAGGCGGATCGAGACAGCCTGCCCCACCCCAACCTGACTGACCGACTGCTGGGGAATTTGCCCGGTGGCCTTGAGCCGGTCGACCTGGACCAGGTCCAGCATGCCGGTACCGGGCTGCACCAGATTGCCCAGATCCACATGGCGATGGTTCACCACCCCATCAAAGGGCGCTTCGGGACTCAGATCCCTGATGGCAGTGCGTGCCTGGGCCAGTTCCGCCCGCGCGCCGGCCAACTCGCTTTCCAGTCCCAGAATCTCCGATTGACTCACCAGATTGCTGGAGCCCAGACGCTGGGCGGCAGTCAGATCCGCTTCCAGTTTACGAATTCGCGCCTGCCAGCGCTCCACATCCGACCGGCGTCCATCGTCGGACAGCCGAAGCAGCGGTTGCCCTTGCTCCACCCGTTCGCCCTGCCGCACCATCAGTTCTTCTACCGTGCCGCTGACTCCGGCGCTGATGGTCACGGAACGCCAGGGTTCCAATTGCCCCTGAAGCATCAGGCCCGGCTCGTACAAACGGGCCTGAAGGGTTTCCACCTCTACCCGCGGGCGCTCCGGTGCCGGTGGCTCCTGCATTTCAGGCGCGTCCTGCTGCGCCACTTTGACCTCGCCACTGACCATCCACAGAATCAGCCCAACGACGATCAGGAATGCCAAACCCAGGGAGCCCCACCTGCTTTTACTCATGTTGTTCTCGTTCTATTGCGCATGCGTTGTATGAAAAAGGAATGAAACGTTATCACAAAAAAGTAAGGTGAGGGGTTGCGCTGGCGACAGCCGCTGGGTTAACTTTTGATCATCGTTAACAGAGTTTGAACAGACGCACTTATCTCATGAATCTGAACGCCGTCATTATCCTTGTGAAGCTTGTCCTGGTGGTCATGGTACCGACCGGGGGCTTTTGCGTGGACAAGCGGGTGAGATAGCGACAAACCTGACAAGACACCAAAAGCCCCCGGCACCAAAAGGTCCCGGGGGCTTTTTTTTGCAGCAAGAAAAAGGGAAAAACGACCATGAACGGCGCACAGCACATTCTTGACGCGTTCCATCGCCACAACATCAGCACGGTTTTCGGCTATCCGGGTGGCTGCATCATGCCGCTATACGATGCCTTGGTGGACGATGTGGGTGTGGAACACGTGCTGTGCCGCCACGAACAGGCCTGCGCCCTGGCCGCCGATGGTTACGCCCGCGCCAGCGGCAAGCTGGGCGTGTGCATTGCCACCTCCGGCCCCGGTGCCACCAACCTGATCACCGGCGTCGCCAACGCCCACCGGGACTCCATCCCCATGCTGGTCATCACCGGCCAGGTGCCTTCCGGGCTGATCGGCACCGACGCCTTCCAGGAAACCGACGTGCTGGGCATGACCCTGGGCATCGTCAAACACAGCTACCTTGTCGACGACGCCGACAGCCTGCCCGCCGTCATGGAAGAGGCCATGACACTGGCCCAGAGCGGCCGGCCGGGGCCGGTTTGGATTGATATTCCCAAGGACATATTGTTGACCGAGGTTGCCGCGGCACCCGCCCCAACTCCGGCACAACCAACGGCGAGCTGCCCGGACCTGACCGACGCCATCGCCCTGCTGCGTGCCGCCCGCAAACCTCTGCTCTACAGCGGCGGCGGAATCAGCCTGGCCCATGCCGAGGACCGCTTTCGCGCCTTTGCCGAGTCATCTGCCCTGCCGGCGGTCGTCACCCTGAAAGGCATCGGCAACCCGGGCAAACACAACCCTTACAACCTGGGTATGCTGGGCATGCACGGGTCCCGGGCTGCCAACAAGGCGGTGGATGAATGCGACCTGTTGCTGGTAATCGGTGCCCGCCTGGACGACCGCGCCACCGGCAAACTGGACGGCTTCGCCCCCAACGCAAAGATGATCCACATCGACGCCGACGCCGCGGAGATCAACAAACTGCGCCCGGCGGACCTGGCGATAAGAGGTGAGCTGAACGCCATTCTCGAGAACCTGACCGGCGCGTTGACGAGCAAACCGCTGACCATCGCTGACTGGCAGAGACAATGCCGCACCTGGCACACCACCGGCGGCTTCAGTGCTGCAGACAACGAAGAACCCCTGGCCCCCATTACCGGCCCGGCGTTCATCCGCCAGCTTTCCCGCATCGCTCCGGACGACACCATCGTTGCCTGCGACGTGGGCCAGCACCAGATGTGGGTGGCCCAGCACTACGAGTTCGATCATCCGCGCCACCACCTCACCAGTGGCGGCCTTGGCACCATGGGCTTCGGCCTGCCTGCGGCCATCGGCGCCCAGTTTGCGGATCGCGACAGCACCGTCATCAACGTCACCGGCGATGGCTCGTTCATGATGAACGCCCAGGAGCTGGCCACCATCCGCCGCTACAGGCTTCCGGTGAAACTGATCATCATGGACAACCAGTGTCTGGGCATGGTGCGCCAGCAGCAGGAGCTGTTCTACGCCAACCGGGAAAGCCAGATCAACCTGGACGACAATCCGGATTTCGTCGCCATGGCCCGCGCCTTCGACATCCCGGCCCTGCACATCGAACGCACCGACCAGATCCGCCGCGGCATCGAAACCATCCTCGCCTACGACGGCCCGATGCTTCTGCACGTGGCCATCAGCCGCGAGGACAACGTATGGCCCATCGTAAAACCCGGCGCCAGCAACACCGACATGATTGACGAAACCCGACGCACTTCCAAAGCCAACAAGGAGCAAGTTGCATGAACCCGCAGAGCCAGTCATCAACACCCAGCTATACCATCAACTGCCGAATGATCCAGGAAGCCGCAGCCCTGGAGCGCTTGTGCCAGGTGGTCCGCATCCGCGGGTTCCGGATTGCCACCATGGCGGTTGAAACCGCCGGCGAGCATCTGAACATCGCCCTCACCCTGGAAGGCACGCGGCCGATTGCCATGTTGCAGTCGCAACTGGAGAAGCTTCACACGGTTGCCGAAGTTGCTCTTGGTTCAAACTCTGTGGCCCGGTCTCGTTCGGCCTGAGGTTTGGCGGGCATGGTCTTTCGTAGCCTGAGGTTTGGCGGGCAGGTACGGGGGTGGGGGTATCTTTTCTTCGGGGAAAACAACTCGCTTCGCTCAGACATCTTTTCCCTGTCAGAAAAGATACCCCCACCCCCTACCGACGGGCAACAACGATAGGTCCAAAGAACAAGACACCAAAAAGTCTTTAACTTGGTGAACCCGTGTTGCACATCGGCGCGGGGTGGCAGGTGGATTTTTCGCCGGAAAAAGGTGTCTGAGCGAAGCGAGTTCTTTTTCCAAGAAAAACTCCACCTGCCACCCCGCAAGCCCGCCCCTCAACCGGCAGGCTACAAAGGACCGCAATCTCCCAAGTCAAGTCAGATCAACTCAAGAGCCACAGCCGTCCCCTCGCCACCACCAATACACAGCGAAGCAACCCCACGCCTGAGGCCACGCTGCTTCAGGGCATTCATCAGGGTAACGATGATCCGCGAACCTGAAGAGCCGATCGGGTGGCCCAGCGCGCAGGCGCCGCCGTGAACGTTGACCTTCTCCGCCGGAAGCTTGAGTTCGTTGATGGCCGCCAGGGTAACCACGGCGAAGGCTTCGTTGATCTCGAAAAGGTCCACGTCGTCCACGGACCAGCCCGCTTTCTTCAGCACCTTCTCAATCGCACCGATGGGCGCCAGGGTGAATTCGGCCGGCAAGCGGGCGTGGGTGGCGTGGGCGACAATGCGGGCCTGGGGTGTCAGGCCGCGGGCGTCAGCTTCTGCGGCAGAGGCCAGTACCAGGGCGGAGGCGCCGTCGCTGATGGAGCTGGAGTTGGCCGCAGTTACAGAACCGTCTTTGGCGAATGCCGGCTTCAGGTGCGGGATTTTCTCCGGCTTGGCGTTTCCCGGCTGCTCGTCGGTGTCGACTTCGGTGTCGCCGCCACGACCGGATACGGTCACCGGCACAATCTCGTCACGGAACCAGCCATTCTCGATGGCGGCCAAGGATTTCTGCAGGGAACCGATGGCGAACTCATCCATCGCCTGACGGCTGATGTCGTATTTATCAGCGGTGCGCTGGGCGAAGACGCCCATCAGGCCGCCTTCGTAGGCGTCTTCCAGGCCGTCCAGAAACATGCTGTCCATTACCTGGCCGTGGCCCATGCGCATGCCACCGCGGGCCTTGGGCAGCAGGTACGGCGCCTGGCTCATGTTTTCCATGCCGCCGGCGATCATGATGTTGTTGGTGCCGGCCTTGATCTGGTCGTGGGCCATGATCACCGCCTGCATGCCGGAGCCACACATCTTGTTGATGGTGGTGCAGCCGGAGCTGTCGGGAATGCCGGAAGCACGGGACGCCTGGCGCGCCGGGGCCTGGCCCAGGCCGGCGGGCAGTACGCAGCCCATGATCACTTCCTGGACATCCGCCGGTTGCAGGCCGGAGCGTTCAATGGCGGCCTTGATGGAGATCGCGCCCAGATCCGGGGAGCGCACCGAGCTGAGGGAGCCCATCATGCCGCCCATGGGGGTTCTTGCTGAGCCTGCTATTACTACGTCGTTACCATTCATGTTCAATGCCCTCTAATTTGGTGCTGGGCCAAGTGCCAGACGCCTTTCCGGGACACGCTGTGAATACGTCCCTGTACGCTTGACTGCAGCATCCATGCTGCAGACAGTCCCGGAAAGGCGTCTGGCACTCGGCCCTTCAGCTTGTGAGTTCGTCTGCCTTAATCAGGCTTTGCCCAGCACAGACCGGGCGATAATTTCTTTCATCACCTCCGAGGTGCCGCCATAAATTCGCTGCACCCTTGCGTCGATGAAGTTCCGGGAAATCGGGTATTCGGTGGTGTAGCCGTAACCGCCAAACAGCTGCAGGCAGCCATCGGCCACGCGGCACTGCATTTCGGTGGCGCTGTACTTGGCCATAGAAGCAGTTGGCGCATCCAGCTCGCCGCGGTCGTACTGGTCGATGCACTGGTCCACGAATGCCTTGTTCACCCGGTAGTCGGTTTCCATGCGGGCGATTTCAAAGCGGGTGTTCTGCAGTTGGGCCAGTTTCTGGCCGAACAGTTCCCGTTCCTGGGCGTAGGCGATGGTCAGGTCCAGGGAGCCACGGGCGGCGGCCACACCCAGGGCACCGATCACCAGACGTTCCCGGGGCAGCTCGCGCATCAGATACACAAAGCCCTGGCCTTCTTCGCCAAGAAGCGCGGAAGCCGGTATACGCATGTCGGAGAAAAACATCTCGGAGGTATCCCCGGAGTGCTGGCCGATCTTGTCCAGGTTGCGTCCCTTGCTGTAGCCCGGCAGCGAGGTGTCCACCAGGAACAGGCTGATGCCGCGGGCGCCGGCTTTCGGGTCGGTTTTGGCGGCGACGATGACCATGTCCGCATGCTGGCCGTTGGTGATGAAGGTTTTGGAACCGTTCAGGGTGTACTCATCACCATCCTTCACCGCACTGGTGCGGATCGCCTGCAGGTCACTACCGGCGCCGGGCTCCGTCATGGCAATTGCGCCAACAGCTTCGCCGGAAACCAGCTTGGGAAGCCACTGCTGCCGCTGCTCTTCATTGCCCATGTGGCTCAGATAGGGAGCGACAATGTCCGAGTGCACCATCACGTTGGTAGAGAGCGCCCCGAAGCCTAACCGCGCGAGCTCTTCGCCCACCACTACGGAGAACTGGAAGGGCGCACCGATGCCGCCCCACTCTTCGGGCACATCCACACACAGCATCCCGGCGTTGCCCAGGGTGTTCCAGAGCTCGCGGGGCACCAGCCCAGACTTCTCCCAGGCCTCGTAATGCGGCGTGACTTCTTTTTCCAGGACCTTGATAACGGACTCCCGGAACATTGCCAGTTCTTCTTTATCAACAGACACGGTCATGACTGTCTCCTGCTAATGAATGCGTTACCTGGGCGCCATGCGAAGCGCGCAGTCCAGACGAATCACTTCGCCATTGAGAATTGGGTTGCGCACCATCTGGTCCACCATCATGCCGAACTCCTCCGGCTTGCCGAGGCGCTTCGGGAACGGCAGCGTGGCCGCCAGGCTGTCCTGAACTTCTTCGGGCATACCCGCCATCATGGGCGTCATGAACAGGCCCGGTGCAATCGTATTTACACGGATGCCTTCCCGAGCCAGCTCACGGGCCGATTGCAGAGTCAGCGATACCACGCCGCCCTTGGAGGCACTGTAGGCCGCCTGGCCAATCTGGCCTTCGTAGGCGGCCACCGACGCGGTATTGATGATCACGCCCCGCTCCCCGTCGGCGTTGGGCTCACGCTGAGCCATATCCGCTGCCGCAAGACGCAGAATATTGAAGGTGCCTACCAGGTTGACCTGAACCACCTTGCTGAAGTTCTCCAGCGGCATCACCCCTTCCCTGCCCAAAATCTTGGCCGCCGGCGCGATACCGGCGCAGTTGACCGCAATACCACAAGGGCCATGGGCTTCCCGCGCTTTGGCCAGCGCCGCCTCGGCGCTGTCGGCGGAGCTGACATCGCAGTGCACAAACACCCCGCCGATCTCCTTTGCAACCGCCTCGCCCTGCTCTTTCTGAAGATCAAGGATGGCCACCTTGCAGCCAGCCGCCGCCAGTGCACGGGCAGCCCCTTCCCCCAAACCGGACGCGCCACCGGTTACAATGGCCGCTACATTCTGAAATTCCATAACCTGCTCCTTGTGTTTCCAATCAGGAAGTGGGTTTTTACGCCCAAAATTTACTTTACGTTTACGTAAACTTTATCTAACCTTAGTCTAAAAAGGAAATCGTCATGGCAGAAAAAACCACATACAGCATTAGTGAACTCGCCAAGGAGTTTGACGTTACCACCCGGAGCGTCCGCTTCTACGAGGACCAGGGCCTGCTGAAGCCCGCCCGCAGAGGGCAGACACGAATTTTCAGCTCCAAGGATCGCGTGCGTCTGAAGCTGATCCTGCGGGGCAAGCGCATGGGTTTTTCCCTGGCGGAAACCAAGGAACTGTTCGACCTGTGGGACGAAACCCTCACCGGTAACGAAAAGCAGTTGCTGAAGATGCTGACCATTCTGGACAACAAACGCGCCCAGCTGGAACAGCAGAAAAACGACATCGCCCAGGCGGAGATGGAAATGGACACGGCAGAAGCCCGCTGTCGCGAAGCTCTGGCCGATCTGCAAGAGCGGAAAGAAAAACAACAGACATCAGAACAGGCGGGGGCCTGAGCCCCGGCATCAACCAATTCGGAAGACCAAGGTAGCCAACAATGAAATCACAATACTCAGAGCTTAACTTCGGCCTCGGCGAAACCCTGGACATGCTGCGCGAGCAGATCAACGGCTTCGCCGCTGCGGAAATTGCCCCCCGTGCGGAAGAGATCGACCGCAACAACGAGTTCCCCATGGATCTGTGGCGTAAAATGGGTGACATGGGCCTGCTGGGTATTACTGTGAGCGAAGAATACGGCGGCTCCGACATGGGCTACCTGGCGCACGTGATCGCCATGGAAGAAATCAGCCGCGCTTCCGCCTCCGTTGGCCTGTCCTACGGTGCCCACTCCAACCTGTGCGTGAACCAGATTCACCGCAACGGCACCGAAGAACAGAAACAGAAATACCTGCCGAAACTGGTCAGCGGCGAACACATCGGCGCACTGGCCATGTCTGAACCCAACGCCGGCTCCGACGTTATCTCCATGAAACTGTCCGCCCGGGACGAAGGCGACCACTTCGTGCTCAACGGCAGCAAAATGTGGATCACCAACGGCCCCGACGCGCACACCTACGTCATCTACGCCAAAACCGACACCCAGGCCGGCTCCCGCGGCGTCACCGCCTTCATCGTAGAACGCGACGCCCCCGGCTTCAGCCGCCACCAGAAACTCGACAAACTCGGCATGCGCGGCTCCAACACCTGTGAACTGGTGTTTGGAGACTGCAAAGTGCCCCGTGAAAACATCCTGGGTGGTGAAGGCAACGGCGCCAAAGTACTGATGAGCGGTCTCGATTACGAGCGCCTGGTACTCTCCGGCGGCCCGCTGGGCATCATGCAGGCCGCACTGGACGTGGTGGTTCCCTACATCCGCGAGCGCAAACAGTTCGGCCAGGCCATCGGCGAGTTCGAACTGGTCCAGGGCAAAGTCGCCGACATGTACACCTGGATGAACACCGCCAAGTCCTACGTCTACATGGTCGCCATGTCTGCCGACCGCGGTGAAACCACCCGCAAAGACGCCGCCGGCGCCATCCTCTACTCCGCCGAAATGGCCACCAAACTGGCCCTGGACGCCATCCAGCTGCTGGGCGGCAACGGCTACATCAACGAATACCCGACCGGCCGCCTGCTGCGCGACGCCAAGCTCTACGAAATCGGTGCCGGCACGTCCGAGATCCGCCGCATGCTGATCGGCCGAGAGCTGTATCTGAATAAATAAACGACGAGTTCTTTCGTTTATTCGGTGCGAATGCTCGCACCCAAGTTTGACGAGGGGCTGCGGGCAGAGTGATTCGGGAATTTCGGAGGCCATGGATGGCCGGAGAGAAGCGCACATGGGTGAGGCAAGCGTTTATGAAGCGGAGCTTCATGCGCAGCCGAACGACAGCAATCTGCGATTGCTGGCCGGACCCCGCAAGGGGTGCTCGTAGCGGTTCCCGGAAAGACAGCCCGTCAGCACCGGACGCCCCCAATCTTGAGGGAATAAAAAACATGACCGTGCTACAAAGCAAAATCAACCCAAGGTCCGAAGAGTTCCAGGCCAACCAGGAATCCATGGCCAAAGCCGTGGCCGACCTGCGGGACAAAGTCGCCACCATCCAGCAAGGCGGCGGCCCCACCTACCAGGAACGCCATCTGGCACGCGGCAAACTGCTGCCCAGAGAGCGCATCAACCGCCTCCTCGATGAAGGCTCCCCCTTCCTCGAAATCGGCCAGTTCGCCGCCTACAACGTCTACGACGAAGAAGTCCCCGCCGCCGGCGTCATCGCCGGTGTGGGCCGCGTCTCCGGCACCGAATGCATGATCATCGCCAACGACGCCACCGTCAAAGGCGGCAGCTACTACCCGCTGACCGTGAAAAAACACCTGCGCGCCCAGGAAATCGCCCTGCAGAACCGCCTGCCGTGCATTTATCTGGTCGACTCCGGCGGCGCCAACCTGCCCCGGCAGGACGACGTCTTCCCGGACCGCGATCACTTCGGCCGCATCTTCTACAACCAGGCGCGCATGTCTGCCGACGACATTCCGCAGATCGCCGTCGTCATGGGCCTGTGCACCGCCGGTGGCGCCTACGTGCCTGCAATGGCCGACGAATCCATCATCGTAAAGGAACAGGGAACCATCTTCCTGGCCGGCCCGCCGCTGGTGAAAGCCGCCACCGGGGAAGTGGTCAGCGCCGAGGATCTCGGCGGCGCGGACGTACACTGCAAGATTTCCGGGGTGGCCGACCACTACGCCGAAAACGATGCCCACGCCCTGGACATTGCCCGGCGCTGCGTGTCCAACCTCAACCGCCGCAAGCCGGCCGACGTGCAGATCCAGAAACCCCGTGCGCCGCTGTATGACGCCGAGGAGATCTACGGCATCGTCGGCACCGATCTGCGCAAGCAGTTCGACGTGCGGGACGTAATCGCGCGCACCGTGGACGGCTCCGAGTTCGATGAATTCAAACGCTACTACGGCCAGACCCTCGTCACCGGCTTCGCCCACATCCACGGCTACCCCGTGGGCATCATTGCCAACAACGGCATTCTGTTCAGCGAGTCCGCCCAGAAAGGCGCGCACTTTATTGAACTGTGCTGCCAGCGCAACATTCCGCTGCTGTTCCTGCAGAACATCACCGGCTTCATGGTGGGCCAGAAGCACGAGGCCGAAGGCATCGCCAAACACGGCGCCAAAATGGTTATGGCCGTGGCCTGCGCCAATGTGCCCAAGATCACCGTGCTGATCGGCGGCAGCTTCGGGGCCGGCAACTACGGCATGTGCGGCCGCGCCTACAGCCCGGACTTCCTGTGGATGTGGCCCAACGCCCGCATCTCGGTGATGGGCGGTGAGCAAGCCGCCGGCGTGCTCGCCACCGTCAAGCGCGAAGGCATGGAGCGCAAGGGCCAGGAGTGGAGCAGCGAGGAAGAGGCGGAGTTCAAAAAGCCGATCATCGACTCCTACGAGCACCAGGGCCACCCCTACTACGCTAGCGCCCGCTTGTGGGACGACGGCGTGATCGACCCGGCCCAGACCCGGGAAGTGGTCGCCCTAAGCCTGTCCGCCACCCTGAACCGCCCGGCCAAGCCAACACGCTTCGGCGTGTTCCGCATGTGACGGAGGAAACGCCATGACCGAACAGGAATCCGCAGTTCTGCTCAGACGCCGCAGCGACGGGGTTGCCGAGGTGGTACTCAACCGCCCGGACAAACGCAACGCCTTCGACGACGTGATCATCCAGCAACTGATTCAGGCGCTGGAAACCGTGAACGCCGATGACAACACCAGCGTTGTCATCCTGCGCTCCGAGGGCAAACACTTCTCCGCCGGGGCGGACCTGGGCTGGATGCGCCGCATGGCGGACAACACCCGCCAGGAAAACCTGGACGACTCGCGGGAACTGGCGCGGCTGATGAACGTGCTCAACCACCTGTCCAAGCCGGTGATCGGCCTGATCCAGGGCGCGGCCTTCGGTGGCGCCGTGGGCCTGGCCGCCTGCTGCGACATCGTGCTGGCCACCGAGAAAGCCAGCTTCTGCCTGAGCGAAGTGAAACTCGGCCTGATACCAGCGGTGATCAGCCCCTACGTGGTGCGCGCCATCGGTGAGCGCCAGGCCCGCCGCTATTTCATCTCTGCCGAGGTGTTCACCGCCCACCAGGCCGAACACTTCGGACTGGTGCACGAAGTGTGTGACGACGTGGCCGCCATGGAGCGCCGCTGCGACGAACTGCTGCTGCAGCTTGCCCTGAACGGCCCCGAAGCCATGAAAGCCGCCAAGGACCTGGTGTTCGCCGTCAGCCAGAAGGTGATCGGTGACGATGTCATCGACGACACCGCACAACGCATCGCGGACATCCGGGTGGGTGCCGAGGGGCAGGAAGGGCTCAGCGCCTTCCTGAACAAACGCAAAGCCAACTGGGTTCCGGAGGAATAACAACAATGTTTAGCAAAATCCTGATCGCCAACCGCGGCGAAATCGCCTGCCGGATCATCCAGACTGCCCATCGCATGGGGATACGTGTGGTGGCTGTCTATTCCGACGCCGACGCCAACGCACGCCATGTCGCCATGGCCGATGAAGCCTTTCACATCGGCCCCGCCGCCAGCTCCGAGAGCTACCTGAAAGCCGATAAGATCATCGAGGTGGCCAAAGAAAGCGGCGCCCAGGCCATTCACCCGGGTTACGGCTTCCTGTCCGAGAACACCCAGTTCGCCGAAGCCTGTGAAGCCAACAACATTGTGTTCATCGGCCCGCCCTCTTCCGCCATCGCGGCCATGGGCTCCAAATCCGCCGCCAAGGCGATTATGGAAAAGGCTGGCGTGCCGCTGGTGCCGGGTTACCACGGCGACGACCAGTCTCCGGACACCCTGCGCAAGGAAGCCGAAAAGTGCGGCTTCCCGCTGCTGCTCAAAGCCGTCGCCGGTGGTGGTGGCAAAGGCATGCGCGTGGTTGATCGCATGGAAGACTTCGACGACGCCCTGGCCGCCGCCAAGCGGGAATCGAAGAACGCCTTCGGCAACCCCGACATGCTCATCGAACGCTACCTGACCCAGCCACGCCACGTGGAAATCCAGGTGTTCTGCGACAAGAGCGGCAAAGGTGTGTACCTGGCCGAACGCGACTGCTCCGTGCAGCGCCGCCACCAGAAAGTTCTGGAAGAAGCTCCCGCCCCGGGTCTGAGTGACGACACCCGCAAGGCCATGGGCGAAGCCGCCGTCAAAGCCGCCCAGGCCATCAACTACGTGGGCGCCGGCACCGTGGAATTCCTCTATGACGTGGACGGCTCCTTCTTCTTTATGGAAATGAACACCCGCCTGCAGGTAGAGCACCCGGTCACCGAGATGGTCACCGGCCAGGACCTGGTGGAATGGCAGCTGAAAGTGGCCTGGGGCGACCCGCTGCCGCTGGAACAGTCTCAGGTGAAAACCCGCGGCCACGCCTTGGAAGCCCGCATCTACGCCGAAGACCCGGATCAGGACTTCCTGCCCGCCACCGGCAACCTGCGTTACCTGAGCACGCCGGATGAGAGCGCCCATGTACGGGTGGATACTGGCGTCACCGAAGGCGACGACATCAGCATCCACTACGACCCGATGATCGCCAAGCTCATCGTGTGGGACGAAACCCGCGACCAGGCCATCAACCGCATGGTGCAGGCGCTGGAGCATTACCGCATCGCTGGGGTGAAAACCAACATCCGCTTCCTGCACGCGCTGGCCGACGCCCAGCCGTTCCGGGAAGCGGACCTGACCACCGGCTTCATTGAAGACCACCGGGACCTGCTGTTCCCCAAATCCCGCCTCGACCTGCACAAAGGGCTGGTACTGGCGGCTGGTTTCCTGCTGGAACAGCGTAAATCCCGTGAAGTGGTCAGCACCGATCCCTGGTCGCCGTTCGGCCGCCAGAACGGCTGGCGCATGAATTCCGAGTACGCCCAACCCATGCACCTGCTGGTGGGCGAAGAGGTGCACGAACTCAAGATTCTGGAACGGGACGACCGTTATCAGGTGATGGTGGGCGGCAGCATCTACCACCTCAATTGCCGGCTGGACGACGACTACCTGCAGGCCGTCATCAACGGCCACCGCATCAGCGTGCACGGCAACCTGCACAATCACCGGCTGGTGCTGTTCTACGAGGGCGACACCTTCCAGTGTGACGTGTTCCGGGAAACCTTTGGCGCCGAGGAAATGGGCAGCGACGGCAGCCTGGCCGCACCGATGAACGGCGCGGTGGTCGCCATCCAGGCAAAGGTGGGCGACAAGGTCACCGCCGGCCAGACCCTGGTGATCATGGAAGCCATGAAAATGGAGCACGCCATCAAGGCCCCGGCCGACGGCGTGGTGACCGACATCTTCTACGCCGAGGGCGACCAGGTGTCCGAAGGTGCGGAGCTGATCGCCATCGAAACCAGCGACGAGGAGGCGGCGTAACATGGCCTTTCCCAAACAGGTACGGCTGGTGGAAATGAGCCCCCGGGACGGCCTGCAGAATGAGCCCGGTGACGTTATCGCCACCGCGATCAAAACCGGGCTGATCGACCGCCTGGCCGACTGCGGCCTCACCCACATCGAATCTGCCAGCTTTGTCTCCCCGAAATGGGTGCCGCAAATGGGCGACGCTGCCGAGGTAATGGCCGGCATCAACCGTAAATCCGGTGTGCGCTACTCCGTGCTCACCCCCAACCTCAAGGGCTTCGAAAACGCCCTGGCGGCCGGCGTGGACGAAGTCGCCGTGTTCGGGGCGGCCTCGGAATCGTTCAGCCAGAAGAACATCAACTGCTCCATTGCCGAAAGCCTCGACCGCTTCGCGCCGGTGATGGAAGCCGCGGGCAAAGCCGGCATTCCGGTGCGGGGTTATGTATCCACCGTGCTGGGCTGCCCCTACGAGGGTGACATCGCCCCGGAACAGGTGGCCAAAGTGGCCAAAGCCCTGGCGGACATGGGCTGCTACGAGATCTCCCTGGGCGACACCATCGGTGTAGGCACCCCGCTAAAAGCCAAACGCATGCTGGCAGCCGTCGCGGCCGAGGTGCCCATTGAGAAACTGGCCGCGCACTTCCACGACACCTACGGACAGGCCCTGGCCAACCTTTACGCCGTGCTGGAAGAAGGCGTTTTCGTCATCGATGCTTCCGTCGCCGGCCTCGGCGGCTGCCCCTACGCCAAAGGCGCCTCCGGCAACGTAGCCACCGAAGACGTGCTATACCTTCTGAACGGACTGGGCATTGAAACCGGCGTGGACCTGAACAAGCTGGTTGCCACCGGCGACTGGATCAGCAGCCAACTGAAGCGGCACAACGGCTCAAAAGTCGGGCAGGCGCTCGAAGGACAGTGTTAATGAACAAGAACAAGAACGTAGTGGCCCTGGATCTGCCGATCCCCGAAATCACCGACTTGCCGGAAGACACCCAGAAGTACTTCCAGATCTGCCAGGAAAAACTCGGCATGATCCCGAACGTACTCACCGCCTACAGCCAAAACCTGAAACAACTGGAAGGCTTCACCCGGCTTTACAACGAGCTGATGCTCGGCGAAGGCGAACTGACCAAGCTGGAGCGGGAAATGGTGGCCGTGGTGGTTTCCTCCGAGAACAAATGCTTCTACTGCCTGGTGGCCCACGGTGCCGCCGTTCGGGTGCTGAGCGGCGACCCGCAGCTGGGCGAACACATGGTGATGAACTATCGCACCGCGAAACTCGACCAGCGCCAGCGGGCGATGCTGGATTTCGCCTCGCACCTGACCCGCTCGCCGGCCACCACCAGCGAAGAACACATTCAGGCCCTCCGGGACGCCGGTCTCAGCGATACCGCCATCTGGGACCTCAGCAATCTGATCGGCTTCTACAACATGACCAATCGCGTGGCCATCGCCAGCGATATGCAACCGAACCCGGAGTATCACAGCCAGAGCCGCTAGCAGGCACACACTGCTCGCCCTCGACGACAACGTTTCAAATTACAAAAACAACGGAGGCAGAGAACATGAGCAACACTCTACCGAGCTACTATCCAAGTTATACGAGCGGCACCTCAGAAACCCCGCTGCTGGGCATGACCATCGGCGAAATGCTCGACCGCACCGCCGAGAAATATCCAAACACCGAAGCCCTGGTCGCCCTGCACCAGGACATCCGCTGGACCTATAAAGAGTTCGTGGACAAGGTCAACGAAGCCGCCCGCGCCTTCCTCGCTATCGGCGTGAAACGGGGCGACCGCGTGGGCATCTGGTCCCCCAACCGCTATGAGTGGACCGTTACCCAGTTCGCCACTGCCAAAGTGGGCGCCATCCTGGTCAACATCAACCCGGCCTACGGCGTGCACGAACTGGATTACGCCCTGAACCTGTCCGGTGTATCGGTGCTGGTTACCGCAGACAGCTTCAAGGCCTCCGACTATCGCAAGATGGTCTATGAGCTGGCACCGGAGCTGAAAGCCGCCACCCCCGGTAAGCTCAAGGCCCAGAAAGTACCCGAGCTGCGCGCCGTGATTAACCTGGACAAAGACAAACACGACGGCATGTGGACCTGGGCCGAATTCCTCGGCTTCGCCGGCGACGTCACCCAGGCGGACCTGGACAAGGTACAGAGCCAGCTGCAGTTCGATGACCCCATCAACATCCAGTTCACCTCCGGCACCACCGGCAACCCCAAGGGCGCCACCCTCACCCACCACAACATCCTCAACAACGGATACTTTGTGGCCGAGAGCCAGCGCTTCACCGAAAAAGACCGGCTAGTGATTCCCGTGCCCCTGTACCACTGCTTCGGCATGGTCATGGCCAACCTGGGCTGCATTACCCACGGCTCCACCATGATCTACCCGGGTGAAGGCTTCGAGCCCAAGTCCGTGCTGCAGGCCGTGCACCAGGAAAAAGCCACCGCCCTGTACGGCGTGCCCACCATGTTCATCGCCGAACTGGCGGAGCCGGATTTCGAGACCTACGACCTCTCCAGCCTGCGCACCGGCATCATGGCCGGCTCCATCTGCCCGGCGGAAGTGATGAAAAAGGTCAACGGCAAAATGAACATGAAAGAAGTTCAGATCGCCTACGGCATGACCGAAACCAGCCCGGTGTCCACCCAGACCAGCTCCCTCGACCCGTTCGAGAAACAGGTCACCACCGTGGGCCGCACCCAGCCCCACCTGGAAACCAAGATCGTCGACCCCGGCACCGGCAATGTGGTGCCCCGCGGCGAAATCGGCGAGCTCTGCACCCGTGGCTACAGCGTGATGCTGAAGTACTGGAATAACGACGAGAAAACCCGCGAAGCCATCGACGACGCCGGCTGGATGCACACCGGCGACCTGGCCACCATGGACGAAGACGGCTACATCCAGATCGTCGGCCGCATCAAAGACATGGTCATCCGCGGCGGCGAGAACATCTACCCGAAAGAAATCGAAGAGTTCCTCTACACCCACCCCGCCATCGAGGAAGTGCAGGTAACCGGCATCCCCGATGACAAGTACGGTGAAGAACTGATCGCCTGGGTAAAACTGGCCCCGGACGCTGACCCGGTCACCGGCGACGAACTGCGGGAATTCTGCAAAGGCAAAATCGCCCACTTCAAGATCCCCAGAAACTACAAGTTTGTGGATGCCTTCCCGATGACGGTCACCGGGAAGATTCAGAAGTTCAAGATGCGGGAGATTTCTATTGAGGAGATGGGGTTGAGGAAGTAAGCCCCTTCCCCTTCATTAACTCTACCTTCAGACCCCGGCTATACGTCGGGGTTTGTGCTTTGTGTACTCGGCGTATACGCTTCTAGAGAAAAGGGAACATGAAGCGCGCTTCGTTATTGCGGTACGATAGTACAGAATTGCTGCCCCCTACCTTTGCAGAGACATGATTTAATGGCCATTTTAGTGGTTAGCTTACGAACTAAAGCGGGATAATGAAGCGGTCAAAGTTTTGTCGCCGATGTGACCGCTATCTAACTGCTGTTAGGGCAAACAATAAGGAGACAGCTTCATGGAGCTGGATGTCCAAGGAAGAAACTTACTTTCATTGCTAGTAGCAAGACTTGATAAGGCTGTACCCGGAAGACCTGAGACATACATTGGCTATAAGAAATGTCATGATCTGCTGGGGCTTGATCAGCAAAGGGAAAAGTGGGGAGAAAGTCTAAAGCCGCAAGGACTATCAGCTTTAGCAGATTGGACAGAGGCCAACGGATTTCCTGGCATAACTGGATTGATTATCAGTCTCTCTACCCTTGAACCAGGCAAAGGATATTTTCATTTGTTTGGTAAAGAAGAGGGAGATTACGATTGGTGGGCGGAACAGATAAGAAGCGCTAAGAGCTTTGACTGGTCCCCTTATCTCGCAGAAAAGTTTGATTTGGTTCCATCCGATTTGGAAGCTCCCGATAGGGAAGACATTTCTATATCGAGAATAATAAGAGATACCGCTTTATCCTACAGAGTGAAGCTAATCCATGGGTATGAGTGTCAGCTTTGTGGTATTGCATTGAGCATGCCTGCTGGGAAAAAGTACGCCGAGGTTCACCACATTAAACCATTGGGGCAGCCCCATGATGGGCCGGATGTGATTGAAAATATGATTTGTGTCTGCCCAAACCACCATGCTCAATTAGATTATGGGGCGATTAAGCTTCGTGCCGATGATATTCGCACGAAGCAGGAACATCAGATATCAGATCAATTCATTGACTACCATAACGAGTCTATCTACAAGCCCTAATAAGTGGCGCCAGTCGGACCGATTTGTCGCACTGCGCGCAACAAATCGGCCGCTGCGCCCAGCGTTAGTTTTTATAAGTTGACTATAAGACGATGAAAAAAAGAGACTACGTTCTTGAAATTCTCGAAAAGAAAAGGCATTTAAAGTCACCATTGGATGGCTTTAATAGAATCTATGACAGAATATATAATATTAGCTTGCTAGAGAATTTTTACGAAGAAGCTTTGGTTGGCGGATTTTCTGATAACGAAGAGATAGAGTCAGAGTTGGAGGTGTTTGCCCCAGCCTTTCTCGAAGGCATAAAATATGTGCCAGTTGGTCTTGTTGCTTGCATTGAGAGTTTCTTCAGGATTTTGTTTGCAAAGCTTATAGATGTGGATACCATATATAAAGATAATGCGGCTAAGTTTGATATAAAATACAGCCTTAGAACCGCTGTTGATCTCGAAGCAAACCGGTTAACGATAGGTGAGTTCATATCTCATCTTCTAAAAGTAAATAATATTGAAGATATCGGCTCTAATATGACCCAAATATTGGGGGAGGACTTCTTTAAGAGCTTTAAGAAATGGCGAAAAGATTTGGATATAAGGGTGGAGCTGTTCCCACTTAGTGACAATGAAAAAGATTCATGGCTTTTTAATAACCTGAGCACCCTGTTTGAGCTAAGGCACCGTATATGTCATGAAGCTTATACGCCTGTTAGCCATGATGAAATACGGGCTCTTATCTCTTTCTCTCCCCATGTAAAAGAGTTTTTAGAGGTGACAGAAAAGTATGTGCAACATCATATAGAAACTAACAAGTAGCGTCAGTCGGACCGGTTTGTTACGCTGCCCTCCAAAAACCGGCCGCTGGGCATGGCGTTAAAGCTCGTTGCCTCCTCCGTCCGAAGAAACAATCCCGGAATAGTATTGGGTTAGCAACCGGCTTTACTTTGGGGTGAATCCCATTCCGGCCCCATAGTGCTTCACCTTCTACCTTGCGCCCGTTCTGCTTCCAACGACGGTTAGAGAGGCAGAACAGAGAACTCCCCTTTGGCCAAAAGCTCGCCTTCCTCAGTGACCACCTCAACTCGCCAGTCTCCCACCATGTGTCGGTCGATATACTTGGCTGAGGATGCGCGCATGAGGTCAACCGACGGGCTAATTTCCACCCGCGCAACCCGTTCATCCTCCAGGTACCAGTCGTGGAAGTGCAACTGACCTTCCATGCCCTGGATTTCGGTAAAAAGGTAAATTCGAATCAGTCCGTCACTGTCCATCGTCAAAACGTTCGGGATGTCGTCAATTGGCTCTTTTCCCTCCAGGCCGGTACTCAGTTGCGCCCGGAGCAGGTGATCAGAAAGTAGTTTGATGGAGGCAGCATCTTCCCGGGACGGTTCGGATACTCCTGCAGCCGGCGCCGGAAGGGAGGCGGGGCCTACTGATGACACCGGTTCGCTCACTTCACTGGCCAACTGAGGGGAGGCAGGTTCTACACTGGAATCACTTGATGCGGTCTTTGGTAACTCGATAGATGCAGGCTGGGCGGACGCGGGCTGGTCGACAAATACCGACGGGAGAGAAGGCGACTCCACTTCCTGATTCTCTGCCAGCGCTTCCTTTTGCTCGCCGGTGCCAAAGATCTCTAAAGCGCCCCAGATTATGCCTCCCACTACCAGAATCAATACGAAAAGCGCAGCAAAGATGCGCCCCCAATGATACACAACAATCTCTTCGGGCTCTGCGGGCTCAGGTAGGCGGGAGGATTTACCTGAATAACGTTGATCTTGCGGTATCGCTGTTTTCACCAGTCGTTCTTCCTTGAAGCGGTAAAAAAATACACTATAGCAAACTCATGCAAGTACGAGGTGGCTGGGCCATAACGATCGGAGAAGATTTGAGCTCCCGAGCCAGCGCTGCACGTTCCGACTTGGAGCGAGTCGAAATCTGGGAGCATAGGTGGTTTAATGTTTTGGTAGTCATGGTGCCTCCGCGAGTGGCGATCCAAGCATGCTATCCCAAACAAGTCAGGCGGGCGTGCTAACGCGCCACGACAACGTCGTACAAGCGCCTGTCTACCCGGATTAATTAATGGGAGCAGCACCCAATGAGATTAGCCCTGCTGCTCATCGCAGCATTCTGGTGTCTTCCAGTTTCGTCGCAATCGCTCAAGATTATGGGGTCAGATGAAGGCTTTCTACCGTTTTATTACGGTAACAGCCTTAACAAGGGCATTCTGGTCGAGGTGATGGATGAGTTCACCCTGCAGACCGGTATCGCAGCCGACTTCCATCCAACGCCACGCAAACGACAGGCTTGGGCCCTGGAAGCAGAACTGGCCAACGCGGTTTTCGCCAGCCCGCGATGGATGCCGCTGCCGGACCGGATTCACACCGTCGGGCCGGTATTAACCTGGCGCGACCGTGTGTTCGCGCAACCTGGCCGACAACCGGACTCCTTCGATGACCTTCAGGGCAGCATCTGCCTGCGCAAATGGTTTGTTTACAGTGATCGACTCGAGCGGAGGATCGGTACCGAACTGGTCCGCTATAACGGGTACAATGCCGAGCAGATGCTGGACATGTTTCTGCACAAACGGTGCGATTACATCGTCATGAACGACATGGAGTTCCGGTTTCTGGCACTGCTGGTGGACGTCGATCCGGACCGTTACAGCACGGAACTGATCGACGCCGAATGGCCGGTCTATCTTGGCATCCTCAAAACCGAGACGGCTCTGATTGAGGCAGCGGAAGCTTTTTTCGCTAACCACATTATTGACGTGGAGTCCATGTTACCCAACCTGCCCCCGCCGGATAGGCACGGCTCGATGCAACTGAACAAGTAGGGCAGCTGGTAGCCAAAGATCTATTTTCCTGATTACCGTAGCATAGCTGCAGACCCTCTGAGAGCTTTGCTCAGAGTGTGGTCGCGGTACTCTGCCTTCGCTTGTGATCGTACATACGCCCGTCCGCGCAACTGAGCAGCGCGCTGGCTGTTCGGCCGTCCTCAGGGTAGAGGGCGGTCCCGATGCTGCAGGAAACGGACACCGACCGGTCGCCCAGTCTGAATGGCTCGGCGAGCGTAGCGCGGATCTTGTCGACTGCTGTGGCCAGGCTGACGTGGTTGTCGATGCCCGTCAGCAGCACCGTGAACTCATCGCCACCCATGCGCGCTACCGT
The DNA here is from genome assembly GCF_018424605.1 of Marinobacter lipolyticus. Classification (GTDB taxonomy): domain Bacteria; phylum Pseudomonadota; class Gammaproteobacteria; order Pseudomonadales; family Oleiphilaceae; genus Marinobacter; species Marinobacter lipolyticus_B. The sequence continues at coordinate 261,241 of NZ_QTKT01000002.1, read as the reverse complement.
ATCGGTATCGCGCGTGCATTGCTCCAGCCGCCGAGCCATCTGAACCAGCAACTGGTCGCCCATCTCATGTCCGAACTGGTCGTTAATCGGCTTGAAGTCATCCAGATCGAGAAACAATAGGGCCAGACCGGTGTTGTGTCGGTCGGCGGTGTGAAGAGCGGTTTCCAGGCGGTCGGAAAACAGGGATCGGTTGGTCAGGCCGGTAAGCGGGTCGTGGTGGGCCAAGAAACGCAGGTGCAGCTCGGCCTGTTTCAGCGCGGTGACATCCCGAGCCAACCCAATTCTAAGCCGATCCTGTTCATACCAGCTGGTAGACCACAGAATATGGACGGCTCTGCCATCGCGGTGCCGGTAACGGTTTTCGAAGTTCAATTGACGTTTACCACTGGTCACCCTGGCCGCTTCCTCCAGAGTAGCGTCAAGGTCCTCGGGCAAAACGTAATCGAAGATGGTTGTCCCGATCATCTCCCGCGCGGCGTAGCCCAAAAGTTCTTCACAGGCATCACTGACGTAGACGATCGTACCGTGCTCATCCACCACGAACACGGTATCGAGCAGCAGGTTGATCAATTTGGGGAATATCGTTTTCAGGTCAACAGGCATCGGCAAGGCCACTTACATCTTCGGCGGATGTCTTTCCCCCAGCATAATGGGGAATCACGGATACCGGTAGTGGAATTACGGCGTAGGGCCTATGCAGTGAATCCTGGAGCCGGAAAGCCGTTAGCAATGGTATTCGAGTTTTCGGGCTAATCACCACACCCGCTGCGGATACTTTCGCAATGCTGGCGACCGCCGTTGCGATCGGTGTAGGCGCGCGCCGAGTGGTAATGAAAGCTCATCCTGTCAGCCCCGCCTGTTCGCGCGTCGTCAATCAACCGCTCATCCGCATCGTCGTAACCCGGCTCACCCGGCTCCTTTAGCCAGCGATCAAACCATGCCACGGTATAGTACGTAATAGAGGGTCTTCCCCACCCGCCTGAGCAGGCATTCCCGGATACATCCGGGCACCAGGACGTGGCGGGAAATTGCGGCAACAGGGAGAAATCAAAATGTGTCGTGCCCTGGAAACCAAGCGTATAGACGGGAACGCCGGCGCTTTTCCACGCCTCGAATGCGACCTTGCCGCCACCAGGATCCGGTGGCGCCAGGTAGGGAACCGGCGCAAATCCATAATCGGCAAAGAACGACATGGCAGGCACTCTGGGCTTGAATCCCGGAAGAACGCCCTGAGTGATAGCCAGCAATATCACGTCGTATAACGGGGCAGGTAGCTGCAGGTTCGAAGCCGTTGTGAGGCCCTCACCCGTAGGCGTTATCAAACTATCCCAGGCGACTACCGCCTCCACCGGGTTGTTATCATCCATCAGCCCAGGCCAGCGCTCCGCGCCAGGCGCACCGTAGCCCTGAACCACCGACACGCCAATGGCCCCAAGGGAATGCCCGGCAATACCAAGGCGCGAGTGATCCAGGCGAGACCATTCCGGATTATGGTGATAGACCTCGGTAGGTGATGAACCACCGCAAGTTAGCGAATGGGGGTAACGACGACGTGGCGTGGACCTGAAGAAATCGATAGCGTCCACCTGCCCTTCCCAAAATACTCTGGGGTTCAGATTGCTGCCTTGCTCCAACAGCGGTGTCTGAAAGTCTGAGCGTCCCTGTCCCCTTGGGTCATAGGTGAACACGGCATACCCGGCCCGTACCAGCGCCTGCGTGGCCCAGCTGTATGCGGTTTGCGGCGCCTGCACCGACCCGTTGGTGATCACTATGGTCGGCACAGGGTTTTCCGCAGCGGCGTGTTTTGGCACCCAAAGGGTTCCCGACAGCCGGGCGCAACCCTGGTCATAGAACACGACCTCGGTGACATCCGCTTCATTCTCGTAAAAGCCTTTCCCATCCGGCCCGTTTGCCTCTGGGTAACGATAAGGATCACCGGTACAGGGGAGACCATAAGTCGCACACAGTGGTGTAAGCGGAGTATTCAGTGATAGAGACAGCAACCACGACGGGTCGAGAATGGAGCGCAGCACCAGTTCCTCAACATTGGCCAGCGTTTGCTCAAGATAACGGCGCTGGAACGGTATGGACACCTGCTCCGTTAACGCATCCAGGGTTCTCGCGTAGTTCGTTGCTTCACAATTGGCCCACACTGGGCTAACAGCCTGCGCGTCATCACAACGGGTGTCGAGATTCTCAGGCTGGGTCGGCACCAGGCGCTGAGATGTGGAGGGTTCGTCCGGCGCAACCGCATCATCTCCCAACACTGCTTGCGAGGGGCTCGGCTCCTCCGCCGTGGACGAGTCCGAACCACCACAACCGGCCAACGCCATCGCTGACAGCAATAAAGCCCACTTCTTCATGCGCACATCCCTCGAATTCTTGTCATCAGGTGCTGCGCACAGAATAAAGTGTTTGAAGCGTACGTCCGTTGTCCTAAACGAGGGTCGGGGAGAATTTTTGGGCCAAGGGGAGAGTGCGGGACACGTTAATGGTCACAAGCCACCGCGATGCTCGCGTTAACGTTAGCCATGACCCACGGTCGACTCAGGTCATGTGGACCAGTGGTGGTGTGCAGAGAGAATTCGCCAAGCTCCCGGCCAGAAACTGCAGGCCGGGATCATGGCACAAAGCTAACCTCGCACCGTCTTACCCTGCGTCATCTGGTGCTCGTGGAACTGATTCATGTACTCACCAACACGCTGGCGAGCAGACTCGAGCTCCTTCCAGGCTTCCTGCAGTTCGGCCAGGTCTTCTTCTGCCGGTGCCTGATCCTGGGTACCGCTGTCTAGATCTTCATAGGCGGCATCGATCCGCTCCGCCACGTCCTGATACCTGGCCCAGGCCGCTTCGTATTGTTCTCGCTCTGTTTTCCATTCGCGCGCATTTACCATGGTTTGTCTCCAGCTGATATATGCCTGACTGCGCATGATGAGTTTTCGTTTCCCTACGAATACCACTTTAGGTCAGTGCAGGGTTCTTTCAACCCCCATCCTCACTGCATAGTCTAGACCTTCTTCTGGACCACGGTCGTGCCCTCTTGAGCGCTTACATCCGTTTGCTGTGACACTTCGTAGGCAACGCCTGCACCTTCGCGAACTTCGTCTTCCCGCGCCACCTGATCACAGTCAGGACCGGGGCAAACCCCTTACGAACTTTCAACCCACAGAACAGTCACACCCATTGGGTTCATTCACACCCGAATCGACACGGAGGTAGTCACCATGCACATCGCAAAAGACGACATTCCCGTTCGGATAGACGTACCCGGAGCAAAGGCGCGGCAGCAAACCGGTTTTGGTGATATATCCGGTTACAACACGATGGGTGCGGAATACTTCTCCTTTGGTGCCGGCACCGATATCACCGAGCTTTTGCACGGGCTGGAGGGCGACCGCTGCCAGAGCCCTCATTGGGGTTACGTGGTGGACGGCGAAATCACGGCTCTTTACCTGGATGGCAGCGAGGAAACCTCCCGCAGCGGTGATCTGTTCTACTGGCCGCCCGGGCACAGTGTTCGCGCCGAGAAAGACACCGACATTGTGATGTTCAGCCCCGAGCACGAGCACGGTCTGGTGATCGACCACATTCGGGGTCAGGTCGGCAGCTGAAAACCTCAGCCGATGGCAGACTACAATGACCGAATGACCCGGGCCGGGGTTTTTATCAGCGCCCAGCTTGAGCAGTGTCAGTAAGCCAGAACAGGGACAGCCCGCATGATCAGGGATGACGCATGGATAGGCCAGCTTTATCGCCAGCAATCGCGCCGGGTGCTGGCGACACTGATTCGCCTGCTGGGGGACTTTGCGCTGGCTGAGGAAGCCATGCAGGAGGCGTTTACCGCAGCGGTGCGACAGTGGCCTGACGAGGGCACGCCGGAGAACCCGACTGCCTGGCTTATCCGCACCGGGCACCGCCGTGGCATCGACCAGATTCGCCGCAAGCAGACCGCGCGTCAACACGCCCATCTACTCGCTGATGACGAAGATGCCCTGCCCGAGCCCGGCGAGCAGACCTTTCAGGATGATCAGCTAAGATTGCTGTTTACCTGTTGCCACCCTGCGTTGCCACTGGAGGCGCGGGTCGCCCTGACACTCCGTGAAATGTGCGGGCTCACCACTGAACAGGTGGCCAGGGCCCTTCTGCAAAAACCGGCAACCCTCGCACAACGCATCGTAAGGGCGAAGAAAAAGATCCTTCTGGCCGGTATCCCCTATGAAGTTCCTGAACCGAAGGAACTGCCCGAACGGCTTCCTGGCGTGCTGCGGGTGATCTATCTGGTCTTCAATGAAGGCTACTCCCGCAGTGACGGCGAGCAGGTGGTGGATATCAGCCTGGCCGCCGAGGCCATCCGTTTGGCGCAGGAGATGGCCCGGCTGCTGCCGGAGGGTGAAGTGTTCGGCCTGCTGGCACTGATGCTGCTGCACCATTCGCGGCGGCACGCCCGGCAGGATTCCGCTGGCGAGCTGATTATCCTGGAAGATCAGGACCGTACGCTATGGAAGCGGGAGGACATCCACTCTGGCCTTCAATGGCTGGAAGCAGCGCTGGCTCGCACACCCATGGGGCCTTACACATTACAGGCGAGCATCGCTGCGGCGCATGCGCAAGCCGACAGCGCCCAGGCAACGGACTGGGGCCGCGTCGTTCGCCTGTACGACGCCCTCTACCGGCAACAGCCCTCTCCGATAATCGCGCTGAATCGAGCCGTTGCGGTCGCCATGCACGGCAGCCCGGCCCAGGGGCTGCAGTTGCTGGACGAACTGGCCAGCGAAAAAGTAGTCGTGGGTTACCACCTGTTCCACGCGGCCCGCGCCGACCTGCACCGCAGGGCCGGCAATGTTGATGAGGCCCGGCAGTGTTACCAGCGGGCCCTGCCCCTGGTGTCTCAGGGTCCGGAGCAGCGTTTTCTGGAGCGCCGCCTTGCGGAGCTGGCACATTCCAACTGAAATTTATTCAGCGTGTCGATATGAACCCTTGCTGCGCGACTTACCAGTGAACACAACAAACAACCCAGGGAGGAAAACCCGTGAAATACGTCGCCTTGGTCTATTACCAGGAAAGCATCATCAACGCCATGACCGAGCAGGAGTGGCACGACCTCAACCAGGAGTGCGTCGCAGGGGTGGAACGGCTGACCAGCCAGGGACACTACGTGACCGGACAGCCGTTGCAGCCGGTGGAGACTGCCACCACGGTGCGGGTACGGGACGAGGAAGTGCTGATCTCAGATGGGCCCTTCGCGGAGACCAAGGAACAGCTGGCGGGTTTCTACCTGCTGGAAGCCCGCCAGCTGAACGAAGCCCTGCACCTGGCCAGCCGGATTCCGCCGGCGCGCTTCGGCAGCATCGAGGTACGGCCGGTGCGGGAACTGCCCCCGATAGACTGAACAAGGAGCACAATCATGAGCTATGTCGATGGATTTGTAGCCGCTGTACCCACTGCCAACAAGGACCAGTACATCAAGCACGCCACCGATGCCGCCGCGGTGTTCAAGGAGTACGGCGTAATCAATATGGTCGAATGCTGGGGTGACGATGTACCAGAAGGCAAGGTGACGTCTTTTCCCTTGGCCGTGCAGTGCCAACCGGAGGAAACCGTGGTGTTCTCCTGGCTGGTGTGGCCTTCCCGCGAGGTACGTAACGAGGCCATGCCCCGGCTTATGGAGGACCCGCGCCTGAAGCCGGACGTGAACCCCATGCCGTTTGATGGCAAACGTCTGATCTACGGCGGCTTCTCGGTCATTGTGGAGGAATAGCGGAAAAACCCGGGCATCAGCCGGCGGAAGGCAGGTTCCCACCCAGCATGTTCTCCACCACGGCGGCGTTGTAGAAGGTTTCCACCGTCTGGATCTTATCGTTCCGGACACGGAACCAGACCGCAAGCCGCACGTCTCCGATGGGTTCAAAGTGGGTGCGGTAGTCCAGAATGGCGAACACGTGCTCTCCGTCGGCGCTGAGCTGCCGAACAATCAGGTCCTTCTGAATGGCCGCCATGCCGAACTGGTAGGCGAGCATGTCATCCGGGCGCAGAAAGCGCATATTCGGACCTACGTATTCAAAGCCTTCCGTCTCCAGTGAGGCCTTTGCCTCATCAAAGCGCTGGTCGTTAATATCAGCGATGAACTGCGCCACGATGTCTTTCGGCTCCATGAAAGCCTCCGCTTGAAGGTATAGGGACTGCCCAGACGCCCTTTCGGGCGGTGTCGACTACCAGGGCAGCTCTTCCCCATTGCTGTGCCAGAACGAGCCGGTGTTCTCCAGGTTCAGGGCGCTTATACGCTCTGCCAGACCTTTTGCCGACTCCTCCGGCGTTATCAGACCGCCAAAATTCACCATGCGGGTCTGCACATAGCCGGGGTGAAGCTGTGCTACGGCTATGCCTTTAGACTGTAGGTCCATCGCCAGGGATTTGCCAAATGCATTCAATGCCGCCTTGGACGCACGATAACCGTATCGACCGCCGGAATCGTTATCGGCAAGGCACCGGTGATGACCGCGGGTTTGCGATCAGGCATACAAACCTCCTTATTTTCCGGAAACCGCCCACTACAATAGCAACTGCCTTTGAGGATCTCACCCTAATAGGCGCCCTCACTGTAGATCAGCTCGTAACTGTGGCTGTAGATTTCCACGATGTTGCCGAACGGGTCTTCCATATAGATCATGCGATACGGCTTCTGGCCCGGATAGTAATAGCGGGGTTTTGCCATTCGCTTCTTGCCACCGGCCGCCACAATCCGGTCCGCCAGCCCTTCAACGTCCGGGTCCTGGACGCAAAAGTGAAAAACGCCGGTTTTCCAGTATTCGAAATTGTTGTCCGGGTTGGTCTGGTTGCTGAACTGGAACAGCTCAACCCCGATCCGGTCGCCCGTGGAAAGGTGTGCGATACGGAAACTGCCCCACCCGGCCCCGAACACGTCGGTGCACATCTCGCCAATAGCGCTGTCGTCTTCAACGATCTCGGTGGGTTCCATGATCAGGTACCAACCCATAACGCCTGTGTAGAATTCCACTGCCTTCTCAAGATCCGGCACCGAAATGCCAATGTGGGAAAAGTTTCGGGGGTAAACGTTGTTACTCATAACCTGTCCTCCTGAGTGATGATGAAATCAGGTTACAACCGACATTAGATTACGTAAAATTATCATTTATCATGGTTTCGAGTATTCTTTGTAATGATTAATACCACCTGGCTCCGCAGCTTCTGCACGCTGGTGGACGTGGGTCACTTCACCCGCACCGCAGAGCGCTTGCATATGACACAGTCCGGCGTCAGCCAGCATGTTCGCAAGCTGGAAGCGCAGCTGGGGCAATCCTTGCTGGTGCGTGAGGGCAAACGTTTCTCTCTCACCGACGCAGGCCAGCGGCTGTACCACGAGGCGCAACCCATCCTGCTGGCGCTTTCCGGCCTCGAACAACGGGTGACCGAAGACCCGCCACACGAAGGTCTGGTGCGGGTCATGTCGCCTGGCAGCGTGGGGCTTAAGCTGTACCCTCATCTTCTTGAGTTGCAGAGGCAACATCCCGCCCTGGTCATTGACTACCGCTTCGCGCCAAACGCAGACATTGCGCTCGCCATTGCAGAACACCGCGTGGATGTCGGCTTTATGACCAGCCATGCTGCGCGCCCAGCGGTAAGCTGCAGCGCCATCGCCAGCGAACCGCTGCGGCTGGTAACTCCGGCCGGCGTCTCTGCCCCCGGGTGGGACCAACTGATGACGCTCGGTTTTATCGATCACCCCGACGGGGCTCACCATGCAGCCCTGCTGCTCGGTGCCAATTTCCAGGAATTTCAGCATATCGGGCAGTTCACGCTGAAAGGGTTCTCCAACCAGATCAGCCTGATACTCGAGCCGGTCAGCATGGGGCTGGGCTTTACGGTATTGCCGGCCCATGCGGTAGCGGCATTCCAGAAACCTCACCGGATCCGGATTCACGAGTTGCCAACCCCGGTCAGTGAGACACTGTATCTGGGCGTGCGAAGTAACCAGCCGGTACCAAACCGGGTGAACACTGTTATCGATCAGGTGAAAAAGTGGCTAGAATGAACGTCCTAGCGCCCGGGCGAACAGGTGGAATGTGACAACACGACGGCACAACCCCTAGCCAATCAGATTGTGGCGGCGCGAGATCACATCGGTGAGAACGCCACCACCTATGACGACGTACTGGAACGTGCCCGGGCGGCAGGCATTGACGCCGGGCTGCTGGAGATCAAACCCGCGGCGGATGCCACCCGCGCCTGGGTTGTGCGTGAAATTGACGGCAGCTGGCCGACCCAGGTGGATATGGTGGCGATCGCCCCCCACTCCATGACGGTCACCGACCGGGTGGATTTCGAGACCTTTCCCATGGCCGCCAAACTGACCCGCTGGGGCATTGACGCCCACATGGGCATTCTGTTCGGCCTGCCCAATCAGCTGTTCGTGGCCGCCTGCGCCCTGGCGTTGTGCGTGATCATCGTACTGGGATACCGCATGTGGTGGCTGCGACGGCCCACCCAGGCAGGTCAAAACAGGCCAACTGCCCGCAGAGTGTGGACCCAACTGACCAAAGCACCGCCTCTGGCGCTGGTGGTCATGGCGGGCACCGCGATTGGCCTGGGCCTGTTTGCACCGGTGATGGGTGTGAGCCTTCTGGCGTTCCTGCTCGTGGATGCCGCGCTGGCGGTTGGCCGCCGCGCTCCGGAAAAGCGCCTTGACCTGAGCAACTCTTAACCGGCAATCTTCAGATTCCAGGCCGAAGCGCCAGCGACAACCCAGGCGAAGTATGGAATCTGAATCACCCAAGCCTTTCGAGGCACAGCGCACTCCTTCGGACCACCCGGAGGGTGCGCTTCTCCTCACGTCAAAGGACATTGGCAAGCTGATTGCCAAAGTCGCTCAGCGCGACCGCGCCGCCTTCGCCCGTCTATACGAAGCCACCGCCCCGAAACTTCTGGGCACGGTGTTGCGTATTCTGAGAGACAGGGCCTGGGCAGATGATGTTATTCAGGACGTTTACATCAAGATCTGGCAGAAAGCGACGCAGTTCGATGCCGGCAGAGCGTCTGCCATTGCCTGGATGGCGTCCATCGCCCGCAACAGCGCCATCGACGAGCTGCGCAAGCATCCTGCACGACGTACCGTGAGCGATGATGACATTGAGCAGATTGCCAGCGTGCAACCGACTGCACAGGCACAGCTCGAGGGCCAGCAGGCGGTAGCGAGCCTGAACCGGTGCCTCGATGAACTGGAAAAGGACCGGCAGGACATGGTTCGCCTGGCGTATCTGAATGGCTGGTCCCGCGACCAGCTGGCCGCCCACTTCGATCAGCCGGTGAATACCGTAAAGACCTGGCTGTACCGCGCACTGAAACAACTGAAAAGGTGTCTGGCACCATGACCGACCACAACGATCTCGACACGCTGGCGGCGGAGTTCGTTCTGGGAACGCTGCCAGCTGAGGAGCGCAGTGTTGTTGCCACACGCCGCAATGAAGATCCCGAACTCGAGGCATTGATTCTGGCCTGGGAGGCGCGATTGGCGCCGCTGCTGGACGAAGTGGAACCCATCCAGCCCGGGCCCGACCTCCTTGCCCGTATCGAGAAGCGGCTGGATGAGCTGGAGTCCTCGGCCGTTAGCTCCAACCCGGTGACGCAAGGTGCAACCGTAACCGAACTGACGCGCCGCCTGCGACGCTGGCAATGGAGCACCGCCGTGGCGTCCGCCGCGGCCCTGATGCTGGTGGCCATTCTGGCCTTCCAACCGGCCGAAGAGCCGCAATCGTTTGTCGCGGTGTTCCAGCATGACGACCAGCAGCCGGCCTTTCTGCTTTCCGTGGACCTTGAAAACCGGCAACTGAACATTCGCCCGGTGACCGCTGAACCGGTTCAGGGAAGGTCCTACCAGCTGTGGATCAAGGCCGACGAACTTGGCCCTAACCCCCGTTCTGTGGGCGTTCTTACCAACAACATGACCATCGACGAATCGGCACTTCGCCAATACGATCCGGAGCTTCTGAAAGCAGCGACGTTTGGCATCAGCGTTGAACCCGAAGGTGGCTCACCGACGGGACAGCCAACAGGGCCGGCAATTCATGGCTATCTCTATCCCACCGGAGAAGGTAAATCAGGCCATCAACTCTGAAAAAATGCGTTCACCTGCAACTTTTTGGCTGCACATGCGTAACTCCCGGCACACCCATCTGAAAAACACCGAAAGGATGGGCCAACCGAAAACAAGGAGAGCGTAATGAACAAGCATTTCAAGAAGAACGCATTTCTGACAGCGGCCCTGGTTTCCACTGCCCTGACCTCTGGCGCGGCCATGGCCATGAGTGATGCCAAAGTGGGCGTTTGGGGGGATGACCAGTCCGTCTCCGATGGCACTGTAACCGCCAAAAAAATCATGGCCGAGAAGAACGGTTGGCTGGTGGTTCACCGCACCGACGAAGCCATGAAACCCGGACCGGTGGTTGGCCACGCTCCCATCAAGAAGGGCAAGAATATGGACGTCGCTGCCATTCTGACCGAGGAAGTGGAATCCGGCGAGATGTTGATGCTGATGGTTCATAGCGAGGACGGCGGCATGAAAACCGGTATCTTCGAGTACACCCTCGGCGCCAAGGAAGACGGTCCGATCCGCCAGGACGGCAATCTGGTTATGAAGGTCATTACCGCACAGTAGAGATTTGTTGGGCCCGGGGCAGGCCGGTCGGCCTGCCCTCCCTTTCAAACCGTCCTTCCTGCTTTTATACCCCTCACTAAGCCGCGTATTCCCTGACCCCAAAAATTCATTTGACAGCCTGAGCACGCCTGTGATGTTATCACCATTAACAATGTTATCGGTGATAACTCATGACCACAAAAGCACGCCTCAACTACCACCACGGCGACCTGCCTCAACAGGCACACCAGCTCGCCCTCGACACCTTGCGGGAACACGGCGACACCGCGATCAGCCTCAGGGCACTGGCGAAACAGATTGGCGTCAGCGCGCCGGCCCTTTACCGCCATTTTTCCGATCGCGAAAGCCTGCTTGCGGACCTGGCCGTATCCGGATTCAAAGCCCTGCGGGAACGCCTTCTGGCGGTTGACCAGTCCGAACCGCGACGGGCACTGATTGACATCGGGCTGGTGTACGTCGCCTTTGCCCAGGACGATCCCAACCTGTACCGACTGATGTTTGGCGGGCGGGTGCTCCCCCGGGGTATTCACCCGCGCCTGGATGCCGCCGGCAAGGGCGCATTCCAGGTACTGGAAGACACCATTGCCCGGGCCCGGCAGGCGGGTTACCTCAAACCCATGCCGCTGGCGCTGATGACCGCTGCCGCCTGGTCGCTGGTGCATGGGCTTTCGCAACTGACCATTGATGGCCACCTACCCGGCGCGGATGCGGAACCACAACTGGCCCAGGGCGTTCTCACCCTGCTGCTGGACGGCTCCCTCTCTGAACAAGAACAACCTCACAAGGACACCACAGCATGAGCACCCCAAAACCCAGTACTATTCGTGTCGGCCGTCGCTATCGGGCCAACCGGCTGGAAGGGCCCTACGACGCCATTGTCATCGGGTCCGGTATCGGCGGACTGACCACCTCCGCCTGCATGAGCAAGCTTGGCAGGAAAGTGGTCGTCTTCGAGCAGCACTACACCGCCGGCGGATTCACCCACAGCTATGACCGTAACGGCTACGAGTGGGACGTGGGCGTGCACTATATTGGTGACGTGGGCGCGGACCACACCCTGACCAAGCGGCTGTTCGATCACATCACCGACGGCCAGCTCAAGTGGGCCCCCATGGATGCCCATTTTGACCGCATCTTCATCGGCGACCGCCATGTGGACCTGGTGGCCGGGCCAGCCAATTTCAAAGCCGAACTGCTGAAAGCCTTCCCCGCTGAAGCGCAGGCCATCGACACCTACCTCGATTACCTCCGCAAAGTGGCCAAGGCCATGCCGGGACTGGTGATTGGCAAGGTGCTGCCTGACCTGGCTGCCGGCCCCCTGCGCAAGCTGGTCAACCGTGCCGCGCCTTCATTCCTGAATCGTCCCACCCGCGAGGTGCTGGAAAGCCTGACCAGCAACCAGGAGCTGATTGCGGTGCTGACCGGCCAATGGGGGGATAACGGCCTGCCGCCGGCAGAATCCAGCTTCATCATCCACGCGCTGATTGCCCGCCATTATCTTTACGGTGGCTATTACCCCGTGGGTGGCGCATCGGAAATGGCCAAGACCATCATTCCGGTTATCCAGCAAAGCGGCGGCGAGGTATTCACCTACGCCGACGTAAAGGAAATCCTGATTGAAAACGGCAAGGCGGTCGGTGTGCGCATGGCGGACGGCGCCGAGGTACGTGCCCCGCTGGTGATCAGCAACGCGGGCGTGTTCAACACCTTCGACAGGCTGCTTCCGGAGTCCGCGCCACACCGGGAGTATTATCAACAGAAACTGAAAACCGTGGAACGCTCCATGGCCAGCAACTGCCTGTACATCGGCCTTCAGGATACCGCCGAGAATCTCGAACTGCCGAAAACCAACTACTGGATCTACCCCGGCACCCACTACGAGAAACAGGTCAGCGACTTCATCGCCTCACCGGAGCAGAACGACATACCCCTGACGTACATCTCGTTCCCCTCCGCCAAGGACCCGAGTTTCGCAGAGCGTTACCCCGGGCGGGCCACCATCGAGATTGTCGCACCGGGGCCTTACGACTGGTACGCAGACTGGGCCGATGAAACCTGGGGCAAGCGCGGCGACGAGTACGAGGCGAAAAAGGAAGCCTATGCCCAGCGATTGCTGGCCAAGCTGTACGAAAAATTCCCGCATCTTGAGGGCAAGGTGGATTACTACGAGTTGTCCACGCCGCTGTCCACCGACTATTTCTGCCGCTACAGCAAGGGCGAGATCTATGGCCTGAACCACACGCCCAGCCGTTTCGAGCAGGACTGGCTGAAACCGAAAACCCGCATTCCCGGCCTGTACCTGACCGGTCAGGATGTGATGACCTGCGGCGTGGCCGGGGCCATGATCGGCGGTCTGCTGGCCACCGTTGCGGTCAGTGGCCTTAAGGGGCTGCCATTGGCGAAGAAGATGTTTGTGGGTTAGGACGCGTGTGGCCGGCGCGCCCGCCGGTCTCTCAGTGACTGAATCCATTTGTAGAAAATCGGCACCAGCAGGGTGCCAAAAATGGTCGCCGCCAGCATCCCGCTCAGCACCGTGATACCCAGGCTGATGCGGCTGGCCGCTCCTGCTCCGCTGGCGAGCACCAGCGGCAGCACGCCAAGTACGAACGACAGTGCGGTCATCAGCACCGCGCGGAAACGCAGCACGGCCGCCTTGTTGGCGGCCTCTTCCGCACTGAGCCCTGACTGCCTCAGCTGCATGGCAAATTCCACAATCAGGATGGCCGTTTTGGTGGACAGCCCCACCAATAGCACCAGCCCGACCTGCGCGTAGATATTGTTGGCAAGCCCTACCAGCCAGAGGCCCGCCAGCGCGCCGAAGATGGCCAGGGGCACGGCGCCGATAACCGCGAACGGAAGGCTCCAGCTTTCGTACTGGGCCACCAGAAACAGGTACACGAAGACGATTGCCAGCAGGAAGATGACGATGGCGAGGTTCCCCGCCTGAATTTCCTGCAGGCTCTGCCCGGCCCAACTGAATTCATACCCCTGCGGCAGATTCTCCGACAGCGCTTCCATGGTGCTTATGGCATCGCCACTGGCAAAGCCGGTGGCGGCTTCGCCGGATATCGTCACCGACCGTTTGAGGTTGAAATGCTGGATGCTGGAAGGTCCAAGCACCGGCCGCAGCGAAGCCAGTGTGGTCAGCGGCACCATGGCGCCGTCTTGGTTGCGAACGTAATAAAACGACAGATCTTCCGGCCGTTGCCGGAACTCACCCTCCGCCTGCAGCAACACCCGGTAGTTTTTGCCAAAGCGGGTAAAGTCGTTCACGTACAGCGACCCCAGCTGGGTCTGCAGTGTGGAGAAGATATCGGACAACTGGATGCCCAGCGCCTTGGCCTTGTTGCGGTCCACCTCAAGGAGATACTGGGGAATATTGGCGCGATAGGTACTGTATACCCTGGAGAGCGAGGCCTGCTGATTGGCCTCGAAGATCAGGCCATTCATCACCTGCGCCAGTTCGGCAACGTCCCGCCCAAGGTTGTCCTGCAATCGGTAATCAAAACCCGACGAAGTACCCAGGCCCGGAATCGGAGGTGGATTGAACACCATGATCTGGGCTTCGGAGACCGCCCAGAGGCCGGAGTACAGCCGCGGCACGACCTCCCTCAACCCCAGGCCAGGTTCTTCCCGCTCTTCCCAGTCTTTCAGCATCACGATGCCCAGGCCGTTATTGGACCCGCTGCCTCCGAGCAGGGAGAACCCGGACACAGAAATAAAATCGGTCACCGCGGGGTCCTCCAGCACCATGCCAGTGACCTTGGCCAGCACCGCATCGGTACGCTCCAGCGCCGCCGCATCCGGAAGCTGCACGTCCACGAACAAGTAGCCCTGATCCTCCGGGGGCACAAATGCCGTTGGCACGGATCTGAACAGCCCGGCCGTCCCCAGCAGGAGAACCACCAGCGCAATGGCCACCAGGGCGCTCTTGCGAAGCAGCCTCCGCACCAGGCCGGAGTAGCCCCGGGTTCCTGCAGTGATGGCCCGCTCAAAGAAACTGAGCCATCGGATCGACTGACTGCCACTGCCGAGTAGCGAGACACAGAGCGCGGGGCTCAGGGTCAGGGCATTGATGGAGGAGATGATCACGGCCACCGAAATGGTCACGGAAAACTGCTTGTACAGTTCGCCGGTTATCCCCGGCATAAAGCCCACCGGCACGAACACCGCCAGTAGCACCAACGTGGTGGCAATCACTGGCCCGGTGACCTCTTCCATGGCCTTGGTGACCGCCTCGCCGATCGGCAGCTTCTCTTCCTGCAAAATCCGCTCAACGTTCTCGATGACCACGATGGCGTCGTCGACCACAATGCCGATCGCCAGCACCAGGCCGAACAGGGTGATGGTGTTGATGGAATATCCCAGCGCCGCCATCACCGCGAAGGTACCAATCAGTGAAACCGGAATCGCCACGGACGGAATGAGCGTGGCCCGCCAGTTCTGCAGGAACAGAAACACCACCAGGATGACCAGACCGATCGCCTGATAGAGCGTGACGATCACCTCGTCGATGGACCGGGTGATGAACTCGGTTGTGTCGTAAAGGATGGAATGGGAGACACCGTCCGGAAAGGAAGTGGCGGCTTCGTTCACCACCTGTTTCACGCGCTCTGCAACATCCAGGGCATTGGCATCCGGTAGCTGGTAGATCACCACAAACGCCGTGTCCTGATTGTTTAGCTTCGCGGTCGAGGTATACGAGCGGGACCCCAGCTCGATACGCCCGATATCGGCAAGGCGCAGGAACCCACCTCCAGGGCGTGCCCGGATGATCATCTGACCGAATTCTTCCGGGTCGGACAGCCGCTCTTTGCTCTGGATGGTGTAGACGAACTGCTGCCCCTCAGGCACCGGCGCCTGCCCCAGCTTGCCCGCCGCCACGATCTGGTTCTGCTCCTGTATGGCGGCGGCAACCTCGGTGACGGTGACGTCTACCGAGGCCATTCGCCGTGGATCGAGCCAGATCCGCATGCTGTAGTCTTTGGCCCCCATGACCTCTGCCGAGGCCACGCCCGGAACCCGCCCCAGAGCTTCCACCAGGTTGTTGGAGGCGTAGTTGCTCAGAAAGATGCCATCCAGATCCGGCCGCTCAGATGTCAGGTTGATGCCCAACAGCATGTTGCCGGACTGCTTGCTGACCACCACCCCCTGGCGTCGGACCTCGTCAGGCAGGAAGGGCTCGGCCAGCGCCACCCGGTTCTGCACGTTCACCTGAGCAATATCGGTGTCGGTGCCACTCTCAAACGTGAGCGTGATGGTTGCGGTGCCCTCGCTGGAGGCCGTGGATTCGATATAGATCATGTCTTCCACCCCATTGAGCTGTTGCTCGATGGGGCGGGTTACCGCCTCCTCCACCACCTGGGCACTGGCCCCCGGCAGCGTGGCGGTCACCTGCACCTGCGGCGGTGCCATGTCCGGATACATATTGACGGGCAGAAGCCGCAACGCCAGCAGGCCGGCCAGGGTAATCAGAATGGAAATGACAAAGGCAAATTTCGGGCGCTGGATGAAAACGCGGCTGATCATTGCACCGCCTCTTCCGTCGCCGAAAGTGCGCCGGTCTGCGGATCGATTCGCTTCTCGACCGGGTTCACCACTGTTCCCGACCGCACCTTCTGAAGCCCTTCAACGATCACCCGGTCACCGGGTTCCAGGCCGCTCTGCACGACCATCATCGCGCCACGGCGGGCGCCGGTCTGCACGAAACGTTGCGCAACTTCCTGCTGGTCATTCACCAGCAGTACGAACTTGCCTTCGATGGTTTCCTGAATGGCCATCTGGGGAACCAGAGGCTGCTGTTCTCCGGACTGCCCCTCGATCATCAGGGTTACGTAAAGCCCCGGCAGAAGGATGGAGTCGGGGTTGGGGAAGACGGCTCTAATGGGCACGGTGCCAGTGCTGGATTCCGTTCGCACGTCTGCAAAATCCAGAACCCCGCTTTGCGGATAGCTCTCGCCATCTGGGAGGGTCAGCGACAACGATAGCTGATTGGTGAAGTCCCGGGTGGAGCCGGAATTAGCACGGCGGAACGAGATGTAGTCCGCTTCGTTAACCTCAAACTGCACGTAGATGGGATCAACCACCAGCACTTCGGTGATCGGCCCGCTGGAAGGATTCACCACTGACCCGACATCAAAGTTCAGCTTGCCGACCCAGCCATCGAAAGGCGCCCGGATTTCCGCATAGTCGAGGTTGGTCCTGGCCTTGTCGAGGGCCGCCTCTGCCGATTGCAGCTGGCTTTCCGCCGCGTTGAAGCGGTCTTTCAGCTTGTCCAGATCCGTGTCTGAGAGAAAGCCTTTGCTGGCAACTTCCTCGCCGCGACGAAGGTTTCTGGATGCCGAGTCTACTTCTGCCCTGGCCGCCGCCAGGTCCGCTTCCGCCTGTCTAAGACTGGCCCTGGCGGTGGTGTCTTCGAGCCTGAACAGAACCTGCCCCTGGCTGACCCGGGCGCCCTCCTCAAACAGGATTTCGCGAATTTCCGCTTCTATACGCGCTGTGATATCGGCCTTGGCGGACGCCGCGGTTCTGGCAACGAACTCGCGCGACGGCCGCACTTCGGTATCCTCCACAACCACCACCGAGACGGCCACCGGGGCTGCTTGCTCCGGTTCTGCTGAATCGGAGCAACCCGCAGTAAGACCTACCGCAAGAGCGAACAGAACAACGCGCCGGATTTGCCTGTGCAGAATGCAGGAACTGGACATCGGCTTCCTTCCATGGTGTTGCACCATTGTGGGGCCGCGATGGTTTGCGGTGTCGCTTTAAAGATTAGTCCACCGAAAGGCGAGCGTCCAAGCCACCTAAACGCAGCACCGGCCGTCAGTCCTCTTCGGCGTCCCGCAGTCGCTCCTGGCGCTCCCATTCTTCCTCTTTGGCAGCGTCGATCACTTCCATCAGCTCATCCACGTTGGCGGCCGTTTCGTTGTGCTCGAAGCACCCCGTGAGTTTGCTGCCCGGGTGCAGCTTACCGCTCTCATACAGAGCCCAGATTTCCTTGCCATAGTCAGTTTTAAGAAGCTCCGGCGCGAAACGACCAAAGTAGCGACGCATGTTGTCCACATCGCGCTCCAGCATACGCTCGGCGTTATTGTTGCCGGATGCGTCCACCGCCTGCGGCAGGTCGATAATGACCGGTCCGTTGCCGTCCACCAGCACATTGAATTCGGACAGATCGCCGTGAATCAGGCCGGCGCAGAGCATGCGCACCACCTCGGCTATCACGTGGGCGTGGTACTCCAGAGCCTGTTCCGGCGACAGGGTCACGTCATCCAGCCGGGGCGCCGCCTTACCGTCTTCATCCGCCACCAGTTCCATCAGCAGAACCCCGTCCACAAACCCCAGCGGCTCCGGCACCCGAACGCCCGCGCCAGCAAGGCGATACAGCGCGTCCACTTCGGCATTCAGCCAGGCACTCTCCTGCTCCTTCTGGCCGTAACGGGTTTTCTTGCCCATGGCCCGCGCTCGCCGGCTGTTCCGGACTTTACGGCCTTCCTGATACTCCACGGCCTGCTTGAAACTTCGCTTCTGAGCTTCCTTGAACACCTTGGCACACCGTATCTGATCGCCGCAGCGCACCACATAAACCTGCGCTTCCTTGCCGCTCATCAACTGGTAAAGCACTTCGTCCACCATGCCGTCATCGACAAGGGGCTGTAATCGCTTAGGTACTTTCATAAAACCCGTTCAGCCAGATAAATGCAGGCGCTGATCATAGCACTCCGGCGCACAGATACCATTGGGCTGGGATAACATGCACGAAGAAGCTTTTGACCTCATCCTGCTTTTTGCCTAGTTTAGAAACCAAATTTAATATGCAGGCCAAGTAAGGATGACGGCCCCACCTTCCAGGGAGACAGGAGTGTGATTGCATCGTACGAAGATTATCGGAGTTATCTTGAAGCAGACCGGATTGCTTTAGGTCGGAAACGAACCAAGAAAGCCCTTCTGTTCAATGATGTCTGGCGGTTTCAACGGCTCATGAGGCGGCTTGAGTACCTCACAAACTGCAAGAGGAACCGCATCCTACGAGGGATCGTCTCCTATCGGTATCAGAGGCTGGGATCGAAACTCGGCTTCTCAATTCCCATCAACGTTTTCGGGCCCGGCCTATCCATCGCTCACCATGGAACGATCGTGGTGAATGGTGGCGCGAAAGTTGGGGCCAACTGTCGGTTGCATGTGTGCGTAAACATAGGAACTGAAGCGGGCAAGCGTGCCGACGCTCCTGTCATTGGTGACAACTGTTATATCGGACCCGGCGTAAAGATGTTTGGCAAAATAACCCTCGGCCCGAACATGGCAATTGGCGCGAATTCCGTTGTAAACAAAAGCTTCCCCCAGGGGAATGCAACCATAGGGGGAATGCCGGCCAAGATAATATCCGAGCGCACCTCGGAGGGATTGTTGGTAAAAGGCCACAAGGCCGCCTGATCAAGACCCGTTATCACTGACCACCAACGCACGGATGCGAGGATCTGGTTTGAGATTTTTCACGGCCACACTTCTGGTTACGGGCCTGCTGTTCCTGACCGGCTGCTATAAAAAATACGCGATTGAAACTAACTGTTTCGACCCGTTTTCGATCGAAGCCACTGAGTATTTCGATGCTCCTTCACCACACATTTGGCCGCTCCGTCGCTCGAATACCCAGGCGGCTGAGTTGGTGGATAGTGGTGTAATGGGCTTCGTCGTCGAATACGACATTGTGGCGGATGCCCTGCCGCTGGCCGATGATGGCGTTCTAAATTTCACAGGCAATGTGTACAAATTCTGGCCGAGTTGGGCAGGAAAGCATATCGGCGGCGGGCGAAAAAACCTACAGTTCGAAGTAGAAATGGCTGGTCAGACCTATTTGGTATTTTCAGAGACCCCGGAGAACGAGTTACTTCCACCCCTTACACAGCGCTGCCGTTTCTCCAATAACTAGACTGGTGTTCAGCCGGCCAATTGCCGAGCCGAAAGAAGGCTGCCCTTGGGCAGCCCTTCTTTCTGGATCAATGCGCTAATGGGATTCTCAGCCAAGATTCTTCTTAACGAACTTCTGAACCTCGCCAACAATACCAGACTGAAACGCGATAACCGTGAGCACAAAAATGCCACCGAGGATCGGATCCACCCAATCTCCCAGCGGGCCCTGGGACAGCTGGTACTCCAGGTTGACCACAAAGGTGGCACCGAAGACCGGCCCGAGCAAGGTGCCGGTTCCGCCCAGCAGTGTCATCAGAATTACCTCACCGGACATGTGCCAGTGGGCATCGTTGAGGGACGCCAGCTGGAACACCACGGTCTTCACCGAGCCGGCCAGCCCCGCCAGACCGGCGGACATCACGAATGCCAGCACCTTGTACTGGTTGACGTTGTAACCCAGAGAGACTGCTCTCGGTTCGTTCTGCTTGATCGCCTTGAGCACTTGGCCGTACGGAGAGCCCACCACGCGCTGCACCAGCAGGTAACCGCCAAGGAACACAGCGAGCACGAAATAGTACATCGCCAGGTTATTCTCCAGATCGATGATGCCGAACAGGTGTCCACGGGGAACGCCGTGCATGCCGTCTTCACCGCCGGTGAACGGCGCCTGCACGAAGCCGAAGTAAACCAGTTGGGCCAAGGCCAGCGTGATCATCGCGAAGTAGATGCCCTGACGCCGGATGGCAACCACCGCAAATAAGGCGCCCAGTACCGTGGCCGCCAGCGTGCCGGCAATGATGCCCATTTCCGTGGTTAACCCGGAATAGGTCGAGAGCAGATAGCCGGTGGTGTAACCACCAGCCGCCAGGAAGGCAGCATGCCCGAAAGACAGCAGGCCGGTGAAGCCCAGCAGCAGGTTGAAGGCCACCGCAAACAGCGCGAAACACAGGATCTTCATCAGGAAGACCGGGTAGATCACCGCCGGAGCAACCAGCAACAGCGCCAGCAGCACCAGGTTCAGGATATTCTTGCGACGCTTGTCGGCTTTTTCGTCTTTGATCATGCTCTTCTGGATATCGCCAGGATCGACAGGATTGCCCATGATTACGCCTCCTTACCAAACAGGCCCGACGGGCGAATCAACAACACGATCACCATCACCAGGAAGATAACCGCCGACGAGAATTCCGGGTAGAACGTCTTGGTGAGCCCCTCAATCACGCCCATCAGCAAACCGGTGATAATGGCGCCGGCAATGGAGCCCATACCGCCGATAACCACAACCGCGAACACCACAATCAGAATATTCGACCCCATCACCGGATTGACGGAATAGATGGGAGCCGCCAGCACACCGGCAAATGCGGCCAGCATAACGCCAAAGCCATACGTGAGGCTGATCAGCAACGGCACGTTGATGCCGAAGCCCTGCATCAGCTGGGCGTCTTCAGTACCGGCCCGCAGGTACGCGCCCAGTTTGGTTTTCTCGATCATGAACCAGGTGCCGAAACAGACCACCAGCGCCATGAAAATAACCCAGGCACGGTAGTAAGGCAGGTACATGAAATCGAGCTTGAACCCGCCCTGGAACAGATCCGGCATGGAGTACCGCATACCGGACACCCCATAAATATTGGTGAGGATTCCCTGAATCATCAGCGCCACGCCGAATGTCAGCAACAGGCTGTAGATGTGATCCTGACCGGCGATCCGGCGCAGCAGAAAATACTCGATCAGCATACCGAAGCAGCCGACGATGACCGGAGCCACAAACAACGCCACCCAGTAATTGATACCCAGGGCGTCGAACATGATCACGGTCGCCATGGCGCCCATCATATACATGGCACCGTGGGCAAAATTGATGATTTTGAGCAGGCCGAAGATTACCGCCAGCCCAAGGCTCAACAGAGCGTAGAAAGCGCCGTTGATTATCCCGAGCAAGAGCTGACCGAACAGCACGGCAACGGGAACTCCCAGAATCATGGTCATGTAGCAAACTCCAAAAGCAGTGCAAACCCGGTATCCGGTTTGTCCATCTGCAGGTTCCGGTGGCCGCCCTGCCACTGGCAGGGCCGGCACCGGTTTAATGGCTCAGGATCAGTTACTGGAAACGAGCGAACACTTGCTCTCGGACAGCGGGCGATAGGCCTCGTCCGCCGGGATAGTGCGCACGATCTTGTACAGATCCCACTCGTTCTCTGACTCTTCAGGAGTTTTCACTTCCGCCAGATACATGTCGTGTACCATGCGGCCGTCTTCGCGGATCTTGCCGTTGGTGGCAAACATGTCGTTGATCGGTGTATCCATCATCTGCTTGCGAACCGTCTGGGCATCATCCGATCCGGTTGCCTTGACGGCATTGAGGTACTGCATGGTGCTGGAGTAGATGCCCGCGTGAACCATGGTCGGGCGTACACCAGTGGCTTCCATGAAACGGTCAGACCACGCGCGGGTTTCCTCGTTCAGATCCCAGTACCAACCTGTGGTGAGCTGGATACCCTGGGCAGAGTTCACGCCCAGTGCGTGGACATCGGTGAGGAACAGCAACAGGGCCGCAAGTGTCTGCCCGGACTGGGTCAGGCCGAATTCGCCCGCCGTGGTGATGGCGTTGGTGGTGTCCGAACCGGCGTTCGCCAGCGCAACCACATCGGCGCCCGAGGACTGAGCCTGAAGAATATAGGACGAGAAATCCGAGGTCGGGAACGGATGACGCGCGGTCTTGATGACCTTGCCGCCATTCTCTTCGACCACCTTGGTCACGTCACCTTCCAGCGCGTGGCCAAACGCATAGTCCGCGGTCAGGATAAACCACTCCTTGCCGCCTTCCTGAACCACGGCTTTCGCTGTGCCGTTCGCCAGCGGATAGGTGTCGTACACGTAGTGGATGTGGTTCGGTGTGCAGTGCTCGTTGGTAATGCTGGAAGCCGCCGAGCCGGAGACAATGCCCAGGCTGTCATTTTCCTGCAGCAGTTTGGTCACTGCGATGGTGACCGACGACGCCACCAGGCCGGCGACCATGTCGACGTCCTCGTTCTCGAGCCAACGGCGCACGGTGCTGGAGGATGAGTCCGGGTTGTTGCGATCGTCGGCGCTGACGACTTCGATTTTGGCGCCGTTTACCGTGCCGCCAAAGTCGGCAATCGCCATCTCCAGGGCTTTGAGACCGTTGGGGCCCGCCAGATCACGATAGGTTCCCGACATGTCTGCCAGGTAGCCGATCTTGACGGTATCGTTCGAGATCTCGGCCTGCGCGCTGCCCACCATCATGGCTGAGGCAACCGCGGTTGTAAGGAGCTTCTTCATAATTGTCATTGTTGTATCTCCGCTACTGTTGTTGGGTTAATGCTATCGGGTTGGCGGGCGTTACACGCCCAGGTAGTTGTCCAGCACCGCCTGCTTGGACTCAAGCTCCGCGGCGCTGATTTCCTCCACAATCTGGCCGTGTTCCATCACGTAATGACGGTCCGCCAGTGGTGCGGCGAAATGAAAATTCTGCTCGACCAGTACGATGGTCAGGCCCTTGTTCTTGAGCTTGACCAGGACCTCGGCCAGCTTCTCGACGATCACCGGCGCCAGGCCCTCGGTAATCTCGTCCAGCAGGAGCATGTTGGCCCCGGTTCTGAGTATGCGTGCCATGGCCAGCATCTGCTGTTCGCCACCGGACAGCTTGGTGCCCTGGCTGAAGCGGCGCTCGTACAGATTGGGGAACATGTTGTAGATTTCTTCCAGGCTCATGCCGCCACTGCGCACCACCGGCGGCAGGGTCAGGTTTTCATGAACATTGAGTGCGGAAAAAATGCCCCTGTGTTCGGGGCAATACCCAACACCCAACCTGGCAATATGGTGTGGCTGGCAAGACATGGTTTCGTTGCCGTTGATCATGATGGAACCGGTGCGTCGCCCCACCATATTCATGATGGCTTTCAGGGTGGTACTGCGCCCGGCGCCGTTGCGACCCAGGAGCGTGACCAGCTCGCCCCGGTGCACCACCAGATCAATACCGTGAAGAATGTGGGATTCACCGTAAAACGCGTGCAGCCCGGCAACCCGAAGCTGTTCATAGTCCTTCTCCGGCCCCTGACTCATTCGACTGCCTCCTGAGTGGTCTTGGCGCTGCCCATGTAGACCTCCCGCACCCGGGGATCTTCCGATACCTCCTGGTAGCCCCCCTCGGTTAGCACCGCCCCTTGCGCCAGCACGGTAATGCGATCACACAACGTGCTGACAACGCTGAGGTTGTGCTCCACCATCAGCACGGTGCGGCCTTCAGCTGCCTTGCGAACCAAGTGAACGACCCGGTCCACGTCTTCCCGGCCCATACCTTGCGTGGGCTCGTCAAGCAACAGCAGCTCCGGCTCCATGGCCAGCGTGGTCGCCAGTTCCAGCGCGCGTTTGCGGCCATAGGCCAGTTCCACGGTGGTGGTGTTGGCAAACTCGGTCAGCCCAACCGCATCCAGCAATTCCATGCAGCGCTCGTTCAGCTTGTTGAGGCTGGCACCGGATTTCCAGAACTGGAAGCTGTTGCCCTGAAAGCTCTGCAGCGCAACGCGGATATTTTCCAATGCGGTCATGTGGGGGAACACGGCGGAAATCTGGAAAGAACGCACCACCCCTTTGCGGGCAATGGCGGCAGACTTGAGCGCAGTGATGTCTTTGCCGTTGAAGAGAATCTTGCCGTGGGTCGGCTGGAGAAACTTGGTCAGCAGATTGAAGACGGTGGTCTTGCCTGCGCCGTTCGGCCCGATGAGGGCATGAATGTGGCCGCGCTGAACCTTGAGGTTAACGTCGTCCACGGCGACAAAGCCTTTGAATTCTTTGACAAGGCCGCGGGTTTCGAGAACGAACTGGTCACTCATCGTGCCATCCCACCTTTGTTATTGTTGTACATCGAAACTAAATTGAAGCACTTTCAGACTAAGTTAACGTATACGTAAACGTCAATAATAATCTTCGGTTTTTCCAGTCATCCATTTTCGCCAGGAAACCACAGACCAGTGACAGTGTTTCGTCCGGACGTTCAAGGTGTGGCGAGTGGCCGGTTTCGGGCAGAAACACGGGAGTCGCGTTATCGCCGATACCTTCGACAATCACCGTGACCTGTTCCGGGACGCCGTATTCGTCGTTCTCCCCCTGAATGATCATAGACGGGCATTCGATGGCGTCCAGCCAGCGTGAGAAATCCATGGACTCCTGAAACCCCTTGTCCAGCCAGACGGTGGGCCAGGCCCAGAACAGATCATCGGTTCGGTGGCCGTGATGCCGGAGCAGCTTGTCACGCAGATCCTCTTCCCGAAACTGCCTCACGGCCTCTTCAATGCCGGCAATGGTCAGGTGATCGGCCCAGACGTGCGCCGCCATGGTGATCAATCCCCGGATGCGCCTGCCCATGGTGCCAGCACCAATCAGGGCGATGGACGCGCCGTCACTGTGGCCCAGCAGCACAACGTCGCCAATGCCAAGCGCATCCAGCAGACGAGGCAGCCACACCGCCCCCTCCTGCTCTTGATAGTCATAGGGGCGCGGCAGCACCTCGTCACTGGACTGCCCGTACCCGCGGCGCTCATAAACCAGCACATCCAGGCCGGAGGCCTTGGCGACCCGCTCCGGAAACTTCCGCCACAGGGCAATGTTGCCTACCGAGTCGTGGAGAAAGACCACCGTAGGGCCACGGCTTTCATCATGCTGGATACGGCGTGCCTGCAGCACGACGCCGTCACCCACGGGGACAGAGTGATCACGGATGTGCATCGGGCTAGCGCTCCGGGGGAATGGAGTACGTCATGGTGGAGTGGGCCACCGGCTCCTCGATGCCTTCGGAATAGACGAACACCTCACCCACGCCCATGGTGCGCCCCACTTTCAGCATGGTGGCCCGCGCCCAGATCGGGCTGTGGGCCACCGGCTTGCGCAGGAAATTGATGTTGAGGTTGGTGGTTACCGCCAGCGGCACCAGGCCGATCCGGCTTAACAGCGCGGCATAAAGCGTGACGTCCGCCAGCCCCATCATCGCCGGCCCGGCGACCGTACCTCCAGGGCGAAGATGTGCCTCATCCACCTCCAGCTTCATTTCGGCCCAGCCATCCCCGAGCTTCTGCAGGGTGCCGTAGGCGGCCCCCTGGGGGAACTGCTCGTCCAGAAAGCCCTTCAGTTCGTCAAACGTAATCCTCATGCGTCGGTTTCATCCTTGGCGCGGTTGCGCAGAACGAAACGCTGGATCTTGCCACTGGGAGTCTTGGGCAGCTCATCCACAAACTCGATTTCACGGGGGTAAGCGTGGGTGGACAGCCGGCGCCGCACCAGATCCTGCAGTTCGTCTTTCAGCGATTGATCGTCTGCCGGTTCCTGGCCGCCTTTGATCACCACGTAAGCCTTGATGATGGACCCGCGCTTTTCATCGGGCTTGGCCACCACACCGGATTCCGCCACTGCCGCGTGCTCCAGCAGTGTGCTTTCCACGTCCGCCGGGCCCACGCGATAACCCGCGGTGGTAATGATGTCATCGTCGCGACCACTGAACGAGAAGCTGCCGTCACCATGGCAGATCACCATGTCGCCGGTGAGGTAATAGCCCTTCACAAACGGGTCCTTCTCACCCCAGGTATAACCATCAAAGTGGAACAGCGGCGACGCCTTGACGTCGACCGCCAGCTGACCGATTTCGCCTTCGCCGACCTCATCGTTTTTCTCATTCAGCGCCACCACCTTGTGACCCGGTGACGAATACCCCATGGAACCCTGACGCACCGGGTGCTCAAGCCCGTGGAAATTGCAGCAGGTCATGCCCGTTTCGGTCTGCCCGTAATGGTCCTTGACCGGGCAGAAGTGACGGTTCTTGATCCAGTTGACCACCTCCGGATTCAGCGGCTCGCCGGCACTGCTGGCCACCCTGAGGCCCAGGTTCTCTCCCTCGGGCAGCACATGGTCATTGGCCTTGAGCAACCGATACGCGGTCGGCGCCGCCGCCAGGTTGGTGATCTTGTATTTGCGGATCATGTCGTAGGTGGATTCCGGGGTGAACGCGCCCGGGTTGAAATGGGTGGCGTGCCCCATCATCAGCGGTCCGACCACGGCGTAATACAGGCCATAGGCCCATCCCGGATCCGCGACGTTCCAGTACCGATCGTCGTCCCGCAGGTCGATGGCGTACTTCATGTAAACGTAGAACGCCATCAGCGCCCGTGCGGGCACGGCGACCCCTTTGGCCTTACCCACGGTGCCTGAGGTGAACATCTGGAAGAAGGGGTCGGTCCCCTTGATCATGACCGGTTCGAATGTCGGCTCCTGTGCAGCCAGCGTGCTTTCAAAATCGGGGATTCCGTCGCCCGCCTCTGCCGCGTTCACGCAGACCACCGGTGGGCAGCTGTTCACTTCGGTCATTTTCGGATAATTCACCGGGTCGGTGACCACCAGCTTGGTGGCCGCGCGCTCGAGCCGGTACTCGATGGCGCCGGAGCCAAAAGCGGTAAACAGCGGCTGGTACACCGCTCCCGCCCGCAATGCGCCGGCAATGACCACCAGCAACTCAGGGCTTCGCGGTAACAGGCCGGCCACGCGATCGCCTTTGCCGATTCCCCGCGACTTGAGGTAGTTGGCGAATCGTGCGGACTGCTCTTTAAGCTCGGCGAAGGTAAGAACGCCGTCGCCCCCGTCGTCCTTCTCATAGTAAAGCGCGACGCGCTGGGGATCTTCGGCCCACTTGTCGCAAATTTCATGGCAGACATTGATCCCGGACTCCAGGCTTCCATCCAGGATTTCCGCTTCCAGAGCGGCGGCGTCGAAATTGTTATAGACCGTTGCGTATTCCGGGAGGCTCATTATCCACTCCTGTTGTTTTTATCGTTCAAGACTGGCTTTTAGGTTTAGCACAGGGTCTTGTTTACGTAAAGGTAAACTTTAGACCAATAAAGCAGGTTTGAAAGAAGGCTTATGAGGGCCCGCCCTACCCGGGCCCCGGGAAGGGTTCAGTCGTGACTGTCGGAAAGGACGTGGTGAAGAGAGCCGCAATCGACCAACGGGTCATCGCAATTGACGACGATCTCCGAACGCGCGAGGACATAGGCTTTCCCGGTGATATTGTTATTCACCACCTGGTACTCGCCCTCCTTCGCCATCGAGGTCAGTTCGCCGATGAAACCGGTTTCCCGCAGCGACACCGTTTCCAGCTTGTCGCCCGGCTTGATTTTGCCTTCATAGCTCATCAGCGCCAGCCGCGCCGAGGTCCCGGTACCGGTTGTACTGCGGCAGATCACGCCGGGATGCACATAGGTGGCAGAACGGGAACGGTAGTAGCCCTCTGCCACATGCCGGACTGGCCCCATGAAATGCAGGAAGGGCAGTGGCCCGACGTCTCCGAGCGTGTAGTGTGAAAAGCCCCGTTCCGCCTGAATAGCTTCTACAATAGCCTTGGCGGCGCCCCCCAGCCTGCGCTCTTCATCCAGGGTGAGATCGAAACCAAGACTGGTCGCATCCACCAGCGCGTAGAAACCACCACTGTAGGCCACACTGTAGGTGACGCGGCCCCACGAAGGTACGTCGATGGTGGCATTGTGGGTATGGATATAGCTGGGCAGTCCTTCACAGGTCACCGCCTCCACCACGCCGTTGTGCACGGTTGCCTCGATCTGCACCAGCCCGGCCGGCGACTCCAGCATAAAACGCTGATGGCCCTCCTGTTTGGGCACAATGCCCGCCTCCAATACCGCGGTTGCGGTACAGATGGTGTTGGACCCAGAATAGATCGGATAACCCATGACCTCCATGATGATGTAACCGGCTGCCGCCTGCGGATCCGTGGGGGGAACCAGCAGATCCACGGACATTTCCGGAATGCCGTAGGGCTCTTCCAGCAACAGTTGGCGCAACCCGTCGGCGTCGTCCCGCAGATACTCCATCTGGGCGCGCACCGTGTCGCCCGGTAAGGCATCGATGCCTCCGGTGACGATGCGACTGACGTCGCCACCGGCATGGGTATCCATCAACTGGATGGTCAGTTCAGGCTTCATCGGGCAGTCTCCTCAGGCTGTTTCCAGGGCATAGGGTTTGCCGTGCTCGTTCCACTGGCTGTCGGGAACGATCACGATCTTGCCGAGATAATTGCTGCCCCGGCTGACAAAATACCGTTCCGCCCGATGCAGCTCCGACAACGGAAACGCCCCATGCAGTACCGGCTTCAACTGCCCACCGCGAATCCACGCCATCAATTGCTCGGCCTCCTCGCGGGTGCCGTGGGAGACCCCGAAGATCTGCACCTGATACAGGTAGATTCGCGTCCAGAGAATCTCGCTGATGTTGCCGCCGCTGGCTCCGGCAATGCTCAACCTGGGATAGGTATCGCGGGCATTCATGTCGAAAATCATGGTGTCGATAAAGATATCGGTCATCTCGCCGCCCACCAGATCCATCACCGCGTCGATGGGCCTGCCGCCGGTTTCAGCCTTGACCCTGTCGACGAACGACGCCATGTCTGAGCGGTCCAGCACCGCTTCGGCGCCCAGCCTGAGCAGGGCGTCGGCCTTGTCCTGCTGACTGAGGGCATAGGGAACGGCGCCCATGATGCGGCAGAGCTGGATCAGCGCGGTACCGACACCCCCGCTGGCACCGGAAACCAGCACACGTTCACCGGCGCGGATGTTGGCGGAAGTCATCATGTGCATGGCGGTCTGGTAAGAGCACATCCCCATCGACGCCACTTCGGCATCCGTCAGTTCCGGGTTGGGGATGTGATGGAACTGGTCGGACGGCAGCGACACGTATTCGGCGTAGCCACCGTCGGCGCCGTGACCGAAGTAATCCGGGGTTAGATTGATATCGCGGCGGTCATTGGCGTAGATGTTGAAATCGAGCAGCCCCCGTTCACCGACCCGGCTGTCGCTGACCCCCTCGCCCACGGCTACAATCCGGCCGGCGATATCCGCGCCCTGGATTCTGGGGAACTGCAAGGTGGGCTCTCCCCCCATCTGGAAGGACTGCATTTCGCCTTTTTTGGTGGGGTAAAGCCCTTCCCGGGCCTTGCGATCGGTGTTGTTCTTGGCAGTGGCCGTCACCTGCACCAGAACCTCCCCGGGGCCGGGTGATGGCGTGGTTACATCGCGGTAGTCCAGTTTGTCGATATCGCCATAGCCGGTGAGAACCATGGCTTTCATGGTGGCAGGGATCATGGGCGGTGACTCTCCGTGAACGCTGAATGGGCAGTATCAGATCAGCATAGGAGAGAATACCGCCACTGTCAGCGCCGGTTGCGGGTATCCACAATGCGTCAGCGGGCAATCACCCGATAGACCGGCCGTAGGCGGGGAATCTGTTTCAGCACCACCTGAATCACTGTCATCAGCGGCACCGCAAGCAGCACACCCACCGGCCCCCAGAGCCAGCCCCAGAAGAAGATGGAGACGAAGATCACGACCGGATTGATCGCCATGCGAAAGCCGTGAATCCAGGGTTCGATGAAAAAGCCGACCAACGTGGTCAGTGCCAGGTAACCCAGTGGCGCGATGGCCATCATCCAGACGGCATCCAGGCTGATGGCGGATACCACGGCCAGCAACGCGATGGTGAGAATAACCCCCAGATAGGGAATGAAACGGGCAAGCGCGGCGACAATGCCCCACACCGCCGGATCCGGAAGCCCCACGGCCCAGCACATCAAGCCGGTGGTCACGCCCACCGCCGTGTTACTCAGCCCGAGAACCCCCAGGTACTGTGCAATTTCGCTCTGGGAGTCATGGGTGATCCGCAGCGCCGTCTTGCGCTGGTGCCGCGGTAACTGCTTGACCAGATTGCGGATCAGGCGATCACCGCCGACCAGCAGGAAGTACGTCAGTGCTAGCGCCAATGCGAGGCCTGCCACGCCATTACGCGCTTTACTCATCAACTGGCTGCGCCAGGATTCCGTTTGCAGCACCACGGTTGTTGGCTTCTCAGCTTCGTCTTCTTTTGACAGCCCTTCTACCGACTTCTCGACTTTTTCAGCCGATTCGGTGACCCGTTCGATCTGCTGCTGGAAGCTGCTCTGGCCCACCAATAAACGCGAGATACCCTGCGGCGCCTTCTCAGCCCACTCCAGAGCCGGCATGGCGACGGCAACCCCCACACCAACAATACCCGCGAGCACCATCAGCACCAGCAGCAGTGAACTGACCATCCGCGGTACGCGCCATTTGATGTATGCCTTCTTTACCAGTGGCGCCAGTAACAGGCTGGTCAACACTGCAAGAATGATCGGTAGTACGATCTGATGGGCCAGGTAAAGGGTGTAGAGCACCCCAAGCGCAAACAGACCGTGAATGGGAGTGGAAAGGTCGGAGGAAACCAGGGGACGTTTGCTTTCTTCTGCCAGTTCGTTCTGCTTGGAGTCGCCGTCCATTATGAGCCCTGTGTTTGTTATCAGAAGTCCGGCCGGGGAAACTCCAGGCCGGTATCGCAAACAAACAGTCTACCCTGCTCCGGCCCGGGCTGCATAATGGGGCGAGTTACGTGGAATTCACAAGGGGGGCTTTAGTTTTTGCGGTCACGAAAGAGGTTGAGACTGCTCAGCCTGAACTCCGGGTTAGCGAGTGAGACGTGCACGCCTCAGTTTGAAAACCAGTCACGATGAAAACGACCGTCCTTCAATCGGTACATTGACAGTCCCAACCGAAGATCCTGTCCTCGAGCGTCTTTCACGATACCGGAGTCTTTCCCTAAAGAATGCAGAAAGGCGTCAAGCAGTAATAACGCTCCGTCAATGAACCACCAGAGACCAAGTCCGCCGAGCGTAAGGCCCTTGGCGACACCGGACTTCCATTTGCCCAGATAAAAGCGATCGATTCCGAAAATTCCCAGAAACATGGCCAGAATCATCGCGATCAGTCGATTTTTCTGGTTCGGTGAGTTCACATTTATAGTGTTCATGGTTTCCTCCTTGAAAACACTGTGCCTAGCGATTAATTGATGGGTTTGGAGTTATTAACGACGCAGCGGAGCAGCGGAAATCGATACCTGCAGAATCCACGGATCGACCACCCCGCGCGGGTCATCATAGGGATCATATCTATAGCAATCCTCCTAAGAGACCGTCTCAAAAACATCCTTACATACCGAATTTCGGCAGGTAGTAAATAATCGGCGTATCGACCAAAATTTCTTCGGATCGTTTCTCTGCTTCTGCAATGACTTCGGAAGACAGGCTAGGCGCTCTCCTATCGATACTTCGTTTTACTGCCGAGCTACCGCGCTGTCTGTAGATCGCCAACAGTACAGCCATACCTTCAATTGGTTTAGTCTCGGGATAGCGATACATCCCTTCTGGTCCGTCCAGAAGAATCAGGCCGTAGTTATAGAGGGCATCAAAATAATCTGTCTTTGCCATGCGCTCGACCCACTCGTGGGACTCCTCGAACCGACCGTCTTCCTTGTACTCCCCTGCCAATTTGAGGATCGCCTTGGGAAACCCCTGCTCTGCTGACGCCCTGAGCCACTTGAGGACATCTTCCCTGCGCCCCTCCTCGGTCCAGTAAAAGCCTCTGCCCTGCTCATCCAGCATGACTGCCATCCAATACTGGGCAAAGGCATGACCGTTTTCAGCTGCGCGCTCTACCCACTCAAAGTCCTTATCCGAGTCTCCGCCAATGGCGTAAGCTGAGGATAAAGCCATCATGGCCTGAGTGTCGCCAGCTTCTGCCTTCGGAAGCGCAATCTCCTTTGCCCGGTCCAGCCACTCTTCACGGTCATAATCGCAGTTCCTGAGCGTACCGCACATTTTCCCCTTCTGGGCAAACCGCAGCATGGCGTAGACATCGCCCCCTTCAGCTGCTTGCCGGTAAAACTCTTCGGCCTCAGGTGTAATGTAAGTCGAATTCCGACGAAGAATATTTGCTGCGTAGTAGGCCGCCTCAGCATGGCCCAGCCGGGCCGCTTCCTTGAACTTGGTGAAGGCATTCGGGCTGTAGCGTTGCTGGTAGAGGGTATATCCTTCCTGAAACAAGGCTTCCGCCCGCTCTTGATCGGGTTTGGCCTGAGCCATAGACGCCGATAAAAGTAATAACAACAGCCCGAAAGTCCGAGCCAACAAGATTTTCAACATAATTCAAGCCTGCCCCAACAGATGTAAGCTAAATTTTCTACGAAGTTTTTTATAATCATGGAAACGTTCGCTATCACCTGGCTGAAACAAGCCGCGCCCCATAAACTCATCAAGTCTGGCCAAATTATCCCTGGCCACTTGCAGGGAATCCTCTGTTGGCTTGGTGCCCTGGGCATTCATACGGGTCACAGATTCCTCAAACTGCCGCTGGATACGGTTGGGTGTCTCTCCCCGATACGATTCTGGTTTAACCCGTTCAGATTCTCCTATCCATTCACAGCATTGCAAGATCGAGGTCTGTTGGAGTTTCAGCATTTCCTCTGGAGACCTCCGCTCTCCATCTTGGCCCTCAAACTCAACGGGCTCTGCAACAAGATGGTGCAGCATTGGGCCGATGGCTTCGGGCTGCAACCCCAGGAACCACGACCGGTATTCATCCAGTGTTACTCGGGGTACATCATCAGTCGGCACGGTTCTACCTTCCGCGATATCAATGGCTTCGGTAATCCTCACTGCCACAATCCCAGCATTTTCACTACTGTGGAAGTCCCGGTAGACCCGTTGAACGAAGTCATAGGACTGCGCCGCAAGAAACGAGATGTTCAGTGCCGCCGAGAGCCGCAGGTTCATCAGCATGCTCAGATACTCAAACGCACCGTCTTCAATCCAGTAGATGCGGCGGTATCCGTTGTCGTGCAGTTCCTGCTGCAAGACGCGCATTAAGATGGGGAGAGTATCAAAATCCAACTCGAAGCCAATGGCCATGCCGCCACCCAGGCCAGCCACTGCGCGGCCTTTGGCATAGAAGACCAGCCGGCCGTTGTTCAACCCAACCTTGATTTCTCCCGTCGCGCCAAGGCCAACCGCGCCAACCAACTCATTACGGAGCACCCCCAGGGTGATCCACTCGGGGACATCCTCCCCCAGTCGGCGCCATTTCTCTGATTGCCGGAGGTGTTGAGGAATGGACCATTTCATTTCGGTGCGCGTCATCTTACCCGCTTGGGCCCCAGCAAAGGCATCGAATTCAGCTCCGCTAACCTCCCGTTTCTCCCGGTCCACACCTGTGAGCTGAATGCCCTTTCCCTTCACCGCTTCAACGCCTATCGAGCGACTCATCAGAATGCGGGCGCCCACGAATCCCCAGCACTTGGCGTCAACCTCACAGTAGAACCGACCCAGATCCAGTTCTCCGCTCCCCCCTTCGCTCCGGTAGGGTATGCGGATTGGTTCCGCCTCTTCCGGTTCCGGCAGTTTCAGAGAGAACAGATCCAGTTGCCCCTGCCTGTATGTCAGGTTCGCGCCAATTTTGGCCTCACCCAGGGTATACCCTATCTTGGACTCCCCGTTCTTCATACTGATGGAGGGCTCATTGGCAGGGCCACTAACGCCCGACAGCACTTCCACTTTTATCTGGTTTTGCAGTTCACGGCCCAGTTCGCCAGCAATACCACTGGATAGCAGCCTGACGAACTGTCCGGTGTAGCTGTCATCGAAGCTCATAAGATGACGCTTTGCCTCGGACTCAAACAGAAACACCCGGAGGTGGGCGCCCCAGGCAGCAAGCTCCTCGGCATTGTACTGCTCCAAAACGCCTTCATCTGCGATGACCCCGAAGAACCGGTCCGGCTGAAATAGCCCCTGATCGTCGAACCAGTGTTCCTGTAGAGGATATTTTTTCGCTCCTTGATCCGTTA
This sequence comes from Marinobacter lipolyticus, assembly GCF_018424605.1. Taxonomy (GTDB): domain Bacteria; phylum Pseudomonadota; class Gammaproteobacteria; order Pseudomonadales; family Oleiphilaceae; genus Marinobacter; species Marinobacter lipolyticus_B. Next base: position 226,902 of record NZ_QTKT01000002.1, on the reverse strand, counting down.
ACAGTTTCTCAAGGGCTTCATCCTGACCCGGTTTCTGAGCCGCTTTGAGAGATAGGGCGATATCGAAGGGTGACTTAGGGGTCTCCGGGGTGCCCAATCTTTCCTGGCCACCAGGCAAGTCCAAGAGCGAGAAATGCTGCAGTTCGGAGTCGCCTCCTGGCCGGGAGAATTCCCGCAGCGGAACCCCGGGACGTACCAAGGCTTTATAGGGAGGCGTGCTGTAGTCGGCCGGATTCCAAATGAACAGCTTTGGGGGCGACATTTCATTGGCCTGCTCTTCGGCCCGGCACTGCAATGCCTTCTGCTTTTTCTGACAGGTCTCAATTTTGTGCTGGTATTGCAGAATTTCCGGGGCCGGCGCGGGGCCATTCAGGCCAATCACGCTAAGCCAGGCCCAGCCATGCTCTTTCATATCCTTGGTAAGCTGCTCGATTTCCCAATCCAGCAACCGAAGGTCGGTCATATCCAGAATGCCATCCTTCACCTGGCGATGCCCATTCGCCAGCGCATATTCAGGTGAGGCGATACCGATATTGGCAAGATCCAGCACCGCATCGGCATAGTCCCTCATCTTGCCTTCCAACTTGTTCAGCTCCGTCAGGTACTGTTCAACCTTCTGGATATCAGGTGCCTCATTTTGCCATTCATACGCCATCAACTCCCGGTTTAGGCGGCAGGTGTGAACGAAGACGGCAGCCACTGTTTCGTTGGACAATTCGTCCTCTTCAAAGTCTTTTCGAGCTTCCAGGTAGGCCGATAGCAGCTCTTTGATGTTCCGCTGCTCAGGAGAGAACAGCTCCTGCTCCACCACATGGAACCCAGCTTCCCGGGCTGCGCCCAGCCCTTGATCCTGGAGGTCTAACAATCGGTCGGTTCGATTCTCTTTCGCCGCCCGGATATCCTTCTTGCGATTTTCCAACTCCTGCCGGGATTGATGCCATTGCACCTTGGCTTCCGTGCGATTGCGGTAATACGCTTCGTTCGTGGCGAGCGCCTGCACCTGCTGACGGTAAGCCTCTTCTTTATTATTCAGCTCTCCGTCCAGCCTATGTAACTCCCGGTCGGCATCCTCATTCTGACTGTACAAGTCATCCCACTCGTTTTGCTCGGCTGGTGGCAGGAAACTTTTGGCCGTGGCGGGCAGGAACAGATCGGTCAAACCTGCCTTTTCCATTTCGGTTAGCCGCTCGTCCAGGGTCTCCCTTGAAGCAGCCGCCTTGAGGCGGGCGGCGCTGGTTTCCATCTTGTCGAGAACATTCTGCGGGAGCACCCAGAAACTGCGATGCCCAGTCACATAAACGACCGTGGCGTTTTTGCATTGCTGGCAGTCTTTCGCCTCGGATTGGCTTGAAGTCTGGTCTGATTCGGAGACCTTGGAAGGAGGAAGTTGCACCGGGGCATCAGTCGACATGAGCTACAGTCCTTTGTTCGCTTTCCAGATGAGTCAGAATCTGGCTTGGTGATAGTCCCTGATCATTCGCCAGATGTTTCCAGTTTGTGGATTCCGTTAGTGACACGCCTGCCTGGATCGCCAGCCTTACCCAGCGCTCCTGGTCGGCAAGCAGGGTCACCCCTGATTCATCCGCAGATCTAATTTCCGCCAGAACAAATTGTTCCGGGTCCGGGGCGGGAATATGGGGCCGGTAATAGTCCGTCAGCGAAGCGGCGAACTGGGCAAGTCGGGCCTCACCCAATGCATCCAACTGCGCCTTGCCGATCACAAGCGGCTGTTCCGGTTCCGGCCAGTCGGCGGATTGTGATTCCGTGGTCGCCCACCATTGGCCATCGTGGCACCAGCACCACTGGGAAGCGCCCATTAGTTGATAACTCTGGTTTGGTTGCAGAACCTTTAGCAGGGGGCCGAGGCTACGTGGATCGTAAAAGCGGAAAAGCGATGACTTCCCGTCGAGCTCCGCCGTCACATGGCTCTTCAGATGCTTTGCCAAAACAGCCAGTTCCGTACCTGGAGCATTAAGTAGAATACCCAGGGGTTCCTTTTCGCAACGCTCGATGAAGGCACTCCGGAATTCATTTTGCTGTTCGAGTGCGATCAGAATTGGCCCCGCGTTCCAGATTTCCTGCAGTTCCGAGCCATTGTAGAGCGGCTCCCACTCGATTTGTGTGTTGCCAAAGTAGCTGTAGAGCCAGGACAGCAGGCTCTTGTCGTCCCTCTGGGCTAAATCAAGGAGGGCGAAGTTCCCTCCGGGCTCTGTTGTTATCTGTTTAATATCCGTTTCAGCCGTGGTCATGTATGACGCACCTACCGCTGCTATCAAATTCACATCCCGAAACGAACGTTTGCCCACCTTTGGCGGCTCGGGTTATCGCGCTCACGCCGACTGCCTGTAGAGCGGATGGGGTAACCTGATCTGGCGCCCCATCCTTCCGGGCCTCCGTTCCCTCAAGGTGTGTGGACGAACTCTCCGGCATTTGTCCCTCATCTAATATCGTCGGCACCTCCGGTACCTGAGCGGACGCGGCGGTACCACTCCCCGGCCCACCACCAGAATTCATCCGCACCAGCGGCCCTGAAACCGTCACCCCACTCGGGTCCACCTTCACAAAACTTCCACCAGCCTTCAGCGTCACTTCCGCACCCGCTTCAATGACGATCTTCATCCCGGCTTTGTGGTGGATTTCGCTACCGGCTTCAACGAGCTGGTTTTTACCCTGCTTACTGTGGTGGCTGCCATTTGCCGTGAGGCTGTAATCACCACCGATGTGGTCCCGGCGTTCGCCGTCGACGGTGGCATGGTCATTTCCTTTGACCTGAGCAAAGCGGTTGTTGTCGACGGTGCGGTGGCTATCGTTCCTGATGACTTCCGTGCGGTTGTGTTCGGTCAGCAGGTCCAGGTCTTTCTGGGCGTGGAGGTAGATCTGTTCTTTGTCGGCTTCATCTTCAAACCGCAGTTCGTTGCTGCCCTCGCCCTTGTGGGTCTGGGTTTTTAATGTGGTTCTTGTCTTGTGTTCCGGCAGCGCGTACGGCGGCGTGTTGGTGGCGTGATAGGTACGGCCGGTGATGATGGGCTGGTCAGGGTCACCGTCGAGGAAGGACACGATGACTTCGTGGCCGATTCTCGGCAGCGCCATAAAGCCGTATTGACCACCGGCCCAGTCCTGGCTGACTCTGAGCCAGGCGCTGGAGTGTTCGTCGTTCTTTGAGTAGCGATCCCACGGGAACCGTACTTTCACCCGGCCGTGTTTGTCGCAGTGGATCTCCTCGCCTTCGGGGCCGGTGACGATGGCCATCTGTGGGCCGTCCATGAGCGGGCGATGCTCGATCTGCGGGCGCCAGGGGCGGTCGGCAGGCACGGCGTTGAACCGGTTGCTGTAACTGGTGGGGTCGGAACCGCCCTCTTCTTCCAGGGCTTGAGGCTGTTTGCCGGTGTGGACGATGCCGGTGAGCAGCCATTCCCGGTTCAGGGGCTCGCTGTCGTGGTCGATGAGGGCCACTTTGGCGCCGGGGGTGAAGTCGGCGCGGTTGCTTTCTCCGCTGGCGGTGCTGGCGTCGTTACGCAGAGCCTCCAGCCGGGCGTCGGCGAAGGGCTGGCCGCTGGCGTCGGCCTTGAAGCGGCCGGGGTACTGGTAGTTCTGGTAATCGTCGCGGTGGTTGAGGTCGGCACCGGCGCTTTCATGCATCAGCGCGTAGGCGGGGTTCTTGAAGGTGTAGTCCTTCATGGCGACGGAGCTGGTGCGCACCCGTTCCTGGTAGGCGAAGCGGAACACACAGGGAGTTTTGGCGCTGCCGCCGGCTTTGGCATTGTATTCCACGGCGTCAAGTTTCGGGGCGTCACCGTGGTGATCGGCGATGACCAGGGCGGGTTGTTCGCTGCCGTCCACCGAGCCGTGCTGGTAGCGATAGTGCCAGCCTTCCTCGGCGGCCATGCGCTCGACAAAGGCCAGGTCGCTTTCCCGGTGCTGGACGCAGTATTCCCGCTCTTCTGGGCTACGTTTCAGATCAAACACGGTATCGACGATGCCGCGCTCTTCCAGCAGGGTGCGCACGATGGCGTCGGTGGTCTGGGTCTGGAAAATGCGGCTGTTGTGCATAAGGCCCAGTCGCCACAGGGCGGGCTGGAAGACGATCTTGTAGCGGGTGCGGCGGTGACCGCTGTCGCCGCGGGCGAATTCGCTGGCTACGCCGGTGAAGCGGCGCAGCGGTGCGCCGTCCTGCCACACCACCAGATCCACGGGTTGCTCCAGCACATCCGCGGCAGACACCGAAGGATCGGTGCTGGCCAGCTCAAGGTTGCCGGTAAACTGTTCTGAGAGACCTTCCGTCAGTTCAAAGCCAACGACGACGAATACATCCGAGGGGAATCCGCCAACAACGGCGGTAAACTGCAGTCCGCTTGCCTGAGGCATATCTTCAATCCTTGAAGGTATGTTGAGATGCTGATCCGGACAGTGCTCAGCTAACCCGTTCCGTGGTTAACCTGCCCGATTTCGATGGGCGGAAATTACCAGCACTGACCCGGAAAATCCAGTGACCAGTGCCGGATTTGAGGACAGTGCCCTCGCCGTACCAATGCTTATTCCGGTTTGTACAAACGCTGGATGCTGGAAAAATCCAGCCCGCCATTGCCCTGCCCCGCGTGCAGCTCGAACAGGTTACGGGCCAGCGACCCCATGGGAATGGCAGCGTGGTTCTTGACAGCGTTGTCGAAGGCCAGCCCCAGGTCCTTGTTCATCAGATTTACCAGGAAACCGCCTTCGTAACCACGGGAAGCAGGAACGCCTTCCATGACACCCGGCCAGGGGTTGTACACGTTCAGTGCCCAGTTACCGCCGGAACTTTGCTTCATGATTTCAGACAGCACCGCCGGATCAAGGCCGTTCTTGACGCCCAGCGCCAGCGCTTCACTGGTGCCCGCCATCAGGATCGCCAGCATCATGTTGTTGCAGATTTTCGCCACCTGCCCGGAGCCATGATCGCCAGCGTGGAAGATGTTTTTGCCCATGCCCTCCAGAATCGGCTTTGCCTTGTTGAAGGTCTCTTCCGAGCCACCGCAGATGAAGGTCAGGGTACCTGCTTTGGCACCGCCCACCCCGCCAGATACCGGGGCATCCAGAAACGGAATGTCCATTTTTCTGGCGGCATTGGCCACACCACGGGCCGTTTCCGGCGCAATGGTGGATGAATCAATGACCAGGGTGCCAGCCGGCAGATTGGCCAGCAATCCATCCTCACCCAGGTATACCGCCTCTACATGCTGCCCGGCAGGAAGCATGGTGATCACACACTCTGCGCCCTTGGCCGCGTCATGGGCTGTATTCGCGGATTTCGCACCTTCGGCGACCAGGGCCTCGACGGCCTCTTTCGACAGGTCGAACACAGTAACGTCGTGCCCGGCCTTGACCAGATTGCTGGCCATGGGGCCACCCATGTTACCCAGCCCGATAAATGTAATCGTTGCCATATCCTTTCCCCTTATTGTTGTAATTGCGTGAAAAAGTCATCAATCCAGGCACTGTCCATTTCCGCCAGTGAGGCATAGCGCCAGCGAGGCTGCTGATCCTTGTCGATCAGCAGGGCACGAATGCCCTCGGCGAACTCGCCTTTGCTCAGGCAGTTGCGGGACAGTGTCAGCTCTTTATCCAGCACCTGTTCCAGACTGTCGTGGCGCACGTTATTCAGGTGGTGCCAGCACAGGGCCAGAGACGTGGGCGAGGCCGCTGCCAGCGGTTTGACGGCTTTGGCCAGCCAGCCATCGCCACCCGCCAGTTCGTTCAGTTGCGCGACCACCTCTTCGAGCGAATCGGCATCCATCACCCGGTTGATGTCATCAAAGTGGTTTCGCACCGGCGATTCCGGCCGTGCCTCGGTGCTCTGTTGCTCGAACTGCCGCAGCACACTGCTGACGACGGCGTAACAGTCCTGTCCCTGCCAGTTGCGCTGCTTCAGCGCCGCGGTCACATCGGCTTTCAGGTCGTGTCTGATAAACCGGTCCGCCAGACCCACGAACAGGGCATCCGCCCCATTCATCCGGGCGCCGGTAAGGCCCAGGAACAACCCGGTGCGTCCCGGCGTGCGGTTAAGGAACCAACCGGCCGCCACATCCGGATACAGGCCAATGCTGCTTTCGGGCATCGCCAGTTTCGAGCCCTCGGTGACGACCCGATGAGAGGCACCCGACATGATGCCCATGCCGCCGCCCATCACGATGCCATGGCCCCAGCACACGATGGGCTTGGGAAAGGTATGGATGAGGTAGTCCATCTCGTATTCTTCTTCGAAGAACGTAGCGCCCTCGCCCGCGGCGTGTGGCTCGGTCATGCTCCGATACAGCGCCACGATATCACCGCCGGCACAGAAGGCCTTGTCACCTTCAGCTTCCAGCCATACCGCGCAGATGCTGCTGTCGTCGGCCCAACGCTTGAGTTGCGGGGTCAGCAACCGGATCATTTCCAGCGACAGCGAGTTGAGCGCCTTCGGCATGCTCAGTCGGGCCACCGCAATGTGACTGCCATCGGCGGTGGGCCACTCTTCGAAAACCATCGGTTGATCAGTCATATCAACGGTTCTTCCATTGTGGTTTGCGCTTGTCCAGAAAAGCGTTCACGCCTTCTTTCTGGTCTTCGGTGGAGAACAGCTCAATGAACAGTTCCCGCTCCATGCGCCAGCCATCGTCATGACTGCGTCCATCCCGGGCACTCATAACCAGGGTCTTGCAACGGGCAACAGCCGACGGGCTCTGCTTGCAGGCCATTTCCGCCAGTTCCAGAGCCTTGTCCAGCCCCTGTCCGCTGGGAACCACCTCTTCCACCAGACCGATCTGCAGGGCCTTGTCGGCCTTGACCCGTTCGCCACACAGGATCATCCGCTTGGCCCAACCCTCGCCCACCAGCCAGGGCAGGTTCTGGGTGCCGCCGGCACAAGGCAGAAGGCCAACACCGGCTTCCGGCAATGCCATCTGCGCATGTTCTTCGGCGATGCGGATGTCACAGGCCATGGCGCATTCCAGGCCGCCACCCATGGCGTAACCATTCACGGCGGCAATGGACACCCCGCGGAAGCCGGTCAAGGCTGCAAAGGCTTCGCCGAAAGCCTGCCCCATCTCATTAGCGCGGGCCTTGTCACCGTCGGCAAAGGTTTTCAGATCGGCGCCTGCGGAGAAGAACTTCTCCCCCTGCCCGGTCACCACCAGGGCAAATATGTCACGGTCTTCGTTCAGTTCACGGACCGTCGCCGTCAATGCTGCCAGCGACTCTTTGGTCCAGGTGTTGGCCGGCGGGTTGTTGATGGTCAGTACCGCAATGTGGTCGCGTTTCTCGAGCTGAATCATATCGCTCATTGAATTCTCCTTGTTAGACGGGCTCCGCGCCGTGTTGGATGGCCTCCGCGAGGTTTACTGGATCGCCTCGGCAACCCTGTCATCCAGCAATCGGCGGGCGACGATCAGTCGCATGATTTCGTTAGTGCCTTCCAGAATCTGATGGACACGCAGGTCGCGCAGATACCGCTCCAACGGGTATTCCCGGATATAACCGTAGCCGCCGTGCAACTGCAGGGCGTCGTTTACCACCTCAAAGCAGGCATCGGTGGCAAATCGCTTGGCCATGGCACAGTGCAGGGTGGCCTCCGGATCGCCACTGTCGAGTTTGAAAGCCCCGAGCCGAACCATCTGCCGGGCCGCCACCAGATTGGTGGCCATGTCGGCCAGTTTGAACTGCAGGGCCTGGAAAGCCGCCAGCGGTTTACCGAACTGCTCACGCTCATGCATGTAGTTGCGGGCCCGCAGCAAAGCCGCCTGGGCGCCGCCCAGCGAGCAGGTGGCGATATTCAGGCGACCGCCGTCGAGGCCTTTCATGGCGATGGCGAAACCATCCCCCTCGTTCCCGACCCGGTTACTGGCGGGAATACGAACGTTCTCCAGGTTGATCATGCGGGTTGGCTGACTGTGCCAGCCCATTTTCTCTTCGTTCTTGCCATAGGAGACACCGTCGGCGTCGGCCGGAATCACGAAGGTGGATATGCCTTTCGAGCCGGAATCCGGCCCGCCGGTGCGCGCCATCAGCACAAGGATGTCGGTGTCGCCGGCGCCGGAGATAAACACCTTGCTGCCATTGATCACATAACTGTCACCCTCCCTCACTGCCCTGGTCCGCAGGCTCGCGGCATCGGAGCCGGCGCCGGGTTCGGTCAGGCAATAGGAGGCCAGCCATTCGCCGCTGGCGAGTTTCGGCACGATTTCCTGCTTGAGGTCGTCGGAGGCGAAGCTGGCGACCATCCAGGTCGCCATATTGTGAATGGTGATAAAGGCGGCCGTGGAGGGGCAGGCCGCGGCCAGCTCCTCCACAATGACCGAGGTATCGAGTCGTGAAAGGCCCATGCCACCCAGGGCTTCCGGGGTGTACATCCCCATAAAGCCCATGTCGCCGGCTTCTTTCAATACATCTTTCGGGAAGATGTGCTCGTCGTCCCACCGGGCAGCGTGGGGCGCCATGGATTTCTCCGCGAACGCCCGGGCTGCCTCACGAAACGCCAGCTGGTCTTCTGTCAGGTTAAAATCCATCGTCAGGCTCCAGTCCGGGAAGCGTACTTGCTCAACGTCACCGCGATTAGCGCAGCTGGATTGAGAAGTTCGCTTCAGACGTGGTCGCCTCACTGGAGAACCAGCGCGAGGTCACCGTCTTGGTTTCGGTATAGAAACGCACCGCCTGCTTGCCGTAGGCATGCTGGTCACCGTAAAAAGAACCTTTCCAGCCGGTGAAGGAGAAGAACGGCAGGGGCACCGGGATAGGAATATTGATACCCACCTGACCCACATCAATCTCATGCTGGAAGCGACGTGCACAACCGCCTGAGCTGGTAAAGAGGGAAACACCGTTGCCGTACGGGCTGTTGTTGATCAGTTCGATTGCTTCACCCAGGCTGTCCAGTTCCACGCAGGACAATACCGGGCCAAAGATCTCCTCGTTGTAGATATCCATGTCCGGCGTCACGCCGGAGAACAGCGTCGGACCAACCCAGTTACCATCGGGCAGGCCGTCAACGGAGCAACCACGGCCATCCAACTGCAGCTTCGCGCCCTGGGCTTCGCCGGTGGCGATCAGCGATTCGATCCGATCCTTCGCCTTGGCGCTGATCACCGGGCCGTAACTGGCGCCAGAATCGTTCCAGGCGCCCGGGCGGACCTTCGCCATGGCTTCCTTCAGTTCCGGAATCCAGTTCTGCGCCTCGCCCACGAACACCGCAACGGAAATCGCCATGCACCGCTGGCCGGCCGCGCCAACGGACGCACCCACCAGGGCATTGATGACCTGCTGCTTGTCGGCGTCCGGCAGGATCACCATGTGGTTCTTGGCGCCGGCAAAGCTTTGCACCCGCTTCATGTTACGGGTACCGGTCTCGTAGATGTAACGGCCCACCGGCACCGAGCCGACGAACGACACGGCCCGGATGGCCGGATCGGTCAGCAGCACATCCACCTGCTCCTTGCCACCGTGGACCACCTGCAGAACGCCCTTGGGTGCGCCGGCTTCTTCAAACAGTTCAGCCAGACGCATCGGCGTCAGCGGGTCCTGTTCGGACGGTTTCAGAATAAAGGTGTTACCGCAGGCGATGGCCATGGGGAACATCCACAACGGAATCATCGCCGGGAAGTTGAACGGGGTAATACCGGCGCACACGCCCAGCGGCTGGATCCAGGAGTGAGTGTCCACTTCTCTTGCCACGTTCTCGACGGTCTCGCCCATCATCATGGAGGCGACGTTGGCGGCGTGCTCTACAACTTCAATGCCTCGCCAGACATCGCCCTTGGCATCGTCAAAGGTCTTACCGGTTTCCTGTGACAGGATTTCCGCGATCTCATCGTGGTGCTCTTTCAACAGTGCCTGATAACGCAGCATCACCCGGGCGCGCTCAGACACCGGCACTTCTTTCCAGGTCTTGAACATTTCACCGGCGCTATCGATGGCCTTGCGCATCTCCGCGTCTGTGGTGCAGGGCGCTTTGGCAATCACCTCGTTGGTGGCGGGATCCGTCACATCAATCCATTCGCTGGCCTGGCTCTGAACAAATTCGCCTGCTAGATACAGTGGTACGTTCTTCATCGTGTGTTCCCTGTTTGTTGTTGTGCGGGGAGCCGCCCGATAAACGCCCGGGCAACCGTGATTGAATTGATGCTAGCACAGGAAATCACCACGCACCGATTGACTAAATTTCGTTCGTGATGGACTATCTTTCGATCACCAAGCAAATAACCGACGCTCCCATGACCCAGACTTCCCAGTGGCCGGTGCCGCCTGACAGTATCCGCTATGTGGTGCCCGCGCCAATCATACGACTAATGTCGACCTACCCCCTCACCCGGGAACTGTACCCACTGGCGTTCGGCCACTACCGTCGCGCTACCGGTCATCACATGCACCGGGAGCACCACCACGATTATCTTTTGATTTATTGCACAGAGGGCAAAGCCTTTCTCAATGTCGAGGGCGACCCCCTTACCGTGGAAGCGGGGGACCTGTTACTGCTGCCTGCCGGCGCCGCGCATCGTTATACCGCAGATCCGGACAACCCATGGACCATTCACTGGGTGCACTACACCGGACCACTGGCGGACGATTTCCGCCACTACATGGGCTTCGACAATACCTGGATTCGCCATCTCGGGCGCCAGCCAAGGTTACTGGTGGACTTCAATGGCCTGCTCTCGGTGCGGCAGACCGGCTTTCGAACCCGCGGCCTGATCCACGCTGCCAACCGCCTGCGGCAACTGCTGGCAGCGGTACCACTGAATGCCGATGAAACGAGCCATGAGCGCCAGGCCGAACTGGACACCATTCACAACTACATGCGTGAACACCTGGATGAGCGGGTATCGCTGGAACAACTGGCGGATCTTGCGGGCCTGTCGCCGGCGCACTTTGCCACCCGCTACCGGGCGCAGACCGGCACCTCGCCCATCCAGCATTTTCTCCATCTGAAAGTGGAAAGGGCCTGTCAGATGCTGGACACCTCGGGCCTGAGCTTCGCCGACATCAGTCGGCGCCTGGGGTACGACGATGCCTATTATTTTTCACGACTGTTCAAGAAAGTAATGGGGCAGTCCCCGACCGACTACCGGCACACCAGCCGTCATTGACAGGCGCCGTCGGCGAGCCGTGCGGTTCGGGCCAAGGTTCGGGCCGCCGCCCTCCCCGGCTTTCGTTGCACTGGCCGTGACGTTACTCTGGTCAGTGCGGACCGCATTCCGGATACCGGATTCACCAACACCACAAGAGCAACAACATGGCCACGTACACCATAGAAATTGACCAGACCTTCAACGTACCACGGAGCCGGGTCTTCGCCCTGTTCGCCGACCACGGACGCTTCGGCAAGCTGCTCGGCGCGCCGGTGAAGCGTATCCGTGACAGCGATCAGGCAGCCCCCAATGGCCTGGGGTCCATCCGCAGAATCGGCATCGGCCCCATCGGCCTGGAGGAGACCATCGTCGCCTTCGAACCGGACAGCCTGATCGAGTACACCATCACCAGCATGAGTCCGATTCGTAACCACCTGGGGCGCATCCGTTTCGACGAGGTTGGCGAAGGCAAAACCCGCTTGAATTACACAATCACCTTCGACGACGTCGTGCCGTTAACCGGCAAGGTGGTCAAAGCGGCGCTGGAGCAGGGCATCCGCAAGGGCATCCAGCGGGTACCGAAACTGGCCTGAACCGGCGGCCGTAGGTAGATTCCCCATTGTCATATCAGGCCTGCGATTAGCCCTGCGCTGTTCTTTGTGCACCGACTATGTGTACAGTTGTACACACAATAGAGCGCGGTCAGGATGACCCGTAACAAAAAGCAGCCGCAGGGTTTTGTTTTTGTTTCTTTCTCTCTAAAGGAGGCTCTGATATGAGCATCAATGCGAATCGCTTGATTGGTCTGACCCAGGAACGGGCAATGGAAGAAAAAACCGGCGTCGCTGACCTGCACATTGGCTGGCAGCGGGAATACGAGCAGCAGCAACAGAAGGACCCGTCAGGGCACACTCACCGGGCACCGGTGGTCACCTGGACCCGCAAGGGCGTCGCCTATCAGTTTGTCCCGCGGCTTGAATTCCGGGTCAACGTCACCGAAACACCCTGGATTCGCCGGGTGCTGGGCCTGACCGACGACCCCCGGTTTCTGGTGGACAGCGAGGCGCTTGCGGGGGCCATCGAGGCCGAGCTGACTACCCGGGGCGTTACCAGCATCGGCTCAGATGCCAGGGCGATGGCCTGAACCGGGCTAACAGAAAGAACAGGAAGAACAGCGGCAGCCCGCCGCTGTTCTCTGCCGTTTACTGATGAACGCCGCCGGGAGGGTTGGCACGGGGCATACCATCGCCCGTTCTCTGGCTGTTGATGTCAGGGCCGACGTCCTCGTCACTGCCAAGGCTTCCATTCAGCACCGACTGCCCCTCAGAGCCCATACCCTTGCGGCCCGACATGTCTCCCCGCTGCTCATCAGCGCCCGACAGATCGCTCACGGTGTCCGGATCAAGACCCTGAGCCCGGGCGCGATCAACCATGCGCTGGTGGTGCTGGTCGCGAAAGGCCTGGCGATCCTCCGCTGAGTCCAGCGCATTCATCCGATGACGATACTGTTGACGCTCCTCCGGCGTCATCAGATGGTAGCCCACCATGGGGCGTCCGTCCTGATCATGCATCCGGGACTGATCATGCTCACCCATCTGAGACTGCATCTGCCCGGATTTCGGATTCGGCTGGCCTTGCTGGGCGAGCGCCGCTCCAGCAGTCGTGGCAAGCGAAACAGCGAGGGATAAAGCAAGTAACGATCCCGTTTTCATATTGAAAGCTCCCTGATTTTGTCGGCAGTTCGTTAAAGCATACGCCCGGACAATGCCGACAAAACGCTCATGGATCAATTTTCATCAACAAATAACCGCCAATAAAGCCTGTAACCCGGACGCTTTGTTCAGTAAAATCCGGCCCTTTGAGAACGATTGAAGAGGCATCGCAATGGGCAGAGCCTATCAGAACCGTAAAGAATCCATGGCCAAAACGGCTGCGGCAAAGACCAAGGTATACAGCAAGTACGGCCGCGAGATTTACATGGCTGCCAAATCCGGTGGTACCGACCCGGACGGCAACCTCTCCCTCCGTGGCCTGATCGAGCGCGCCAAGAAAGACCAGGTGCCCTCTCACGTCATCGAGAAGGCCATCGACAAGGCGAAGGGTGGCGCCGGCGAAGATTACTCCCCGGCCCGCTATGAGGGCTACGGGCCAGGCAACTGCATGGTGATCGTGGACTGCCTGACCGACAACCCGAACCGCACCTTCGGAGATGTCCGTCTGGCCTTCACCAAAACCAAATGCAAAATCGGTACGCCCGGCGCCGTTGCCCACATGTTCGACCACTGCGCCATATTCGCGTTCAAGGGCGACGACGAGGAATCCGTGCTCGAAGCTCTGATGGACGCCGATGTGGACGTCACGGACATCGAGAATGAAAACGGGCTGATCACCGTGTTCACGCCCAATACCGAATACGCGAAGACCAGGCAGGCGCTGGTCGATACGTTTGAAGGCATTGATTTCGAGGTGGACGAGATCCAGTTCCTGCCCAAGACGTCGACGCCGGTGGAAGGGGATGATATCCCGATGTTCGAGAAGTTTCTCGACATGCTCAACGAACTGGACGACGTTCAGAACGTGTTCCACAACGCCGAACTGCCCGAATAAGGCAATCGCTTCAACAAAAAAGCCCCGGCGCTCGCGAGAACGTCGGGGCTTTTTTGTGGCCGCCAGTTTTACTGGGGCGTGGCAAACACCTGAGTCCAGTAATTGGCATAGTCGGCGTTGGTGGCATCGACCCGGTAAACCGCAAACTCAGTAAACCGCGGATCCATGATGTTCCGACAGTGGCCCGGGCTTTCGAGCCATGCCGCCATCACTGTCTCAACGTCATCGTATCCCCCCGCGATGTTCTCGCCCACGACCGACCAGTTGTATGCCGTTGCGGTGACGCGGGCGCCGACTCTCAGGCCATCGGAACCGATGTGGCTAAAGAAGTTGTGGGTGGCCATATCGTTGCTGTGCGAAACCGCAGCACCTTCAATGGGGCAGTTATAGCTCAGCGGTTGCGCCGCGGCGAATGCCTCCGCGCCACAGCTACGCGCGGTTGCCCTGGCCGCGTTAACGCGCTCAAGCATGGCTGCCTGATACCGGTCCACCTCACATCCGCCAATAACCACAGTGTCATTATCGGCAGGTTTGGCCGTCGACGCGGATTCGGAACTGTCAGCCACAGCCGAGGAGCGACCACTATCAGTGCCACTGGCAGAGCTACTGCTGCCACCCCCTCCCCCGCCGCAACCGGCCAGCAACAGGGCAGAGATGGCAAGAGCTGATAACGTCAAATATCTGTTCATAATTCACCGAATTAGGCGCCAATTTAGCGACTATTGTACGGTGAAAAATGCCGGCCATGTGTGACAAATGCACTGAAACTACAAGACATTACAAAGACTTACCGCAGCGACATACTCGCTCTCACGGCGCTTACACATGGCACTTTCGGACAAGTGCCCGCGCGCGAACCGGTGTTGCGCTCCGGTGTTGTCCAGTATGATTGTGCATTTCTGCGCCAAGCGAGGAGCCGCGAGTATGAGCAGTACCCCTGAAACACCCCGGATACCGAAGCTGATCATTCTCAAGACAGGTTCCACCTATCCGTCCATCAAAGCCCGCTTCGGAGACTTTGATCGCTGGTTTGTCCGCGGCCTCGGTGACGAGCTGAACATCACCGTGGTGAACGTTGCCGCCGGGGAATCCCCGGGGCATCCGGAACAGTGGGATGGCATTGTGGTAACCGGGTCGCCCGCCATGGTGACCGACCGGGCTGAGTGGAGTGAGCGCACCGGCACCTGGTTAGCCCAGGCGGTGGAGCAGCAGATTCCAGTGCTTGGCGTCTGCTACGGCCACCAGCTGTTGGCCCATGCCCTGGGTGGGGAAGTGGGATATCACCCCAACGGTCGCGAAAGTGGCACTTTTACCGTGGAGCGCCTCGAAACTGCGGAAGGCGACCCGTTGCTGGGTCATCTGCCCCAGAGCTTCAAGGCCCAGCTAACTCACCGGCAATCCGTGCTGCGACTTCCCTCGTCGGCCACTCTGCTGGCACGCAACGATTTCGAGCCGCATCAGGCGTTCCGGGTTGGCCAGTGCGCCTGGGGCGTGCAATTCCACCCGGAATTCACCGATGACGTTATGGCTGCCTACCTCGACGTACAGGCGCCCGACCTGGAAAAAGAGCAACTGGACGTTAATGCCCTGCAGGCTGGCGTGACCGCCGCGCCGGAGGCGGGTAGCCTGCTCAGGCGTTTCGCGGAACTGGTCCGCCAGAGCTGACGGCTAGTCGAGGATGTAGGCGGTCTTTTCCAGCGCGTTTTCATCCTCGTCGATAAAACGAAACTCGTTCCAGCCCACCCGCACCATGTCCTGGCTGTTGAGACGCTGGCGACCGTCAATGCGGATCTCATTGACGAAAGTACCGTTGGTGCTGTCACGGTCGGTGATGAAGTAATCCACGGTACCGTCCAGGTAAGCATTGGGGACAGCCTCGATAACAGCGTGATAGCCGCTGACCGAGATTTCATCAATGCGGAGGTCGTTGTCGGCCTTGCGACCAATGCGTATTTCAGGCTGGGTGAGTTCAAACGTATTCACCACCACGTTATCAACCAGCTGCGAAAGCGATGCCATATCCGGCTCCTCGACTAAAACAGGTTTTTAAAACAAAGCCATGATCACCACCGACACGTTGTCCGCGGCCTGTCGGTCCAGGCTCGCGTCTATCAGTGCCTCGGCTGCGCTCTCCATGCACGGGGTGCTTGCCAGAACCGCCTGCCATTGATCGTCCGGCACAGCGTTGGTCAGCCCATCGCTGCACAGCAACAAGCGGTCGCCCTTGCCCAGTGCCACCGAGCAGTGGCTGGTTTCCACCCTTTCCGTCGCTCCGAGCGCCTTGGTCAGTACATTCCGGAAAGGTACGTTGAGAACATCCGCGGCGGTGATGCTGCCATCTTCCAGCATGTTCTGAACCACCGTGTCATCACGGGTCAGACACACCGCATCGTCATCACGGAGCAGGTAGCACCGGGAATCTCCGACGTGCGCAATGTAGGCATAGCCGTCGATCACCCAGGCCATCACCAGGGTGGTGCCCATCTTGTCGAGGGCGGCATTATCGCCGCGTCCGGCAACAATGCGGGCATTGGCCTGAGAGATGGCGTTCTGCAACACGGCCTGAACGACCTCTTCGTCCGACTGCCCCCACGCGGGTTCGTCAAGGCGCGGAACCATCGCCTCCAGCACCGACTCCACCGCCAGGCTGCTGGCGACCTCGCCCCCCTGATACCCCCCCATGCCATCGGCAACCAGCAGTAACGCCTGGCGGCCATCATCGCTCACGCGCCAGGCCACCACATCCTGGTTAGAGCGGCGTACGGCCCCGACGTCGGTGAGGCCGGAAATATCGTAGCGGGTCACGACACGCCCTCCCCAACTTCCCGCAGCGCCAGCCTGCGCACGGCTTCGGCCATAGTGCCGGCGCTGGTGAAACGCTTGTCCGGCTCGCGCTGAATTGCCTTGTTGATCAACCGCACAACACCGTTGGGCAGATCAGGGCTGAATTCCCGCACACTGCGCGGACGCTTGTTGAGAATCTGGTAGGTCAGATTGGCGAGGGTGTCGCCCTGATAGGGTGTTTCGCCGCTGACCAGACGATACAGCGTCACACCGAGACTGTAGATATCCGAGGCACCCGTCACCTTCTGCCCTTTCAACTGCTCGGGCGACATATACAGGGGGCTGCCCATCACGCTGCCGGTTCGGGTGCGTGAATCGTCAGCGATCTTGGCGATACCGAAATCGGTAATCTTCACCTCACCGCTGTCGGGATTAAAGATAATGTTGCCGGGCTTGATATCCCGGTGGACGATCTTCTGTCTATGGGCATACTCCAGCGCCTCGGCCACCTGAGCCACGATATCCAACACCGTGGGCAGCGGCAGCAACCGCCCGGCGCGGCCAAATTCGCTCAATGGACGGCCCCGCGCATAATCCATGGCAATGTAAGCCAGGTCGGCTTCCTCGCCCACGTCATACACGGTCACAATAGCGGGATGATTCAGTCGCCCCGCGGCTTCCGCCTCCCGGAAAAACCGCGCTTTGAGATCCTCCAGTTCCGTGTCTTCGAACGCCTGATAACTGAGGGTCTTGATGGCGACCGTGCGGGCAATGCGGGGATCCTGCCCGAGATACACCACGCCCATGGCACCACGGCCGATCTCCCGCTCCACTTCGTATCGGCCGAGGGTCGGACGGCTGACCGCGCTCTCGGGCATGACCAGGGTGCGGGTACTGTCGAATTGGCCCGCGCCGCTGCCACCGCCTCCAACCTGCAGGCTATCCAGCGCTGCCAGACGCTCCCTTGCATCCCGGAACGCCTTGCGGTGCTGCAGTATGCCCCTGTACGACTCTGCGGCCTTGTCGTAATGCCGTTTGCGTTCCTGCTGCAGCGCAATCTCGTACTGCAGTTCCAGCCGTTCCGCCGAGAGCGGACAGCCCTCCAGCGCCGTCAGCGCCTCATCGGTATTGCCCTGCTGAAGCAGGACAGTGCCCAGCCGGACGCGGGCCGCCCGGACATTGTCCGTCAGTGCCCGCAGTTCCCGGTGAGGCTGCAGCCAGAAAAGCATGATCACAAATCCGCCCAGCAGGAGCAGAACCACTTCGCCCAGCGGCAGCCAGGCACTGCGGTAAAACATGAACGCGGCCTGCATCACCACCAGGGTGCCGGCAATCAGCAGCGTTACCGGAAGCGCCACGGCAGCACCCATGGCCGGAACGGCCAGCACCAGATACAGCGCCGCAGCCATTAAGCCCGCGCGCACCGCCAGCGCTGTCCAGTGAGGCTCCACCAGACCCCGCTGCGCCAGGGCAAGATCGAAAGCTTCGGGTCGCAGATCCTGCATCAGGCCCAAATCCGTGGCGGGTGAGTTGCCAAGCAAGCCAAACAGCACCCGATCGGCCCAGCCAAGCAACGGCAGATGATCGCCCGCCACGGCGAATGTCAGGGCCAGCAACACCAACAACACACGGAGACTGAAACAGCGGGAACCTAGGTAAGCAATTGCGTTCACGGGCATTATTTTCGTAACTGATTGATCCACCAAGTGTAGAAACACCGCACGGCCCGCGATAGAGGCCAAAGGGCAGTTTTTTGTAAGTGTTTGTTTACCTGGGACCGGCATCACGCGCCACGGAGCCCGCGCCTGCGACGGGAGAAAGACGAACAGCCGCCCGGTGCAGTATAGTCGGCGGGGATTTGACTCAGCAGCCAGGAAGCCTGCCCATGACAGTGAAGTTTGTGATTGCCGCCTTGATCCTGCTTGTGGCCGGAACCGGCCTTTATCACGTATGGAAACCGTTGCCCGAGGGCATCGGCTATCGAGGCTCTGAAGTACCGCTCAGGGATGCAAGGCTGCTGACGGACGTCACAGTGCACAACGGTGATGGCAGCACCCGGCTTGATCACGCTATTTTCGATGAAGTTCTTCGCCAGATCGCCAACGCCGAGCGCTTTATTCTGGTGGACATGTTCCTGTTCAACGACAGCAAGCCCGAAGGCGCCACCGGTTACCGCCCCCTGGCCCGGCAGCTCACCGAGGCATTGATTCAGCGCCGGCAGACGGTTCCGGACATACGCATCGTCGTCATCTCCGACCCCATCAACACTTTCTACGGAGGTACCCGCTCACCCTGGTTCGAGGCTTTGAAAGAGGCCGGTATAACGGTGGTGGAAACCAATCTGAGCAAGCTGCGGGACAGCAACCCTACCTGGTCCGCACTATGGCGGGTTTGCTGCCGTTGGCTCGGCAATTCAGCGGATTCCGGCTGGCTGCCGAACGCCCTGCAAGGCAACCCGGTAACCCTCCGAAGCTACCTTGCGCTTCCCAACTTCAAAGCCAATCACCGCAAACTGCTGGTGAGCGATGCCGGCGATGACATTCGCGGACTGGTCACCTCTGCCAACCCCCACGACGGCAGCAGCCGCCACAGCAACATCGGCCTGAGTTTCAGCGGCCTGGCGGTGGCGGACCTGCTCGAAAGTGAGCAGGCGGTGCTCGCGCTGTCCGGAGCTGGCCTGCCCTACCTCGACGGCATCATTGCCGAGATCCGCCGCGAGGCTGCTAACGGTGCCATGCCAGCGCCGGCGGGAACCATTCAGGTGGTCACGGAAGCGGCCATTCTGGCAAGCGCACTGGGCATTATCGAGTCCGCCAGCAGCGGCGACCGCATTGATCTGGCTGTCTTCTATCTGTCTCACCGCCGGATTGTCCGGGCGCTGGTCGACGCCCACAACCGCGGCGCGCTCATCCGCATGCTGCTGGATGCCAACAACGATGCCTTTGGCCGGGACAAGAACGGCATCCCCAACCGTCAGGTTGCCATGGAACTCAACGGCGCCGGCATTCCGGTGCGCTGGTGTAACACCCGTGGCGAACAATGTCACAGCAAACTACTGATCAGGCAAAGCAGCGCGGGCGCTGCAGACGTCCTGCTGGGCTCGGCCAATTTCACCCGCCGCAATCTGGACAACCTGAACCTGGAAACCAACGTGCACTTGCGGACGTCGGCGGTTTCGGTCGTGGCGCGCCAGGCGATCGATTTTTTCGAGACACACTGGCAACAGGGCCCCGGCTCCGTTCCGGTCATGAGTCTTCCCTATGAGGCCTGGGCAGACGAATCCCGACTCAAGTACTGGCAATACCGCCTGATGGAGGCCAGCGGAATGTCCACGTTCTGATCCCATACCTGAATGGGGGAGGCAGCTTGCTGAACAAATGGTAACGCAGGCGGCAGTCCCCGACGCCACTGCGTCCAGGCCAGATCAGCTAAGTGCCTGTATACTCAATAAGTTGCCTTCAAAGAGCGAACTGCTCTATCTTAGAAAGCGGTCAATAACCAAAAAAGAACAGGAGTTAGGGATGCAGACAATTCGCAAAAACCTGAGACATGTGTCGTTCTTTCTCGCCATCCTCATGGCCATGACCACCGTTTGGTCCTCCGCTGCGACTGCGGACGTGATTGGCACCGGAGAACTGCTGACGGAACAACGCGCCGACATTGACCGCGAATCGCTTCTCAATATGCTTGAGCAGCAAGAGGTCAAAGACAAACTGGCGGACATGGGCGTAAGTCAGGACGTGGTTGAGGAACGCATCCAGAACCTGACGCCGGCGGAGCTGGCAGAATTCGAACAGCAGCTGGCACAGGCCGAAGTCGGCGAAGGTGTCGTTGGCATCATCGTGCTGTTCCTGCTGGTCTTCATCATCACGGACATGCTCTGTGCGACCAACATCTTCCCCTTCATCAACTGTATTCGCTGAGCCCACGGCTAGCTTTAACGCCGAAAACCTGTGAATACTCAGCAACGCTCCAACCTGTCCAGAGCCGTTATCAGCCTTGTGCTGATGGCGGTTCTGGCCGGCTGCGCAAGCCGGCCCCAGTGGCCGGAAGAGTCGGTGAACGGCAGTCAGGCTGATATCCATCGGCGCCTCGTGCTGGATTCCGTACCTTTCTACCCTCAGGAAGAATACCAGTGCGGCCCGGCGTCGCTGGCCATGATGCTTAACACCCGGGGATTCAATACCGACCCTGACGTGCTCAGGGAACTGGTCTACTTGCCCGGTCGCGAAGGCAGCCTGCGAGTGGAACTGGTGGCCGGCGCCCGCAGCCACGGCGTTCTGGTTTATGAGCTCGATGGCACGCTGACCGCGCTGTTGTCGGAAGTGGCCGCCGGCAACCCCGTGCTGGTGATGCAGAACCTGGGTTTAAGCTGGTGGCCACAATGGCATTTTGCGGTGGTGATCGGCTTTGATCAGGCACAGCGAAACATCATTCTTCATACGGACACCCGTGAACGCCACGAAGAAAGTCTGGAAGTGTTCATGGCCACCTGGAACCGCGCCGACAACTGGGCTGCGATCATGGTCAAACCCGACCAGCTACCCGCAACGGCGGAAGCCATCAACTACCTGATGGCGGCGAACGACCTGGAAAGCACCGGGCGCACCCTCACCGCCATGACGGCCTATCAGACCGCGGAAGCCGCCTGGCCCGGGCAACCAGCCGCCATCCTGGGCCAGGGCAATATTGCCTATGGTCGCTCTGACTGGGACGAGGCCGTGACCCATTACCGGAGACTGACGGAACGCTTCCCAGCGCTGGCACCGGGTTGGCACAATCTGTCCCAGGCTCTCGTCAAGGCGGGCTGCCCCGTTGCAGCCAGCGAGGCCGCCTCCTGTGCTGCCGAGCTCGCTCCGGAGCGTTTCGAGCCAGTTGCCGAGAAAACGCCCGTCGGATCTGCGCAGACAAACAACCAGTGCCCGCCCGTCCAGTGCCCGCAATCGCCTCAGTGATACCCGCTCAGAGCTTGCGAAACAACGCGACATCTTTCGCCGGCACTTCCAGATCCCAGCCATACGCTGACGCCAGCCAGGCCAACGTGGTTTCCCGGTAGAACACCACGTGGGTCGGATCCCGACGGTAATGCCAGTTGGCAAACCGGCTGTCGTCGGTCTGGAAACACGTCATCACCGCCAGCCAGCCACCGGGTTTCAGCAGCCTGTCCAACTGTCGGAAAACGTCTGCCGGGCGATGCAGGTGCTCCACTACTTCGGTGCAGGTCACAAAGTCGTAACGGCGCGCCAGGGTTGCCTGGTCGGGATGGAAAAACGGATCGTAGAGACTGACGTGCATCCCGGAATCTTCCAACATAGCGGCCAGCGCCGGCCCCGGGCCACAACCGAAATCCAGCCCGTACGAACCCGCCTCAAGACGACGCAACAGGGGCGCGGTCACTTTCGACAGAAAGCGACGGTAGCCCGGATCATCCGGATGATTGTCATGCAGGGCGTAGACGTCACGCTCCTGCGCCTCCGTCAGCCAGTGCCGGGAATCCATAACCGTGGCCTCACACAGAGAACACCGGTGGTACACCGTACCCCGCACTTCCTGAAAAAACTGCAGCAGGCCGGACTGACAGACCGGGCATAGCAGTGATTGACCCTCAGCAGGATCTGACGATGCCGTCACGAACACTCCCAACACCTGAACAAAGTTTCATTGTCATATCCGGCCAACGCCCATGAACCGTGACCGAGTCAAAAATCCAACGCTCGGGCAGCTGTCTATACTGGCCCCTTTTTCAGGGACAGATCCATGGAAACCTCCAGTCCGATTGCGCTTGAAGTTCCCATCATGTCGGCGCGCTACGCACGCCGCTTCGTCCGTTTCATGGAAGCCAAGGGCGTCAAGCGTCAGGCTGTTCTACAGGACACCGACATCTCCGAGGAGCAGCTTGGCCACCCTGATACCAGTTTATCCATGAAACAGGTCATGGACCTGTTGGGAAAGGCCGAGTGGCTGATGGGAGACGAACGCGCTGCGTTCCAGTTTGGCCAGCAACTGGATCTGCCCGCCCACGGCCTGCTGGGCTTCGCGGTACTTGGCCAGGAGAACCCGCGGCGCCTGATCGGCATGATTGTACAGTACCTGCGGGTGGGATTGCCGTTGATGGATATGGAACTCAGCTCCACCGGATCCACCTTCCGTATCCGCCTGATAGACACCTGGGGACTGGGACAGCTGCGCCCCTGCCTGACCAAAATTTACATGGGTAGCATCCAGCGCATATCCGCACAGGTATGCAGCCACTTCAGCATTCATTTCGACTTTTCGTCACAGCTCGGGGCGGAGCAGTGGGATCTGCTGGCCGAGCATTGCGACTTCCAGTTCGATGCCCCCTGCTGTGAAATCATTATGCCCCTGTCCGGTTCTCCCATTCGCAGCGATGACTCTGGCCTCGAATTTCTGCTTGCCCGCAGCCGTATCCAGCACCGACCAGACAAGGAGCATCAGGATGAAACGGTGATGCAGGTCCGGGAGATGATCATGAGCCAGCCCGGGCGACCCTGCACTACCGAAAACATCGCCCGACGCCTCGACATCAGCCCACGTTCATTGCGCCAGCACCTGTCGTCTGCCGGCACCTCGTTCCGGCAACTGCGAAACCGCATTCGCGAACACTTTGCAACGCTGTACCTGACCGACACCAGCGTGCCACTGGAATCCATCGCCGAAAAACTCGGCTTCAGTGATCAGGCGGCGTTTACCCGGGCCTACCGGGCCTGGACCGGCCAGACCCCTGGCGATGTTCGCCGACAAAGCCGCACCTCCGAATAATACACCGCCTGCGGTGACACACCTGGTTTGAAGAACGTCACGAAATCAGAATTCTTTACAGCGGATTTCCGCTTTGAACAAAAACCTTGCCGCTGACGGCAATGACCCACTTGCTCCATCCCCTGCCAAATAGAGTCCACCCGCACTCTCTTAACCCGTGTGGGCCAGGGACTTTTTTGCAAGACCGATACAGCAGTCCTCATCGGTGTTTTCTGCAACCCACAACAACAATGCCTTAAGTCATACAGAGGACGAACTCATGAAACTCAGGAAGCTTGATACAACAGTCCGCAGGCTCGGCCCGGCGATCGCCGCTGCCGCGTTGATGGCGGGCGGCAGCCAGGCCATGGCGGCACCCGTATCCCTCGAACTGGAATTCACCTGCCCGTTTCCCCTGATCGGCGACCAGCCCATTCGTGCCGAGATCAGTGCAGACATTCCAACCCAGCAAACCGTCGGTGACCCGACGCCAGAATTCACCATCGAGGCCCTGACCGTGGTCAACGAGGATTCCCGCACCGGCCTCAAGCTGGTGGGTTCGGAAACCATTGAGGGCACGGCAACCAACCAGACCATAGTGATCACGCCCAACCGCGAGATCGACCTGACGGTGCCACTGACCATTCCACCCTCCCCCATTCCCTCGGTCGCAGGCGAATTCACTGTGCCCGCCGAAGGGGTTTCGCCGGCCATCACCTTCAACAACGACGATGTGGGGGAAGCCCTGATCACCGTCGGTGGACTGACACTCGACATGATTGCGCGCACCGCCAATGGCGACATCGCCCCCGCACCGATCGGCCAGTTCACCTCGGACTGTACCCAGAACCCGGGTCAGAACAACGTGCTGCAAGCCATTCAGGTGATTGAAGACGAGGTCGAAACCCCACGCATCAGCGTGAACCGGGAAGAGATTGCCTTCGGTAATGTGCAAGCCGGTCTCACCGAAGAGCAGACCGTGACGATTGCCAATACCGGTAACGCCGCACTCGGCATCAACAACATTTCCCTGAGCGGCCCAGACAGTAGTGCCTTCCTGCAAACCAGTAGCTGTACCACGCTGGCGCCGGAACAAAGTTGCGACGTGACCGTCACCTACGTACCCAGCGGTGAAGGTGAGCAGAGTGCGACACTGACCATTGAATCCAGTGACGCCGACAACCCGCAGGTTGACGTGGCCCTGAGCGGCCGCAGTGTACTGGCACCGGTACCGGAAATCGCCGTCAGTGCCGAGAACGTCGACCTTGGCACCGTCTTGATTGGCGAATCCGCCACCGAGCAGGTGGTCATCAGCAATGCTGGCAACCAGTCGCTGCTGATCAGCGGCATCACCCTGGCCGGCGATGAATTGAGTGAGTTCCAGCAGACCAACGATTGCACCACGGTTGCCCCCGAGCAGAGCTGCACCGTCGAGCTGAGCTTCACCGCAGCCGCAGAAGGCAGCCGCACCGCCGAGCTGACGATCCGGTCAGACGATCCGGAGCGTCCGGAGATCACCGTTGCACTCAGTGCCAGCGGAGACAGTGGCGCCAGCGACGTACTGGAACTGCTGCTTGGCTTAAAGGGGTCCACGTACATCAAGTCCTCTGACAGCACCCTGCCGTTGAATGGCAGCATTGCCACCCTGCTGGAGCTGTCCAGCGGCACCTTCGAGGCAGATTTGCAGGTGGAGCCCACTAGCGGGCAATTCGAGATCAAACTGTTGTTCAGCCGTCTCAAGGCCAACGCCGATGTTGAGTTCGAGCAGGCGGAGCCCACCACCGGCACACTGATCAACGGCCGCTTGACCGCCAACTCCCGCCTGTACGTGAAAGTGCCGAAAGTGGAACTGAAACTGTTTGGCCTGCCGATTCGCGTGGGTGGCGGCGCCGACTGCCGCACGATTGAACCGGTCAACATCCAGCTGACCTCTCCCGATGGCACCAACTTCTCGCCGGCAACCGGCGGTACCGTCAGCGGCGTGTATGACCTGCCTCCGCTTGAGAAGTGCGGCCTGCTGACCGATGTACTCAACCAGTTCCTCACCGGCTCCGGCAACACCATTGACCTGTCACTGACCCCGGAGCAGTAAGGAAGCAACGGAGACAATGACGTTCTCCAGGCCAGCCGGACGCGGTACCAGCCGGCTGGCCACCTTACAAAAACAGTAAAGGACGATAACAATGAAAAGCCTGAAGAAGACGACACTGGCATTGGCCATCGCGACACTACCGCTGGCCGGCTACGCTGACCTCAAACCCCTTGAAGATGCTCACATGGGCAACATCACCGGTCAGGCCGGCGTAACGATTGAGCTGGAAACCCGAGTCACGATGGATGAATTCCGTTATACCGACGAGGGCTCATTGTCCGTAAAGGACATCGAGATCGGCGGCGCCAACCGCACCGACCTGTTCGCCGAATTTGACGACCCGGCCATTCGCCCCTTCCTGTTCGGTGAGACCAGCGATCTGATCGATAACATCAAGATTGACATCGATGTCCTCGATGACGGCGATGCACAGATCAACGTGTTTCCGCTGGTGGCCGCTCCCATTGATTTTGGCATTCGCACGGGAAGCTGGACCCTCGAGGGCCATACCGACAGTACGCTGATCGCGGACAATCTGTCGATTGATGGCGTTTTCACCGAACTGAAAATCAATATCGATACCGAAACCGACGTGCTCAATCTGCAAACCCTGTTTGCCATTGATGATATGGACATGGACATGCCGTTTCTGGCCCTCGGTATCCGCGACCTGCGCCTGACAGGCGCCAATTACGACCCGGCTAACCCACTGATCACCCAGCTTGGCGCCAAGGTCGATATGGACGTCTACAACGGCACCAACGCCGCCGGGGACTCATCGCTGGCCATTGATCTCAATACCTTTGAGGCAGACATGCAGATTGGCCAGGTGCTGGTGGGCGGTACGTCCATCGGTTCGATTGCTCTGGACAACCTCTCTGTTCAGGACACCGCGCTGCGGGTTTACGGCCACTGACCCCGCTGTCTCCGGACTCAGCTCCGGAGACAGCTCCCTCCTTGCCAGAAATGCTCCGGATGGTACCCTACCTTCTCTCAGCCATGACAACCGGAGCAGCTGGCACCTCATGCCCGATCAGCAAATCCCCGTTCGCCCGCGCCGGCGAATCCTGCAGCGCACCCTGGCCGCCATCACAGCGCTGTTCGCCCTGGGCATCGGCTACTTGTGGCTGACCTTTGCCAGCCCCTACGGCTACAACCCTCCAGAGGATCTGCCCATTATTGAGGATGGCACCACCCACTCTGTGTTTGTCTATGGCACCCTCACCCACCCCTGGGTGCGCTGGCTGGTGATGGGACGGGCCGGTGAAGGTGAACCTGCGTGGCTGCCCGGCTTCCGCAGAGAGCATCTGGATATCCGGCCCGCCGACGGAGCGGTCACCGAAGGAGAGATTATCCGGGTCAGTGCGGGTGAACTGCGGTCGCTGGATCGCTATGAAAGGCTCGGCGTACGCTACGAACGCGTGAAGCTCGAGTTGCGGGAGGGCGAAACCGTCTGGGTCTACCGGCTGATGGACCCTGTGCTTCAGGAAATTTCCGAAGAGCTTCAGGATTAATCGACAAGACCGGCGGCTGCCCGCACCTGCCGATCCAGCGCATGCGCATCCAGTGCCTGGGGTGCGATAACCTCGATACGGGAGAGTTCCCTTGCTTCTGTCGCGACCACCGACATGGCTCCGTCGGCAACGTTCACCGCCCGCCAGCCATCCAGGCAATGCACCACCGCCTTGAAACGTGCCAGTGTTTCGTCCATCGCCAGCGCAAGCAGTGCGTTCTCGTCCAGTTTCAGTTCCGGATGAATTTTCCAGCCCACACTGAAATGTCCCTGCCCCTGATTCGTCACCAGTTGCCAGGGCTCCTCCTGGATGTCTGCGCCGGTGTCCGCCGGTGCACGCCGGGCATGGTCATGGTGGGCATGGGGCGCCGTTACCGGCGGCAGACTAGCGTTGCCGTCCAGCCACTGCAGCGACATCTGTCCGAAACTGGTATGAGCAACGGCACGCTTGCCAGGATTCAGTGCTGCCGCCCACCCATCAAAAGCGTCGATCTGCTCCGCCGTGCAGGCATCGGTCTTGTTCGCCACCAGAATGTCACTGGCAGCAACCTGATCGCGAAACTGCACATTGTCGCGCACCCGCGCATCCGCCAGCCGGCGCGGATCCACCAGGCAGATTACCGGGCCAAGATCCAGAACGTCCTGATAGTGCTCACCGGTCAGGGTCTCGATAATCTGCGAAGGGTGCCCCAGCCCGGTCGGCTCAATCAGCAGGCGATCCGGCTTCGCTTTGTGAATCAGCTGATTGAGGCCAATCTGCATCGGCAGGCCAGCCACGCAGCACATGCAGCCTCCGGGAATCTCCCGCACGAAGGCGCCCTCGGTTTCCAGCAGGGCGCCATCAATGCCCACCTCGCCAAATTCGTTAACCAGCACCGCCCAGACTTCCCCCTCAGGACGCTGTTTGAGCAAATCCAGTATTGCCGTGGTTTTGCCCACGCCTAGAAAGCCAAGAATAAGGTTGGTCTTGATGGGTTTGATCATGGGTGGACTCACACAGGTGGGCAGATTTAACTTGTTATACTATAACATCTGGCATTAGCAACCGGAATGGCTTCAGGAACCGGAAAGCCGGTCAAGACGCAGGCGCTCGCGATCATCGAACAGGCGACGGCTGCCCCAGGCCACCGCCATCAAAGCGCCAAAGCCGGTCCCTACGGTGATCGTCAACATAATCAGGATCTGGTACTTGACGGCAACCGAGGGCGGGCTCCCGGCCAGAATCTGACCGGTCATCATTCCCGGCAGACTGACGATACCCGCGGCCGCCATTGCGTTGATGGACGGCATCATACCACCGCGCATGGCGTCCTTGCGGATATCCGCCACCGCCTGGTGCCAGGTCTCCCCCAGCATCAGACGATTCTCGATAACCGCACGCTGGCGCCAGAACGATTCGGTCAACCGATCCAGACTGAGAGCAACACCGGTCATGGTGTTGCCCAGCATCATCCCCAGCAGGGGAATGGCGTATTGCGGCGCATACCAGGGGGCAGGACCAATCACCACGGTCAGCGTCAGCACCGTCACCGTGAACGACGACAGGAACATGGCGCCGGTTCCGATCCCCCACGTCCAGCCCCCGGTCAGGCGACGCTGTTGCCGCGCCATCACTTCCCGGCCCGCCACCAGCAACATGATCAGGGCCATCAGCCCCACCCAGAACAAACCTGCGGAGGCAAACAATGCCTCCAGCACCAGACCAATCAGGGAAAGCTGGACCACCGTGCGCAGGGCGCTGACGAGAAGGCTCCGGGTTATACCCAACCGGGCGAGATGCGAAAAAACCGCCAGCAGCAGAATCATCACGGCAGCCAGCGCCAACTTCCACCACTGCAGGTCAATGACTTCCATCGACCACCTCCACTGCGCTGCCGCGGATGGCAAGGTGGCGATCGCCCACACGGGTGATCTGTTGTCGATCATGGGCCACCCAGATCACCGGCAGCTGGCGCGCCACGATTTCCCTTTGAAGCCAGGCTTCAACGCGCGCTACCGCTTCGCTATCCAGATTGGCGGTCGGTTCATCCAGCAGCAAGGCGGAGGGTTTCCTCGCCACAGCCCGTAGCAGAGCCAGCCGCTGTTTTTCTCCGGAGGAAAGCCGGCTGACCGGCCAGTGCATAACATCACGATCAAGCCCCAACTGATCCAGGCCAGCGTTCAGCGTGGCGGCTGACAGGTCCGTTACGGTGAAATGCTCCCCAACCCGATCCGCCCACCACTGGCTGTCGGCAGGCACCATCATCACCTGCCGCCGCCAGATATGACCTGGCACCGTGGTCTGTTCGGTACCGCCAAGCCAGATGCGGCCGCCGTGGGGCTCCAGATCGGCAACCGCCCTCAACAACCGGCTCTTACCACTGCCAGAGCGGCCGGACAGACACAGGATCTCTGCGCTGGCAATGGTTATGCTCGCGCTTTTCACTGCGCCAACTGACAAATGCTCGAGCCGCAGCTCCGCCATAGCATCATGCCCTTTTGACCTGGGAGAGATCGCGGTCAGATTTTTACCTTGCCCCGCAGCGCCTTGGTTTTGCCCTTCTGGGTTTTACGGTCAACGCGTTTACGCTGGGAAGATTTCGTCGGTCGCGTGGGACGGCGCGCTTTCTGCAGTTTGACCGCCTGCTGAATCAGCTCCCGCAGGCGCTCCAGCGCATCTTCCTTATTGAGCTCCAGAGTCCGGAACGACTGGGCCTTGATGATCACGATGCCATCTTTGCTGATGCGCTGGTCCGACATTGCCATCAGCCGCTCTTTGTAGAATGGCGGCAGGCTGGAGTGAAGAATGTCAAAACGGAGATGCACCGCCGACGCCACCTTGTTCACATTCTGGCCACCGGCACCCTGGGCACGAATCTGGGTGATGTCGATTTCCCAGTCGGCAAGCTCTACTGCATTGGAGATTTTTAGCATAGAACGTAAGTTAAAGAATCACGGGCCATAACACAATTGCGCTCAGGTAGGGCTTGAGCGTTCACTGACGCTTTCCCGCGACCCTGTTATCATGCATTCACCAATACACACGCCACCGCACACTCCACAGCACAACGTTTACTCATCACAGGGCCTCTATGACCTCCGGAAACTCCACCCGTCTCAATAAATACATCAGCGAGAGCGGCATGTGCTCGCGGCGGGAAGCGGATCGTTATATCGAGCAGGGCAACGTCCATATCAATGGCAAGCGCGCCAGCGTTGGCGATCAGGTGCTGCCCGGCGATACCGTCAAGGTGAATGGCCAGGTGATCGAGCCTCGCTCCGAGGACGAACTGGTGTTCATCGCGCTCAACAAACCGGTAGGCATTGTCAGCACCACCGACAGCGCGGAGAAGCACAACATTCAGCGATTTGTGGGCCACAGTGAGAGGATTTTCCCGATTGGCCGGCTCGACAAGGATTCCCAGGGGCTGATCTTCATGACCAGCAATGGTGATCTGGTCAACAAGATTCTTCGGGCCGGCAACAATCACGAAAAGGAATATCTGGTCACCGTCGACAAGCCTGTCACCGCGGCGTTTATCAAGGGCATGGCCAGTGGCGTGCCGATTCTGGGCACGGTCACCAAACGATGCAAGGTCAGCCAGGAATCCCGCTTTGTCTTCCGCATTACGCTGGTGCAGGGCCTGAACCGGCAGATCCGCCGCATGTGTGAGCATTTCGGCTACGAGGTCACCCGACTGGAACGGGTCCGCATCATGAATGTCAGCCTGAAAGACCTGCCCGTCGGACAGTGGCGCGACCTGACACAACAGGAATTGACCAAACTGTTCGACGCCATACGGGACTCTTCGTCGGAAGCGCCCGAAACCGGCAAGAAACAACCGGGAAAAAAGCCACCGCGCAAGGCAAAGTCTGGCACCGCCGGGATTACCTCGGGCAAGCCTGCTGGCCGCAACGGACACCCCTCCCGGCACAAACCGGCCGGAGCGGGTGCGAAGCCGACGGCGAAGCGCCGCAAACCTGGCAAACTTGGCAAACCCCGGCAGCGAAGCACCAAGCGCTAGCCGGCCCCGGCTCGGTGATCAGAGCGTACGGACAATCTTCGCGTGATGATGCTCTAGCTCCGCAACCGCGGCTTTCAGCTGGTCACCGCTACGGGCATGGACGGTCAGTACATACTCGCCTTTTTTCAAGGCGGACTGTGCCGCCTGGGCGTAACGGGCATGGTCAGGCCGCAGCGTTACCAGTCCGCCTGCCATCAGGCCGATAGCACCACCGATCGCCGTCAATACAATAGCGGCCATCACCGCACTCTGGCGGATGAACTCGATGCCCGAGGCAAACAGCACAAAGAAAAGCAGCGCACCGGCAACCGCGCCCAGCAGGCCGAGGCCAATGTGGGCACGAACCAGAGTACGCCAGATACCGCCGGCCTCCGGTTCGATCTGTCGCTCCTGATGGGCATCCTCAGGTGACAGCAGCTTTATCTGGGCGCCTTCAAGGCCGGCCGTGCCCGACAGGGCCTTGACCGCCCGGTGAGCCTCTGTTTCGTTGGAGAACACCGCTGCCACCTTGTGATCGGCGGATTCTCCGGTTACCGCAACCGCTGGTTTCATGGTACACCTCCCTTGCAGAGAGTAAGGTCAGGTCTCCAACACATTCCTCAACGTGCTA
The DNA here is from genome assembly GCF_018424605.1 of Marinobacter lipolyticus. Lineage (GTDB taxonomy): Bacteria > Pseudomonadota > Gammaproteobacteria > Pseudomonadales > Oleiphilaceae > Marinobacter > Marinobacter lipolyticus_B. Next base: position 195,461 of record NZ_QTKT01000002.1, on the reverse strand, counting down.
TCCACTACCATGGTACCGCGCCCGGGTTTTTTCCAGATTCATTAACAGGAAATAATGGTGTCCCCAGCGCCACCCGTTATTTTTTCACCCACTGCCCGTCGACCAGCACAAACTGACCGGAGGGCGTCTTCTCAACGGCTTTTTGTCCCGCGACGGTCTCCACCTGGGTGACCGGGATGCCATGCTTTTCGGCAATGCGGGTATATTCGTCCCGGCGCGCCGTGTTGATGGCTTCCACCACCTCCCGAGCTTCCGCTTCAGGCCGCACCACGTCGAGATAACCCGTTGGCGTCTCGCCGACCAGCCCCTGCTGTTTCACTGCGTCCAGCTTCTGCTTGGCTTCATCCAGCCCCATGGCCAATGCAGACGTTGTCATGCCCAATGCAAGAATGAAGGCGCCCAGTTGTAGCAGTCGTTTCATCATCAACTCCTTAATATGTCCGGCCTAACTCAGAACAGGCCCTGTTCACTGAACAGTTCATCCACTTCCTTATCCACCTTGACGTAGATCTCATGCTCGATCTTGACGTTCAGGTTGACCGTAATCGGCTCCTTCGGTGCCGCCATCTGCACCGTCGGCGTGCAGGCGTAGAACGCCAGCGGCACCGTGAGCAACATCAGCACTCGAGCCGCACGCGAACGCTGCGACCGCACTACATTCATCATGGCACTGCCTCCTGCCCGGATTGTTGCAGTCGTTCCCGAACACGTTCGGTCACGGCCTCATTGACCCTGCCACTCAACTGAAGGCTGGTTAACAGGGCGGGAATATCCTCTTCCAGATTGACATTGAGCACCACCGGCTGCCCTCCCCGGACATCGGGATTCTCACCCTCCAGCCGGAGATCAAGCGTCAGCGTGCCCCTGTTATCGTAGTCTATCGTGCTATCCAGCACCGAATAGTGAAAATTCTGCAAAGCCCGCACCACCAGATCCATGGCCTGGTTGCCACCAAGCATTCCCTGCAGCCGATCGGCGGGAAGCTTGAGCAGTCCGCCGGGTGCGCGAGCGGAGAGTTCCCCGCCCCTGACTTCTATCCCCTGGTCGCTGATCCTGACCGGAATACGCCCGGTGAGCTGACCGATTCCCTCAAGGCCCTCGGTGGGATAGACCTGCAACAGTTCCGACAATGAGATGTCATAAAGCCCGATGGGAATCAGCAAGTCGTTTGCGGCGAAATCCAGGGTGCCGGGCGCCACCCTCATTCGGCCGCCGAGAAACCCGGCCGTAGCCTGTTGGATGTCGAGCTTGCCAGCGAGAGGGTTGGCCCGGGGCGCCCTGTATTCCGCCAGCACTTGCGCAGGGCCGATGGCAATGCCGGGATTGATCTGGTCGATGGTCACGTCACGGGCGCGGGCAACCAGCATCTGCTCCTCGAGACTGACCTTCAGAAAGCCGTTCAGGCCCGAGACCGCGGTACGGTCGACGACCCCGGCGACCCGCTCAAAGTGGAGCTGACCGTCCATCTCTACGGGCCGATCGCCCTGCTTCCTGAGGGTCAGTCCGGCAATTATCCGGCCCGAACTCAGTATCACTGACTTCGGCCAGCCGGAAAGCGTACCCGCGAGGGCGTCACCGCCTTTTTGCCCCTTCGCTGTCGCGTCGATCCGGGCGGCGATAAATTCACTGGCAACGCGCCGGACCTCCAGATCGGCCACCAGCCCGGCTTCCGACTGCGCCTGCCCCCAAACGCGCAAATCCGACGGTGAGCCATTCAAAGCGCCCGCGAACTGCCAGCCTTGGGGCTGGAGGAGGGGGTGACCCAGAGTATCAAGAGTGATTACCACGTCACCGGAAACGGTAACTCGCTCAGAAAGAGGGCCAGCGCCTTTTAGCTTCACGCTCAGTTTGACGCCGCTGAGATCGACCTGAACACCGCTCAGGTGCAGAGGGGATTCCGATGCGGTCTGGACAATCTGCTTTGCGTACAGTCGGGACCCTGGCCGAAAGTAAACCGTGGCAACCCGATTGTCCGCTTCAACCGCAGTTCTCACATCCGCCCGCAGACCGCTTAACGACCAGCCCTCGGCATTGATATCTGGCAACGCCAGCTCGATCTTGCCCTGCTGGAGGAGGAATGACCAATTGGCGGCAAGGGCGGGCTGCGCGTACAGAGCGATCATCACCAGAACAGCAAGAAGGCTCCATCGCTTCCATCGCAGGGGCCCATTTAATGGCAAGACGACGCTCCTATCGGTGATGCTTGGGATTGAGTCCGGATCCGGGGCTATTCCCCACGCCAGGTCACGCTGTAAAGATCGTGACGACGATCCTGAAGGTTTTTCACGGTACCACTGTTGCGAGCGGTGATCAGCACTTCCGGTCGCAGATCCGCAAAGGCCACCGTTTCCACGTTGGGTTCGGTATCAGCAGCTATACCATCCCGGGCAAACGGGAAATCACAGGGCGTGAGTATACAGCTCTGGCCGTACTGGATTTCCATGTTTGGCACCTTTGGCAGGTTGCCCACGTTGCCGGACATCACCACATACACCTGGTTCTCCACCGCTCTGGCCTGACAGCAATAACGCACCCGCAGATAACTCTGGCGCTCATCGGTACAGAACGGCACGAAGATAATATGCGCGCCCTGATCCACCAGGTGGCGGGTCAGTTCCGGAAATTCCGCATCGTAGCAGATCAGCACCCCGATCGTTCCGCAGTCGGTCTCAATGGCACTGACGCGGTTACCTCCCTGCACCCCCCACCAGAACGCCTCATTCGGCGTCGGATGAATCTTGGGCTGAGTGAAAACCTGACCATCGCGGAGGAACACAAACGCCATGTTGCGGATAGTGCCGTCGTCTTCGCGGATCGGGGTCGAGCCGGCAACGATATTGATGTTGTAGCGTAGCGCCAGGTCGCGCATCAGTTGCCGGTATCGTTCGGCATAGTGGGTGACCGCGGCAAAGGTTTCTGCCGGGCTGCCCTTGCGCGCCTCGATGGATAGCAACTGGAGCGTGAAGAGCTCCGGAAATACGACGAAATCACCCTTGTAGGTGGAGACAACATCCACGAAGTAGCGGACGATTTCGCTGAACTCGTCGAATGACCCCACCGGCCGTTGCTGATACTGTACCGTGCCGATGCGAACCGTATCCCGCATCCGCTGACCATAGCGTTTGCGCCGCTCGTTCTTCTCGATGCGGGGCACTTTCGGATTACGCCAGACAAGATGAATGCCATAGCCCATGGAGTCGTGGTCGGCATCGAGGTAATGGGGGATAACGCCATGAATCTCGAAGCCCTGATTAAGCTGGAACGACAGCACCGGATCTTTCTGTTCCTTACGTTTGATGGCCTCCACATACTCGTCAACACCGCCGAACTTTTTCAGCCGCTGCCGCAGGCTCGGCAGGCGCCCAACGAACACCACCCCCTGCAGATCCAGCGCCTGGCACAGCTGCTTGCGTTCGTTATACAGCCGCTCTCCAATGCGATAACCGCGGCACTCGGGGTCAACACAGACTTCCATGCCGTAAAGCCAGTCACCATCTGCATCGTGCCGTGAGGCATAGCCGTTGCCGGTAATGGAAGTCCAGTCGTGGGGCACCAGCGCCACATCCTCGGCAATCCGAAAGGTTGCGCAATAACCCACCACCTCATCCCCCAGCATGGCGACAAACTGCCCCTCCGGGAACGTGTTACTCTGACCGGTCAGCGGCCCCTTGGTGTAGCCATACATACCGGTGCCTTCGTACACCCGCCGGCTGAGCAGAATAATACCGGGAATGTCGGCAGAGTGGCGTTGCGAACATACAGACGTTGATCGGGGTCGGAAAACGGCGGGCACATAGACACCTCGAAAAAGGCGTTGAGAGTTTCTAATCTTTGGTAGCCGGAGACGGATTCGTCAAGCGGAAGCGTTCGACCACGCCATAGGCAGAACCGTGTTCTCCGGGGCTACTCTCGAAAAGCACAAACTCGGTGACCGTATAGTGACCGAACACGGCGTCATGGTGATTGGCCAGCAACGCTTCCACGGAGCCGGGCCGTTTACCGAACCGGGACACGGTAACATGGGGGCAGAATGGCCTGGCATCGGGGGTAAAGCCCAGAGCAGCCATGCGAACCGTCAGCGCTTCCCTCAGTTCCGAAATGGCTGCCAGTGGCTGTACGCCGGCCCAAAGGTGTCGCGGCTGGTGTGGCTGGCCGAAACAGCCAAGGCCGGCAATCTCCAGTTCGAACCCGCACATCGGCAGGTCCCTTGCCGCCGCACACACCTCAGCCGCGTTGCTTTGCTCCACGCTTCCCAGGAACAACAGCGTAATGTGCAGCTGCGCACCGGTCTGCCAGCGGGCGCCGGACACCGGAGCTTGTAACTGCAGCAATTTCTGTTTGATCTCGTCTGGCACTTCCAGCCCGAAGAATAGCCGGGACACAGTCGCTCCTACTCCGCTGAGGGCGTGGGCCTGACCAGGATTTCGTTGACATCGACATGGGCCGGTTGCGCCACGGCGTACATCACCGCATTGGCGATATCCTCCGGTTTCAGGGCATGGGCCGGCGGTTCGTCGAAAAATGGCGTATCCACCATACCGGGCTCGATAAGCGTTACCCGGATACCGGAACCGCGAAGCTCTTCCCGCACACCGTAGCCGATGGCGGATACCGCCCATTTGGTCGCGCTGTACATGGAGCCGGGAATGGTGACACGCCCCGCCGCCGAGCCGGTCAGTAGCAAATGACCCTTGCTCTCGCGAAGCGCCGGGAGACAGTGTTGAACGGTCAGGCCAACACCGTAAATATTGGTCAGGATCATATCTTTCCAGACCTCCGGGTCGGCCTTGCTGAAGCCCCCGGGCTCGCCACCCCGGCCAGCATTGGCAAACACCGCATCGATACGGCCGAAGCGCTCCAGGGCCTGCTCCACCATGTGTTGCTGGTCTTCACCACTCTGAACGTCGCAGTGAACGGTGAGTACCTGGGTGTCACCGCCGAGTTCCTGTTGCAGCCCCCGCAGACGGTCTTCCGAGCGGGCCGCCAGTACCAGCCGGTAACCTTGCTCAGACGCGGCTCGGGCAGTTGCAGCGCCAATGCCTGACGAGGCGCCGGTGATCAGCAGAACGGGTTGGCTTGCCATTGCAGTGTTCTCCTTGCGGTTCAATCACTAAAAATTAAGAAGAATCAGCCCGATGACTGCCAGCACCAGCAAAAACCAGCGGGCGTAGTCATCCGGCCGGTCTTCCCCATCACCGGTCACCACCCGGCCGTAGCCGGACGATTCGTATTCCGAGACCAGTTGCCGCGCACGGTACAGATCCTCGTCCGCGACGTGAACATTACTGAACCCTGCAGTGCCGATTTCGCCCATGGCCCCTTGCAGATAGTGACCACCCACGTAGGTTTCTATGCCATTGGCCTCCAGCAGGCCGGCCACGATGTGAGCCTCGGTGATATCCCGGGCCCGATAGGCTATTTGCACCACCCTGCTCCTTATGTACGTGTTCGCCGAGGAATTCGCCACACCGAAAGGCTATTATCTGAAGCATAGTCGAAAAATACTGCCCTCCTCACACCACGACAGCCAACACAACAGGCGACAACGACCATGTGCGGACGCTTCACCTTCTACACCCCGCCAGACACCCTGATTCTTGAGTTTTTTCCGGAAGGCATGGAGGTGGATGGCAAGTTCGGGCCCAGCTACAACATTCCCCCGGGCGTTGGTATTCCGATGATCCGCAGCACGATGAACGGCACCCTGGTCATGGCCCACTCCCACTGGGGGTTTCGCCCGGTGTGGGCCGAGGGCAAAAAAGCCCCGACGCCGATCAATGCCCGGGCAGAAACCGTAGCCACCTCCGCTTACTTCCGCGACGCTTTTGCTGAGCACCGCTGCCTGATTCCCGCCAACGGCTGGTATGAGTGGAAACAAAGCGAAGGCGCCAAGACGCCTTACTACATCACATCCGCCAACAGCACCCGGCACTCAACCTTGTTCTTTGCCGGTCTGTGGACCCCGCGGGAAGGCGATGACACCACCGCCTGCGCCATCATTACCGAACCGGCAAGCGAGCCCCTGAAGCACATCCACGATCGTCAGCCGGTGGTCCTTGAACCTGATTGCCTGCGGGACTGGCTGAACCCAGCGCTCACGGAGCGCCCCGGTATACGGGCGGCCACCCACCGCCTCGACGCCACCCACCTGCAGGCCTATGTGGTGTCTGATCAGGTGAATAACCCCAGGCACGACTCCGCCGAGCTGATTCGCCGCGTATAAACCGTAACCTGACATGCCACCGAATGAATAATACAGTGATAAGCAAGAACAAACCGTCAGGGTCTTAACATGCGTACGCCGTTCCGATACATCCTCATTCTGTGCCTTTCAGCTCTGACGCTGGCCGGCTGTGCCAGTAACCAGCGCCTGAAAAGTGGCCAGGCCAGCGAGCCGGTGTATCTGCCCGCCCAGGAGACTCAGGAATCCGTCAAGGCCCAAAAGCTCTGGCAAGTGTTCGAGCGCTACCAGGGCGCGCCTTATCAGTACGGTGGAACCACGGCCAACGGTTTCGACTGCTCCGGTTTTATTCTCACCGCCTACCGGGAAGGACTGGGGCGGCAACTGCCCCGCACCACCTCGCAAATGCTCGCTTACGGCGACAAGGTGCATCCGGGCAACATCCAGCCCGGAGATGTGGTTTTCTTCCGTATCGGCGGCAAAGAACAGCACGCCGGTATTTACATGGGCGGTGACCGGTTCATCCACGCCTCCACGTCTGTGGGCGTGACCCAGTCATCCATGACCGGTTACTACTGGAAAGGCCGCTTCACTCAGGCCCGACGCTTTGACTGATTGCGGAGCACTGCCACCATGGGATATCTGCGGTTTCTCTGCGGTGTGATCATCGCCCTGCCCCTGAGCCTGCCCGCAGCCGCGGATACGGAACTCATGCCTTTTGCCGGCTTTCGCATGGGCGGCGAGTTTGACACCAGCGACCGCTCTGACGATTCCGAGGGTCAGGTGGATCTGAAAGACACGGAGAGTTATGGCATCGTTCTGAACGTGGATCTGGCGGAGCCCGGCAAGCAGCTTGAGCTTTACCTGGGCCGGCAGGACACAACGGCGGAACTTTCCGATGGCCTGCTGACCCCCGCCAGAGACCGTGTGGATGTCACCATTACCCAGCTGCAGTTCGGCGGGCTGTATTTCCCGGGAGGCCAGATGACCGGCGGGTTTGTATCAGGTGTCGCCGGGGTTACCCGGCTCGACCCGAAACCATCTGGCCTGGATGCCGACCACCGGGCTTCCCTGTCCATTGGCGGCGGATACAAGTTTGCGGTTAACGAGCACCTCCGCCTGCGACTGGACCTGCGAGGCATCTACACGGTACTGGACAGCGGCGGTTCGGTGTTCTGCTCCGGCGGCTGTGACATTCGCTTCGAGAGCAACGGGTATTTTCAGGTGGAGGCCGCCGCCGGGCTGGCCGTGCGTTTCTGACAAGCCTCTGCAGCGGCGTTAATCAACTCCGCTTGCGGCGTACGTACAACACCTTGTGCACCCGCGCGACCAGTTCCCCGGTTTCGTCAACAACATCCACGTTCCATTCCGGCAGCATCTTGTCGCCATCCGCGGTGGCCGCGCGGATTTCCTCAACACGCTCCGGAGGCAGCTCGAAGTGAGCCGATACCGTGCCTTTACCGGGGCGGATGAAATCGATACTCGCCGACTTGTCCCACACGATGTAGTCATTACCCAGCTGCCGCATCAGCAGCAACATGTACATGGGGTCCGCCATGCTGTACAGCGAGCCGCCGAAGTGGGTGCCCACGTAGTTGGTGTTATACCAATGCTGTCTCAGTTCGACGGTGGCGGAACTGAAATCCTCGGCGATGTGGGTCACTTTGACCCCGGCACCGAGGTAAGGAGCAAAGGTGGACAGGAAGCGGCGCATGGCGCCGGCACTGGCAAACCAGCGGCGGATGGTGGAATTCATGGGTGCTCCTCGGATCACAGAACGATGGGTCAATCCCCGGATAGCAAGCTATGTTCCAGCCGGAGTGCCCTTTTTGCAAGAGAATTCATACGATCGTTTGAATTCTAGATCCCGCCCCCGACGGCAAGGTGAATGGCGATGGCGGCCATCATCAGACCGATCACGCCATCAATGAGCCGCCAGGCCACCGGGCGTGACAGCACCGGCGCTAGCGCAGAGCCGCCCCACGCCAGCATCCCGAACCAGAGGACGGAAGCGCTGCTGGCGCCAGCGACAAAGGTGGTGGCGTCTTCCTGCTGAGCCCCCACCGCCGGTATCAGCAGCAGGGTGTCGAGATACACCTGGGGGTTCAGCAAAGTAACCGCGAGGGTGGTAAACAGCACCCCTTTCAGGCTCCGCTTCGTGACTTCACCGGCTTCCAGTGCCGCCCTGCCACGGCCGGCGCGAACGAAGGCCTGAAGGGCCAGCCAGCCGAGGAAAACAACGCCCAGCCAGCGCAGGATCTCCAGAGCCTCGGGCATGGCCATCAGGGCGGCGCTGACACCAAACATGCCCAGGGTGAACAGGGTGACATCCGCCACCATGCACAACCCCGCCGACCACCAATGGTGTTCGCGGCGGATTGCCTGGCTCAGCACGTAGGCATTCTGGGCGCCGATGGCGATGATGATGCCGCCACACACGATCAGACCGGTCAGGTAACTCTCCAGCACGTTGCAAACTCCTTATTCAATAGCGCAAGCATATCCGGCAAACGCTATACTTAAAATTCATCTTGTTAATGCTGCATCACTTTTGCTTATGATTGACTATAAACTTCTGGAGGCGCTGGCGACTGTCATTGAGACTGGCGGGTTCGAGCGTGCCGGCGCGTTGCTGGGCCTGAGCCAGTCCGCCATTTCCCAACGGATCCGCACGCTGGAGATCCGGCTGGGCCAGCCAGTGCTGGTTCGTAATCCGGTACCGCGAGCGACGCCGGCCGGGCAACGCCTGCTCAATCACGTTCAACAGGTACAGCTGCTGGAGCGGGACCTGGCCAGATCCATTCCGGCGCTCTCAGAACCCGCCGCGCGGCTGCGCATTGCCCTGAACGCGGATAGCCTTGCGACCTGGTGGGCAGCAGCCGTTGGCGACTTCTGTACGGCTGAGGGCCTGTTGCTGGATCTGGTTATAGAGGATCAGGACATCGGTCTGCGCCGGATGCGTGAAGGAGACGTGGCCGCCTGCCTCTGCAGCAGTTCCCAACCGGTTGCGGGTGCCCGCTGTGTTCCGATCGGCACCATGACCTATATGCCACTGGCAACTCCGGAGTACGTTCAGCGTTTTTTTGCAGACGGCCTGTCCGAAACCCGCCTGCAACACGCCCCCGCAATTGTCTTTGGGCCGAATGACCAGCTGCAACACAGATTTCTGGCCCAGTGCGGGTACCATGGTACTTTTCCCCACCACCTCTGCCCTTCCTCGGAAGGGTTCGTAAAACTGGCACTGGCCGGCATGGGGTACGGCATGATTCCGGCGATTCAGGCAGGCCCGGAACTTGAGGCCGAGAGGTTGGTGAGCATCGCGCCCTCCCAAACCCTGGAAGTGCAGCTATATTGGCATTTCTGGCGTCACGGCGGCGGCGTCATGGACCGCCTGACCAACGCCATACGCTCGGCTGCCACGTTCAGCCCCTGACACCAAACCACCGCGGAAACCGGAGCAGGCAGTAAAGGGCGATCATGTCGTAGACGGCGTGCCAGATCATCACCATCGCCAGGCTTTCGGACAACACATAAGCCGTCCCGAGTATGACACCAAGGCCGGTGGCGACCAGAAAATAGGTGAAGGACACATAGTGCACCAGTCCGAACAGCACCGATGCCACCATCACCGCTGTCACCGCATCGGTGTGCGCCATCAGCCAGCCCTGCAATGCGCCGCGGAACAACAGTTCCTCGCCAATACCCGCCAACAGGGACAACAGGATCAGCACCGCCGGCGAATAGCCGGCGGCAAATTCATACAAGCCCTGCATCTGACGCTCGAGGTTTTCCGGAAACAGGCCCGGCACCCGCGTCAGCACCAGCAATACGGCGTAGGTGGCAGCCGCGCCGAACACCCCGTAGAGAATGCTCGGCCAAAGGCCCGGTCCGTGGAGTAATACGGGAATCCCTAAAACCAGAATGGCAACCAGGCCGAGCACGCCAATGCCGCCCTGGAACATCAGGGCGGCCGTTGGGGAAATACCCGATCCTCGCCGATTCCTCAGTGCCATTTACTGATCAAACAGTGGCTTCACCGGAAACAGCGCATCGTACTGCGGCGCCTGCTTCTGGGCCTTGGCCTGGAAGGTTTTCATCATATCGGTGGGGCGGAACATACCGGCTTGCCAGGTTGCCATGTACCTCAGGCTGTCCTCTACGCTGTGATCACGGCTGTAGTTGAGCATTTCCTTGCAGCCGGTGACCGCCAGGGGTGAATTGGCGGCAATCTGGCCCGCTATCTCCATGACCGCAGCCAGCATGGCGTCCTGATCGGCGTAGACGGAATTCACGAAGCCGAGGCTACGGGCCTCTTCGGCAGAGAATTTACGCCCGGTGTAGGCCAACTCGCGAACCACGCCTTCCGGCATCAGTTTGGGCAGACGCTGAAGGGTGCCGACGTCCGCGGTCATGCCCAGCTCGGTTTCCTTGATGGTGAAATAGGCGTCTTCGGTGCAGTAACGGCTATCCGCCGCGCAAACCAGATCCAGGGCACCGCCGATGCAGCCACCATGGATGGCGGCCAGAACCGGCAGGCGAATCTTTTCCAGCGATGTCAGGGTGTCCTGTAACTGCAAAACAACCCGGCGCAGGTTCTCCGCCATACGTCCGGGATCCCCGCTCATGGGAACCGCCTTGGAATCGCTGAACACGCCCAGGTCCATCCCGGCGGAAAAATGCTTTCCGGTGGAGGAAATCACGATCACCCGCGCGTCGGTGTTGGCCTCAATATCCTGCATGCAGCGGGGCAGCTCCAGCCAGAACGCCTTGTTCATGGTGTTCAGCGCTTCCGGGCGGCTGAATTGCACATGGGCGATGTGATTGGAGACTTCAACGGAAAAGCTCTGGTAAGTCGCAAGATCTGCCACGCGGCGCTCCTTTATTTTCTGCGATTCGGGTTCAGCTCAGGGGGCAGATTAAACCATGTTCACGCTGCCGTCGCCCACCTTGACGAACCAGGCGTTGGGGGCGAGCATTAAGTGGTTTGACCCAACACAGGTGGGAAGTGACCGACACGCAGTATCCCGATCGTACCTGATCACGAACGAGGAGATGCAAAATGGCGAACAAGGACCAAAAGCCGACCACCAACGATGCGGGTATTCCGGTTGCCAGCGACGAACATTCCCTTTCCGTTGGCCCCGACGGCCCATTGCTGCTGCACGACCACTACCTCATTGAGCAGATGGCCAATTTCAACCGCGAACGTATTCCCGAGCGTCAGCCCCACGCCAAGGGCAGCGGTGCCTTCGGTTACTTCGAAGTGACCGATGACGTCAGAAAATACACCAGGGCCGCGGTATTCCAGCCCGGCACCAAAACCGATGTGGTCATGCGATTTTCCACCGTCGCCGGCGAGCGCGGCAGCCCCGATACCTGGCGGGATCCCCGCGGCTTTTCCATCAAGTTCTACACCCCCGAAGGCAACTACGACATGGTGGGGAACAACACCCCGGTGTTCTTCGTGCGAGACCCGATGAAATTCCAGCACTTCATCCGCTCACAGAAGCGCCGGGCCGATTCGAACCTGCGCGACCACGACATGCAGTGGGATTTCTGGACGCTGTCGCCGGAATCCGCCCACCAGGTCACCTGGCTGATGGGCGACCGGGGCATTCCGAAAACCTGGCGCCATATGAACGGCTATTCCAGCCACACGTACATGTGGGTGAACGCCCAGGGCGAGAAATTCTGGGTGAAGTACCATTTCAAGACCGACCAGGGCATCGACTTTCTGACCCAGGACGAAGCCGATCACCTGGCCGGTGCCGATGCGGACTACCACACCCGCGACCTGTTCGACGCCATCAGCAAGGGCGATTGCCCGAGCTGGACGCTGTACATGCAGATCATGCCGTTCGACGACGCGGAGACCTACCGCTACAACCCCTTCGACCTGACCAAGGTGTGGCCCCACGGGGATTATCCGCTGATCAAGGTCGGCAGGCTCACGCTGAATCGCAACCCGACCGATCACCACACCGAGATCGAGCAGGCGGCCTTTGAACCGAACAACCTGGTGCCGGGTATCGGCATCAGCCCCGACAAGATGCTGCTGGCCCGCGTGTTCTCCTATGCGGACGCTCACCGCGCCCGCCTGGGGGTGAACTACAAGCAGATTCCGGTCAACTCCCCCGTCGCCCCGGTTCACAGCTACACCAAGGACGGCGCCATGCGGGTGCAGAAGGTGGCTGACCCGGTGTATGCGCCCAACTCCAAGGGCGGCCCCAGTGCCGACGGTGATCGCTACCCCACCGATTCCACCTGGCACACCAGCGGTGACATGGTGCGTTCCGCCTACACCCTGCGCCGGGATGACGACGATTTCAGCCAGCCCAGGGCACTGATCAACGACGTCATGGACGATCAGGCGCGGGAGCGACTGGTATCCAACGTGGTGGGCCACCTGAAGGACGGCGTATCAAAGCCGGTTCTGCAGCGTGCGTTCGAGTACTGGAAAAACATCGACCCCGAGATTGGCTCACGGATCGAGAAGCAGTTCCACGAATCCTAGCTCGGGTTTTGGGTGGTGCCAGGCGGAAGCACCACCCACTCCGGCTCCTCAAACTCACCCAGCGGGCGGATGTCCACAAAGGGCGCCGCACTGCGGATAATCTCGCCGATCCGTGGGTCTTTATCTTTCTCCATCGCGTCCCGGGCGGCCTTGCTGTCCCAGGTGGCGATAGCGATCAGTGCCTGCGGATCCCCTATCTTGCGGTGCAGCTCCGTTCCCCGGGCGCCGGGAGCCTGCTGTATCAACTCACTGGCGCGCACCCAGGCGTCGGCGTACTCCTCGGCGGTATGGCCCTCGCGGATGCGCACTTCGAAAATGAACTTCATCGAGCCTCCTTTGCCCCCCCCTACCCGGACGTGCTGGTTATTGCCTATAAGAAATAGCTTTGCATTCCCGTCGGGCAGGAGTACAGTGGCGGTCGTTGGAAAGATTTAGCAAAGCATTTCATCAATAAGACGCTTCTCTGTAGTTTATTCGTAGTGCAACGTCCTGTTTTTGACCACGCAAGTTTTTTGTTTCCCGCAAACCGCTGATCTGTCATCACGCTGATGACCAGACGGCACATAAAATATTTGAATTCAGGATAGTTAAACTATGTCTACTGTTACCGGTACTGTTAAGTTCTTCAACGAATCGAAAGGTTTTGGCTTTATCACTCGTGAAGGCGGCCCGGACGTTTTTGTTCACTACAGCGCCATTCAGGGCGGCGGCTTCAAGACTCTGGCAGAAGGCCAGCAGGTTGATTTCACCGTGACTCAGGGCCAGAAAGGTCCTCAGGCGGAAAATGTTGTTGCTCTGTAAATAACAGGCAATGCATAGAAAAAGGCAGCTTCGGCTGCCTTTTTTCGTTTTTACTTGCCCAGAAGCTCCCCCACCGGCCTCAGGTCGCCAACGTGATCACACAGCGATTTGATGATCATCAAAATCGGCGTGGCGATAATCAGACCAACCGGTCCCCAGATCCAGCCCCAGAACAGCAGCCCGATGAAAATGGAGACCGTGTTCAGACTGGACACATGGCTGGTCATCCACGGGGTCATCAGATAGCCCTGAATACTGGTAATGACCAGCGAAATCAGTGCAACAATGAGTGCCATGTCCACCGTTCCAAATTGCAGAAAGGCCGCAAGGCCAACGCCGATAAAGACCAGGAAGGGACCCAGGTAGGGAATGCCGCTGGCCACTCCCGCCGCAACCCCCCACAAACCGGCCTCCTCTACCCCCAGGGCGAGGAACGCCAGCCAGGTCACCAGACCGACGAACAAGGCACCGACCAGCATGACAAACAGAAACTGGCGAACCTGGTAGTGGAAATCATTCATCAGCCTTGCCGCATTGCGCATCCGCTGAAACGAGGGGCCGGAAAGTCGTATGACCTTGCGACGGTAGAGCTTGCCAATGGCGAGCAGAAAGTACACCAGGAACAGCACCGAAAACAGTTGCGAGACCAGCAGCAGTAAGGCCGAGGCCCCCTGCATCAAATAATCCCTCAGGCTGAACGAATCCTCCACGACGCGCACCGGGGTTACGCCAGGCCTGGATTCATCCTCATCTTCTTCGCTTTTGGTGGTTGACTCGATTTCCTTGACCGCCTTTTCCGCCTTTTCAAGCATGTCCTCTTCATCGGCGACCGGAGAGCGGGAACGGATCTGTTCGATTTTTTGCGCCGCCAACGGAATCTTGTCGAGCATTGCCATGGCTTCGCGCTGCAACGGAATGCTGGCGGCAGCCATCATCGCCAGAAGCGAGAGCAGCACCAGCCCGGCACCGATTGCGCGGGGAATGTGCAGCTTTTCAAGCGCCGACACCAGAGGATCAAGCGCGTACGACACCAGCACCGCCACGACCAATGGCAATAAAATAGCGGCGGCCCAGTCGATAAAATAGATGGTGGCCACAGTGGCCAGCACGACCAACGCAGCGTCCCTGACATTGACGTGACCTTGCCAGACCTTTTTCCGTGATGGCGCTTCGCTATCCTGGTTTTCCATGGAGTTGTCCCTTTGCCCTGGGTACACGATCAAGAACTCTGAGCTTTAGCCTTTTCTGTACCTCTTCCATAAATAGTAGTCGGAACTCTCGGCTTTCGTCTCGGCTGGCTGACACCGAGGGCGTTCCTGCTCACCACGCCAGCCAGATCACATGGCGTGCGCCCTTGCCGGGACGATGCGCCCGTACCGTGACCGGATCCACTGACAACCCCGCCCGCTTGAGCCGCTCGGTGAACGACGGATCCTGACCGGCGGACCAGTACGCCAGAATGCCATCCGGCCTGAGTGCGGCCTGTGCCGCTTCCACGCCCGCAGTGGTGTAGAGCCAGTCATTCTCCTTGCGGGTCAGCCCCTCGGGGCCATTATCAATGTCCAGGAGAATGGCATCGTAGGTGTTGGCGGAGTCTCTGATCAGCTGCACTACATCCCCCAGATGCACCCGCGCCCGTGGATCCAGCAAGGGATAGCCGGCGGCAGCCCCCAGCGGCCCGCGATTCCAGCTTTCCACCTCCGGAACCAGCTCGGCAACCGTCACCTCGGCGGTGTCCCCCAGTGCCTGAAGCGCCGCGGCGAGCGTAAACCCCATACCCAGGCCACCAATCAGCACCCTCGGTGCAGGATGATCCGCAATGCGCTCGCAGGCCAGTGTGGCCAGCGCATCCTCGGAACCGTGGAGGCGACTATTCATCAGCTCACCGGTGGTGCCGGCAATCTTGATGGCGAACTCATCATTGCGCTGAAGCAACCGCAGCTGCGTGCCTTTGCCCGGAATGGTCGCCGTACCCAGCAGTTCAAAACGGGCCATAGGAGTTGTCATCCTGTTCGTCAAAAAAGGGTCGGAAGTATGGCATCCCCGAGGCAGCCGGGCCAGAATGGCCTTGCACTGCTGCCAACGGCGACATACAGAATAACAAATGACACCGGAATAAGGCCCAACCTGTGACCACAGATCCATTACGAATCGTTATATTTGGAGCCGGCAGCGTCGGCTGTTACCTCGGTGGCCGGCTGCTGTCTGCCGGCGCGGATGTGGTGATGGTCGGCCGGCCGAGACTGCAGGCGGTACTCCAGCACACTCCGTTAGTGGTGACCGATTACCTGGGGTTTCGCGCAGGCTGCCAACTTGCTGAGCATCGCTACGTCACCTCGGCGGACGTCGCCGCTGGCGCCGACCTGATCCTCGTTACCGTCAAATCTGCCGCCACCCGCGAGGCGGGAGAACAGCTGGCTCCCTGGGTGGCCAAAGGCACGCCGGTGGTGAGCCTGCAAAATGGCATTTCCAATGCGGCACAGCTTCAGTCAGCGATGCCCGGCGCCACTGTGCTCGCCGGCATGGTGCCGTTCAATGTGCTGCAACAGCAGCCCGGACATTTTCACCAGGGCACCGAGGGCCACCTGATGGCCCAACGGCACCCGGCCCTTGAAGCCGCCCTGCCCTGGTTCGAAAAAGCCGGCATCCCCCTGGAGCCACGGGACGATATCGAATCGGTCATGTGGTCCAAGCTGCTACTGAATCTGAACAACCCCATTAACGCCCTTTCCTGCGTACCGTTGCTGGAAGAGCTGTCACAACGCGATTACCGCCGCTGCCTGGCGATGGCCCAACGCGAAACCCTGCGACTGCTGAAAACGGCCGGCATCCCGACGGTGAAACTGACCGGCTTGCCGATGGCCCTGATTCCGCCGTTGATGGCCTCGCCGGACTGGTTGTTCTCGCGGCTCGCCCGGAAGATGCTCACCATAGACCCGGTCGCCCGTTCCTCGATGTGGGAAGACCTGCAGGCCGGACGGCCCACGGAAATCGACTGGATCAACGGAGAAGTGATGAAACTGGCTGAAAAGCTGGGGCAGCAAGCACCGGTCAACCGGAAACTGGTGGAGCTTGTCCACCACTGTGAGCAAGAGCCGCGCAGCTGGAGTGCCAGAGAGTTGTTCGACACGCTCCGGCAAGCGGTTTGAGCCATGTCGTCCGCCGTCATTTACGCTGTTTTTGCCCTGGCCCTCATCGCACTGGCGGTCTTCCGGCTGTTCTTTTACCGCCAGTGGCGCCGTGACCGCGAGCTGAATAAAGCCTTCCCGGATGCCTGGCGCTCTCTGCTTTCCCGGCAGGTTCCCCTCTATTCCAGATTGCCCGAGCGAGGGCGGAAACAGCTGGAACAACGGGTCCAGCTGTTTCTCTCCGAGAAGCCCTTTTATGGCTGTGACGGGTTTGAGGTGGACGACACCGTTCGGGTGACCATCGCCGGCCATGCGTGCCTGCTGGTTCTCGCCCGCCCCTACTCCGACTTTGACGATGTGCGCAGCATCCTGGTGTACCCGAGCAGCTACCGGGTGGAACAGGAGGAAGACGACGGTACGGTGGTCAGCGTGAATCATGAGATCCGTGCCGGTGAGGCTTCAGGCCACGGCCAGGTCGTACTTGCATGGTCCGAATGTGAGTCCGGGGCAGTCAACCCGCAGGGTGAGCACAACGTTATCCTCCACGAGTTTGCCCATCAGCTGGATTACCTGGACGGCAGCGCCGATGGCGCGCCACCCCTGAGCGGTGATCAGGCCCGGCATTGGCAACGCACCATGAGCGAAGCCTATCAGCAACTGCAGGAAACACTGCAACACCACCAGCCGGCCTGGCTCGATCCCTACGGTGCCAGCGCACCGGCCGAGTTCTTTGCCGTGCTCACCGAAGCCTACTTTCAGCAGCCGCAGCATCTGCAGGAGGCGCAACCCGAGGTCTACCGGGCACTGTTCGCCTTTTACCAATTTGATCCGCTGCAGCCCGATACCCACCCGGGCCGGGCACGGTAAAAATCGTGTAAACGGAAGCCGTCGATCGCCTCCGGGAGTAAAGTATCAGTATCGGGAAACAAACATTGGCCCAACCCTATGATCAGATACCGGCTTTTCATAGTACTGCTGACCCTCGGCGTTGCTGCCCAGAGCACACAGGGAGCCCTGCGCTGCGGGTCCTCGCTGGTGAGCGAGGGCGACTGGCCGATTGAGGTAGAAGAGCGTTGCGGCACGCCGGACTATGTCGCGGAATACCCAACCGCGACCATTCCGGGGCTGGGCGTGGTACAAACCGAAGAGCACTGGTACTACAACCGCGGCCCCCATCGGTTCATTCAGCGACTGGTATTTCGCAACGGAAAGTTGGCGGGCGTTGAAAGTCTGGGCTACGGTTTCCACCCGCCACAAGACGGCCAGTGCAACCCGCGGACGCTCAGGCAGACCACCAACGAGTACGAACTGATTGCCCGCTGCGGCAGCCCGGTGTCGAAAAATGTGGAATGGCGCTTCCCGCCGCAGCGCCAGTATTCCAACCATTGGCAAACCGCGCAGCCGGTGCTTGTGCAGGAGTGGCTTTACGATTTCTCCAGTAACCAGTTCCGACAGGTGGTAACCCTCCGAAACGGCAAGGTTACCCGTGTGGAATCGCGGTGACGTCAGTCCCCAACGGTATAAGACAGTATGCGGGACAGGTGGCTGTAGGGCAGCCCGGTTTCCTGGTGCCAGCGGGTAAAGGCCTGTTGCGCCTGGAGCAGCGCTTTCTTGCTGCCGGGCGAGGCATCCAGCAACTCCTCCCGCCGCAACGCGGCAACCACATCCCCGGAGAGAATAAATCCGTCCCAGCCCACCCGACGCAGGAAATACTGCGCGGAATTGCCACCCAGACGGGCGCCGTTGCGCTTGAGCCAGAGCAGCAGGCCCACCTGATCCTCTGAGGGCCAGCTCGCCAGAAAGGTGCCAAAGCCGCCGTGCTCCCGGGCTGTATCGACTATCATCCTGGCATTCTCCGGCACGGTGCGGATCTTCTGCATGTTGCGAACAATCCGCTCGTCCCGCGCCAGTTCCTCAAGCACTTCCGGCGGCACCTGCTGCCAGTAGAGCGGCACAAAACCCTTGAACGCCGCTTCGAAATCCGGCCATTTCCGCTCAATCACCCGCCACACGAACCCCGCCTTGAAGATGCAGCGGGTTAGCTCGGACAGATAACGATCGTCCCCCAGTGATGCCAGTTCACCGGGTTCAGCTACCCGGGGCAGCATGGCTCGCAGGGTCGCCTCACCGCCCTTTCGGGCACTGGCCTGATCATAAATACGGGAGAAGGACATAACGTGATTTACCGGAATCTGGTTGTGATGTCTTACGGTCGTGGTCCAATATGAAAGAAACCCGATGGATCAGGGAGACACACATGCCGTTAATCGGATGGGTATTCATTTTACTGGCCATCGGCCTGGTGCTCGGCAGCCTGTTCATGCTGCGAGACAGTGCCGGCAAGTTCCGCATCTCTGACGAGAAGATGAAGAAAATCCAGGAACGCAAAGCGGAGCTGGAAGCCGAGGAAAGCGCCGAAGACAAGGAGCGTTGAGCTGGTCAGTGATGACCATGCTTCTGCATCTTCGTGTCCGAGTGCTCCGTCGGGGAGGCGCCATCAAGGGATTCAACCTGTAACTCCACTTTTATTGATTTCGCGCCATCGAAGCGCAATGTCAACGGAATGCGTTCCCCCTCTTTCAGCGGCTCTTCGAGCTTCTCCAGCATAAGATGATAGCCATGGGGCTTGAGCTCCACGGTGTTGCCAGCCGGAATCAGCAACCCATTCTTCAAGGGACGCATGCTCATCACGCCGTTGTTCATGGTGCTCTGGTGGATCGACACCTGGGCCGCTCTCGGCGTCTCGGCGCTGGTCAGGGTGATGTCACTGTCTCCGCTGTTGCTGATCGTCAGATAGCCCACGCCCATGGGTGAGCCCGGCGGCGTGGGTCGGCTCCAGGGGTGATCGATCGTAACGCTGCCCCCGGCATGGTCGTGGGCGATGGCTGGGGCAATGTTCAGGGCGCTGCAGGCCATCAACAGGCTTGCGGCAAGGGTTCTGGCCAGTGTCATGGGTTCTCGCTTCATTCGGCATCTGGTTGGTTATGATGATGGTCCCGGGCCGGAAACACAACGCCTGGTCCCGGCTAACAGCGGCTTAATGAAACTCACGGATCGAGACGTCTAGAATGGGTTGGTCACCTCTTTTAAAGGAGCACCACCATGAACGTGATGAACGTACTGAATCAGATCATGCAACAGGCCTCTGGCAGCGGCCAGCAGGGCTCGGGTTCAACCGGCGGGATGGATCTTAACAAGATGGTCCAGGGCGTCAGCTCCCAACTCGGCGGAGGCCAGAGCGGCGGCAGTGGTGTGGATGTGAAAAGCCTGCTTGGCGGTGGCGCGCTGGGGATGATGCTGGGATCCAAACGCGGCCGCAAGATGGGCGGCAAAGCGCTCAAATACGGTGCGCTCGCCGGTGTGGGCGTGCTGGCATGGAAAGCCTATCAGAATTATCAGAGCGGTACCGGTGAGCAACCTGCGAACGCAGGCCAGGGTCAACCGATTGAACAGCTGCAGGGACAGGCCCAGGAACGGCGCGGACTGGAGATCCTGCAAGCCATGATCATGGCAGCCCGTGCGGATGGCCATGTTGATGCCCAGGAACGGGCTGTCTTGACGCAGGAAATCGAGAAGCTGGGTCCGGATGACGAACTGCACGCGTGGATACAACAGCAATTTGATGCCCCGCTGGACGCCTCTGTATTGGCGCAAAGCGCGGATTCACCCCAGGCTAGCCGTGAAATTTATCTGGTCAGCGCCATCATGATTGACGACCAGAATCCGATGGAGCGAGCGTGGCTCGACCAATTGGCAAACGCTCTGAAACTGGAGCCAGCAATGACCCGACAGCTTGATCAGCAGGTTCAGGGCGCCGCTTGATAACGGCGCCCATCACACCTTTTTTACAAACTCCGACTTCAGCTTCATGGCACCAATACCATCGATCTTACAGTCGATGTCGTGATCGCCGTCCACCAGACGGATGTTCTTCACCTTGGTGCCCACCTTGACCACCGCACTGGAGCCCTTGATCTTCAGGTCCTTGATGACGGAGACGGTGTCACCGTCCTGCAGCTCATTCCCATTGGCGTCGCGGATGACTTTCCCGGCGTCCGCAGCGGCCGCCTCAGCCTCGCTCCATTCGTGACCACATTCCGGGCACACCAGTTGAGCGCCGTCTTCATAGGCGTATCCGGACTGGCACTGGGGGCAAGGTGGGAGCTGAGACATGGCGACGTTCCTGTGATGGTGCTGAAGATTGCCGCATTTTAGCAGAGTTACGCCACCTCGCGCGCCAGCCCGGTCAGCTCCCCGGCGTCACCCGCGCCAGCACCGTGGGATTATCGGACAACGGCAGCGCAATGATGACGCCCTCATTTGACGCCGGATACACGCCGGTCAGCGCGGTGATATTGACCTGATGGGACACCAGAATGACCGGCGCTCCGGCATCCAGTTCGTTCACCAGCGAGATGGTCGTTCTGGTGGCCATACCGCCTTCGCTGCGGTTGCGGAAGAACGAATTCAGCGCCGGCCACGGCGTCACCGGTCCCACGTCCATGCCCTTCGCCGTCTCCATACACCGGCACCACTGGCTGCTGTAGACCCGGGCCCGGGTAATGCCGTGACCTGCCAGATAGGACCGCCACGCCCGGGCCTGCTCACGGCCCTGCTCGTTCAGATTGCGCTGGGTGCTGCAGTCGCCCAGCGTGAAATTCGCCGGATCCCCGGTGCCCGGCGCCAGGGCATGGCGAAGCATCAGCACCGCGCTGCCGTCCCGAAGGGCACTCCATGCCCTTGCGTCGTCATCGGCGTAAGCGGTCATGGCCGGTAGCAACATCAACAGCCAGATCGCACAGACCCGGATAATATCGTAAAGTTGTGCTTTGCGATCGCTCATGGAATCGGCCCTCAGCACCAGAGATTTATCGCCCTTTTATCCTATACGGATGCAGGAGCCTATGGAGCACTACATCACAGCATTTGCCACCGGTTTCGGTCTTGGCAATGCAACCTGGTTACCGGGTACGGCGGGTGCGCTACCAGGAATCGCCCTTGCCTGGCTGGTGGTGCAGCAAAGGCGAGGGATTCAGTGCATTCTGGTGCTGGCCCTGATCATCGTTGCCGTGCCCATCTGCGACATCGCCTCCGACACACTGGGGGGCAAGGACGACAGCCGCATCGTGGCAGATGAGTTCCTGGTGTTTCCGGCCGCAGTGGTCGCCCAAGGCATTGCGAAGCACCCGGCGATCCTGATCGGTGCGTTTGCCGCGAGCCGGGTGCTGGATGGATTGAAACCGCCCCCCGCAGCCCAGCTGGAGGGAGTCGCCGGTGGCGTTGGAATCGTGCTCGATGATCTGGTGGCGAATCTTTACCTGTGGCTGATTCTCGCGGCCATTGCGGCTTTCATGCGCTACCGGCGACAGCGCCAGGATGGCTGACGACCTGGCGCTACGATACACCCTTTTATTTGCGAGGATCTGACATCATGCCGATCTGGGTCGACGCCGACGCCTGCCCCGTGCCCATCCGGGAGATACTCTGCCGTGCCGCCACTCGCTGGCAGATACCGACCACGTTCATTGCCAATCACGTTATCAAGCTGCCGCCGAGTCCCTTCATCAAGGCGCGGCAGGTCATGCAGGGTTTCGACGTGGCCGACAACGAAATCATGGACCAGCTCAGCGAAGGGGATCTGGTGATTACCCAGGACATTCCCCTGGCCGCCGAAGCCATCGACAAGGGTGCGGATGTGTTCAACCCCCGCGGGCAGGCCTTCACCCGGGAGAACATCCGCCAGCGCCTGGCAATGCGCAACTTCATGGAAGAAATGCGCAACGCTGGCCAGGTGACCGGGGGGCCGGCGCCATTCTCCCAGACCGACCGCAAGGAATTTGCAGACAAACTGGATCGCTGGCTGCAACGCCATACACGCAAGTGATAATGATTCTGTTTTAAATTGTCGACGAATCCGCTACCCTTGCCGGCTTTATGGTCGCAGGTCACTGTTTGTCCCTGCCCGCCGTACCTGCATGTTTTTAGGGAGTAACGCGGAGTATGTCCTCACACAGCCACAACACCACCAGCAGCTTTGCCGCCCTTGCCCGCTTGCTGAGGTACGCCCGGGGCTATCGCCGGCAGATCATTGCAGCCGCCACCTGCTCCGTCATCAACAAGCTGTTTGACATAGCGCCGGAGATTCTCATCGGCGTGGCCATTGATGTGGTGGTCAACAAAGAAGAAAGCTTTGTGGCCGGCCTGGGATTTGAGACCGCCCAGGAGCAGATCACGATCCTGGCCGTTCTTACCTTTTTCATCTGGGCTGGCGAATCCCTGTTTGAGTACCTTTTCCAGATTCTCTGGCGCAATCTGGCCCAGCGACTGCAATCGGATTTGCGGCAGGACGCTTACGAACACGCCCAGCGTCTGGACATGAGCTTTTTCGAAGCTCGCAGTTCGGGCCAGTTGGTGGCCACGATGAACGATGATGTGAACCAGCTCGAACGTTTCCTCGACGGCGGTGCCAACGCCATGATCCAGGTTCTGGTTACCGTCGTTGCCGTCGGCGCTGTCTTCTTCGTGCTTTCCCCGTTAATTGCGTTGCTGGCGTTCACGCCGATCCCCCTGATTATCTGGGGTGCCTTCTATTTCCAGCGCAAGGCCGGACCGCTGTACGCGGATGTGCGAGAGAAAGTGGGCGACCTGTCCAGCCGTCTTGCCAACAACCTTGGCGGCATTGCCACCATCAAGAGCTTTACCGCCGAAACCCGCGAGGCCCAGCGCCTGAAAGAAAGCAGCGAAGCCTATGTGGAAGCGAATCGCCGGGCCATTCGCATCAGTTCTGCGTTCATTCCCATCATCCGCATGGCCATCCTGGCCGGCTTTCTCGCCACCTTCACGGTGGGCGGAATGATGGCGCTGAACGGCACCCTGAACGTGGGTGCCTATGGCGTACTGGTGTTCCTGACCCAGCGCCTGCTGTGGCCACTGACCGGTCTGGCGGAAGTCATCGACCTGTTTGAGCGCGCCATGGCCAGCACCCGGCGCATCCTCGACCTGCTGTCGGAGCCGGTGTACGTCCGCGATCAGGCCGGTACGGCATTGCAGGAACCGGTGAAAGGCGAGGTGGCGCTGACCAACGTCAGTTTCCACTACCCCACCAGTGGCGCCGGCATCGACAACATCAACCTGCATGTGCCAGCTGGCAATACGCTGGCCCTGGTAGGCGCGACCGGCTCCGGTAAATCAACGCTGATCAAGCTGCTGCTGCGGTTTTACGATCCCAGCCACGGCGACATTCGCATTGATGGTCAGCCCATTCAGGGCATCAGCCTCAAATCCCTGCGCAACGCCATCGGCCTGGTCAGTCAGGACGTGTACCTGTTTGAGGGCAGCATCCGCGAGAATCTGGCCTACGGAAAGCCGGACGCCTCCGACGCCGACATTATTGAGGCGGCAAAAACCGCCGAGGCCTGGTCCTTCATCGAGGCGCTGCCCGAGGGGCTGGATACCGCCGTGGGCGAGCGCGGCATCCGCCTCTCCGGCGGCCAGCGTCAGCGCTTGTCTCTGGCCCGGGCACTGCTGAAGAATCCGCCCATTCTGGTTCTTGATGAGGCCACCAGTGCGGTGGACAACGAAACCGAAGCGGCGATTCAGCGCTCACTCAAACGCATCGGTCATAACCGCACGGTGATCATGATTGCCCATCGCCTGTCCACGATCGTGGATGCCGATACCATTGCGGTGGTCGAAGGCGGCAAGGTGGTGGAAAGCGGCACTCACCACCAGCTGCTCGAGCAGAACGGCGCCTACGCCGCGCAATGGCGCGTGCAGACCGGTCAGGTATGAATCCTGACCGGCTTCACCTTAAATTCCATTGATAGTAATTCGCATTTAGATTATTCTGCAGGCCCTCAGCAACCATTTCCTCAGTCGCAAGAGAGCCTGCCTGCATGTCTGCGTTCTTCAAAGTATCCGGCCTGGGTGTGCGTATCGGTGACGCCGCCATCCTTCGCAACATCCATCTTGAGTTTCGCGAAGGCGAGGTCACGGCTCTGCTCGGGCACAACGGCTCCGGCAAGTCCACATTGCTGAAAATTCTGGCGCGGCAGATGTCGCCGTCCTGTGGTGACGTCAGTGTTCTGGGAACCTCGTTCCATCACACCGGCGCACGGGAATTCGCCCGCACCGTGGGATACCTGCCCCAGCACCCTCCCGGAACCGACGGCCTTACCGTGCAGGAACTGGTGGCGCTTGGCCGCTATCCATGGCGTGGTCCGCTGGGGCGCTACAACGATGAGGACCACCGCCTGATCGACCAGGCGATCACCGATACCGGCCTCGATCGTTTTCGCCACCGGTCTGTGGACACGCTGTCCGGCGGCGAACGCCAACGGGCCTGGATCGCGATGTTGCTGGCGCAGCAGACCCGCTGCCTGCTGCTGGATGAACCTATCTCTGCCCTCGACGTGAAGCATCAGGTGGAAACCCTGCGCCTGGTCCACCGGCTCGCCGAACAGCGAGAGCTGACCGTGGTCGTGGTACTGCACGACGTTGACCTCGCCGCCCGCTTCTGCGATCGACTGGTGGCGCTGAAAACCGGCGAGTTGGTGGCCGACGGCCGCCCCCGCGAAATCATGGACGCGGCCATGCTCGAATCGATTTACGGTGTTTCAATGGGCGTTATGGAGCGGGCGCCCGGACAGTGGGTTTCCTATGTTCACTGACCGCCCGCCAACCCGACTGATCGTTGCCCTGCTGCTGAACCTGCTGCCCATCCTCGCCAGTGCCGCCACCTGGCAGCATGAATATGGCCACATCACCCTTGAGCAAGCGCCAAAACGAGTCGTTGCGCTGAACTGGGCCGCTACCGAAGCCCTGCTGCTGCTCGGCGTGACTCCGGTCGGGGTGGCCGATCGGGATGGCTACTCGGTCTGGGTCACCCAACCGGCGCTGCCAGAGGGCGTACACAACGTCGGCACCCGGGTAGCGCCGAGCCTCGAGGCCATCGCCGAGCTGAAACCGGACCTGATTGTCACCAGTTCCGAAATGGCACCGGCCGCCGACCTGCTGGAACGGATCGCCCCCACCTATGTGATCAGCGTGTACCGGGAAGGCAGCAAGCCTCTGGAAAAATCCACCGAGATGCTGATGACCCTCGGCGAGATGCTGGAACGCGAAGAGCAAGCACAAGCGGTTATTGCTGACATCAAACAGACCCTCGACACTCAGCGCCAGCGACTGGAAGCCGCCGGGCTCACCGACCGCCCCGTCGCGCTGGTTAACTTTCTCGACGACCGCCACGTGCGAATCTACGCCCCCAACGGCCTTTATCAGACCGTACTGGATGGCCTCGGGCTCGATAACGCCTGGCCCAGGGCCGGTAACTTCTGGGGCTTTTCGGTGGTCGGACTGGAGGCCATCGCTCCCTATGAGGACAGCCGCGTGGTGGTGATCTCCCCTCTGCTGCCCGGACTGGCAGACAACCTGGCAAACAGTCCGTTCTGGACCTATTTGCCACCGGTACAGAAAGAACGAATTTACCGGGTAGACACCACCTGGCCCTTTGGCGGCCTGTTCCAGATCAAAAGGTTGGCCATGCAACTGACCGACAGCCTGCTGGCAGGAGGGTCTGACAATGTACGCTGACTCAACTTCCCTGCCCTCGGCCCGTCCAACGATCCCCGTTTCGCTTCCCATCGCCGCGAGCATCCTCTGGCTGGGGGCACTGATCGCCAGCGCCACCCCCTGGCTGAACCAGCTGGACCCGGTAGCCTTGCTGCAGGCGTTCTGGACCTTCGATGCGAGCCAGTATGCCTCAGTCATGGCCCATTTCAGCTGGGCACCGCGGGTGTCCATTGCCGTGTTGATCGGCTGCGGGCTGGGGCTGGCGGGTGCCGTTACCCAGCAGATACTGGGGAATCCCCTGGCGTCACCCACCACACTCGGCGTCGAGGCCGGCGGGCAGTTCGGCGTCACCGTGGCAACGCTGTTTGCGCCCGGCCTGCTGGCGTTCAGCCCGGATCTGGCCGCCATTGGCGGGGGCTTGCTGGCGATTGGACTGGTTATCGCCCTGACCTGGCGCCTGGGCTTCTCACCGGTAACCGTGGTGCTGGCCGGTTTGGTGATCACCTTTTTCCTCGGCGCCATGAACATGGCGTTTCTGCTGCTGAAGGGCGAATGGCTCGGCAACCTGTTCATCTGGGGCGCCGGCTCCCTGGTGCAGAACAACTGGGGTCCGTTCATGGATCTCTGGCCGCGGGTTCTGGTCCCCGCCCTCCTCATGCTCGTGCTGATGCGGCCGCTGCAGTTGCTGCAGCTGGGGCAGGCGTCCGCCAGTTCCCTCGGCGCCCGCGTGGGGCTTGTTCGCATGCTGGCATTGGTGCTGGTTGTGCTGATGAGCACTACAGTGGTCAGCCGGGTCGGCGTGGTTGCCTTTATCGGGCTGGCCGCACCGGTGCTTGCCCGGCTTCTCGGCGCACGTACCCTCGGCAGCCGATTGCTGTGGAGCACGCTGATGGGCGGTGGCCTGCTGCTACTGGCCGACACCCTGGCCCACTGGGCATCCACCTGGGGCGATGGCTCCCTGGTTCCTACTGGGACCACCACCGCGCTGATCGGTGGGCCGGTCATCCTGCTGGCCCTGCAGGGTTTCCGAAACACCCACCACATGCCGGGACAGGAATCCAGCCCGGCCAGCTTCCTGCCGCGGCGGCGCTCCCCCACTCTGATCGGCGGCATCATTGTGACCTTGCTGCTGATCACAACCGTGATCTCAATGAGCTGGTCGCCCGGGCTGGATGGCTGGCACTGGACTGCCGTCAGCCAGTGGCACGAAGCCTGGGTCTGGCGCGGCCCCAGAATGCTGGCGGCCATGCTGGCGGGCGTTGCTTTGGGGCTCGCCGGAACACTGATTCAGCGGATGACCGGCAACCCTATGGGCAGCCCCGAGATGCTCGGCATCAGCGGTGGTGCCGCCCTGCTGATGGTGCTGATCGTGCTATCTGGACTCGAAGTCGGCCGCCTTGGCCAGTTGGGCGCCGCCACCCTCGGCGCAGCCGCCTCCCTCGGCCTGCTGATTCTGCTGGCCCGCAAACACCGGTTTGCCGGCAATCAGCTCCTGCTTGGCGGCCTGGCCCTTTACGTGTTCATGGAAGCAGGCCTGCGCCTGGTCATGGCATCAGGCGGCACCGTGGCGTCTCAGTTGCTGAACTGGATGTACGGCTCCACCTGGCTGGTGTCAGAGAGTGAAGCCCTTGGCCTGCTTGCATTCATTACGGTGATCTGTGGCTTGCTGTGTTTGGCGGTCCGCCCGCTGACACTGCTACCTCTCGGCGACACCTCGGCATCGTCATTGGGGTTGCCGGTCGCCAGGGCACGCCTGTTACTGTTACTGGTGGCCGCGGTGCTGACGGCATCGGCCACGGTGGTCATCGGGCCACTGAGTTTTGTCGGCCTGATAGCGCCCCATCTGGCGCGGGTGCTGGGCCAGCAAACCGTTGGCCGGCAGTTGATCGTGGCCGCGCTGGCAGGTGGGCTTTTGCTCAGCGTCGCCGATTACCTCTCCCGCATCGTGGTATTCCCGGGCCAGCTGCCCGCCGGCTTGCTGGCGGCCCTGGTGGGCGGCATCTATTTCCTCTGGGGGCTGAGCCGCCATGGCCGGGCCTGACTCAGGTTCGCATCACGGGCTCTGGGCCGAACGGTTCGACCGCTTGCTGCAGGCATCCGGCCTGGAGCGGGCGGCGGTTTTTGCGCAGGCACTGCAACCTCAGGCCTTCGACCGGCGGGGGCTGTTCTCACTGGCCCAGTGCCTCGAGCAGCCATCGTTACTGATTGACCAGATGGGCATCGACTACCCGCACCTATTCGGCGCTCGGGCGCTGCGGGCACAGATTTCCGTCCTGCAGCAGGACCTGGCGCTGAACGTGATCGGCCCCCTATCCCTGCGCCTGTTCCGCGACGGCCGGGCGCCATTGCCGGAGCCCCAGCGAATCTTTCTGGCACCCGCCGGAGAACCGATGGAGGGCGCATCGCGCTGGTTTCAGGCGCCTGGCGTCGCCGACGTGGACGAAGCCACGTTTGTTGAGACGGTCGCGAAACGGACTTTGGAATGGTACTTGCCGTTCCGGCAGATACTGGGTGTGAGCCCCGGCGCCTACTGGAGCAGTATCGGACTGGGTCTGGGGGCACCGTTTTCGGCGGTGTGGAATCTTGCAGAGCCCGACGCACTGTGCAGCCTGGCCCAGCGTTGGCTGGAGGAGTTTCGTAACGATGCCAACCAGTTCATCGACTGGATCCCGGCGGAGTTCGGCGGGCAGACCACGGCCATTCCGCAGCGCAAAGGCTGCTGCCTGAAGTATCTGCTACCGGATGGTGGGTATTGCGGAACCTGCGGAGTGTATCGCAAGGAAAGAATGGCGGCGCTCAGGCGCCAACAGCAGCTCCAACCGCCAGGCCAATGGCAACCAGGCCAATAACGACACCAGCGCCTGCAGCCAGTTTTAATCCTTCAATCATTTCCTGTTCGGGCGTCATTCCTTTTCCTCCCTTTGCTTCGTCAAACCTGTTGAGGGCAACGCGCTGGCGTTGCCCTCAACACCGGTTAGTACACCCAGGAGACGGTCAGGCTGGCGTTCGCCGGCTCACCGTAGAATCCCTGGGCTGAGGTGCCAAACTTCTTGAGGCTCTCGATGTACTTTTCATCGGTCACGTTGTTCACGTTCAGGGTGGCGTTCCAGTCACGGGCAAAGTCGTAACTGGCCATCAGGTCCAGCACCGCATAACTGTCCTGCTCGGTGACGATGGTTGCGCCAGCGTTCGGTCCTGCCGTGGCAACGCCCTGTTCCTGAGAAATGGACGACTGCCAGCGTACCTTGCTGCCGAGTTTCAGACCCTCAATGCCCGGCACTTTCCAGGTGCCCCGCAGTTGCGCCAGATGCTCGGGGACAAAGGATTTCGCCGAGTTGCCGTCGCTGTCTTCGATGTCGACGTAGGTATAGCCGGCGAACAACTGGATGCGGTCGGTGACATCACCCACGAACTCCAGTTCAACACCCTGACTCTCCACACCATCAACACCGCGATAGAAGGCATCCTGAGTGCCCGGGAAGGTACCGACGGCCTCCGCCACGTTCTGCTGCTCGGTCTGGAACAACGCGACGGTGGTGTTGACCCGGTCCTGCAGGAATTCACTCTTGAGGCCCAGCTCATAGTTCACGCCGTCGATAGGATCCAGACGGTCACGGTTAACGTCCAGTTCGGTTTGCGGCGTGAAAATTTCGGTGTAGCTGGCGTAAACCGAATGGTCGTCGTTGAGATCGTAAATCAGGCCGGCGTACGGTGTGTCCACTGCATCGTAGCTGGTTTCCTTGGTCAGCCCGTAGCTCTCGCCTTTGCTGTCGAGCCAGGTCAGGCGTAAACCGGTGATCGCCGTCAGGCTGTCGGTCAGACTCCAGCGGCCCGCGGCGTAGGTGGCGGTTTCCCGGTCGGTCCAGTCCGAGCCGGCGACGCCGTTGTCGAACGCAGGCCGTGGATAATTACCATCCCATTCATTCAACGGGGGCAGCGGATTACCAATGCCCTGACCATACCGCGACTCATCAACGGTTTCGGAGCGTGACCAGCTGGCGCCGAGCACCAGCTCGTGGGTGCGGTTGCCCAGATTAAACGGACCCGTTGCGTAGGTATCGACCACCCACTGCTCTACGTTGAGATCGTACTGGCTGGGGTAGGCAAGCAGCCCTTCTTCGGTCTCGGCATCCGGGGTACCGTACTGATAGAACAGTTCGGATTCGCTGTCATTCTCGAGGCGGAACACCGTGCCTTTAGCGCGCCAGCCGCCGGCCAGTTCCTGCTGCAATTCCACGAAGCTGTTGTGCTGGGTGTTGTCCCAGTAGGACCAGTCCGACGCGGTGCTGGTGGAGCGGGCATAATCCGTGGCGGTACCGTCCGTATAGAACAGCGGCAACGCGCCCCACAGCGGGCTGTCGGTATCGGAGGTCTGGGTGGAATGGCCCAGTGTCAGCAGCGTGGTGTCGGTCAGATCCGCTTCCAGCACACCGTAGAACATCTGCTTTTCGTTGCTGTACCGATCCAGGTAGGAATCCTTGTCTTCATAGCCTGCCACCACCCGGCCGCGGACAGCCCCGGATTCAGAGACCGACCCGGACAGGTCGCCGACAATGCGCTTCTTGTCCCAGGAACCACCCGTCACCGCCACCGAGGCATTGGTGTCGGCCGTTGGCCGCTTGCGGATAAAATTCACGGTTGCCGACGGGTTACCGGTACCGGACATCAGACCATTGGCGCCACGCACCACTTCCACCCGGTCGAAAAAGGCGGTGTCCAACTCACCCTGTACATTGTCGTATACCGCGGGCAGACCCACGCCGTCGTACTGGAAGTTATTGATATCGAACCCGCGGGAGGTGTAATACGTCCGGTCCGTCTCGACCGACTCAACCGTGACACCGGTGGTGCCCTCCAGCACATCGTTAATATCGTTCTGCGCGAAATCGTCCATTTGCTGTCGCGTCACCACGGTAACCGCCTGGGGCGTTTCACGATGGCCAAGTTCCATCTTCATGGACGTGGTGGTGGCTCCGCTGGTGTAGCTGCCGGTGGACTCGGACGACGCCTGGCTGCGTTCGGCGGTCACGCTGATCGCTTCCAGCGCAGTGGGCTCACTATCCTGAGCCGCGACAACGGCTGGCAGGGTTGCACAGACGATGGCGGAAAACAGCGCTTTACGGCGGAACGCAGGCTGGGGGATTCGGGACATCTTATTCTCCGTTACAGGGTTTATTACAGTCATGAAATTAAGAGACTATATCTTAATGCGAATCATTCTAATTTAAAACATCAAAACGCTGCCCTGGCGGACTTTTTTCGTCCTGCACATTTCGGATTCGGGTCTGAACCTCTGCGCAGTGCAGACCACCTGCTATGCTCATAGACTGACTGGCACCGAATGCGCCGACACAGACGGAGGTTCCGATGCGCACCTGCACCTACCTGACTCTCATAGGCAGTCTGTCACTGACTCCGATGGCTGGCATGGCAAGCGAGACCTTCTCATCCGCTGCGGCAGATTTTCGGCTGGAAACCGTGGCCGAGGGACTCGGACGCCCCTGGTCACTGGCGTTTCTGCCCGACGGATCTCAACTGGTGACCGAGCGCAATGGACGACTCAGACGCATCCGCGACGGGAAGCTTCAGGAGGCTCCGGTGGAGGGGTTGCCGGAGCTGGAAGTGACCGGCCAGGGGGGATTGCTCGGTGTTATCCTGCATCCCGATTTCGAGCAGAACCGCACGCTGTTTCTCAGCTACTCCCACAAAATCAGCCGCGAAGGGTTAACCACCCGCGTCGCGCGGGCCCGGCTCGACGGCGACCGGCTCTCGGACGTGAAGGTGATCTTCGAGGCCTCGCCGCGAGGAGAGCCCAACCGGCACTTTGCCGGCCGTATGGTGTTTGACGCCGAGGGCAACCTTTACGTGGCCGTGGGGGATCGTGGGGAGATGGACCGGGCCCAGGACACCGGTGACGACGCCGGGGGCGTTCATCGCATCACCGCCGACGGAGCCCCTGCGCCGGGCAATCCGTTCCTCAGCGACTCCGCGGCTAACGATACCTTTTTCACCTACGGCAACCGCAATATCCAGGGCATGACGGTTCACCCGGACACCGGCGAGATCTGGAGCCACGAACACGGCCCCAGGGGCGGCGATGAGATCAACATCCTCCGGGCCGGCAACAATTACGGCTGGCCCAAAGTCACCTACGGAATCGATTACTCGGGGGCCACTATTTCCGACAAAACCACCATGGAAGGGATTACCAATCCCCTGCACTACTGGGACCCGTCCATCGCGCCGTCCGGTATGGCGTTCTACACCGGTGACGAATTCCCGCAGTGGAAAGGCAATCTGTTCGTAGGCGCCCTGAAAATGCAGAAACTGGTGCGCCTGCGCATGGATGGCGAGAAAGTGACGGAGGAAGAAGACCTGCTCGAGGATCTGGGTGAGCGTATCCGCGATGTGCGCATGGGGCCGGATGGCGCACTCTGGCTGCTGACCGATTCACACGACGGCAAGGTGTACCGGATCAGGCCCGCGGAATAAATTGCCCGGGAACGGGCAGGGCCCGCTGCTCAGTGCGGGTCGTTGGTTCTTTCGGTTTTTTCGAACTGCGGAATATGGTCAGTGATCTCGAACCAGTCGGACTTGGAGCCTACGAAGACGTGCTGCGCCGGACCCTTGCCCAGGGGTTCATTGATCACGCCGACCCGCAGCCGGAGAATACCGGCAATGGCATCTACACGGCTGTACAGCTGACTGCCGCAGCGGTTGCAGAACGCGCGGTATTTACCGGGGCGTGACTCGTATTCCTGCACCCGGTCTTCGCCGCTCAAGAATCGGAAGCGAATTTTCTGGACCGGCGCACTGGCGGAAAAGGCGCTGCCGTGAGCGCGACGACACTGGCTGCAATGGCACAGTGCCAAAGGCCCGAGAGGGCCATCGTATTCGAAGGTGATATCGCCGCAAAGGCACTGGCCGGTCAGCATGATCTGCCTCTCTGTTACGCACTGCCGCGGTGCGTGCTGATCTGGTTACGGGGCCGTCATGATACCTGTGGGCCTCTTGAAGAACCAGCGCACGGACACCACATTAAGAACACAGCATTCGCAAAGGAGGACACCATGTCATTCAGCGCACTTCCGGACATCGGTATGGGCACCTTTCGCCTGAAGGGCAACGAAGCCAGAGACGCCGTTAAAAGTGCCCTGTCTCTTGGTTACCGCCATATCGACACCGCACAGATGTACGAAAACGAGGCGGAAGTGGGCGACGGCATTGTCTCCAGCGGCATCCCCAGGCGCGAGATATTCCTGACCACCAAGATCTGGCACGACAAGCTCCACGCCAGCGACCTGATCAACAGCCTTCACGACAGCCTGGCCCGACTGAAGACGGATCACGTTGATCTCGCGCTCATCCACTGGCCATCACCGGATGACGAAGTCCCCATGAGCGAATACCTCGGCGCACTCCGGGACGCCCAGCGAGAAGGTCTGACCGAGCACATCGGCGTTTCCAACTTCACCTGCGCGCAGATGGATCAGGCGAAAGACATTCTCGGGGACGCCACCCTGTTCACCAATCAGGTGGAAGTGCACCCGTTTCTGGCTAACCGTAAGGTGGTCCAGCACGCGCAGGATCTGGGCATTCAGGTAACCGGCTACATGCCACTGGCCGTTGGCAAGGTGATGGACAATGAAACCCTGATCCGCATTGGCCGGGAGCATAACGCCTCACCGGCACAGATTGCGCTGGCGTGGGTGCGTGCCAAAGGGGTGGTTCCCATTCCTTCGTCCACCCGGCCGAAACATCAGAAGGCCAATCTGGATGCCCTGAAGATCCGGCTGAGCACTGATGATATCGCGGCGATCGACGCATTGGACCGGGGCGAGCGCATTGCCAATCCGGGCTTTGCTCCGCAATGGGACTGAACTACCCCCATTCGGGGGTGCCGTCCCTCAACCGACACGTCACCCGGCACTGACAAACCGGGCCATGCGCTGGCGCTGCGCCTCATCCGGCAAGCGGCCCGTCATCGCGCCGGTATTCTGCACCATATGACTGACTTTGCTGGTGG
This sequence comes from Marinobacter lipolyticus, assembly GCF_018424605.1. Classification (GTDB taxonomy): domain Bacteria; phylum Pseudomonadota; class Gammaproteobacteria; order Pseudomonadales; family Oleiphilaceae; genus Marinobacter; species Marinobacter lipolyticus_B. The sequence goes on along the minus strand of NZ_QTKT01000002.1, from coordinate 161,241 downwards.
CCTGAATGGCGCAGGTCACCGCCGGGTGAGAGATGATGTACTTCAGGAAAAACTCCGCCCAGTTATGGCAACCGGCGTCCTGCGCCCAGGGCGGTAGCGGTTCGCCCCCGAAACGGCGGAACAGCGCACCACCCCGGAAGGGCCGGTTCACCAACACGGCAATGCCTCGTTCCCGGGCCAGCGGCAGCAGGCGGTCCTCCACCTCGCGGTCGATCAGGTTGTAGGTCAGCTGCACAAAGTCCAGCGGTTGGGATTCCATGATGCCGGCCAAGTCCGCGTGTTGCCGCCCGTGAGACGTGGTAATGCCGATGTAGCGGACCTCGCCGTTGGCCTTCATCTCGCGGAGGGTTTCCAGGTGCCCGCGCCACCCCAACAGATTGTGCACCTGCAGCAGATCAAAGCGCTCTATGCCCCATTTTTCGCGAGATGTTTCCGCCTGCCGGCGCGTCGCCGACTCATCTCCGGTCCAGATCTTGGTTGCGGCAAACACCCGCTGACGCGCCTGCAGCGCTTCCAGGGCGTAGCCCATAACCTCATCGGACGAGCCATACATGGGTGATGAATCAACCACCGTCCCACCACCGTCGAAAAACGCCTTCAGCACGGCAACCCGCTGGTCCATCGCCGCGGCATCACCGTCGACATCGAAGGTCTGCCAGGTGCCCATGCCGATAGCGGGGATCTGCTCGCCGGACGATGGAATCGCACGGGTGACCAGCGACTCCTCGACGTTGCCGGGGGCACTGGCAAAGACGCTCGGCGCCCGCAATGCCAGCATCGACGCGCCGGCCCCATACAGAAACTGTCGCCGGGAAAAGCCGTTTGCCATAGCCACCTCCACTGACCGGCGGTCGGGGTGATATCCGGCCCACTGCAGCGCGGGCCGGGGCTTTGTTGCACTCACACCATGACAGACGGCTACGCAAAAGGTTCAGCCGCGGTACGTGAGATCCAGGTATCGCAGGATTCGCGACGACTCAAACAACCCCTTGCCGGTGTTTGGATCTTCCAGGTACGGCACCTGAACCCGCTGGTGCCGCTGGAAAAACGCTGCCCGCTTACCGCCCGGAATCGGCGTGTAGGGCCCGGGCTTGATACGCTGCCGGGCCGGGCCGATTTCCCTCCAGTGTTCCTTACCCAGATTGTGCAGCGTGTAGGGGATCTCAAGCTCACACAGCCGCTCCCGGACCAGGCGGGAGAACGGGCTGCCCTCAAAGCTCCAGAGGTGAAGCGGCTGCGCCGGCACCCTGCCGCTAACCGCTCGCAGCCCCCGCAGTGCGCTGGCCGCAGAAGCAAGCGAGCCCAGCGCCGGCTGGTATGGCTTGGTGCGGTAATACGCCGGTACCGGCCGGCCACCGTACTCGCGAAACAGATAGTCAACGATCGCAGCGGATTCGTACATCACACTGCCCGTGTTTTCGTCTACCAGCAGAGGAAACTGCTGTTTACCGCCCGCGGCTTCGGCGTCAGGCCGGAAGCGACGCCCGCCCTTCGGGCAGGGCCGGATGTCGACATCGAGATTCAGCGCCGTCAGCGCCTCCCTCACCCGGCGGCAGTATGGGCAGGCCTCCATGTCATAGAGCACCAGTGGTTTCGCCGGCTGGGCGGCCTGCCTGACCACCAGGCACCCCCGCCACGCGGATAACGAAGAGGTGGCAACAGAAGCCAGTACGTTGGCGTTGTGAATCAACAGATTGGACATGAATCAACCCTGCTTGTGATGAGTGACACGGCCATTATCAGGCTGGCCGCCGGTTTTCCATTGGCTCCCGGGTTCCCATGACGTGGTCAAACCACGGCCTGGTCACGCACCAGTTGGCATTAGGGTTCGGCCCCATGTGATGGTCGTAATGCCAGGGCAGGTGCTCACGGGCCCATTCCGGGTCCAGGTGGGATTTCTTGTGCACACGGTAGTAGTTCCAGGCGCAGTAATACAGGGTGCCGACAAAAAACGGCGCAACCGGCATCAAGGGCGTCACCGCGGCCGCACCTGCAACGAGGGCAGCCACCTCCTTGGTCTGGGCGTTCCAGGTCAGCGGCGGATGACGGTAATCCTCATCAAGAAACCCGTTCTTGCGGACACTGCGATGGTGGTCGTGCCAGTGGAACGCCCAGAAGCTTTTGCGGTCTCGTCCCATGTCATGGAGCACGTGTTTATGAAACACCCATTCAACGGCGTTGGCGGTAATCAAGCCCAGCGGTATGCCTAACATGGCGGCCTCCCATCTCATTGTTATTGGAACAGTTAGTTACACAGCTACTAGGAAACGCCTTTTAAGGCCCGGATTCCATGACCGAATTGCCGGCGAAACCGCGGATAAAAATGACCCCAAGGTCATTGACATCGAAGTGTGCGTTTTCTGACCATCTAACCTGCTGATTCCAAAGAACCTTACAAGCGGTCACAAAATCACTGTGCAAACAATGACACTACTGGCATTTTTTAACGTCATGTAGAGCTTTTCCACATAGTACCAGCGGCAAATCTGGGCTATTGTTGGTACATAACTAACGATGGGTCCGGCCATGCGACGTAAGGCGATTTTTCGCTTCCCACAATCCGTTTGCTGCTCACTGCTGGCAGGTGCATTTGCGCTAGCCGGAGTTCCATCCTATGCCGCCGAAAATGATTCAGACATCTCCCCGGCCAGGACCTGGAGCAATCAGGTGCGGGATTACGCGTTCCAGTCACTGAACGATGAAAACGCCCTGAGCATGGCGGCAATTCCGATGAATGGCCCCGGCATTGACCAGTACATCAACGCCGACGCGTTGATGAGCCCCGGCTCCATCATGAAGCTGGTTACCACCTATGCCGCGCTGGAGATTCTCGGCCCCACCCATCACTGGAACACCGACTTTTACACCGACGGCACGCTGAAGGGCAACACGCTGGAAGGCGACCTGTTCGTCCAGTTCGGCGGTGACCCGAAACTTACCCTGGAGCGCCTGTGGACCACCCTGCAGGAGCTTCGCGGCATGGGCGTCACCACCATCAACGGCGATCTGGTGCTCGACGGCGGCTATTTTGAGATTGCCGGCGGCCTGCCCCGCTTCGATGACAACGGCGACAATCCCTATGCACCGTTTCTGGTGGAACCTTCGGCGTTCCTGACCAACCTGAACCTGCTGCACTTCCAGGTGCGGGCGGACGAGCGCGGCACCCAGGCATGGAGCGCACCCGCCCTCGACGATGTTGTGATTGATAACCGGGTAACGGCAGTTGCCGCAGGCCCCTGCCCGTCACGGCGCCGCTTCACCTGGGAGCCGGTCTTCCACGCCGATCAGCGGGTCACCGTCCGGGTGACCGGCGAACTGCCCCAGGGTTGCCGCACCACAGCTTACCTGTCGTTGTTGCCCCATGAGCAATACTCGGCGTCACTGATCCGTACGCTGTTATCGGATATGGGCATTGCCGTAACCGGAGGCAACCTCACCGGCCCTACGCCGGAAGACGCTCGCCTGATGCTGAGAACCACCTCGCCGGACCTGGTGACCATGGTGCGCGACATCAACAAATGGAGCAGCAATGTGATGGCCCGCCAGCTGTTGCTCACGTTGGGCGCCGAGCATCGCCTGGAGAACGAGGACGATGACCGGGCAGCCGGCATTCGCGTGATCTATGACTGGCTGGAAGCGAAAGGGGTGAACACCGCCGGCATGGTCATTGATAACGGCGCCGGCCTTACCCGGCACGGTCGTATTACCGCCCGCCAGGGTGCCCAGATCCTGCAGCATGCGTGGAACAGCCCGTTCTCTGCGGACCTGCTGGCGTCCATGCCGCTGATTGCCATGGATGGCACCATGGCAAGACGACTGCGCAACGTCGGCATGGACGGTCTCGGCCGGATCAAGACCGGGTACCTGGAGAATGTCCGCTCGATTGCCGGTTTTACCCGCGACGAAAGCAACACCACCTGGGCCGTTGTCGGCATGGTTAACACCGATCCGGCCTGGAATGGTCAGGCAGTACTGGATCGCATTCTGTATTCCCTGCACCACCAGCCCCCCGTCGGCACCACGCTGTCGCAGTCCGAAGCCGACAATAATCCCAAAGTGCACTGATTAATCCCTGCCCTGCCCCGAAAGTGGCGTATTTCTTGCCGATCCTTCATGGCTAGTTTCCATCCGGCTGCTACGCTTATCCGTAAAGGTAAGTTGTTGTTGTGGAAAACTGCGTCACCAGGCAGTTCCGGATCCCCGCATTACCGGAGAGTGGCCAATGTTCGGGTGGGGTCGTGTCCCCGTCCTTCACTGGAAGGAGAATGTGCATGAACAAGAACACTTCGATAATGGGCACCGCCGGTGTCATGGGTGCGGCACTCGCACTGGGTGGTTGTGCCAGCCCCGGCGAACCCCCGGAAAGTGAGCTTCGGTCGGCCGAAGCATCCATCCAGCAGGCGGTCTCATCGGACGCCCGCGAGTTCGAGCCGGTACTGCTCAATCAGGCGCAGAACAAGGTTGCCGATGCCGAGGAGCTGATTGAACAGGAACAGTACCAGCAGGCCGAGCGACTGCTCGAGCAGGCCTCCGTGGATGCGCAACTGGCAGGAGCCCGCTCCAGCACAGCCAAAGCCGAAGCCGCTGTGGAGGAAATCAATCGCAGCATCGAATCGCTTCGCCAGCGCATCGAGACTAACCAGTAATGGCCGCAGCAGATTAAGGAGATTGCTATGAACACGCGCAACATGACTCTGAGCATGACTGTCGGCCTGTCTGTCGCCCTGGCGGGCTGCGCCGGCGCCCCGCCGCAAAACGAAAACGTGGAAGAGGCCCGGGCGATCTACGAAGAAATCCGCAATGACCCCGACGTCGCCCGCAGCGGCGATCAGCAGTTGCGAAACGCCAGAAACCAGCTGGAGCGGGCCGACAACCTGGTGGAGGAGGGAGAAGATCTGGTGGAAATTGATCACGCCGCCTACCTCGCCAAACGCCATGGGGAAATCGCCCGCGAGCAGGGCCGTCGTGCCGAGTTGCAGGAGGAAATCAATTCCGCCGAAGCCCGACGCAAGGAGCTGGAACTGGAAGCGAGCTCAGCCGCGGCCGCGCAAGCGCGCATGGAAGCGGAAATGCTCCGCGCCCGCATGGCGGAAATGGAAGCCGAGCAGACTGACCGGGGCATGGTGCTGACCCTCGGTGATGTGCTCTTTGACCTCAATCAGGCCGACCTCAAGCCCGCCGGGGAGCAAACCATCGCCCGCCTTGCCGACTTTATGTCGGAGTACGAGGAACGCCGCGTCCGTGTTGAAGGCTATACCGACAGCACCGGGGACGAGTCCTACAACCAGGGGCTCTCTGAGCGCCGTGCCCAGGCAGTTCGGGACTCACTGGTCTCCATGGGCATCAGCAGCGATCGGGTGGAAACACGGGGCTACGGTGAGCAGTATCCGGTAGCCAGCAACGACACCTCGTCCGGCAGGCAACAGAACCGGCGGGTGGAGATCGTGATCTCCGACGAGAACGGCAATATCGAAGGCCGATAAAAAAAGCCCCGGCACCCCGGGGCAAATCCCACTTCAGTCAGAGGCTCGTCAACGCTCTCCTAGGGTTGGGCAAAATCGTCCATGAGGGTAAGGCCAGCCGTATTCTCAGGATCGTCCGGCGCCAGCCGCGCAACTGCCGTATACACTCCCCCGTTCGCCAATGTCACACTGCCGGACTTGAACAGTTGGGCGTTATCGGTGGTGGTAATAAACACCACGTAATCACCGGCGGGTACCTGCAAATAGCCGGAGGAATCGCCGAAGGTGAAGTCTGCCAGTGCGGGTTGTGCGTTGCCGATCAGCGTTGCGTCAGCGCCCCCCTCTGCCGTTGGCACCAGGTAGACATTCACCACCTGAGCCTCGGCCGCGCCGTGGATGACCCGCAGTTTCGCTGCCGTGGCAATCGCGCGGTTGTCGTCTTCGAACACCAAGGCCTCAACGTCCGTGGTGAGCCCGGCGGCAACAACGGTGCGGATATCCCCCGTGCCAGAGGCAGCGTCGCGTCGATGAGGGCGGCGGTATCCCCGGTGGCAGTGACCGCCACGCGGTTGTCGCCTTCGTCAAGACTCACATACTCGCCAGTGAGCGGAACCGCCGGCACCGTTTCCGGGAAAGACAGAGCCGTGACCGCCGCGCTGGTGCCATCGGGTTCGGTATTCAGATAGATATCCACATCACCGGCGGCAGCCGCGTTATGGACGGCGCGGATGCCGGCGCCCGTGGAGGCATCAAGCAGCTCGCTCGTTTCGCCCTCGTTGATCACCAGCAGACTGACCGGAGAATCCCCATACACCGTGTTATCGATGGCACCGATCAGCAGATCGGCACCGGCCGCCAGCGGCACGGTGCCACTGTCGTAGACCACGGTGCCCGGGGCGCCCTCGGGTGTAATGCGAATCTGATAGTCGCCCGCCGGCACTTCCAGCGGGCCGACATCTTCACGGAAGGAAAAGGTGAACGCCGGATCGGCCGGTAGCGGCTCGCCCGCGTCGCTCAGGAAGACCGAAACCGCTCCACCCGCCGCCGCCTGGGCGTCTGGCGACAGGTGGGCCACCCGCAACCTGACGGTGTCAGCGCTCTCACGCTCGCCACTGTCAGTCAGAATCAGCGGGGCAACATCATCGTCACCGACCTTGCCGGTGGCGATCACGTCGTAGCTCACCTGCCGCTCAAGCACCACCCCGGATTCGTCGATCACGGTGGCGGTGCTGCCGTCAGGTAACAGCCCGTCGACGGCAACGGAATAGGTTCCGGTGCGGGGCGTCAGCACCGCCACCTGTCTGAACTCGGCTGCGGACACCACCTCGTCATCGTTCAGCCGCACATTCACCGCGGGCGCATCCGACGAGGCATGGACCACGCGAACCTGAGTTGTTGGGTTGGAACTGGAACTGGAGCCGTCGAAACAGCCGGCAAGCACCACCGTGCCTGCCACCACCAAAGGTAACGCAAGTCTTGTCTTCATTGTTCCGATCCTCGGTTGCAGAGGTTATTGATCAGCGTCAGGTGGTTCGAACCTGCACAATATCAGTCCCTGAATTGTACGCACCTGCAACTTACGGAAGGTCGGATTAAACGGGTTGACAGTTTTTCACATTTCAACGTACATCTGTGCGCTGGACCTCATCGGTCAGGTGGCGGGTGGTAAGAGCGGTCAGTTTCGCGGCCAGCGGAGCGATGAAGGTGACCAGAGGGAAAGCCACGCCCCAGGCCACCAGAAAGGCAGGAGCCCAGCGTGCGGGGAACCCGGCATCCAGGCCGGTGTTGATAAAGGTAATGACCGCTGACATCAGCAGTGACATCATGCCGGACATGTAGAATCCGAAAACGAACTGACGAAGACGGGCAGGCTTGATTCGACGCATGGTATCTCCCGGTCCGGCTGTGGACAACGGCGCGTAACATCTGAAAGCACCGGAGCACCGTAAAAAAATTGACTGATGAACCGCATAGTAATGAGCTTGCGACCGTTTATCGATACGACCATATACCGATTCAGGCACGCTATGGATTTGCACAACCGCAACACGACCGCTGCCCTGCGCCCGATTCTGCTGGTTTGCGTAATGGCCCTGTTAGCCAGTGGGTGCAGCTCCACCAAACTGGCGTATCGCTACGCCGACTGGGGCATTATCTGGTGGGTAGAAGACTATGTGTCGCTCACCGCCGATCAGAAACAACGGCTGAACGATGATATCCAGGACCTTCGGCGATGGCACTGCAGCGATGAACTGCCCCGTTACCAGGCCTGGCTGGACGAACTGGAATCGGATGTTACGCAGGGGCCGCCGGATGCGGCCACGGTGGCCTACCATCAGGAGCAGTTATTCGCGTTCTTCCCCAGCCTGCTGGAGCAGGCCACACCGGTTGCCGTCAACCTATTGTCCAGTCTGAACGATGAACAGGTACAGGAACTGGCGAGGAACATGGCACAGAGCCAGCAAGAGATGGAGGACGAGTTCCTCGCCGACTCCCCGGAAGCGACCGCGCAAGCCCGGGCAGACAGAACCATGGAGCGGGTCGAGCGGTGGCTGGGTAACCTGAACCGCGAACAGCGCCGGATCGTGCAGGAATGGTCAGCCAACCGGGGTGCGCAGACGGAAATCTGGTTGCAGGGACGCAGAAACTGGCAACTCGCGCTGCTTGAACTTCTGGAAAAACGGCACGAGCCAACCTTTCCGGAAAAACTGGAGTATCTGATCGTTCACTCGGAAGAAGTGCGGGGGCCGGCTTACGAAGCCATGATGACCGAAAGCCGGGTCGCCATGGCTGACCTGATGCACGACCTGCTCAGGGCCGGTGACAACGCCACGCTGGCGCATCTGAGCAGTCGCGCAGAAGAGCTGAACAACGACTTCGAAACCCTGACCTGTGTGGCGGATTCCGAAGTCGCCGGCAACTGACCGCGTTAAACCGTCAGATAGCCGCCATCGGCGTTAATGCAGGCGCCGGTGGTGTAACTGGAGGCACCGGATGCCAGGTACAGCACAGTTCCGGCCATTTCGCTGGGATCGGCCACCCGCTTCATCGGGATGTGGGCCATCGCCTGCTTCTTGATGGCGTCATTGGTGGTCAGCGCACTGGCGAACTTGGTATCCGTCAGGCCCGGCAACAGGGCGTTGACGCGAATGTTCTGCTGGCCCAGCTCCATCGCAAACGACTTGGTCATGGAGATAACCGCGGCCTTGGTAACCGAGTAGATGCCTTGGAAATGGCCCGGATTTACGCCGTTGACCGACGCCACGTTGACGATTGAACCACCACCGTTTTTCTTCATCAGTTGCGCACCACGGGCACACATAAAGAAATAACCGCGAATGTTCACGTCCACGGTTTTCTGGAAGGCGTTAAGATCGGTGTCCTCTACCGGGCCGAAATACGGGTTGGCGGCCGCGTTGTTGACCAGAATATCGAGTTTGCCGTGGGACTTCTCGATGTGCGTCCAGATGTCCTCAATCTGATCCATCTCACCGATGTGGCAGGCATAGGCTTCGGCACTGCCACCGGCCTCGCGGATGCTGCTGGCGACCGCCTCGCAACCGTCGATCTTGCGGCTGCTGCAGATGACGTGGGCACCGTATGCGGCCAGGGTACGGGCGACGCTTTCGCCGATGCCACGGCTGGCGCCGGTAATCAGCGCCACTTTGCCGCTCAGGTCAAACAGGTTGTTGCTGCTCATGGGGTTGGACATAGAGTCACCTCGGTTCGTTATCGGAACGTCACCAGGGCGGAGTCTTCCGCTTCCAGGTGGCTGTAGTTGTTGAAGACCGCCAGGCTGCGCCGGGGGCCGGAATACAGAATGCGGGAAACGCTGGTATTGGCGATGACGTTGTTCATCTCCAGCGCCTTCTGGTCGCTCAGCTCGAGCAGGTGCTGGGCAATGACCGCAATGGGACCACCGGACGTGGACACCAGTGTGTCGCCGCCATCGGCAAACTCAATCAGCCCATCCAGTGCGGCAATCACCCGCGCCCGGAACGCCGGCCAGGTCTCGGTATAGTCACTGTCGAACTGGCCGCTGACCCAGCGGGCCATGGCCTTCTCGAAGTTCTGCTGGAACGCCCGTGCCGGTTTCGGAAAAGCCGCCAGGTCCGATGCCATGCGCTGACGGTCCGCCCACTCCGGGCGCAGGCGCTCAACCACCTGCATGTGGTCGAACTCATTCAGCCCTTCAACGGCCTGCATATCCGGCAGCGCCTCACCGAAACCGCTGGCGATAGCCTCCACGGTCTCCCGGTGGCGCTCCATGTTGCCGCCGAACACCGCATCCGGCTGCACCTTGCCCGCCAGCCATCGGCCCAGCACCCGCCCCTGCTCCCACCCGCGGGGCGAAAGCTGGTCGTAGTTGTCCTTGCCGAAGCTGGCCTGGCCGTGGCGGATCAGATAAATCGTGGCCATTACAGGGAGCTCTGCGCGATCAGTCGCTGACAGCGCTTTTCCAGGTAATTCGCGGCGTGTCCGAAAGCGGCAAACCGCTTGTCTTTGGTCTGGCCGTGATAGAAGCGATAGTAAATCTGCTGGATGATCACCGCCAGGCGGAACAGGCCGTAGATTTCATAGAAGTCGAAGTTGTCGACCCGGAAGCCGGACTTGTCCATGTAGTATTCCACCACTTCCTTGCGGGTGAGCATGCCCGGCCGGTGAGTGGGCTGGCGCCGCAGCATCTGGAAGGGGCCGTCGTCATCGGCTTCGATCCAGTAAGCAAGGCTGTTACCCAGGTCCATCAAGGGGTCACCGATGGTGGCCATTTCCCAGTCCAGCACACCGATCACTTCAAACGGGTTGTCCGGATTCAGCACCACATTGTCGAAGCGGAAATCGTTATGGATGACCACCTGCGCCAGGTCTTCCGGCATCTTGTCGTTGAGCCAGCTCATCACTGCCTCGAAATCGCCCACGTCCTCGGTGCGTGCCTTGCGGAAGCGGTCGCTCCAGCCGCCGATCTGACGCTGCACATAACCGGCGCCCTTACCGAGCTGATCCAGGCCCGCAGCTTTGGCGTCCACCGTGTGGAGGTCGACCAGTTTATCGATCACGTTCAGGCAAAGCTTGCGGGTGTCCGCCTCACTCAGCTCGAAGTCCTTGGGGAAGTCCTGACGCAGGATGATGCCCTTGAGCCGTTCCATCACGTAAAAATCACAGCCCAGCACATCGTGGTCGTCGCAAATGGCGATGATGTCCGGCACATAGGGGTAAACCGGCTTCAGCGCCCGCATCACCTTGGCTTCGCGGAGCATGTCGTGGGCAGACTTGGCGATCTTGCCAAACGGTGGCCGCCGCAGCACAAAGGAACGATCGCCGTAATCCACCTGATAGGTCAGGTTGGAGGCGCCGCCGGGGTACTGGCGGATGTCGGGCGCACCTTGCAGATCCGGAATGGCCTGCTTCATGAAACGGTCAACGACACCGGCATCCAGCTCTTCGCCTTCGCGGATGTCCACGGCCTGGTCAATCTGGGTCATTCAGGACTCTCCTCTTGAATCATCGTTAGCGGGTATCGAAAGCCGGTTCAGACTTTTTTGCCGCCCATCTTGTTCATCCAACGCTTGCTTTCCTGGTGCATCAACCAATCAAATGCCCAGGGCGCGTGACGCTTGAGCACCCACATGCGACGCTCCTTAGCGTGGGGCAGCACCCAGAAATTCCTGTCCTTCACCGAGCGGAAAACATCCTCGGCAACGTCCTCAGCGGTAATCGTGGAGCGCTTCATCAATTTGCTGACGTTCTGCTGAATACCGGGGATGTCGGACCGCATACTGCTGGTCAGGTTGGTCTGGAAAAACGCCGGGCACACGCAACTGACATGGATACCGGCATCCCGCAGCTCCTGGCTCAGGGTCTCGGAAAGCGCAATCACCCCGGCCTTGGTGACATTGTAGCTGTCCATCAATGGCGCCAGCATCAGCCCCGCCATGGACGCCACGTTCACAAACGCCCCGGAACCCTGCTGCTTGAACTGCGGCGTGAACGCCTTGCAGCCACGGACGACGCCCAGCACGTTGATGTCCAGGATCCACTCCCAGTCCGCCATGGTGGTGTCTTCAATAGAACCCGCGGAGGCGACACCGGCGTTGTTCACCACCACATCAACACCGCCCCATTTACTGACCAGATCGTCCCGGACTTTCTCAAAATCGGTCAGCCTGCGGACATCACACTCCACAAAGTAGCCTTCACCGCCGGCCGCGTTAATCTCTTTTTCAACGTCAACGCCCTGCTCTGGATTGATATCCCCAATGCAGACCTTCGCGCCCTCTTTGGCATACCGCAACGCAATAGCCCGGCCCAGGCCGCTGGCCCCGCCGGTGATGAATACTCGCTGTGTCATGTTTCGTGTTCTCCGTTAGTTCTTTTGTTTCGGTGCAAGAGCTGACACCGGGTAGAGCTTTCCAAAACACGCTGTGAATACGTCCGTGTACGCTGTGCTCCGCCATCCATGGCTCCGCAACGTTTTGGAAAGCTCTACCCGGCGCCAGCTCCCGGACCTCACAGTTCGTTGCCTAAAAAACAGTCGGGGGCTCAGGTTCTTAAAAGCCCGAAGCCACCTCCAAGGTTTGGGAGGAGCCGGCGGGGCGGTCTTTCTGAAAATTTGCGCAGCCATGGATGGCGGAGCAGAAGCGCCACATGGATGTGCCGAAGGAGCGGTTTTCAGAAAGACCGCCCCGCCGGCTCCCCGCACCTGAGCTTGACGACCTGCGGATCAGAATTGATCTCCCAACCTCAGGATCTATATTTGCTAAGCTCCAGACGAGCCACCATAGCCCGATGCACCTCATCAGGACCATCAGCCAGTCGCAATACCCGAGCATAGGCGAACAACTGCGTCAGCGGGAAGTCGTCGTCGCTCACCCCGGCACCGCCGTGAATCTGGATGGCCTGATCCACAATGGTCTGCAGCATCTGCGGAATCACCGCCTTGATCATAGACACTTCCTGCAGTGCTCCGGCAATGCCTTTGGCGTCCAGCGCCCAGGCACACTTGAGCGTCAACAGGCGGGCCTGTTCAATGGCCATGCGGGCGTTGGCGATGATGTCCGGGTTGCCGCCAAGCTTGGCCAGCGGCCGGCCGAACGCTTCACGGGTGGTGGCCCGTTTGATCAGCAACTCCAGCGTGCGCTCCGCCGCCCCGATGGCCCGCATGCAGTGATGAACTCGGCCAGGCCCCAAACGGCCCTGGGCAATTTCGAATCCGCGACCCGGGCCGGCAATAAAGGCGCTTTTCGGCAGGCGTACGTTGTCGAAAGCCACCACACCATGCCCGTAAGGCTCATCGTAGGCACCGAAAACCGGCAGCATGCGCTCGATGTTGACGCCCGGGGTATCCAGCGGCACCAGCACCATGGAATGGCGGCGGTGTTTATGAGCATCCGGGTCCGTCAGGCCCATGAAGATAGCGACCTTGCAATCCGGATGGCCGATGCCGGTGCTCCACCATTTGCGGCCATTGAGCACCACTTCGTCGCCTTCGACAACCGCAGTAGCTTCCATGTTGGTGGCATCGGAGGAGGCCACGTCGGGCTCGGTCATGCAGAAGGCGGAGCGGATTTCGCCGCTTTGCAGGCGCGGCAGCCACTCGGCTTTCTGTTCTTCGGAGCCGTAATGGATCAGCACTTCCATGTTGCCGGTGTCCGGCGCGTTGCAGTTGAAGATTTCAGGCGCAATAAAGCTACGACCGGTTTCTTCGGCAATCAGCGCGTAGTCGGAGTTGAGCAGTCCACAGCCGTGTTTTTCATCCGGAAAAAACATGTTCCACAGGCCCTGGGCCCTGGCTTTTTCCTTCAGTTCCTTGATGACTGGCAGCACCACCCAGCGATTCTCCAGGGATGCCAGTTCACGGTGATACTGTTCTTCGATCGGGAAAATCTCGTCCTTCATGAACTGCTTCACGCGGTTGAGATAATCCTGACCCTTCTCAGAAATGTTGAAATCCATTGCCCTACCCTCGTCAATTCTGTCTGGGAGCTGTCCAACGGGACGCTGCTATTGCCTCAGTCTAGGGTTCAGGACACTATTACGCGACTGAATTATTCTTATCGTTTATCATAAGCATCACTTATTCCAAGAGCGGGAAATCTGGTATGGCACTCAACCGGCTGGACCTCAACCTTCTGCATGTTTTCGACACCATCTACCGGGAAGGCAGTCTGACCCGGGCCGCTCGCGCCCTGCATCTGACCCAGCCGGCGGTCAGTCATTCCCTGTCCCGCCTGCGGGAGCATTTTGACGATCCACTGTTTACCCGCCAGGGCAACCAGATGATTCCAACGCCGTTGGCACGGCGGTTTCTGGAGTCCATGCGCCCGGGTCTGACACAGATCCAGAGTGCGGTGAATCAGTTCCACGCGTTCGATCCCGCCAGCCATCGCAAGACCTATTCACTGGCACTGAGAGACATTCTGGAATCGACCTTTCTGCCCCAGCTCATGCACCGCCTGTCGGACTATCCGGAACTGGAGATCATCAGCCAGCGCATACCAAGGCGGGATATGGAAACCCAACTGGCGGCCGGCAAACTCGATTTTGCCGTAGACGTGCTGCTGCCGGTGAGCAACCAGACCGCCCATGAGCTGTTGCGCCGAGACCGCCTGGTGGTGCTGGCGCGGCAGGATCACCCGCTGGCGCAGGCGGAATTGACCATGGAGCAATACATCAGCGCCCGCCATGTGCTGGTGTCTTCACGCACCGAGGGGCCAGGCATCGAGGATTTTGAATTATCTCGGCTGGGGGTACAGCGGCATATCCGGCTGCGCTGCCAGCACTACTATGCCGCGTGCCGGGTGGTAGAGAACACTGACCTGCTGCTGACCATGCCGGAAACCTACGCGCGCATCATTGCTGAGCGGGCTGACATTCGCATTCTGACGCCGCCGGCGGAGCTTCCCGACCTTGACGTGCACCTTTACTGGCACAAAGCCTACGAACGGGAACCGGCACTGATCTGGTTTCGCGATCAGCTCAACCAGATTGCCTGAGGCGCTGTCTCAGTATGCGCCAACCAGCGCCAGAAAGCCCATAAAGCCCGCCGCGGTGATGCCCAGGGAGGCCACCACAATACCGAAGCCCCACCAGATGGCGGCGCCGGCCGAGACCGGGGAGCCCTGGCCCTGCAGCGTCCGGTAGAACGCCCAGGGGCCAAGGATAAAGGAACCCACCACCGCGAAAACCAGACCCACGCTGATACCGGCAAACGTCCAGGTGGCCAGAATGGTGGCTCGGTCGGACGCGTTTTCCTGCACCCCGTGGCGCAGCAGGAACTGTTTGCAGAAAAACCAGATCAACGCAAACAGGGCAACAACAAAGACCAGACCGCCAACGATAGTGATAAGACGATAGAACAAGATGAAACCTCGATTGTCATCAATCCGGGAAGTAAGGCTCCGGCAGTGCCTCGAACGCCGGGCGGGCGAACAGATAGCCCTGATACAGGGTGATGCCCTGGGACCGCAGCCAGCGATATTCGTTTTCGGTTTCCACCCCTTCGGCGATGATCCTGCCGCCCAGCCGGTTCATCATTTCGATGATACCCGCCACCACCGCCTGCTTGTTGGGCTCCTGATCGATGTTACGAACCAGGCCCATATCCAGTTTCAGAAGATCCGGCGGGCTGGCCATCATGATGTCGTAACGGGAATAGCCGGCACCAAAATCATCAATGGCAGTGCTGAACCCCATTTCCTTGTAGGCCGCGATAATCGAGGCAAGATGATCGACGGACGTCAGTTCTTCCGTTTCGATCACTTCAAAAATGATCTTGGAGGTATCGAAGTTATAGGTCTCGGCCGCCGCGAGTGTGGTGCGGATACAGTATTCGGCCTGATACACCGCGTTCGGCATGAAGTTGATGCTGAGCCTGGGCTCCATCTTCAGCCGCGCCGCGAGTTTGACGGCCTTGACCCGGCAGATCTGGTCGAACGAATAGCGGTTCCGCTCGTTCACGTTCGCCAGCACACTCAGGGCTCCCTCGCCCTCAAGGCCACGCACCAACGCCTCGTACGCAAACACACTTTTATTCTCAGTATCGACAATGGGCTGAAAGGCAAACGAGAAGGAAAAATCCAACCCTTCGCCGCACGCACATTGATTACAGTGGGACTCATCAAATAATACGGCCGGTTGATTCACTTCTACTCCTTCCTTGCCCCCGCACGGGCAAACTGCGTTTATAACCAATATATCCGTTCCACTATAGCCGCCATGCCCAGCCCGGTAAAAGTGCGTTTGTGTAAAGCTCTGGCATCCACCAATCACATGACTACACTGAGACAGACAGTTCCACACGATTGAAAGCCAACAGGAGTTAGCGGAATGGCCCAGAAATCCCGAATCGCAGTGACCCCCGGCGATGGTATCGGCCCCGAGGTGGTTGCCGAAGCGGTACGTTGCCTGGAAACCCTGCGGGCAAAACACTCACTGGCGCTGGAGTGGACCCGCTTTCCCTGGCCCTCCCATGCATGGCACGAGGAGCATGGCGAGTCCATGCCGGAAGACGCGCTGAAACAGCTCATGGCCTACGACGCCATCCTCCTGGGCGCGCTCGGGGATCCTGGCCCGGTGGACGACCCGCAACGCTACCTTCTGCCGGACAGTATCTCGCTGGCGCCCCTGCTGGACATGCGCAAAGGGTTCGACCAATGGGTCTGTGAGCGCCCGGCGCGGTTGCTTCCCGGAGCGCGGCAGTACCTGGCCGATGAACGCGCCAAAGACATCGACATGCTGGTGATTCGCGAAAACAGTGAGGGCGAGTATGTCAGCCAGGGCGGCCGCCTGCGCAAGGGGTCGCCGGATGAGGTAGCCACCCAGATGGAGGTGTTTACCCGCCACGCCACCGACCGGATCATCCGATATGGTTTCGAACAGGCGCGCCTCCGCGCCGGCGAGCGCTCACAGCAGGGGCACACCCGGCATTTCAAAACCCTGGACGGCCGCAGCTGCGAGAGCCAGGTGTGCCTGGTCACCAAACGCAATGCCCTGCGCTACTGGGGCGACATGTACACCGAAGCCTTTGAAGAAATAAGCCGGGAGTTTCCGGACGTCGCCACCCACCACGAATTGGTGGACGCCGCCTGCATGAAGTTTGTGCAGAGCCCCTGGGCATTCGATGTGGTGGTGGCCAGCAACCTGCAGGGTGACATTCTGACCGATCTGGCCGCCGTGCTGTCGGGCGGCATGGGGGTAGCGCCGTCCTGTAACCTGAACCCGACGGATGCAGATATGCCGTCGATGTTCGAGCCAACACACGGCAGTGCCCCAGACATCGCCGGACAGGGCCTGGCGGACCCGACCGCCATGCTGTTTACCACCGCCCGCATGCTGGAGTGGCTGGGGCGCAAGGACCCTGCCCTGGCCGGTGCCGGCAAGGAGCTGCATGACGCTGTGGCCGCCGACCTGGCGCAGAACAGCGGCACCCAGCGGGGCACCCGGGAAATCGGCGAGGCAATCTGCAAGCGTCTGGCAAACTAGGAAATTCAAACCACCGCTCGCCACCTTATCGGGGGGCGAGCGGCCGATGGTGGTGGCGTTATTCCGCCATCACGAATTCCAGCCGCCCCGGCGCCACCCGCACATCCATGGGCACCATGCCGAACATACGCTGGGCGAAATCCGCCTCGTCCAGACGGTAGACCGGCATGGTCTCCAGCATCTGGGCCACCGCGCGCATGACCGTGTCCGTGACCGGCTTCAGGTCACCCTTGAAGAAGGGTGAATCAATGCTGCTTTCCAGCAACTGCAGGCGTCGGATATACACGGCCTTTTCTTCCGCGTCGTACACCGGCGCCCCTTCCACTTTAAGCGCAATATCCACCGGCAGTTTGGTCATCAGCGCGTTGAGCGCCACCTGCCCGCTGAGATCAATGACGGCCACATCCCGTCCGTCCGGGCCCAGGGTAATATCTGCGTCACTGAGGCTCAGGCTCAGCGGCGAGCCGCTCTGCAGCTGCTGCCGATCGAAGCGGCTTACGGTGTCCTGAAGGTGACGCTCCAGCTCCCCCTCGGAAATTGAGTAGGGTGACAGGCTGGCGCAGCCGCTGATCAGGCTGACAGCCAGAATCATCAGGACGGGCAACAGGGAGGATCGCTTGACTGACATGGAAACTTCTCCGGAGTGAACACAAGAACGAGAGGGGTAGACTATGCCATCCCGCCGAGGCGGGAGGTTAAGGATTTGTCAGAAAACCGTCAGCTGTTTTCCGCGCAGGCGTCCACGTGCGGGGTCAGGTCGTCATCAAGCTGTACTTTCAGCAGGATCGGCTGGCAGCAGACCTGGCAGTCTTCGACGTATTCCTGCTCCCGCACCGAGGGATCAACGCTGATTTCCAGCGTCTCCCAGCAGTACGGGCATTGAATGAGAACCGAGTCCAGGGCTGACATGGTCACCTCAGAACTGTTGTTTCGCCATCCACGGAATCACCCGGTCGAACGCTTCTTCCAGCTTTTCACAGGTGGTGGAAAAGCTGATGCGAACGGCGTTGGTGCAGTGTTCACCGAAGGCGTCCCCGGGCACCATGCATACCCCGGTTTCCTTGAGCATGCGCAGGGCGAGATCGGAGCCGTCCACGTGGGGCGGCAGGTCCGGGAACGCAAAAAAAGCGCCTCCGGGTTTGTAACCGGTGAGGTGGGGGGTCTGGTCAATCAGCTCCACCACCTTGTCCCGGCGCTCCCGATAAATGTCCACCATGTCCCGCACGCACTGCTGATCGCCGGTCAGCGCCGCCACACCGGCAAACTGGGAGGGGGTATTGGCCACCGAGGTGGTGAACATATGGAACCGCCGCAGGGATTTGATCGCGGCCTGGCTGGCAATCACCCAGCCAACCCGTAAACCGGCCATGCTGTAGGTTTTCGAGAAGCTGCTGATGCACATGATGTTGTCCAGATCCATCGAGCAGTTGAGCACACTGGCGAAGTCATCGTCGTCAAAGATCAGGTGGTCATAGACTTCGTCCGCGTAAACCTGAATTCCCCGATAGGCACACTCTTCCAGTATGGTCTCCACGGTACTGCGCGGATAAACGGCGCCGGTGGGATTGTTCGGGTTATTGAGGATCAGCGCGAAGGTGCGCGACCCCATGGCACGGATCACCTCATCCGGGTCCAACTGGTGGTTGTTCTCGGCGCGGGTGGGCACGAATTTCACCTCACCACCGTTCATCCGGATCAACGGCGCATAAAGAAGGAACGAGGGGTCGGTCACAATAAACTGACGGCCCGGAGCCGAGGTGGCGGAGATGGCCAGGTACATGGCCTCGGTGGCACCGCTGGTGATCAGAATGTTGTCACGGGTCAACTTGCGATTGTAGCGCTTGCCGTAATAGTCCCGCAGGGCAACCAGCAGCTCCGGCAGGCCGGCATCCATGGTGTACCCGGTCTGGCCGGCATTCAGCGCGTCCACATAGGCATCGATAACGTGCTTTGGCGTCGGCAGATCCGGCTGACCGATGGAAAGATGAATAACGTCTTTCATGGTGGCCGCCATATTCACCATGCGCCGGATACCGGGCACCGGTACGGCCTGCATGGCGGGGTTCCAACTGGCCTTGGTCTTGCGGTACTTCACCTTTCTGGGCTTGGACTGGCCAGTTTCGTTGTTGACGGCTTCTGCCATAAATCTACCTCCTGCGAACAGCGCAAAAAAGAAGCTACTCCTGCAGGTTAGTCAGTATGCAGGGGCCGTACAAGACATAACCTCAGAAAGATTCCCCGCCCGGCCCGAATGCCTGACCGGCACCTTCCTATCCCTTTGTCTGACGAACTCAGGTTGACCACCCGCGCCCCGCAAACCAGACTGTAACGGACAGGGTTGCGCCGCCCGATTGCCGGCCCAGGCACCCCGATTCCAGGTAACAGGTCCGCGGAGGAAAGATGACTCAACACAGTAAACCGGTGGTAACCGTTCTGACAGCTCCGGGTGAGAAAGAGCCACCCGGTATGGATGCGCTGCGCGCCAGAGCAACGGTACGGTTTGCCTGTGACGAACCGACGCTGCGGGACACCTTGCCCGGTACCGACGTGATGATGGTGACGGACTTCCGTACCGAGGCACTGGAAGCGGCCTGGCCCGCGGCCGACAAGCTGCAGTGGATTCATGCCACCAGCGCCGGCGTGGATGCGTTGATGTTCCCTGCGCTGACCAAAGGCGACGTTACCGTGACCAACGCACGGGGAATTTTCGACCGGACGATTGCGGAGTACGTGCTCTGCACCATCCTGATGTTCGCCAAGGACTTCCCCCGCTCGATTCGCTTGCAGATGGATCACAAGTGGCAGCACCGGGATACCGAACGGGCCCAGGGTGGCCAGGTTCTGGTGGTAGGCGCCGGTTCCATCGGCCGTCAGATCGGTCGTCTGGTCCGTGCTATCGGCATGAAGCCCCACGGCATTGCCCGCAATGCGCGCCATGACGACCCGGATTTCATTGCCGTCCACAGCAATGACGATCTGTTCGAGCAACTCGCGCTGGCAGACTACGTGGTCATTGCTGCGCCGCTGACACCGCAGACCGAGGGGCTGTTTGACAGCAAGGCGTTCAAGGCCATGCGGCCCCACGCCCGCCTGATCAACATAGGCCGCGGCCCCATCGTCAAAACCGACGATCTGATCGAGGCCCTGCGCAGCGGCGAGATCGCCGGCGCCGGCCTGGACGTGTTCGAGGAGGAGCCGCTGGCTGAGGATCACCCGTTATGGGACATGGAAAACGTCATCATGACCGCCCACATGGCAGGCGATTTCATCGGCTGGAAACGCGCCCTCACCGACCAGTTCCTGGAGAACTTCGACCGCTGGCATGGTGGCGAGGAGCTGTTCAATCTGGTGGACAAGGAATTGGGGTACGCGGGGAGCCGCTAGGCTTGAATTCGATCAAGCCCGGAGCAGAATGGCGGGGCGTCGTCCAAAACACGCTGTAGATACATCCCTGTACGCTCGGCTCCGCCATCCATGGCTCCGCACGGTTTTGGACGACGCCCCGCCAACCCGCTCCTCCGAGTTTTTCTCCCAGTTCGGAGCATGACGTAGGTCGGATTAGCCAAAGGCGTAATCCGACAAAACCCAACTAATTACCGATTACTCGCCGCAAACTCCCTCTGCAACGGCAACAAATCAAACACCCGCTCCGGATGATTCGGATCCACCAACTCGGTGGACGATTTATAGACCCGTGGCGTCGTATACAGCAGTTTCAGCGCGGTGCCATGGGGCATCGACATGTACCGCTCGCCATGATTTTCCTCCAGCCACTTGCGCACCCGCGGCGCCATGTTATGCCCCATTTTCGGGAAGAAATGGTGCTCCACGTGATGGCTGAAGCGGAAATGCAGCCGATCCAGCACCGGGTTACTGCGCAGGCTCATGGAGTTGTCCAGCGGGTTATTGGTGGCCGTCTGCGGACGCAGGAAGTGGTTGGTGAGGATATACCCCTGCCCCAGGGCGTTGGCCACCATGAACGGAATCAGCACCGTAAACAGCGCCAGCGGCCCGGAGATCATCGCCAGCAGGGCCCACACCGCCATGCAATAAAACGTCTGCCGAATCGCCTTACTGCGGTCAAAGCCCTTGAACTGTTTACGACGCCTCGCCTGAAACCACAGCACCAGCTGCGCGTGGAACGTGAACGAGTAAGTCAGAAACAGATAGCTGTACCAGGTGCCTGACCCCGGCGCCAGTTTGGTGAACTTCTTCTGCTTGGGATCGGTCTTGTAACGACGCAGCGTACCAAAACTGTCCGGATCCGCATCGCCGGTGTTGGTGTTGCCGTGGTGAACCACGTTGTGCCACTTGCGCCAGAACTCCGGCGGCACTATCAACGGCCCGAACCCCAGCCAGCCGAAGAAATTCTGCCAGCGCTTACTCATGCCCAGGGCCCCGTGCAACACCTCGTGGGCCAACAGTGCCTGTGCACCGATGGTGTGCCCCACCAGCAAACCCAGCCCCAGATTCGCGTACCACGGCAGGCCCGCCAGCAGAATCGCGGCGATCCCGCCCCAGATAATCAGCTGCAACGGCAGGAACCAGACCACCCGCCAGGTCTGCGCCTTGAACGTATCCGCCGGCAGCTCCTTCTTCATCCTGTCCCTGAGCTCCCGCTCATCGGGTTGTCCAAACACGGCATTACCCATCGATTCGGGTTTCACAGCAGCGTTCATTCGTCACCTTTCGTTCTGAAAACAATAATATCCGGCACGCCATTTTATTTTCAGCGTACATGTGTGAGCCGAATTTACAGAACACTTGGTCTCATGACAATGGCAGATAGATTAATTTTTAATGACCAGGAATATTTTTGCGTACATGTGTGTTTTTTATGACAAGCCACCTTCAAAGATGGAGGCGCCGGTCGGGTCGGCCCTCCTTGGGATATCTTTGGCCATGGATGGCCAAAGCGAAGCGCACATGGGTGAGGCAAGCGTTTTAGAAGCATCGCTTCGTGCGCAGACGAACGGCAGCAATCTGTGATTGCTGACTGGACCCGCTTGCGGGGGCTCGCAGCGGTCCCAAGGAGGGCCGACCCGACCGGTGCTGACGCCACAGCAAGAAAGCTCCTCAGAGGCACAAAAAAAGGAGCCCGCAGGCTCCCTTTTCATTCCGATCAAACTTTTAAGCAACTAGCTGCCAGACAACGACTGATCCGAAGGATCGATCTCCATCTGCTGAATCGCAATCACCGCCTGGGTCCGATTCCGCACGCCAAGCTTGCGGAACACCGCGGTAATGTGCGCCTTGATGGTCGCCTCCGACACATCCAGGTCATAAGCGATCTGCTTGTTCAACAGCCCCTCGGCCAGCATACCCAGCACCCGGAACTGCTGCGGCGTCAGCGACGCCAGCTTCTCGGAAAAATCCGTCGTATCCGAGTGCATCCGTTCGATCTTGTCCGCCACACCCTCCGGCAACCAGACATCCCCTTCCAGGACCGCCTGAATCGCCTCGGTAATAGTTGGCAGCGGCGCCGACTTCGGAATGAAACCCGACGCCCCATAATCGATCGAACGGCGCATCACCTGCATCTCCTCCGAGCCTGACACCACCACCACCGGCAAGCCCGGATACTGCCCGCGCATGAACACGAGCCCGGAGAAGCCGTGGGCACCTGGCATATTCAGATCCAGCAACACCAGATCCGCATCTGGGTGCGACTCCACCGCCGCCTGCAAGGCCTTGATGCTGTCGACCTCGACCGTCTGCGCATCAGGAACCGCCTGACTGACCGCCTGCTTCAAAGCTGCCCGAAACAGCGGGTGATCATCAGCGACGATAATTGTTTGTGCCATTCAACAGATTCCTCACAGGTTTCTGGCCTGCCGTCAGACCTTACTTGAAAGCGCGACTACTGATCAGATCGTCAACCACACCCGGGTCTGCCAGAGTGGAGGTGTCCCCCAGCTGGTCGTGCTCGTTGGCTGCAATCTTACGCAATATGCGGCGCATAATCTTGCCGGACCGCGTTTTCGGCAGCCCCGGCGCCCACTGGATGACATCCGGAGAGGCGATCGGGCCAATCTCCTTACGCACCCACTGAACCAGCTCCTTCTTCAGCTCGTCAGAGGGCTCCTGCCCCTGCACCAGGGTGACATAGACATAAATGCCCTGACCCTTGATCTCATGGGGATAGCCGACCACCGCAGCCTCAGCCACCTTGTCGTGGGAAACCAGCGCGCTCTCGACCTCGGCGGTACCCAGGCGGTGGCCGGAGACGTTCAGCACATCATCCACCCGGCCGGTGATCCAGTAATAGCCGTCTTCATCACGACGGGCGCCGTCACCGGTGAAGTACATGCCCTTGTAGGTGCTGAAGTAAGTTTGCTTGAAGCGCTCGTGATCGCCGTAGATGGTGCGCATCTGGCCTGGCCAGCTGTCGAGGATGACCAGGTTACCCTCGGTCTTGCCGTCCAGGATGTTGCCATCGTTATCCACCAGAGCCGGCTTGACGCCGAAAAACGGCACCGTGGCAGAACCGGGCTTCAGATCAATCGCACCCGGCAGCGGTGAAATCAGAATACCGCCGGTTTCAGTCTGCCACCAGGTATCGACAATGGGGCACTTGCTGTTACCGATGACCCGGTGATACCAGGCCCAGGCCTCCGGGTTGATCGGCTCACCCACGGAACCCAGCAGGCGCAGGCTGTCACGGGTGGTGCCATTCATACAGGACTCACCTTCGGCCATCAGTGCGCGGATCGCGGTGGGCGCGGTGTACAGTATATTGACCTTGTGCTTGTCGACCACTTGCCCCATGCGGGAGCTGTCCGGATAGTTGGGCACGCCCTCGAACAGAACGGTAATGGCACCGTTGGCCAGCGGCCCGTAGAGGATGTAGCTGTGGCCGGTTACCCACCCGAAATCGGCCGTACACCAGTACACATCCCCCTCGTGATAATCGAACACGTACTCATGGGTCATGGAGGCGTACACCATGTAGCCACCGGTGGTATGCAGAACCCCTTTCGGCGCACCGGTGGACCCGGAGGTGTACAGCATGAACAGCGGATCTTCCGCATTCATGGGCTCCGGCGGGCAGTCAGTGGAAGCGGATTTCATCAGGTCTTCGTAACGCTCATCGCGACCGTCGTTCCAGGGCACATCGCCTCCGGTGCGACTGACCACAACCACCTTCTCGACGTTCGCTGCATCCTCATTTTTCAGGGCTGCATCGACATTTTTCTTGAGCGGAATCTTGCGGCCACCACGAACACCTTCATCAGCGGTCACCACAAAACGGGATTTGCCGTTGGCGATACGGGCACCGAGCGCTTCGGGAGAGAACCCACCGAACACCACCGAATGAATCGCACCGATGCGGGCGCACGCGAGCATGGCGACGGCCGTTTCCACAATCATCGGCATGTAGATAGTGACCACATCGCCTTTTTTGACGCCCAGCCCTTTAAGCACGTTAGCGAACTTGCTGGTTTCTTCGTGCAGTTCGCGGTAGGTGACGTTGCGGGAATCGGCGGGGTCGTCGCCTTCGAAGATGATCGCCGTCTGATCGCCACGCTTGGCCAGGTGGCGGTCCAGACAGTTGGCGGAGGCATTGAGCTCACCGTCCTCGAACCACTTGATGGACAGGTTATCGTAATCGTAGGTGGTGTTCTTGACCTTGGAAAATGGCTTTATCCACTCCAGGCGCTTACCGTGCTCAGCCCAGAATGCGTCCGGGTTGTCGACGGACTGGCGATACATTTCTTCATACTGGTCACGGTTCAGCAGCGCGTGTTGGGCCACGTCCGGACTTACGGGATAAACCTGTTTCTCAGTCATTGTGCTCCCCCTATAGTCTAGAGTCTGTTGTCATTGTCGGTTGTTGTATAAACAGAGCTTGCCGGGCACCCAGGCCCTGAAGACGGATATCTGTAGTTCAACATGTGTGCCACTACACAATGAATTAGACTAACGTCCTAATGCGCCTGAACTTTTCGCCGAGATGACCGCTAATGCCGCACGAAAACAACGGGTAATCACGTTACGTGGGAGTCTGAACAAAGGATAGCTGCACCACCCCGATCCGCAAGCACGTTTCGGCCCGGCGCAGCCTGTTTGGGAAAGGCCGGCACGATATCGGATGGCAATACAGAGCAGGCCCGGCATCATGCCGGGCCTGCCCGTAAGGTCAGGCGGCTTTTTTGCGGGCTTTTGCAGAACGCAGACTGTAGAGCTTGCGCTCTTTCAGAGCGTATTGATTGAGGCCGGCAAGATGAATCTTGCGCAGATAGACTGACCAGTCGATCTGCGCGGCATCCACCGGAAACAACAGCCGGTCCAGCTCGCCCATGCGGGACGCAAGAGCCTTGAGCTCATCGTTGCGGAAGATGTAGTCCGGTGCGGTGTAGAAACCGAAGATGGTAGCCAGAGAGCGGCTGGTATCCAGGTTACGCAACGTTTTCAGCTCGCGATCCTGACCCAGAAGCTTCAGGACGCGACTGGTCATGCTCAGCGGCACACGGAGCCCGCCCACCACCACATCAAACAACTTGCGATTGACGGCAATGAACGGCTTGGTCGGCTGGCGATAGAACAGCTGGTCGTATGCGGCAAAATTCGACCTGGACTCCGCCATCAGATGGTCAATGAACTCTCCGAGGGTGATCGGATTGCTGCTACCGCTGCAGCACTGGTAAACGCGTCGCCGGGCTGGTTCTGCCAGCGCTTCCGCCAGGGACAGAATGATGGCATTGGCCACCAGATCCACCGGGATTACATCGATAACGCCACTGCGCTTACCGGGGAACAACGTGACCTTCTCGCGGGCATACGCAAGGATGATGGCATCCGCCACTTTCACGCCTTCGATCCAGCCTGGCGCCGGTTCTTCCAGCGCGCTTTCGAT
This sequence comes from Marinobacter lipolyticus, assembly GCF_018424605.1. GTDB lineage: Bacteria > Pseudomonadota > Gammaproteobacteria > Pseudomonadales > Oleiphilaceae > Marinobacter > Marinobacter lipolyticus_B. The sequence continues at coordinate 135,441 of NZ_QTKT01000002.1, read as the reverse complement.
AATGGAGGGCCTGACAATCGTCAGTGCGCGGCCTTCCAACGCTTTCATCAACAGTTGTTCGCCAAGCCACTTGGTGAAGGTATAGGTATCACTCCAGCCATAACGATTGGCTTCCTCGATACCCAGGTCCACCAGCTTTTTCTCCAACACCTTGCCGGAGTAACGGGACCGGACATCGGCAATCTTGTCTTCCAGCAACCGCACCAGTTCATCGATTTCGTAATGGCCGGACGTGCTGCGGGGAATGTCATCGCCCGCCGGCTTGATCACCGACTCGGTGACCTGACCGGAGTTCTTGCCGTTGACATAACAAGTGGACACCTGGATGACCGCCATTTCCCGGTTCTGCCGGGCCAGCTGCACCACGTTGTTCAGGCACAGGGTGTTGATGGCGAGCGCCTTGTCCAGCTCCTCGCGGAAGTTAACGCTGGCGGCGGAGTTAATGAACGCATCCACGCGATTGGCCAGTGCGGAGAACCGCTCGACCGGCAGCCCGAACCGGGGCTCGGTCACCTCGCCGGTAACACAGTGGACCCGCTCCTCAATAAAGCTCTCGAAGGCCTCGTTGTCGTCCTTGCGAAGTCGTTCGAAAACCGAGGATGTGGCGATCTCGTGCAGAAAACGATCGCGGGCGTTGGGGTGGCGCTTATTACCACGGATCAGCAGATGTATGCCGCCGATGTCCGGAACTGCGCGAATGATCTTCTCCAACACCACCTTGCCCAGAAAACCGGTGGTGCCGGTAATCAGGACGTGCTTGCCTCGCAGTTGCTCAAGCACGGTTGAAGAGGATTCTGCAGTTTGAAGCTGATTTGTCATGCCGGGAACTCCTTCTCTTAACAATCGTTGGCCACGAATGCGCGCTACCTGCCTCTGACCACCTACTACCCTTCGCCTCTTTCAGCCTTAGCTTTCATCTCTCAGGCTCAAAACGCTGACAACGGGGAAACCAGGAAAACCGCTGCATTAAGCGGGCCATTATCCAAAATTAACAGGTTAATATTTGCACACCATTAATGACAAAGCGGTGACACACAGCAAAGTTACGCTACAAAATGCGTTAATAAAATGACGAAAAAATAAGGAACTATTTCGCAAAAAAGAGAGGAGAATGGAATCAGGAGTGGTCTTTGTTTGAGCCCGACAAGGAGCGCAACAGGCGGTCCAGCGAAATATCACCGGGCTGCTCTTTCAGTGCCCGCACCAGCCGCTCCTGCTCACCAAAACTCACCCGGTCATAACGGGGCTCCGGTGCATTTTGCTCGGTGGGTACCGGGGCGGGCGCCGTCGCTGCTTCCGGCGTCAGTCGGTGGGCCAGCTCCCGCAGGTGGTCCGCAAAATGCCGACGCTGCGCCGGCGCGAGGGATTCCCAGTCCATTGCCGCCAGACCGGTTTGAATGATTTCCGTGGTGGTGTCATCCAGCGTGCGCCCCATCAGTGCAAAGAATCGATTAAACGCCTCATAACGCAGCAGTGGCGAATCCCCTTCTGACGCCAGCAAATTACTCAACGCCTCAACCAACTCGAGACTGCGGGCTTTCGCACTGTCGCCGGCGCGCTGCCCTGCCACCTCGCGGGTGTCGGCCGGCCGGTCCGACCGCCGGGATACCTGATGCCAGTAGGCGGCAATACCGGTTTTGCGCACCGGTATCTGATTCAGCCGCAGCGTCAGCATATCGGTCAACGTGCGGAACTGTCGGCACGAAGGATCTGCCGCGGGCATTAGCGCCACGGGGCGCTGCTGCAACACCGATTGCCGTATGGTTTCGTCTCGCCATACCGCACCCAGATAATGGAGAGCCACCCCCAGATGTCTCTGCGATGCGGCATCCAGCCGCTGGAACACCGAGCGCGCCTGGCTGGCGCCCTGAGCCATGTTCACCAGCACAGAAGGCGTTCTCTTGTAGCCGCGCCGGTTCAACACCTTGATTAGCGAAAAGGCGTCCGTCAGCGACGCGGGGTCGGGGGTGACCACCACGCAGGCCAGTTCAGACGCCGCAATCATGTGCATCCCTGTCGACTGCAGCCCCGCTGCGGTATCGGTAATGACTACGTCATAACGGCTCTCAAGACGGGCGAGCGCCTTTAGCAGGGCCAGGCTCGACTGCGGGTCCAGATCGATGCACTGGTGCACGCCGGATGCGCCGGGGACGATGTGCAAATCATGGTCGGCAACCATGATCACATCCTCCAGTGCGCACTCACCGGCTATCACGTTTGCCAGGGTTCTGGACGGATAGTGCCCGAGCATGATGCTGACATTGGCGAGATCGGTGTCGCCATCCAGCAGCAAAACGCGCTTGCCCTCCCGTGACAGCGTCAGCGCCAGGTTAAGGGCAACAGAGGTTTTTCCAACGCCGCCTTTGCCTCCTGTTACGGCAACGGTGCGGGTCGGATTCGAGCGGCGCGGGGCGCCCGGGGTGGCTGTCATCGCTGGTTATTTTTATCCACGGAGTCAGGGCCAAAGTCTGATGTTAACCTGTAAAAAGTTTACACGTATCACAACCCGGTTAACATAATGCTCAAAAATTCAGCACTAACTATTTAATAAATCCACTTTATTGTCTAAGCTCCGAACCAACAATAATAGTGAACATGTCGTCAGAGTATGTCGACACGAGGCGCTCACAGGTAGCCCCATGGACATTGCCCCTGATATTCAGTTGCCGAGCCTGCCGGAGGTTACCCTTCGAGCGCTTGAAGCCTGTCACCAGGATCAGAGCTATCGGCGGATCAGCGATATCGTATGCGCCGACACCGCGCTGGTCACCCGGGTTCTGGCGCTTGCCAATTCTGCCCTCTATGGCCCCGTCTCTCAAATTCGCTCAGTGGACCAGGCGTTGTTGCGCCTCGGAACCCGGCGTTTCCACACTCTGGTACTGACCGCAGCTCTACGCCAGTTGCTCTTTGAACTGGGCGCGGATCAATGGCAACAACTGCGGGATTTCTGGCGCCATTCCCTGACGACGGCGCTGACGGCACGGGCACTGGCAACCCTCACCCGCTTCCCGGAGCCGGACCAGGCGTTCATGCTGGGGCTGTTACACAATGTCGGCGAGTTGATCGCCCTCAAGACACCGGCCGGCGAGACCCGGCAGCACTATCTCAACCATCAGTGCGACATCGCAGCAGAACTGGTGCGCGCCTGGGGGCTCGGCTCCATGGCGGCAGACGCCATGCGTTATCAGCACGCAATGCCATCAGAGATCCGCGACGCCGGACACCTCGTCAAACTGATCAGCCTGGCAACGCGACTTGCACTTTCGGACGCGGCTGGCATTGCCGCCGCCGGCACCGTATTTGGCCTCAGCGAGGAATTGACCCGGGAAATCCAGCGGCGCATTGACCACGAAGTCAACGCGATGGCGGAGTCCCTCGGCATACCTTTGAACGACGATTACGATGCCGGGGCCGCGAACCACCGGCTGAAGCAGACCGTTCTCCGGCAGGCTTTGGCGACCCAGGCCCTGAAACTGCCGTCGTTCCGGGGCCCGCTTGAGGAGATGCTGGCAGAAACCGTTAACAGCCTGACCCTGGTGACCGGTTTTCCGGCACTGTGTTTTGGTGGTCGAGACGATGAGCTGACCCTGCTGTCAGGGTCAATCGGCGATGTTCCGGCGCTGACCCTTGCCGCCAGCCCCGGGTCCAGCGTGCTCACCGAGGCCTTTGTCACGCGGAAAACCGTCCAGCTCGGTGACCGCCCGCCCACCGTGCTTGACCGTCAGTTACTGTCTTTGCTCAATACTCCGTCGCTGTTTGCCATCCCGGTGATCATCGAAAACGACTGCCCCGGGGTCTTTGCCGTGGGCACCGACCGTGGCACCACCGCGGCGGCCGAAGAACTGGCCACCCTGTTCTCAAAGCAGCTGGCAACCCACCTGTCCTCGAACCGAAGCGTGCAGGAAGACGGCGCCAACGCGGATGAACTGAACCGGGAGATTGCACAGAAGGCGCTGCGGCGCCAGATCCACGAAGTCAGCAATCCGCTGACCATCATCCGCCAGTACCTGTTTCAGCTGCGCGCGCGCCTGAACGACAACGACGTGGAGCACGAGCTGGACGTCATTCGCGAGGAGCTGGATCGCGCCGGGGACATGCTGCTGCAGATCGGCCGCGCCGACCAGCCCGGTCACGGTGAGACGACCGCATCCACACGGATCAATACCGAGATCGAGACGCTGAAGGATCTGCTTGCCGAAGGCCTGTTCCGTGACGGCGACACCACCCTCGTGGTAGAACTCTGCCCCGACGACACGCACGTTGCCGCACCGCCTTCCGTGGTGCGACAGATCCTTATCAACCTGATACGCAATGCCGCCGAATGCCTAAAGAACACCGGGCGCGTGTTGTTGCGCACCGCAGCGCCGATCTGGCAGAGCGGGCGCACGTGGGTTGAACTGGAGGTGGCGGATACCGGTGCCGGTATTCCCGAGCACCTCCGCGGGCAGCTGTTCACCCCGGTGAGCAGCACGAAGGGAGAAGGCCATAACGGATTGGGCCTGAGCATAGTCAAACAGCTTATTGATGACATGGAGGGCATCATTGCTTGCCGCACCGGGCGTGAAGGCACCACTTTCAGGGTGTTGCTGCCGGCTGTGAGCGAAAAGAAGAACGATAATGACTGACGACGGGCAAAGACCAATGAAATCTGCGCAACCGGACCACTCTCTCAGTAGCCGCTTACCTGCACGCATCCTCGTGGTGGACGACGAACCCAGGCTGCTGGCCAGCCTTGCGTCCCTGCTGCGGAGCCGGCACTACGATGTGACCGAAGCGGAAGGGGGGCGCCGGGCCTGCCAACTGATTGATCGTCAGTCCTACGATCTTGCCCTGCTGGACCTGCGCATGCCGGAGGTAGACGGTTTCGATGTGATGGCACACCTTGCCAGTCGCCAACCCGACTGCGGCGCCATCGTTGTCAGCGGGGAGAGCTCCTTTGCCGCCGTCAGCCGTGCCTTGCGCCGAGGTGCCCTGGATTACATTCGCAAACCCTTTGATCCCGAGGAGTTGCTGGCCACTGTCGAGAGCGTCCTGGGAAAGCAATCGTTGTTACGGTCCCACGAACACATCCAGATGCGGCTGGAAAAATCCGAAGCGCTGCACCGCTATATTGTGAACAGCTCTCCGGACATAGTGTTCATGCTCGATGGCGACGGCCACTTCTGTTTCGTCAACAGCAAGATCGAAACCATGCTCGGGTATCAGCCGCAGGAGTTGTGCGGCCGGCATTTCCGCCACATTCTGGATGACCGGGACGTCGCCCGGGGCACTTACGCCCTCAACGCCCCGAACATCAGCGCGGACAACCCCCGTACTCTGGAAGTTCGCCTCAAAACCCGTGGCAGTCGCCGCGCCAACCGCCATTTCGAGATCACGGCTTTTCCCATCGACCCGGAAACCTGGCCACGAACCGATGACGAGGGCCACGGCAACGGGCGCGAAGCACGGTACTACGGCACCGCACGCGACGTCACCGAGCGCAAGGAAGCCGAGGCGTTCATCAATTTCCAGGCCTACCATGATCTGCTGACCCGATTGCCCAATCGCGCCCTGTTCAAGGATCGGCTCGAACTGGCGATTACCCACGCCCGCCGGGAAAATCAGAAACTAGCGGTCATGTTCCTGGACCTGGATCGCTTCAAGGTGATCAACGACACCCTCGGCCACGCCATGGGCGATCGCTTGCTGCAGGCGGTGACCCAGCGACTCGAGCGATGCCTGCGAAAAGGCGATACCCTGTCCCGCTTCGGCGGCGACGAGTTCACGTTGTTGCTGCCGTCAATCCACAATCACGAAGACGCACGGCAGATTGCCCGCAAACTGATCAAAGCATTACGGGCGCCGTTTCAGCTCGGTGAACACGAAGTGTTTGTGGGGGTGAGCATTGGCATTTCGATTTTCCCCGAAGCCGGCGCCGACATGGATCAACTGATCCAGAATGCCGACATTGCCATGTACCACGTCAAGGCTCGCGGCAAGGACGGTTACCGCTTCTACTCCGAGAGCATGAGCATCGATACCGCCAACCGCCTGAGTCTTGAACGGGATCTGCGACTGGCTCTGGAGCGAGATCAGTTGAAGGTGTTCTACCAGCCCCAGGTCTGTGCCACCAGCAATCGCGTGGTTGGCCTGGAAGCCCTGGTTCGCTGGCAGCACCCGAAACGCGGGCTGCTGTACCCGCGGGATTTCCTGCCTCTGGCGGAAGAAACCAAGCTCATTGCCCGCGTCAGCGAGCGGGTGCTGGACCAGGCCTGCCGCGATGTCGGCAACTGGATCCGTGCCGGTCACGAGGACCTTCGCCTGGCGGTCAATCTGTCACCGATGCAGGTGGAGCATCCGCGCTTCGTCGAAACCCTGATGGATCAGGTGCGCGCCCACGGATTCCCGCCGCAGAACCTGGAAATCGAAATTACCGAAAACCTGATCATGAATGACCTTGAACAGATCAGCCAGAAGTTACGGGAACTGGCGGATCTCGGAGTACGCATCGCGATTGATGATTTCGGTACCGGCTACTCATCACTCAATTACATTCACCGATTGCCCATCCATACCCTGAAAGTCGACCAGTCGTTCGTCCGCGCCATCCGCGGCGGGGAAGACGGAGCCTGTATCGTCAATGCCATCATCGCCATGGCGCACGGGCTGAAGCTCGATATCGTCGCCGAAGGTGTCGAGACCGGCGAACAGCTGACCTACCTGAAAAATCTGGGCTGCCATCAGGTCCAGGGGTTCTTCTACGGTCCTGCCCGACCCGCTGACGCCATTGCCAAGAGCCTCGGCCATGTAACCGCCGCGGCCGCTGCCTTCTGAAAGCGGCCACATCATTGATGTCATAACCGATAATCTATTGTCTGACAGTCAGAACAGGAATGTTGACTTGGTTTGCAAAGTATTTCTTTGCGTTACTTTGTGTATCCAGAAATGCGCGTTGCTGCACATATTTCCCCCCGATCCTTCACTAGAGTGAAAAAACTCAGGCGTTGTCACCGGAAAGCCGACAGGCAGTCGAGCCAATAATCACAAGAACGGTGACGGCAACCACAGGATCTGAACAGGCAGCAGTCATCATGCGCGACAAGTATAAATACATCGGCCCCGTTTACGATTTCCTCAGCAACCTCTACAGCGGCAAGAACATTCATCGCTGCAAAACCGCCATGCTGGACGTGGAAACCGTCCGCCCCGGATCACGCATCCTTTTCGCCGGCGTCGGCCATGGTCGCGACGCTATCCGCGCCGCGGAACTGGGCGCCGACGTGACGGTGGTGGATCTGTCCGAAACCATGCTTCGCAAATTCGGCGAGGCCCAGGAAAAGGAAGCCCCCCACCTGACGATCCGCCGTATCCACAGCGACATCATGAAAGTGGAGGAGTTCGAGCAATACGACATGGTGGTGGCCAATTTTTTCCTGAACGTCTTTGACGAAGACATGATGGTGCGGGTGCTGGAACATCTGATCCGCCTCGGCAAGGCCGACGCCAAGGTCGTGGTCGGGGATTTCTGTTACCCCACCGGCAACATCGTCGCCCGCCTGTTCAAGAAAATGTACTGGTATATGGCGGTCTTCATCTTCTGGCTGTTCGCCAACAATGCCTTCCACAAGATCTACAACTACCCCGAACACATGCAGCGCCTCGGCCTGCAGGTCACTGAGAAGAAACATTTCACGCTGCTGAACATGAACTGCTACTGGTCGATTCTGGGTCAGAAACGGGCGTAAACAGTCATCCTCAGACACGCTCTGAACAGGAACAAGGCGGGGAAAATCATCATGTCAGATCAGATTCTTGCACTTGACGGCATTCGCTCAGCCGCGGAGGGCAACTTCGGCTTTGCCGAACGCGTGGGTTACCTGAAGCAGTACGGGGTGCATTCGCAGTCTTTTTCCACCCTGCAGCCTGGCATGCAGTATTTCGATATGCCGGGCGTCGGCTACGTGGCCTACATGCGTAAATGGGGGGGCACGTTTGTGTTGTCTGACCCGGTGTGCGCCACGGAGAACTTTGCAGTGATTCTCGAGAAATTTCACACCCGCTTTCCAAACGCCTGCTACATCCAGGTCTCCAAGCCGGTAGTGGATTTTCTTCACCTGCGCTTCGGCCTTTTCGGCACCCAGTTTGGCAGCGAGTCCCGGATTACCCTGCAGGACTGGTCGCTGCGCGGAAAGAAAAAGCAGATTCTGCGAACCGCATTGAATCAGGCCGAAAAGAACGGCATTACGGTTAAAGAACGGTTCAGCGATGACCACACCCGTGAGATTTCCGACGCCTGGATCCGCACGCGGAAGTGCAAAAGCAAGGAGATCCGATTCCTGATTCGTCCGATGGAAATGGACTACCGGGAAAATGAGCGCCACTTCTACGCCTATCAGGATGGCAAGGCCGTGGGATTCATTTACTTTGACCCGATTTACCGGAATAACGAGATCATCAGCTACGTTCCCAATATCTCCCGGGCCAACGCCGATTTCAGACAGGGCATTTTCTACACGCTGATGGCCCATGCTCTGGAAGTTTTCAAAGCCGAAGGCATACCGTATCTGGATCTGGGGCTGATCCCCCTGTCACTGGACCCTGCCACCGAGCATCAGGAAAGCCGGCCACTGAAACGACTTCTTCACGGTGTCTATGAAAAAGGCAATTTTCTGTACAACTTCAAGGGACTGGAGTTTACCAAGTCGCGGTTCCGCGGCGACACATTCAAGACCTACTGCTGCCACCGCAGAACCATCCCGGCCCTGGAATTCCTCGCCATGTTCAAGCTGACGCGGTTGCTGTAGCGCCGCCGACGCCCGGCCAGTGGCCCCGGATGTCTCCCGGGGCCAGCCCCAACCCCGTCATGTAGGCCGCCAGCCCCTCGGGAACCGCACCGGAAAACAGAATCGCGCGCACCGGATGTTCAGGACCGTCGGCGGTCGCCGCGAGGCTGCCCTGCTGCTCCAGCAGCCATTCCGCCCGACGGGCGATGGCATCGCCGGAGTCAACCCAGAACCGGACATCAGGCAGACACCGCGCTAGCTGACGTTGTATCAACGGGTAATGGGTGCAACCGAGTACCACCGTATCCACCGCTGACTCGCGGAAGGGCTGAAGGGCATCGCTCAGCGCCTGACCGGGGAGGTCATTGCCCGACACCGAACCCTCTATCCAGTGGACCAGTTGCGGGTGCCCCACCCGCGTTACCTGGCAGTCGTTGGCGAACTCGCGGATAAGATTGTCCAGGTAGGGACGGCGGATGGTGGCCGGTGTCGCCAGCACTCCGATGCGGCGGTTAACGCTACAAGCAGCGGCCGGCTTTATGGCCGGCACCACGCCAACAACCGGCACATCGGTCATCGCCCGCAGATCCGGCAACACAATGGTACTGGCGGTGTTGCAGGCCACCACGATGAGATCGCAGGAGAACTCCCGTAAGGCCTCGGCGATCAGCGAGCGACAGCGACCGAGCACCACGGGCTCTGGCTGATCGCCGTAGGGAAAACCGGCATTATCGGCCACATACACCAGTTCCACATCTGCAAGACGCTGATGGATGCAGGCCGCGACACTCAGGCCGCCGATGCCGGAGTCGAACACCAGGATGCGGGCCACGATCAGCGCCCCCCGGCCAGAGTTGTCATGGACACCGCTCGCCCTCCGGCCGCGCCAGCTGGCTCGCCATGTCGCGGATCAGCCGCCCGGCGATGGTGGTCTCCGGCGGAACCGGTGGGGTGTCGTCGGCCCGGAACCAGCCGGCATCAGCCAACTCATCTTCCTGCAACACCAGGTCGCCGCCACAGTAATCGGCGAAGAAGCCCACCATCAGTTGATGGGGAAACGGCCACGGCTGGGAAGCGCTGTAGCGGATGTTGTTCACGTCCAGCCCGGTTTCTTCCTTCACCTCACGGACCACCGCCTGCTCCAGGGTTTCTCCGGGCTCTACAAAGCCGGCAATCAGGCTGTAAAAATGGCGCTTCACCCGGGACGATCGGGCCAGAAGCATCCGATCCTGCCGACGTATCACCACAATCACACAAGGCGCGACCCGGGGGTACCAGGGGATCTGACAGGTTGCGCACCATTTTGCACGTTCGTGGGCATGCAGGCCGGTCACACCGCCGCAACGACCACAGTAGCGATGGTCCCGCCACCACTGCCAGACCTGAAAGCCTGTTCCCAGAAGATCCGCCGGGGCGTCGGGCATGGCCAGGATGGCATCCCGCAAAGGAAGCGCCTCCTGCTCCCCCAGTTCTGCGTCAGCAGCCGCCTCGACCACATACAGCGGCCTGCCATCCCAGACCCCAAGGTTCACCGGCTCTGCAGCGCCAGCCGTCAACGGCCGCACCTCTTGCCAGGGGCTGAACCAGGCACCGCGCAAACGCACCACGTTACCGCCACTGATAACCAACACGGGGTCACCGGGAGCGGGCGGAGCAATGGACCAACCTGGTGTCCACTTTGTCATAGACAGCGTCCTGCAACAGTAGGCGAGTTGAGCCGATATCGGGGTGAATTTCGTCAGTGGGAAATGTAACACACCGCGCCAGCCACCAGAACGTCGGGATGCCTTTGCGCTGTTGCAACAACCAAGTAAACTTAGCGCCTGTTTTGGAAACCGGAGCTTCACCTTATGCGAATTTTCCAGGCGCTTCGCAGCCTGATTCTGACTTTTTTCCGCAAAATTCTGTTTTTGTGGGTTAGAACGGACGTCAGTGGTAACAGCCGCGAAGCACTCGGGCTCGATCCCGACACGCCGGTTTGCTATGTGTTGCAATACAGCTCCATGTCCAGCCGTCTGGTCCTGGAACAGGAAGTGCTCCGTGCCTCCCTGCCAGGAGCCGAGGTGTCCCTGCCGGTAAAGAACGGTCCGGTCCATTCTTTTTTCTTCCTGTACCGCCGTATCGGCGGCCTGTTCCAGTCACGGCAGACCCCGGTTCCGACCTCCCAGTTCCAGGCGCTGGTTCGCTACGGTCTGGAGCATCCGGAGCGAGATGTCCAGATCGTTCCGGTGTCGCTGTTCTGGGGGCGCTCGCCGGACAAGGAAAAATCCCTCGTTAAACTGCTGCTGTCGGATACCTGGTCTGTCGCCGGCCGCTTGCAGAAATTCCTGATCATCCTGCTGCACGGCCGCAATACCTACGTGCAGTTCAACCAGCCGTTGTCGCTGAAACAGGTGATCGAGGAGTACCGGCACAGCGAGGAGCGGGCCAACCGCAAGCTGGCGCGCATTCTGCGAACCCACTTCCGCCGCGTGCGCCAGGCGGTGCTGGGGCCGGACCTGTCACACCGGCGCACACTGGTCGAAGGCCTGGTTCGTACCCAGGCAGTAAAGGAGGCCATTCGCGAGACCGCCCGCAAGGACGACATTCCGCCGGAAAAGGTTCGCGCCAAAGCCTACAAATACGCCGATGAAATCGCCGCCAGCATGTCCATTGTCACCATCCGCTTTCTGGAAGTGGTACTCGCGTGGCTGTGGAACCGCATATACAACGGCATTGCCGTGAACAACATCCAGGTGGCCAAGGAAGTGGCCCAGGACAACGCCGTGGTGTACGTACCCTGCCACCGCTCCCACATTGATTATCTGCTGCTGTCCTACGTGCTCTACAAAAACGGCCTGATGCCGCCGCACATTGCCGCCGGCATCAATCTCAACATGCCGGTGGTCGGGCCGATCCTGCGGCGCGGCGGCGCGTTCTTCATGCGTCGCAGCTTCAAGGACAACCCGCTGTACGCCACCGTCTTCAACGAATACATGCATGTGATGTTCACTCGCGGCTATTCGGTGGAATACTTCGTTGAGGGCGGGCGCAGCCGTACCGGCCGGATGCTGCAGCCCCGCGCTGGCATGCTGGCAATGACGGTGCGCAGCTTCCTGCGCAATCACCGCAAGCCCATTGTGTTCGTGCCGGTCTACGTGGGCTATGAGAAAGTCATGGAGGGCCGCTCTTACCTGGGTGAATTGCGGGGCAAGAAGAAACAGAAAGAAAGCGTTTTCGGGCTGGCCAAGACCGCGCGTAAGCTGCGCAACTCCTTCGGCCGCGTTGCGTTGAACTTTGGCGATCCGATCCCGCTGGCGGAGGTGCTGAACGACGTCCATCCCAGCTGGCGCAATGAGGCCTACGACGCCGAGTATCGACCCGCCTGGCTTTCCGATGCCGTGGATGAGCTGTCCGTGCGGGTGGCCGCCAACATTAACGCCTCGGTGGCGGTGAACCCTATCGGCATGACGGCAACCGTCCTGCTGGGCACCGAACGGCTGGCGATGGACGAAAGCCAGCTCATCCGACTGATGGATCAGTATGCCGCCCTGCTTCGGGCATACCCCTACGCCCAGACGGTGACCCTGCCCGAGGGCAGCGGCAAGGACTGGATCGCGTACTGTGAGAACATGGGACTGGTGACACGCCAGCCCCAGAAGCTGGGCGACATCATTGCCCTGGAAGGCAGTAACGCGACCCTGATGACCTATTACCGCAACAACATTCAGCATCTGTTCGCCCTGCCCTCGCTGATCGCCAGCCTGTTCGAGAACAAGGATTCGCTGCAGCGGGAAAAGATCGTGTTCCTGGCCAGCGTTGCCTATCCCTACCTGCAATCAGAGCTGTTTCTCAAATATGCGCCGGACGAGGTGGCAGGCGTGGTCAACCACTGGATTGATCTGCTGATACAGCAAGGACTGATTTTCGAGCGAGACGGCCGCGTCTGCCGACCCGAGGAAGGCACCGACGCGATGCTGCGGCTGCGGGTGCTGTCACGGTTTATCATCCAGACGCTCGAACGCTACCACATCGCCATTGGCATTCTGCGCAAGTATGGGTCAGGGCGAATCAGCGCCGCGGAACTGGAGGAGCAGAGCACGCTGCTGGCCGAACGCATGTCCATTCTGTTCGGTCTCAACGCGCCGGAATTCTTTGACAAGACCCTGTTCCGCAACTTCATCGCCAACATGCAGAAGAACGGTGTGATCACCACCGACGACCAGGGCCTGCTGTGTTATACCGACGGACTGAACGAAGTGGCCGAGGATGCCCGGCTGGTACTCAGCGTTGAGAAACGCCAGGCGATCCAGCAGGTGACCATGCTGGGCGCCTGAGCGCCAGACCCTGGATCACGACATCGGCGAGGCCAGCCTCAGCCTTTGGAATCCGGTAACGCCCTGACCGGATACAGATCGTAGCGACTGCTCTTGCCTTCGATCCGGGTGGCCGGTTCCGGCCCTGCAATACCAGGGGCCTTGCGGGGCCGTTTCACCACCACCCGATACCGCGCGGCTTTCAGGGCGGCGGCCAGCAGTGCTTCGGCGTCATCGTCATCGCCGACCACGGCGCGGAAGACCTGCATCTCCTTCTTCACCAATGCCGACTTGTCACGGTGCGGAAACATCGGATCGAGATAGACAACGTCGGCCGCCCCCTCCGGGGCCGCGGCCAGCCACGCTTCGCTACTGCCCTGGCGCAGGGTCATCCTTGCCACAATAGGCGCACACTCGGTGTTCAGCGCGGCCCGGGCCAGGCCGTCCGCCAGCAGGGCGTGGATCACCGGATTTCGCTCGAACAGTGTGACCTGACAACCCAGACCGGCGAGCACGAACGCATCCTGCCCCAGACCGGCGGTGGCATCCACCACATGCAACGACGCCCGGGTTTTCTGCAGACCAATGGCCCGGGCCACCAGCTGCCCGGTGCCCCCGCCGTGCTCGCGGCGATAGCCGGCCTTGCCCGAGACGAACTCCGCGCGGACGGGGCCGGGGGCACCCTTACCCGTCATCTGCAAACACAAGCCCTGCTCGTCAAACAGCGCCAGCACCGCAAAGTCTGTTACCTGCCTTGGCTTTACAACACCCAGAAAAGGAACAGCGAGAGTAGCGGCCAGATCACGGGCCTCGGCCACATTGCCCAGGGGGCTGCAGGCGACAGCAAGGTTTTTGGAAGGGGGTACGGGGGACATCAGACCAGTATATCGATACCGGCGAGGCCGCTGTCGCCGGCGTCTCCACGCGCGGCAATATCGGCAAAGGTCGACAGTGCGCGGGAAGTGCTCAGCGGCAATTCATCGGCGCGGAAACGCTCCAGGCGGACGTCTTCGGCTGCACGGCGCGCTTCCACGCGGCGCTCGAGCGATTCGCTGTCGAGCCTGCGAATGGCCGTGGTCTCCCCTCGGCCATCCCCCAGATCGCGACGGATTGCCTCCGCGCTGCGCTCGGGGGCGGAGGCCGGCGCCCGGGCCACATCGCTGCGCTCCCGTACCGGGCTGTTGTTGCCGGACTGGAGGGCAAAACTGTTGTTGGGGTTAAGACCACCGATCATGACGTTAAACCGGAAAAATGGCTGACAGCCGAGTATGAAACAACCTTACCCGGATTAAAAGCAGGCTGAACAGTTGTTAACCAAACTACCACAGCATGACAAGGAGGATGCCACCCAGCAGCAAGCGGTAGATGACAAAAGGCATCATGCCAAGGCGCTCCAGGAACTTCAGGAACAGATGAATGCACAGCAGCGCACTGGCGAACGAGATCAGAGTGCCAAGCACAATGGCGGTCCAGTCGGTGGCGCCCCCCTGCTCGATCAGCTCCAGGGTTTTCAGCAGCCCGGCGGCGAGAATCAACGGAATCGACAGCAGAAACGAGAAGCGCGCCGCCGCTTCGCGCTTGAGCCCCAGAAACAGCGCCGCGGTGATGGTGATACCGGAGCGGGAGGTGCCCGGGATCAACGCCAGTGCCTGGGCCAGCCCCACGATAATCGCATCTTTCATGGTCAGTGCCGGCAGATCGCGGGCTTGTCGGCCCACTGCATCGGACCACCACAAGACCAGCCCGAAGCCGATGGTAGACACGGCAATCACCAGGCCCGAGCGCAGCTCCGTCTCAATGAAATCGTTCAGCAGCAAGCCCGCCAGGCCCGCCGGAATGGTGCCGGCGATCACCGCCCAGGCCAGGCCACTGTCCTCCCGGACCCGGCCACGACTGGTGTCACCGACCCAGGCGACCGTCAGCCGATAGACCTCCTGACGGAAGTACCACATCACGGCGGTGAGTGTGCCCACGTGCACTGCCACATCGAAGGCCAGCCCCTGGTCGGGCCAGCCCAGCACCTGGGAGGGAAGAATCAGGTGGGCAGAGCTGCTGATCGGCAGAAACTCCGTCAGCCCCTGGACAACAGCCAGCACAATGATATGCCACAGTTCCATCGGCAAAGATTCCGCTTAGGGGTGAGATGTCATCAGCGACCGGGCAGCTTTTTCCAGGTCACTTCATCACGGATATAAACCGGCTGGGCCAGGGCGGCGGACACGCCACCGCCGGCCGCCAGTTCGCGACTGGCAAGACGAACCACGCAACTGGCCCGGGGCACCAGTGAGTCGTCGATCCGGGTGATTGCAGAGACCAACGCTGAGGGCATCTGCTCTTTCAGCCGCCAGCCCTGACCGGCGCCAACCCAGTGGCCGGAGAACGCCGGCAATGACAGCGCCGACGGTGCACAGACCTGCTCGCCACCGAGAAGCAACGGCACACCGTCACGGGCCTCAAAGCACCCCCAGTAGACTTCCCCCATGCGGGCGTCGAAGGCCACGGCAATGCCGTCGCCCTCATGGACATCCAGGGTTTCCAGGGCGCCGAGCGCCGCTGCCGCCAACGAGGAGACCGGAATCACCGGAATGTCCAACCCCCAGGCCAGGCCCTGAACCACCCCGGTGGCAATGCGCAGCCCGGTGAAGGAGCCGGGGCCGCGGGCAAACGCCAACGCATCCAGGTCCGCCGGCGCCAGCGCCTGCTGCGCCAGCAGTTCACGGATCATCGGCATCAACAGGCGGGTGTGGCCCCGGGGGGCCAGGTCAAAGCGTTCGGTAACGCTGCCATTCACCAGCAGTGCTGCCGAGCACCCTTCTGAAGAGGTGTCCAGGGCCAGTAGCTTCACGGATGCTGCGCTTGCCTCAAGGTGACTGGGGTGGAATCAGTTACTTCAGTTTCTGAAGAATCTGGTCGCGAATCGAGTCCAGGCTGCCGACGCCCTCTACGCGGACGTACTTCGGCGCGGCACTCGCGTCACGGCCGGCCCAGCCCTGGTAATAGTCGACCAGGGGTGCCGTTTGCTCGTGGTAAATCTTCAGGCGCTTGCGGACGGTTTCTTCCTTGTCGTCTTCACGCTGAACCAGGGGCTCACCGGTTTCGTCGTCCTTGCCTTCGGTTTTTGGCGGGTCGTACTTGACGTGATAAATGCGGCCACTGCCCTCGTGGACCCGGCGGCCGGACAGCCGGCTGACGATCTCTTCGTCATCGACGGCGATCTCTACCACGTAATCAATAACAATGCCTTGGTCTTTCAGCGCTTCCGCCTGGGGAATGGTCCGTGGGAAGCCGTCGAGAAGGAAGCCATTCTTGCAGTCCGGCTGCTGGATTCGCTCCTCGATCAGCGCAATGATGATATCGTCAGACACCAGCCCACCGGTCGCCATCACTTCCTTGACCTGCTTGCCCAGCTCGGACTCAGCCTTGACCGCGGCGCGCAGCATGTCGCCGGTGGAAATCTGGGGAATGCTGAAGCGTTCGGTGATGAACTGGGCTTGAGTGCCCTTGCCCGCTCCCGGTGCCCCTAACATGATGATTCGCATAACGCTGTGCTCCCATAGTATTTAGTCATTATCGTTTGAAAAGCTATGGCAAAGACCCGTGCCTTTGCGACAGCCTCTCGACCCTGTCGGGATATCCGCCGGAACCGGCGAAGGCCGCATTATACGAAGTCAGCCGCCTCAGAGAAAGTCGACCTCCGTATCATGCATCAGGTTGGGACATCGGGTATCCGCAGACCGCGCGGATGTCAGGATGACAGGGAGGCCGCCAGGGCGTCCAGTTCGCCGGCGACATTCTCAATGTCGGCCTGGATGGCAGCAAGGGCAGCGTCGTCCAGCCCCAGGGCCGCCGCCAGCGCGGCCACATCGTCGGGATTGAATTCATCACCAATGCCACGCTCTTTCAGCAGTGCATTGGCAAGCTGCACTATCAGCACATAGCGCTCGTGTTCACCGTGATAGCCCGATTGCTGGTGCATGCCGGCGGCCTTCACCACCGGATCCGGCAACTGCCACAGCCGATGCAGGATGCCACCGATGGCGCCATGCCCGACCGCGAGAATCTGCTGACTGTTGCCGGCACCGAACACCTGTACTTCGAGGGAATGCATACTGGATTCAGGATTGGCCTCCCGCAGGCGGTTGAGTTCCTCGAATTCCGCAGGGAACAGGTGCCCCACCAGCAACAGGCCAAAGTTGTGCAGCAGTCCGCAAAGATAGGCCAACCCTTTGTCGGCTTGGCACCATGGCGCCATACGCTGGCACAGAAACGCGCAATACAGCGAATGACGCCAGAATTGGTCCATCCCCAGCATGCCCTGTCGCGGCACTTCGAAGGCCCGCACTGACGCGATACCCAGAGCAATGTGTGCCACCCGGTCAAAACCCAGCACCCGGGTCACCGCTTCCTGCACGGAATTGATCTGGCCGGGATAATTGAACAGTGCCGAGCGGGCGTAGCGCATGATCTGCGCGGTGAGGCTGGGATCAAACTCGATCAGTTCCGCCAGTTCCCTGGCGGTGGCTTCGGTGTTGGCGGTCAGTTTGAGAAGGCGCAGGGCCAGCGCCGGCATCGGCGGCAGGCGGTAGAGCCTTTGCAGCCTGTCGGCAACCTCTTCAAGGCTCAGCGCCTCACCCTTGCCACTGCCCTGACCGCGGATGACCAGATGACCGCCCCGTGCGCCCGCCAGCGCCAGCCGCAGGGAGCGACCATCCATTTCCATCAGCGAGTGGTCGTTGCCGCCGGTCATCAGCACCTGGGCGCGATCGAGCACGTCCTCGTCGACCAGTACAGGAAGGTCATAAGCGCCGCCGATCACCGGCGGGAACCCGGGATCACAGTCGCTGAACAGGCGGTTACTCTGGCGCGCGGTAAGCGGTTGCAGGCGGCGACCGGTCAGCTGCTGCACCGCATCCAGATCCAGCGCGCTGTTGAAGTCGTGAACCGCCATCATCACGCCATTGATATCAATCAACAGGGTGGCGCGGACGAACGCTTCCCGGGGCAGCCCCGACGTCATGACGGCGGCCTCCAGATTGGCCGCCTGATCGATTGCCACCTCCCGGTAGACAATGCCCTTGCGGGATAGAAAACTGTCCAGACGCGCCGCTACCGCCACCTGTCTACTCCTGTCGTCCACACCGGCATCAACCGGTGTTGCGCATACCGGCGGCAATGCCCGCCATGGTTACTTTCAGCGCCCGCTCCACCATCTCGGGAACCTCGCCCTTGCCCTCACCTTCCCGGTCTCGCTTGAGAAGCTCGGCCTGCAGGTAATGAAGGGGGTCAGTATACGGATTCCGCACCCGCATGGAATGGGCGAAGACGGGTTCGTCCTCCAGCAGCGTCTGTTGTTCCTTGAGTTCCAGAACCCGGTCGATGCATCCAGCCAGCCGCGACCGCAGGCTCTCGCCCAGCTTTTTCAGCTCCTCATCGTCCAACAGCGTTTGCTCGTAGTAACTGGCAATGCGCAGATCGGACTTCGCCAACACCATCTCGAGCATGTCGATATAGGTACGGAAGAAGGGCCAGCCTTTCATCATCTCCCGCAACACCGGCAATTTCTGGGTCTTTGCCGCCTCTTCCAGTGCCACATCGCTGCCAAGCCAGCTTGGCAGCATCAGCCGCATCTGAGTCCAGGCAAAAATCCACGGGATTGCCCGCAGGCTCTCGACACCACCGGACGGCTTACGGCGGGCCGGGCGACTGCCAAGGGCCAGCTTGCCCAGCGCCTGCTCGGGCGTGACCTGGCGAAAATAGGGCACGAAATCCGGATCCTCCCGTACCACATCCCGGTAGGCCTTGAGCGAGCGCTCTGTCAGCCAGTCCATGGTTTCCCGCCATTCCGGCGCGGGCGCCGGCGGAGGCGCCAGGGTGGCTTCAATGACCGCCGTGGTGTAGAGGGTCAGGCTTTGCTCCGCCAGCCGCGGCAAGCCGAACTTAAAGCGGATCATCTCGCCCTGTTCGGTGATGCGGAAACTGCCATTGACCGACCCGGGGGGCTGCGACAGAATCGCGCGGTTGGCCGGGCCGCCGCCACGCCCCACGGTGCCACCGCGACCATGGAACAGCGTGAGGTGGACACCGTATTGATTGGCCACCTCTGTCAGTTTTTCCTGCGCCTGATACTGGGCCCAGGCCGCCATCAACTGTCCGGCATCCTTGGAGGAGTCGGAATAGCCGATCATCACTTCCTGCCGCCCCTGACAGTACTCGCGGTACCACTCGACCTCGTACAGCGCGGCCATGCTGTCCGGTGCGCCGGTCAGATCATCCAGGGTCTCGAACAGGGGCACCACCCGCATAGGGAACGTCATGCCGGCTTCCCGCAGCAGCAGGATGACACTGAGCACATCCGAGGGTTTGCTGGCCATGGAAATCACGTAGGAGCCAAGGGCTTCTGGAGTCTGGCGGGCGATGACCTCGCAGGTCGCCAGCACTTCCCGAACCGGTTCGGACGGCTCCCAGTTACGCGGCACCAGCGGACGGCGCCCCTGGAGCTCCTGCAGGAGAAAACGCTGCCGCTCTTCCTCTGACCACGACAGGTAGTCCCCCAGCTCCAGGAACGCCACCATTTCCGCCACCGCTTCGGCATGCCGCGAAGCCTCCTGGCGGATGTCCAGGCGTATCAGTGGCAAACCGAAGGTGTGGGCGCGGCGAATGGTATCCAGCAGCGGGCCGTGAGCAATGTGCTCCAGGCCACATTCCACCAGTGAGCGGTAGCAGCTCTCCAGCGGCGCGATAAAGTCCTCGTTCTCGAACAGGATGTCGCTGTCGTCCGCCGGTTCACCGTTAACCGCAGCTTCCGCCCAGTCCCGCGTTTTGATTAACCGGTCCCGCAGGCCCGCCAGCACATGACGGTAGGGCTCCCGGCTATCGCCGGCAAGCGCTTTCAGTTCGTCATTGGCCTGCCACATGGACAGCTCTGCACGCAGGGCCTGGATATCCCTCAGGTAGAGATCCGCCGCCATCCAGCGCCCCAGCAAAAATACCTTGCGGGTCACCTGATGCGTAACGTTGGGGTTGCCATCCCGGTCTCCGCCCATCCAGGAGGCGATGCGGATAGGCGCCACCTCGAGGGGCAAGCCCTTCCCTGTGGCATCCGATAGCGACAGATCCAGGCTGCGCAGAAAGCGCGGAAGCGCCTGCCAAAGGCTGTTCTCGATAACGGCAAAGCCCCATTTGGCCTCGTCCACTGCGGTCGGTCGCTCGTGGCGGATTTCGTCGGTATGCCAGGCTTCCGCAATCAGCTGCTCCAGACGCACGACCACTTCTTCCCGCTCCGCGGGCATCAGATCCTCATGGTCCAGACGCGCCAGGCAGTCGGACATCTCGTCGTACTTCATGATCAGGGTTCGGCGGGCCACTTCGGTGGGGTGGGCCGTCATCACGAATTCGATCCGCAGATCGGCCACCCGCTTATGCAGCTCATCCGCGCTGATGCCCGATGCTTTCAGGCGCTCGAACACCTCGCCAAACGATTCCACCATCAGGTCCGACTGATGCCCGCGCTTGCGACGGATACCGTGGTACTGCTCGGCCAGATTGGCCAGGTTGAGGAACTGGTTGAACGCGCGGGTTACCGGCAACAGTTCGTCATCACCGAGTTTGCCGAGCAGGTTGACCAGACGCTGACCCGAGCCGCTTTCCTGTCGTCGGTCGGCTTTGGCGGCGGCGCGGATTTCTTCAATGCGTTCGTAACATTCCTGTCCCGGATAACGCCGGATGCTCTGGCCCAGCAATTCACCCAGCATGCGAACGTTTTCTCGAAGATCGGGATGCAGCTCAGTCACATTGACGTCCTTTTAAATTGACGGGGGCGAAGTAAACTAACGATACTAATAACGATTAAAGCCCGCAGTCGCAAGGAGAAATCATGAAAGTTACCGATCTGCCAAAGCACTGGGAAAACAAGAAAGAACACGTTGAGCGGACCCACGATTACAACCTTCGACTGCCGCTGGAAGACGCTGCCCGCATCGCTGCCCTGGCTGAACTTTATCCGGACCGCAGTGAAAGCGACATTCTGAACGATATGATCGGAGCAGCGCTGGACGATCTCGTCAGGCAAAGCCCGCTGAAGGACAAACTGGAAGGAAAGGACAAGTAGCGCGATGACTGCCGCGGGGTGGCAGTACCACCCCGCCGGGCAATAACCATAGCGGGCAGACTGTACTCAGGAGCCGTGCCTGATCAGGCCACCGACTCCAGGTGACGCGCCTTGAGGCGCTGGATATGCTTCTGGCTCAGGCTGACGAAGCGCGGCGTCATACCCTGGTCTTCATAGATTTCGAAACCGTCCTCATCGAACGCCACCACCTTGGTGCCCTGCACATAGGGAAAGCTGGTTTCCAGCTCGTCCAGCGACGCGGAAATGAGGTCGCGCATCAGATCCTGAGGCGATTTCATCGGATACAGAGCGGCCAGCTTCTCCAGTCGCTTGTGATGCTGGTCAGACAACTCCATAAAATAGGCATCCCGGGTCAGGCGACCCCGCGCGTGCTTATCCCAGTAATTGACCAGATCTTTAATTTTCATGGTGCCTTCACTCCTGCATCATCTTGACGGCATACGACGCACTTACTTAAATAACGCCGTTTCTCGAAGTGTAGTCGAAGGGAGGCGGGTCCGGTGCAACAAATTGGTAACGGATTGTACTTACCGCCATCCCTTCTCAGCCCTTGTTTTTACTCGTTTTCCACCCCTTTCACCTGCTGCCAGATGGCATCCAGGGCCGCCAGGGTTTCGTCATCCATATCTCGCCCCTCATCCGCGAGGCGACTTTCGATGGCGCGAAAACGCGCTTCAAATTTGTGGTTGGTCCGCTTCAGTGCCTGCTCAGGGTTCACCTTCATGAAACGGGCCAGGTTGACACAGACAAACAGCAAATCCCCGAGCTCATCTTCCAGCGCGTCCGTGGGCCCGGTCCCGGCCTGGGCGGCATGCCACGCTTCCTTGAGCTCGTCGATCTCTTCGTGAAGCTTGTCGAACACCGGCTCGATATCCGGCCAGTCAAATCCGTGATTGGAGGCCCGTTTCTGTAGTTTCTCGGCCCGCGCCATGGCCGGCAGGGTGCGGGCGACGCCGTCCAGACGACTGGCAGTCGCTGCTTCCGGCCTGGGGTTGAGCGCGCGTTCCTCGGCTTTGATGCGCTCCCAGCTTGCCTTGATCCAGACCTCATCAGGACGATTGCGCGGGTCGACCTCGCTTTCCAGCGTGCCCTCAGGGAACACGTGGGGGTGGCGGCGAATCAGCTTGCTGACCAGCTGATCCACCACCGAGTCAAAGTCGAAGTGACCCTGCTCCTGCCCCATTCGCGTGTAAAAGATAACCTGGAACAACAGATCGCCCAGCTCGTCTTTCAGATGCGGATAATCCCCCCGCTCAATGGCGTCCGCCACCTCGTAGGCCTCTTCCAGAGTGTGGGGCACGATACTGGCGAACGTCTGCCGGGTGTCCCACGGGCAGCCGGTGTCCGGATCCCGCAGCCGCGCCATCAGATGCTTGAGGTCTTCGATGGAGTAGCTCATCCTCGTTTACGCCTTACGTAAATGATGTTGGGGAGGTTGCGAATCTGCGCCAGCAGACGGGCCAGTTGCTCCAGGCTGGAGATTTCCACGGTTACGGTCATCATTGCCGTGTTCTCGTCCTGATTGCTCTGCGTATTCAACGACAGCACATCGCTTTTCGAGGACGACAGCACCTGGGTGATATCCCGCAACAGTCCGGAACGGTCGTAGGCTTCAATCTCGATATCCACCGGATAAACCGCCGCGGGCCGGCCGCCCCAGCTCACCTCGATGATACGGTTGGGCTCGAAGTCCTTCAGGTTGAGGAAGGTTATGCAGTCCTGACGGTGCACGGTGACGCCCCGCCCGACCGTAATGTAGCCACCGATCTCATCCCCCGGCAGCGGCTTGCAGCACTTGGCCACCTGGGTCTTGAGCTTGCCCACACCCAGAATCTGGATGTCGGATTCGGTGTCGTAGGGCTTGCGGCGCTGGCCACTGAGCTTCAGGTCCAGTTGCTGGGATTTCGGCTCCAGCATCTGCTGGGCCACGTTCGCCACGTGCGTGGGGCGCAGGTCGCCGGCCCCTACCGCCGCGAACATGTCCTCGGCGTCGTGGTAGTTGACCTTGCGGGCAAGGTCGCCAAGGTCCACGTCGTAGAGGGACAGACGCCGGAATTCATCCTCCAGAATGGCGCGGCCGTCAATGACGTTGCGCCCCCGGTCCTGCTGCTTGAACCAGTGAGTGACCTTGGCGCGGGAACGGGAGGTCTGGATGTAACCGAGGCTGGGGTTGAGCCAGTCACGGCTGGGCGACGGGTTATTGGAGGTGAGAATAAACACCTGATCCCCGGTTTTCAGCGGGTAGGTCAGCGGCACAATGCGGCTGTTAACCCGGGCACCACGGCAGGCATGACCAATTTCGGTATGAACCCGGTACGCGAAATCCACCGGCGTCGCCCCCTGGGGCAGATCGACCACATGCCCCTCCGGAGTGAACACATACACCCGGTCAGACGCCACATCGCTCTTGAGGTGATCCGCCAGACCCGAGAGATCCCCCAGCTCTTCCTGCCACTCCAGCACCTGGCGCAACCAGTTGATCTTGGCATCGTAGCCTGTGGAGCGGTTGCCCGTGTCGGTGCCTTTGTAGAGCCAGTGGGCGCACACCCCGAGTTCCGCTTCCTCATGCATTTTTTGGGTGCGGATCTGCACCTCCATCACCTTGCCCTCCGGGCCGATCACGGCGGTGTGCAGGGACTGATAGCCGTTCTCCTTGGGATTGGCGATGTAATCGTCGAACTCATTGGGGATGTGTCGCCACAGGGTATGGACAATGCCCAGCGCGGCATAGCAGTCCCGCACTTCAGGCACCAACACCCGCACCGCGCGCACATCGTAGACCTGGGAAAAGTCGATGCCCTTGCGGCGCATTTTGCGCCAGATGCTGTAGATGTGTTTGGCGCGGCCGGACAGTTCCCCTTCTATGCCGAAGTTCTTGAGCTCGGTTTTCAGGGTATCGATGACACGGCGGATGTAGCTCTCCCGATCGAGTCGCTTCTCATCCAGCAACTTGGCGATCTTTTTATAGGCAGAGCCATGCAGGTAGCGGAAAGACAGGTCTTCCAGCTCCCACTTGATGTGGCCAATTCCCAGACGGTGCGCCAGCGGGGCGTAGATGTCGAACACCTCCCGCGCCACCCGCATGCGCTTCTCCTCGGAGCCGTCCTTGACCGCGCGAATCGCACAGGTCCGTTCCGCCAGCTTGATCAGCGCCACCCGCACGTCGTCGATCATGGTCACCAGCATCTTGCGGACATTGTCCAGCTGGCCCTCACTTTGCCCGAGCACGTTCCCCTTGAGCGGGTGGTGTATCGAGGAAATCGCCGCCATCTGCTGAACACCGTTGATCAGGCCGGCCACCTCGTCGCCAAACTCCTTGCGGATATCTTCCAGCGGCACGCGCTCCTCACGTACCGCGCGGTAAAGTATCGCCGCCACCAGGCTGGCCTGATCCAGGTGCAGCTCCGCCAGCACCTGGGCCATTTCAATACCGGTGCGGAAACTGCTGGCGCCCTCCGCCCACAAGCGGTCCTCGCGGAACGCCTGCAGGTCGATCTCGGCCGCTTTCTCGCAGGCACGACGAAACTGATCAACGTTTTCCAGGCGGGTCTGGGATTCGATCTGACGAACCCACCGCTCGATATCAACCTGACCGTCGCCGGTAACTGCGTAATCTTCGCGAACTTTAACCATATCGGTGTTGTTATTCCCGGTTATCGATGCCGCCATCCCTGGCCGGCCCTTCGGTTACTTGTCGACGCGCTCGAACATCGCAATGGATTCAACATGAGTGGTGTGAGGGAACATGTCCATCACACCCGCCCGGACCAGACGATACCCGTTGCGCACCATGACCCCGGCATCCCGGGCCAGCGTCGCCGGGTTGCAGGAAACATACACAATCCGGCGGGCACCGAACGCCGTCAGATACTCACAGACCTCCTGCGCGCCGGACCGGGGCGGGTCAATCAGAATCTTGTCGAAGCCTTCCCCGGCCCAGGGCTGCGCAGTGAAGTCGGCCTGCAGATCGGCGCCGTAGAAGGCGACATTGCCGAGACCGTTAAGTTCGGCGTTCTCGCGGCCACGAACCACCATGGCCTCGTCACCTTCGACGCCCACGACCTGAGCCGCCCGCCGTGCCAGTGGCAGGGTGAAGTTCCCCAGACCACAGAACAGATCCAGCACACGCTCCTGCGGCTGGATATCCAGCCACTCCACGGCTCGGTGTACCATGGTGCTGTTGATGCCCGCATTGACCTGGGTAAAGTCCATGGGGTGAAACTTCATGGTCAGGTCGAACTCCTCCAGGCGATAGCTGAGACGTTCTTCCCCCTGTTCCGGCCAGATACGGTGTACGGTATCCGGCCCTTTGGGCTGCAGGTAGATATGCAAATCATGGGCCTGACCAAAGGCAATCAACGCCGCGCGGTCGCGGTCGCTCAGCGCATCCATATTGCGGAACACCATGACGGCAGCATCGTCCCCGCAGGCAATTTCGACCTGGGGAATGCGATTGAAGGCGTCCAGCGAATGCAGCAGCTCCCTTAGCGGTGTGATTCGCTCCCCGATACGGGGATCCATGACCACACAACGGTCGATGTCGGTCAGAAAACTGTTGCGCTTCTCGCGGAACCCCACCAGCACGGATTCCCTCGCCTGGACGTAACGCACACCCATGCGAGCCTTGCGGCGGTAGCCCAGGGTGCTCTCGGAGCGCATCGGCGCCACCCACTCTTCAGGCTCAATGCCCCCGAAATGCGCAAAATGCTCCCGCAGGGTGTCTTCCTTGAACCGGATCTGGGCGTCCGCTGCCATGTGCTGAAGACTGCATCCCCCACAAAGATCGGCATAATCGCAGGGCGGCACTTCCCGCTCCGGCGCCGACTCAAGTACCTCGACGGTGCGCAGTTCATCAAATTTACTGCGCGACCCCACCACCTTGGCCATCACCGTTTCGCCCGGCAGGGCACCGTCAACGAACTGAATCTTGCCTTCCTGACGGGCAATACCGCGACCATCGTGGCTCAGGGATTCGACCACACAACGGACGGGCTCCTTGGGCAGGACCTTCCTGCGTCTTCTACTCATAGTGAATTCTCTTGCTGCGGTTCAGGCGCCGGGAAAGACGCCGGTGGACAGGTAGCGATCGCCCCGGTCACAGATAATGGCCACGATGACGGCGTTTTCAACCTGAGCGGACAGCTTCAGGGCGGCGGCGATGGAGCCACCGGAGGACACACCGCAGAAAATGCCTTCTTCACTTGCCAGCGCCCGCATGGTGTCCTCGGCCTCCTGCTGACCAATGTCCAGCACCTGATCGACCCGTGCAGCGTCATAGATCTTCGGCAGGTATGGTTCCGGCCAGCGGCGGATGCCCGGTATTGATGCGCCCTCTTTGGGCTGCAGGCCGATGATCCGGATATCCGGATTGCGTTCCTTGAGGTAGCGGGATACGCCCATGATCGTACCCGTCGTGCCCATCGAGCTGATGAAATGGGTGACCCGGCCGCCGGTCTGCTCCCAGATTTCAGGGCCTGTGGTGCGGTAATGCGCCAGCGGATTATCCGGGTTGGCAAACTGGTCGAGTACCCGGCCCTTGCCTTCGGCAGCCATCTGCTGGGCCAGATCGCGAGCGGTTTCCATGCCCTCTTCCTTCGACACCGTAACGATCTCGGCGCCGTAGGCCCGCATGGAAGCGCGGCGCTCCTCGCTCATGTTTGCCGGCATGATCAGCACCATCCGGTAACCCTTGATGGCGGCAGCCATGGCCAGCGCGATGCCGGTGTTGCCACTGGTGGCTTCAATCAGGGTGTCGCCGGGCTTGATCTCGCCACGGCGCTCGGCCTCCTGGATCATGCTGATTGCCGGGCGATCCTTCACCGAACCGGCCGGGTTGTTACCCTCCAGCTTGGCCAGGATGACATTGCTGGTTTCGCCCGGCAGACGCTGCAGGCGAACCAGGGGCGTGTGCCCGACATAATCTTCTATGGTGGGGAAATTCATACGGAAACCTTCCTAAAATCTGCCAACACCGGACAGGCCGGTTAACCAGACCGGCTGATGCCTGTGATACACTTACGGGTTCGCATGATACGCGTAATGGCCGTCGTCTCCCAATACAGCTTCTCGCTATATCCATGACCGGCGGCTATATCCGGGGCATAAACCGGGCTGTCTGTTCAGCACCGTGCAGCCGGATCATCTATTCTGACAGGGAAGTAAAGCCGGCGATCCGGCTGAAAACGTGATAGACAGGAACACGGTATGCGGCGTTGGGGCATTCGCAAAAAAGTTCTCGTGGTGACACTGGTCCCCACCCTGCTGACCACACTGGTACTGGGGCTGTTTTTTACCTACAGCTGGGTCGCCAATATCGAAAGCCTGCTGCAGGACCGCGGTCAGTCGCTGTCCCGCCAGCTTGCCGCCGGCTCGGAATACGGTCTGTTCACCGCGAACCGCAGCCTGCTCAACAGTCTCTCCAACGCGCTGCTCGAAGAGCAGGACGTTCGCTCAATCACCTTTTTTGACGGCGAACGCAAGCGCCTGCTCCATACCGGGCCCGGCAGCGCCGATACCATAGCGCCCGACGAACTCATCCCCGAACGTCCCCGGCGCATCTTCCGTTCCGACAGCACGTTGTTTGTCACCCCGGTGTTCCTGCAGGACCTGATGATCGAGAACATGCTCGAACCCGATGCCGCCCGCCCCCCGAATCGCCTGGGTACCCCGCTGGGCTGGGCCGCGGTGGAGATGTCCCACATACGCACCGAGAAAGAAACCTACAAGGCGCTGCTGATTTCCCTGATGCTGGTGCTCGGCGGCGTCATTCTCAGCCTGATCATTGCCCTGCGGCTGAGTCGCGCCTTCACCGACCCGGTGTTCGAACTCAACGAAGCGGTGGCCCGCCTCAAGGAAGGCAAGCTCGATACGCGGGTCTACACCCGCGCCGGCCCCGAGTTCGAGCAGCTGGAATCCGGTCTCAACGCCATGGCGGAAGAGCTCAGCCAGGCCCAGGCAGAAATGCAGCAGAACGTCGATCAGGCCACGGAAGACCTGCGAGAGACCCTGGAAACCATCGAAATCCAGAACATCGAACTGGATCTCGCCCGCAAGGAAGCACTGGAAGCCAGTCGCATCAAGTCGGAATTCCTGGCCAACATGTCCCATGAAATCCGCACGCCCCTGAACGGCATCATCGGCTTTACCGAGCTGCTGCTGAAAAGCCCGTTGCCGCGCCAACAGCGTGATCACCTGAGCACCATCCGGAAGTCGTCGGAAATTCTGCTGACCATCATCAACGACATCCTCGATTTCTCCAAGATCGAAGCCGGCAAGCTGATCCTTGACCGCGTACCCTTCGCCCTCCGGGACATTGTGGAAGACGTCATGGTGATGCTGGCCCCGGCCGCCCACAGCAAGAACCTCGACCTGGTGCCGCTGGTCTATAACGACGTGCCGGACAACGTCATGGGTGACCCGCTGCGGGTCAAACAGGTGATCACCAACCTGGTCAACAATGCCATCAAGTTCACCCAGACCGGAGAGGTGGTCCTGCGGGCCAGCCTCGAAGATGAAGACAAGGAAAGCAACCGGGTCACCCTGCGCATCAGCATTACCGATTCCGGCGTGGGGCTATCACGGGCCCAGCAGCAGTCCCTGTTCAACGCCTTCAGCCAGGCAGACGCCTCCACGGCGCGTCAGTATGGCGGCACCGGATTGGGGCTGGCGATTTCCAAACGGCTGGTCGAGGAAATGGGGGGCAAGATCGGGCTGCAGAGCGAACTCGGCAAAGGGTCGACCTTCTGGTTCACGCTGACCTCGGAACTGTCCGGCGCCGCCGACGGAAACACGCCCCGGGATGCCTTGCGCGGCGAACGGGTGCTGTATCTGGAACAACAGAAGACCACCGGGCTGGCGGTGGAGCACCTGCTGCGGGAATGGGGCATGGAGGTGGACACCGTGGCCTCACCCGGCGCCATGCAGGAACAGGTGGAGGAGGCCCAGCGCAGCCAGTCCGGTTACGCCCTGGCGATTGTCGGCATTACCCGGCACCTGCTGAACTCCAGCCAGTACTGCGCTCTTGTCCGCAACCTGGAGCTCGAGCGGGATTGCCGTACGCTGTTACTGACGCCCACCCTGGAAACCCACGACACGCCGCTGTCGGGCCTTGCCAGCGGCCACCTGACCAAACCCATCTGCCGCGACGCCCTGTATGACGAGCTTCTGCTGCTGGTTCACGGCATCAACCCGGGGCG
This sequence comes from Marinobacter lipolyticus, assembly GCF_018424605.1. Classification (GTDB taxonomy): domain Bacteria; phylum Pseudomonadota; class Gammaproteobacteria; order Pseudomonadales; family Oleiphilaceae; genus Marinobacter; species Marinobacter lipolyticus_B. Next base: position 106,061 of record NZ_QTKT01000002.1, on the reverse strand, counting down.
AAAGACCCTGCATGAACACCCTGAGCAGCCGACCTGGCAGCCGTCAGGCAATGTCCCGCGGATTCTCGCGGTGGATGACAACGACGCCAACCTGAAACTGGTGATGACGCTGCTGAAGGACTGCCGGGTCGATGCGGAAGGTGCCTCAAGCGGCTTTGAAGCCATCAGCAAGGCCCGCAGCAAGCCCTTTGATCTGGTGTTCATGGACCTGCAGATGCCCGGTATGGACGGTGTGGAAACCACCTCGCGCCTGCGGGCCATGGATACCCAAAGCCATCGCACGCCGGTGATCGCGCTGACGGCCCACGCCCTTGCCGATGAACAGGATCGGCTTGCACGGCAGGGGTTTGACGGTTACCTCGCCAAGCCCATCAGCAGCAGGCAACTGACCGACAGCATCCGCGAATTCACCGGTTATGCCTGTGGGCCGGCGCCCGACCGGGGCCAGCAGCCGGTGCCGGAAGTCAGAGATACCCGCAAGGCCCTGCGGCCCTCCACCCGCAAGCTTCAGCAGGACTGCGTCAGCGTGGACGAGAGTATCCAGCTGGCCGCCGGCAAGGCCGACCTCGCGGAGGAGCTTTTCAGCATGCTGCTGGAACAGCTCCCGTCCGACGTGGACAGGATCCGCCAGTACTGGGCCGCAGGGGATGAGGAAGAGCTGCTCGAGTGCGTGCACAAACTCCACGGCGCCACCCGTTACTGCGGCGCCCCCGAGCTCAGAGCCGCCGCCAATCAGCTGGAAACCGCTCTCAAGTGCTCCTCACCGGACATTGCGTACCAGAAGGATCAGCTGCTTGCCGCCATTGAACGGCTGCAGATCTGGAGCGACCAGACCGACTGGCAAACCCTGTTCCGCCAGCACACCGGGGCCACTGACGTAACGCCGGAGAACACCGACAGCCTGACCTGAAGAGGCAGCCCGAGAGCCGTTCAGCTTTGGCTTCTGGCGCTCTGTAGAATGGTTTTCATATCACGCACCGCGTCTTTCAGGCCGGTGAACACGGCCCGCGCAATAATGGCATGGCCGATGTTGAGCTCGTTGATGCCAGGGATGGCCGCCACTCGCTCGGTGTTGTGGTAATGCAGGCCATGGCCCGCGTTGACGATCAGGCCCTTTTTGCGGGCATAGGCAACGGCGTCGGCCAATATCCGGAATGACGCATCCGCGGCCTCCGGAGTGTCCGCCTCGGCGTATTCACCGGTGTGCAGCTCAACCACCGGGGCGCCACAACGCACCGCAGCGTCGATCTGTGCCGGGTCCGGATCAATGAACAGGGACACCTCCGCCCCGATTTTCGCCAGCCGCTCACAGGCCTTGGCGACCCGGGCCTCCTGACCGTCCACATCAAGACCACCTTCGGTGGTCAGCTCTTCGCGCTTCTCCGGCACCAGGCAGACGCAATGGGGGCGAACCTGCTCGGCAAAGGCGATCATGGCGTCCGTCACGGCCATTTCAAGGTTCATCTTGGTCTGCAACATTTCCCGCAGCAGCAGCACGTCACGGTCCTGGATATGGCGGCGGTCCTCCCGGGGATGGATGGTAATGCCGTCCGCGCCGGCCTCCTCAGCCAGCAACGCAGCCTGCACCGGGTCGGGATAGCGGGTACCCCGGGCCTGACGAAGGGTGGCCACATGATCGATATTCACGCCAAGTAACACTCTGGAATTCATTCGTTTCTCTCCGTCGGTTGATGCCGACCGTGACTGAAAAGGGTCCGGCTGTGCAATGGCTTACCCTGGAGCAGGTAATCCACCAGTACCCGCATAACGCGCTTGGCAATACGCCGGCAGGCCAGCGACTCGAAATCGCCCTCCGCCAGGGCCAGTAGTGTCTCCCCGGGCAGTCCGCGCAGCCGGACATGCTCGCCCTGAGTCTGCACAATGCCCTGCTGGGGATCATAGCAATAGTGTTTGCCGGACTCGACCTCGGCTGTGGTGTCGGTGGTGCGGTCCCAGGCAAAGCCATAGCCCAGCGCATCCACAAAGGCACGCTCGAAGCGTCGTAAAACCGGTTCCACGTCGGTGGTTACGGCCAGCTCGGCAAGTACATCGATATAGGCGGCAAACAGGGCGGGATGCGGGTCTGCCGCGGGCAGCAGGCGCTGAAGCAGTTCGTTTACGTAGAGCCCGCTGTAGAGCGCGGTGGTCGATTGCAACACCGGCCCCGGGCGAACGTCGGTCTGGGTCAGGGTTTTCAGGTCACCCCGCCCGGTCCAGTCCAGAAGTAACGGCTGGAACGGCTGCAGCTGGGCCTTGAGGGGGCTGCGGGCACTGCTGGCACCGCGGGCAATCAGCGACAGCCGGCCGGCGTTGAGACTGAACACATCCACCTGCAGGCTGGTTTCCCGCCAGGGCCGGCGATGCAGCACGTACGCCGGTTCCTGTTGCACAGCCGCTGCCATCGGCGGGCTCAGAAGTCGTTCATGCCCAGGCTTTTCAGCGCCCGGTCGCTATCGGCCCAGCCACGTTTGACCTTGACCCACAGCCGCAACATGACTTTGCTGTCAAACAATCGCTCCATGTCGGCGCGGGCATCCTGGCCGATGCTGCGCAGGCGGTCGCCTTTGTCACCGATCATGATCTTCTTCTGGCCTTCACGCTCCACCAGAATCAACGCCGAGATGTGCAGGGTCTTGCCATCCCGCCGGAACTCTTCAATTTCCACAGCAACGGAATATGGCAATTCGGCGCCAAGCTGGCGGGTAATTTTCTCGCGCACCATCTCCGAGGCCAGAAACCGTTCACTGCGATCGGTGATCTGGTCATCCGGGTAGAAATGAACGCTTTGCGGCAGGTAGCCGTTCACCGCCGCTTCCAGGGGCTCCAGGTTACTTTCCTTGAGGGCCGACAACGGGATAATCTCGGCGAACTCCCGCTTTTTCGACAGCATATCCAGATGCGGCAGCAGGGTTTCCCGTTTCTCGATCTTGTCCACCTTGTTGACCGCCAGGATCACCGGGCATTTCAGCGACGACAGTTTTTCGAGCACCATCTCGTCGGCGGTGGTCCAGGCCAGCTGATCCACCACAAACACCACCACATCCACATCAATCAGCGCAGACGTGGCAGCCTTGTTCATGTAGCGGTTCAGCGCCCGCGGCTCTTCCTCATGCATGCCAGGCGTATCCACGTAGATCGCCTGTACCGGGCCCGTGGTCTTGATGCCCAGCACCTGGTGACGGGTGGTCTGCGGCTTACGGGAGGTGATACTCAGCTTCTGGCCAAGAATGTGATTCAGCAGTGTCGATTTGCCGACATTCGGCCGGCCGACAATGGCTACGAAGCCACAGCGGCTGTCCGGATTTTCCGGGCGGGTAATATCGTTCATCAATCGTTCTCCACACCCAATTCCTTGAGGGCATTACGGGCGGCCTGCTGCTCTGCAATACGACGGCTGCTGCCGATTCCGGAGGTTTTGCGGTCCAGGGAGGGCAAGGCGCAGGAAACATGAAACGTCTGTGCGTGGGCCTCGCCGTCTACCGAGATCACATCGTATCGGGGCAGTGGAAACTGGCGGGACTGCAGATACTCCTGCAGACGTGTTTTAGGATCTTTCTGGGTGTCCTGCAGGTCCAGGTTCTTGAGTCGCTGTTCGAACCAGCGCAGCACCTGTTCGCGACAGGTTTCGAAATCGCTGTCCAGATAAATAGCGCCGATGATCGACTCCACGGCATCGGCAAGAATGGATTCACGGCGGAAGCCACCACTCTTCAGCTCGCCCGATCCCAGCCGAAGGTATTTGCCGAGCTCGAACTCCCGCCCGATTTCCGCCAGGGTCACGCCCTTCACCATGCGGGCGCGCAGGCGGCTGAGCTGGCCCTCGCGGGCTTTCTCAAAGTGCCGGTACAGGTGTTCAGCAATCACCATATTGACAATGGAGTCCCCAAGAAATTCCAGGCGCTCGTTGTTCTGGTTGCCGTAACTGCGGTGAGTGAGTGCCAGCAACAGACGCTCCGGCGCCTCGAACTGATAGCCTATGCGGCGCTGTAACTGGTCGAGATCCGGTTGCGAACTCACTGGCCCTTCATCTCGTATTCGTGATTGAAGTGAATCACTGTGTCCACATTGCGGAACAGATTATTGCGCACTTCGTAATCCACCTTGATGACCACCAGATCACCGTTCTTTTCTATGGCAATCTGCTTGGAATCGAATCCGCGGACATTATTGACACTCAACCGCTTGTTGATCAGGCTTCGCACTTCCCCTGGCCCCATGCGGGACAATCCCTCGGTTCCTTCCAGCCCCTCGAGGGCCTCCTGGATGGTAATGTCATCAAGGTAGACCGGGCCCAGCTTGATCACCAGTGTCAGCAGGCTGCCGAAAAACAAAACCATCACCAGCATGGTGAGGGCCGACGCACCGCGCTGGCGTGCGAGGGAAGACAGGTTGTACTTCTTCATTCTGACTGCGCTCCTTGAATGGAAACCCGCTTAATCAATTGCGCCTACCCGATCAAAGGATGGCAGACTGGTCAGCGATTGCCAGTGCATCCAGATCGCAAAGGCCTTGCCTACGATCATCTCGTCGGGGACCGTTCCCCAGTAGCGGCTGTCGTTGCTGTTGTCACGGTTGTCACCCATGACGAAATAATGGCCTTGGGGCACGGTCCACTCCCCTTCTCCTGACCCGGCGGGGCGGCCAAGGGTCAGGAAGATGTCGTGGACGGCGCCGCCGAGCTCTTCGCGCCGCAACTCCATCGGCGGAAGCCGCGCCACAAAACGGGAATCCACCTTCTCGCCGTTGATGAACAGGTCCTTGCCACGATACCTGACATGATCCCCCGGCAGCCCGACTACACGCTTGATGTAGTTGGTGCGACCGTCTTCAGGGTAGCGGAACACCACCACATCGCCCCGGGCGGGGTCGTCAACCTCGAGTATCTTGGTACCGGCAACCGGCAGCCTCAGCCCGTAGGCGTACTTGTTCACCAGAATGAAGTCACCGACTTCCAGCGTTGGCAGCATCGAGCCCGAGGGAATCTGAAACGGTTCGACCAGAAAGGAACGAAGCACAAGCACAATGGCCAGCACCGGAAAGAAAGAACGGCTCAGGTCCACCAGGTAGGGCTCTTTCGGCGCCTCCGCCCCGGCCTCCTCGGTGCGGCCTTCAGCCGTCACGGCGGCGGTCCGGCGTTTGCGCAGTATAAGCACATCGGCCAGCCAGATCAGTCCTGTCGCGAAGGTCAGAACTACCAGGACCAGGGGAAAATCAATATCCATTCAGGTGCCTTTTATTTGTCCACTTTCAGTACGGCAAGGAACGCTTCCTGAGGCACCTCTACATTGCCCAGCTGCTTCATGCGTTTTTTACCTTCTTTCTGCTTCTGCAGTAGTTTTTTCTTGCGGCTGACGTCGCCGCCGTAACATTTTGCCGTGACGTTCTTGCGCAGCGCCTTGACGGTCACCCGGGCCACCACCTGATTGCCGATCGCGGCCTGAATGGCAATATCGAACATCTGCCGCGGAATCAGTTCCTTCATCTTGTCGATCAATTGCCGACCCTTGTAGTGGGACTGCTCCTTGTGAACGATCAGCGCCAGGGCATCGACCCGTTCACCATTGATCAGCACATCGAGGCGCACCAGATTGGCCGGCTGGAACCGGGTGAAATGGTAGTCCAGCGAGGCAAAGCCCCGGCTGGCCGACTTCACCCTGTCGAAGAAGTCCATGACCACTTCCGCCATGGGCAGCTCATAGGTCAGCTGCACCTGGGTGGACATGAAGTGCATGTTCTTCTGCACACCACGCTTCTCTTCGCACAGCGCAATGACGTTACCCAGATGCTCCTGGGGGACCAGGATGCTGGCCTCAACGATGGGCTCGCGCATTTCTTCTATGGAACCAACATCCGGCAATCGCGACGGGTTGTCCACCGACACCGTCTCACCCTGCCGGGTAACCACTTCATAGATTACCGTGGGCGCGGTAGTGATCAGGTCGATATCGTATTCCCGCTCCAGACGTTCCTGGATAATTTCCATATGCAGCATGCCGAGGAAACCGCAACGGAAACCAAAACCAAGGGCGTCGGAGTTCTCGGGCTCGAAAAACAGCGACGCATCGTTCAGGGTCAGCTTTTCCAGCGCATCGCGGAAATCGTCATAGTCATCGGCGCTGACCGGGAACAGGCCGGCATAGACCTGGGGCTTGACCTTCTTGAACCCCGGCAACATCGGCGTTTCGGCAGAGTACTTCTGATGGACGATGGTGTCGCCGACCGGCGCGCCATGAATGTCCTTGATGCCGGCTACGACGAAGCCGACGTCACCGGCTTCCAGAATGTTGGTGTCAGTGGGCTTGGGGTTGAAGATACCGACCTTGTCGGCGTTCCAGGCCTTGCCGGTGGACTTGATAACGATCTTGTCGCCTTTCTTCAGGGTGCCCTCGGTGACCCGCACCAGGGACACCACCCCGAGGTAGTTGTCGAACCAGGAATCAATGATCAGTGCCTGCAGGGGCGCACTGCGATCACCCTTGGGGGGCGGGATCTTGGCGATCAGATCTTCCAGCACGTCTTCCACGCCGAGACCACTCTTGGCGCTGCAGCGCACCGCGTCAGCCGCTTCGATACCAATGATGTCTTCAATCTCGGCAGCCACCCGCTCTGGCTCGGCCTGGGGCAGGTCCATCTTGTTGAGTACCGGCACCACCTCCAGACCCTGTTCGATGGCGGTGTAGCAGTTGGCGACCGACTGGGCCTCCACCCCCTGACCGGCATCCACCACCAGCAGGGCACCCTCGCAGGCGTACAGGGAACGCGACACCTCGTAGGAAAAATCCACGTGGCCCGGCGTATCGATAAAATTGAGCTTGTACTCCTGGCCGTCCCGCGCCTTGTAGTTGAGCGTGACACTCTGGGCCTTGATGGTGATCCCCCGCTCCCGCTCCAGATCCATGGAATCCAGGACCTGTTCGGCCATTTCACGATCGGTCAGGCCACCGCACACCTGGATAAACCGGTCTGCCAGTGTGGATTTGCCATGGTCGATGTGGGCGATAATGGAAAAGTTACGGATTCGGCTCAGTTCAGTCACAGACGATGATTACTCATATAAGACGAAGGATTGAGCCCGGAGGGGCCGCTACCGCGATCCGGGAACGGCGTGATTTTACCGGTTAAGGGCCGCCATTGCCATGATCAGGACATCAGCGGCCGCTCATATTGGCGAATGAGGAAGCCGATCAAGGCGTCTTCGTCCAGCGGGTAACTGAACAGGTTGCCCTGGCACTGGGCACAGCCCGCGGTCTTCAGGAAGCTGAGCTGCTGGGGCGTCTCGACGCCTTCCGCGACAACCGTCAGATGCAGCTTGCGGGCCAGGGCAATCACCGCCGAGGCGACGTCGGTTGCACTGACGTTGTAGGGGATATCCCGAATGAAGCGATGGTCGATCTTGATCACGTCCAGCGGCAGCTGCTGCAACGCGACCAGCGAACAGGAGCCGGTACCAAAGTCGTCGAGGATCAGGCATACACCGAGATCGTGAAGCGACACCAGCAGCTCTCGCAGCATCCGCGGATCCTCGTTGAGCAGTTCCGCCGGCATCTCGAGTTCGAGACGCTCTGGCGCCACCCCGGTTTCGGTAATCACCTTGCGGATCATGTCGAGGAAGCCGGAATCGGTCAGCTGGCGGACCGAGAGATTGACCGCCATCTTCAGTGACTCGAAGCCTGCCCGCTCCAGCGCCTGGACCTGGATACACGCCTGCCTCAGCGCCAGCTCCCCGAGCCGCACGATCAGCCCGGTCTCCTCTGCCAGGCCGATAAACTGCTGGGCCGATACCAGCCCTTTCTCCGGGTGATGCCAGCGCAGGAAAGCCTCGACACCGATCACCCGCTCCGACTCAAGATCCACCTTGGGCTGGTAGTGCAGCACGAAACGGTCGCCTTCGAGCGCCGTTGCCAGCTCTTCCTGCTGCAGCAACCGGCGCGCGGCCTGAATGTTCATGGCCGGCGTGAAGAACTGGTAGGTGTTGCGCCCCAGCTCCTTGGCACGATACATGGCCAGATCGGCGTATTTCATCAGGGTGCCCGGTTCCTCACTGTCGTGAGGCACCATGGTGATCCCGATACTGACGGTGATCCCCACTTCATGATCGTTCAGACGAATACGCTGGCACAGGCGCCGCAAGATGGTGTCCGCCACCTTGCTGGCGGCTTCCGGGCCACTGATCCGCGATAGCAGCACGACAAATTCATCGCCGCCCAGGCGAGCCACGGAATCCTCTTCGCGCACGCAACCGGACAGCCATTGCGCAACCTGCGTGAGCAGCTCATCCCCGGCATCGTGCCCGAGCGTGTCGTTGATCCGCTTGAAACCATCCAGATCAAGGAACATCAGCGCCGCCGGCTCACCACTGCGACGGGCGCGTCGCACCACGTGACTCAACCGGTCGCGGAACAACTGACGGTTGGCAAGGCCGGTCAACGGATCGTAGAAAGCAAGCCGGTGCAGCTCTGACTGGGCGGCTTTCAGTTGCGTCAGGTCCCGCAGGCTCAGCACCACCCCGTTTACACCCGGCACGTTCAGCATGGCGGTGTAGGTGCCTTCCATGTCGCGCCACTGGCCTTCGGCATCACGGATTCGGGCGCGGATCACCGGCATCTGCTTACCCGGAGCGCTGACGGCCTCATCGAAACCTGCGGTCAGCTGCGGCCAGTCATCCCCATGCACAATGGTCTCGAAATCCAGCGACGGCAGCTTGTCTGGATCAAACCCGAGAATATCCTTCGTTGATGGGCTGGCATACAGTGGCTTGCCCCGGCGACTGAGCACCAGGGTGACGTTGGCGGCCCCCTCGGTGATCGCCCGGTACCGGCCGGCGCCGACCTGCGCCATGGTGCGGGATCGGATCAGCGAGAGCACCAACAGAAACATCAGCACACTGATGACAAGGCCGCTGCCCAGCACAATAGGCGGTCGCGGATCGGAAGCCAGGTAATCAAAAGCCGGTGTCGAGCGGGTCTGCAACAGCCAGTTGCGCCCGCCATGACGGATGGTCTGGTTCATGTCAAAGCTGAACTCGTTGTCCAGCGACCCCAGGTTAGAGCCGTACATCTGGGCTTCCCTGGAAACCCGTTCGCCGTCATAGATGCGCACGTCCAGGAAAGGCGAGATCAACCCGACAATACCGTCGATGAGGTTGTTCATCCGGAAAGCACTGAACACATAGCCGGCCAGCATCATCCGCCGCTCGGCACGTATCTTCGGAACCGCGCCGCCCTGGTAGACCGGGTAGTACATAAGGAAACTGGCCTGATCCTCCGCCAGCTCCTCCTGCACCAGGATGACTTTGCCGGTCACTGTGGGCACGGCGTCATCCCGCGCTTCCTCCATGGCCCGGCGATGCACCGGATCGCTGAACGCATCGTAGCCCAGCGCCCGACGGTTCCGCTCGGTTCCCGGTTCAAGGTACACCATCGGGTAATAATCGGGCCCGGAGCCCAGCGGCGTTACCAGGTAGTTGTGAACTCCCTCGGCCCGTACAGACGAGATATGGTCGGCCATGCGCCGCACGCCAATCCGCTGTACGTAGCCAATACCCTGAATGCCGGGGTAATAGCGGTCGATATCCACCTTTTCGACGTATTCGCGCCACTGCTCGCGCGACACCTCGCCGGCAACCGCAAACAAACCGGCACTGCCGGCGAGCACCTGCTCGTAATTCAGCAAGCGCTCTTCAATGGCGGTCTTCAGTTGCAGGGACTGGGTGTGGAAGCGGGCTTCGGTGCGGTCTTCAACCAGACGGATAGACACCTGCCAGAGTAACAGGGTGACCGTGATGCATCCTGCCAGCAACAGCCAGGCAACCCAGGCATGGCGGAATTGCAGCAGCGTCCGTAGGGGAAGTTCCTTTTTGTTCATCATTCGGGCGGGTCCAGTCCGTGGCCAACGTTCTTTTTAAGTCACGGGAGTATATCAAAAGCCCCGGAGCCTGTCCCAGACGGAACAGGATTCCGGGGCCGCAGACCGTTGATGAATCAGGGTTTCATTACCAGATAAATGGCCCTCCCCTGACGCACAACGCGCACGGATACCGCCCGGTCATCGGGCAGCTCACTGATCACCTGACGGAAATCCTCTACCGAACGCACCGGTTTTCGGTGAATTTCGGTGATGACGTCCCGGGGGCGGATGCCCGCCTCCAGGGCCGGACCACTACCCACGCCCGTCACCAGCACACCGCCTTTGAGGCCGGCCGACTCCGCCAGCTCCGAGGGTACCGGCTCAACCGCCAGTCCCAGGGGCGCCGACGCCGGACCGCCCTGCTCATCGGGGTCCGCACTGGCCTGCTGCGCTCCCGGCTCCGGCAGTTCGCCGATCTCCACGTTCAGCGTCATTTCCCGACCCTCACGCAGCACCGTCAGTCGGGCGGTCTCACCTACCGGCGTGCGGCCCACCATGGGGGGAAGATCCGACGACAGCTCCACACCCTCGTCGTCGTATTCCAGCACGATATCGCCAGCCTGCAGACCGGCTTCCTCCGCCGGTGATCCCGACATGACCTCAGCAATCAAGGCCCCGCGCGGTCGTTTCAGACCGAAGGATTCCGCCAGATCCCGGTTCACTTCCTGAATCAGCACCCCCAGCCAGCCACGGGCAACCGACCCCTTGTCGCGGATCTGCCGGAACACATTCATGGCATCATCGATCGGGATGGCGAAAGAGACGCCCATGAAGCCACCGGATCGGGTGTAAATCTGGGAGTTGATACCGACAACCTCGCCGTCGAGGTTAAAGAGCGGACCACCGGAGTTTCCCGGGTTGATCGCCACGTCGGTCTGGATGAAAGGCACGTAGTTCTCCGTCGGCAGGGAACGCCCCAGCGCGCTGACGATGCCTGCAGTCACCGTGTAATCGAAACCGAACGGCGAACCAATGGCAAGCACCCACTCGCCCACTTTCAGGTTCTGAGAGCGGCCGATTTTCACCACCGGCAGATCATCCCCATCCTCGATCTTGAGCACCGCCATATCCGACCGTGGATCGGTGCCCACGAGCGTGGCGGGCAGCTCCCGGCGGTCACTCAGCCGCACAACAATTTCATCCGCGCCCTCGATCACGTGATTGTTGGTCAGCACGTATCCGTCGCTCGACACGATGAATCCCGACCCCATGGAGCGACGAGGCTCGGATCGTCCCGGACCACCCCCGAACGGTGACTGGGGGCCGCGGAAGAATTCCTGGAAAAATTCCGGCAGCTGCTCCAGCTGGCGTTCGTCAAAAGGCATTCCCGGATAGCTACCGCCGCTGCCCTTGGCAGGGGTACTACTCGTAGTACTGATATTCACCACAGCGCCGGAGTTGTCTTCCACCAGCTCGGTGAAATCCGGCAGGTCGCGGGCCTGGGCCGCTGGCAGCCACAACAGTGACACCACCAGGCTGAGCACCCACGTCATCACCCAGGAGCTGGGACGATTCCTGACTGGCAACGCAAGCTGTGAACTTGTTGTTAGCATATAGAACCCTCTGTTTATCAGAACGTTACGAACATTCTGTCGCCGTAACAGGATTTTTCAACTTACAAAACGGTAGGATTGGGCGACGCACCCGGGACCGACGCAGACAGGATTCGCACCATACGGGGCTCATACTGATCTCCGGATCTGCGCTGTAATCGTCTGGCGACAAAAAAGCCCGCCACCATTCCGGTAATCGCCCCCAGAATGGCCGCCAGATCCTGGCCGCCGGACCACTGGTGACCAGCAATCGCGCCTGCCACCATCAGGCTCAGGGGCACCGCGTACACCAGCAGCGACGCCCGCAGCAGGGCCGATTCTTCAATGGCGAGGTCCACGCTGTCGCCCACCTGCGCACCGAGGCGGTTTACCACCAGGACCTGATTGGCGCGGCCCCCTGAGGCAGACGCCAGCACGCGCTGACCGCATCCGTGGCGGGCTGAACAGCTCTCGCAGGCGCTGGCTCGTATGGTCTGTACCCAGGCCCGATCACCGTCTACCGCCACCACTTTTCCAGTTTCTGTAATCATCGCTTTGCGGTCTCGAAGGCCATGGTGTCATCTATTTCAACGGATTCCGCCACTTTTTTCGCCGTGGCCGGGGGCACCTCGCCCACCACCGTCACCATGAAGGGCTGCCCCGCAACCTGCAACTGACTGATGTAGACCGTGGTAGCCCCGATGCGCGAGGCCCCCGTCGGCATGGCAATTCGCCCTGCCCGCTCGACAAATACCGAGAACGCCGCCAGGCCATCGGAAAACGCCACGGCCCGGCCCTTACCCGAGCGGGGCGTTGCCGCGGGCATGAACCCGTCCGGCTGCCAGCGCAATACCCAGCCTTCCATTCTCGGAGCCGGCGACGGCGACGCTTCTGCCGAAAGGTCCCGTTTTATTTCATACCCTTGCGTCTGCACAGCAAGTTCGGCGTCGGCAATGTCGTCGGTGATTTCCAGGCTGGTGAACTGGAAGTGTTCCAACACGCTGTCCCGTAGCGACCGCACATGGCTCTTGACTAGCAGACCCGTGGATTTTTCCAGCCAGAGCCGGTGACTGTATCGATGCTCATCCCGCGCCTTGAGGCCGATTTTCACCACATCGTATCCGGCCACGCGGTCCTCGCCGATCAACTCGGGGGTGTACCATTGCATCACTGGCATCAACTGGTTGGCAAACGCCTCGGCAAAGGGCCCGGAAGGTATTACCTGATCCAGTTGTACGTGGCCCTGCTCCGGCAGCACACAGACCACCCGCATGCCTTTACGGACGATTTCGCCATTGCCGCCGTCCTGCAACACCAGTCGCTCTTCCACCATGCCGTCCCGGTAACGGTGGGCAATCTGAAGGGAACTGACCTGATCACCCCGGGCGTACACAAACACGCCGCGGTAGGACGTCATGTTCAGCGCCGGCGCAAGCTGGGCCAGCCATTCCTCAGCGGTGCGGGACTGATCTGCCACCACCGGTGCGGGCACACACAGCGCCACGAGTACCAACGCAAGAACCCTGCCCCTCCGGAGGAACCGGCTGATCGCCAGCGAGTACACCATCAAGCTATCCACACCCGCCCCCTAGTACGCAGGTGCCGAGGCGCTGACCAGACGCGCATAGCCTACGGCCCCCCGTCCCGCGCCGACGCTGTTGTGCTGGGCATGCTCGAGGAGGTAGCGGCTCAGGTGCTCCCACTGCTCCTGATCCAGCCCCTGAAGAGCAACTTCCTGAACCGGATCGGACGCCGGGCTACCGCTGACCGTCGCCCCGGCGCTGGCATACTCGGCCACCCCGTTATCCGGCGCCGCCGAGTCCCAGCCGGCCCCCGCTCCGAAGCCGACGATCAGCGCGAGACTGATCATCGCCACGGCCGGCCAGCGCCAGTTCCGCGTGGCCACGCCTGTCGCCAGCCTTGCTTCCATGGCTGAATCCTGCTGGCCGGCCAGCGCACGCCGGACACCAACACTGACATCCACCGCATCCGCCGGCGCGTGCCCCTGATGCATGAGATCCCTCACGTGCTGCCAGCGTTGCCACTGGGCACGGACGTCGCTCTGCTCACCATGGGACAGCAGACGCCTGACCGACAATTCGTCGGCCTCGTCGTCCATCATGGCGGACAGTGTTTCTCTGAGACGATCATCCATAGGATGCAACCTCATTCATGTCAGGGAATTATTGAGTAACGGCTCGAGCTGCCGATCGACGGCGTCCCGGGCTCTGAAGATCCGGGACCGGACGGTACCAATAGGACACTCCAGAATTCGCGCAATGTCCTCATAACTCAGACCATCATATTCTCTGAGCAGAAAAGCCGAACGGAGTTCCTCGGGCAGATTCGCGATGGCACGCCCCAGCGCCTGCTGCAGTTGCTCCCGCTGAAGCAGTTTTTCCGGCGATGCGTTATCACGGAGCCGTGCACCATCCTCGAAGTTTTCCGCTTCCGCGGAATCGGCACTGCCCTGGGGCCGACGCCCCCGGGATTCCAGGAAATTCTTCGCGGTATTGACGGCAATGCGGTATAGCCAGGTGTAAAAAGCGCTGTCACCGCGGAAACGGTCCATCGCGCGAAACGCCTTCACGAACGTTTCCTGGGTCAGGTCCAGCACTTCCTGACTGTCGTACACATACCGGCTGATGATGGAAGCCACTCGCGACTGGTATTTGACCACCAGCAGATCAAAGGCGGATCGGTCACCATGGCGCACCTTCCGCACCAGCTGAAGGTCGGTCTGACTGTCAGGGGTTTCCCCTTTTTGATGCTCTGTATCCGGATTCATGGACGGGGTGCCGGGGCGCTCTGTGTGTTGGGCCAACTGGCCTGCCTGCCTCGATTTGGTTCGCGTCATGGTGCTGTCCGGCGTCCGCTGGGTAAACGGGCAATGGCCCTGCGGGGGGCGGCCCTCGTCAGGCCAAATAGACAGCAAGCGTAAAGTTTAGTTCAATACACGTCCACATTATGGCCCGCGATAACGACCCAATGCCACAGTCTCATGAATACGATGTCCTGATTATCGGCAGCGGCGCTGCCGGCCTTACTGTCGCCCTGAATCTCCCGGCACACCTGAGTGTTGGCGTGGTCAGTAAAGCCGATATCAGCAGCGGCGCAACCCTGTGGGCCCAGGGCGGCATTGCAGCGGTACTGGACGACGACGATTCACTGGAAAACCACATTCAGGACACCCTGAATGCCGGCGCGGGCCTGTGTCACGAAGACGCCGTCCGCTTTACCGTCGAGCATGGCAACGAAAGCATCAACTGGCTGATCGATTCCGGGGTCGACTTCACCCGCGACGAACACGCCCAGCTTCACCTCACTCGGGAAGGCGGTCACAGCCACCGGCGGATCATTCACGCTGCCGACGCCACCGGACATGCCGTTTCCACCACCCTGGCAAGCCAGGCAACGGAACGCCCCAACATCACCCTGATGTCAGGCCGGGTGGCGGTTGATTTAATCACCAACCGCAAGCTGGCACTCCCCGGTAACCGCTGCGTGGGGGCCTACGTCCTCAACCTTGAAGACAGCCATGTTGAGTTGGTGCGGGCACGATTCACGGTGATTGCGACCGGCGGTGCAAGCAAGGCCTACCGCTACACCACCAACCCGGACGGTGCCTCGGGCGATGGCATTGCCATGGCCTGGCGTGCCGGGTGCCGGGTCGCCAACATGGAATTCAATCAGTTTCACCCCACCTGTCTGTATCACCCGCATGCCAAGTCATTCCTGATTACTGAAGCGGTGCGGGGCGAAGGCGGGGTGTTGAAGCTCCCGGACGGCAGTCGTTTCATGGAAAGGTTCGACGACCGCGGCGAACTGGCCCCGCGCGATATCGTTGCCCGCGCCATCGACCATGAGATGAAGCGCCTGGGCGCCGACCACCTGTATCTGGACATCAGCCACAAGCCGGCGGATTTCATCAAACATCACTTCCCCACCATCTATGAGAAGTGCCTGGAATTTGGCATCGACATCACCCGGGAGCCTATCCCGGTGGTGCCGGCGGCGCACTATACCTGCGGCGGAATCGTCAGCGATGAACGGGCCCGTACCGACATCAACCAGCTCTACGCGGTGGGGGAAGCGGCGTTTACCGGGTTACACGGCGCCAATCGCATGGCCAGCAACTCCTTGCTGGAATGCCTGGTCTACGGACGCGCGGCGGCCGCGGACATAGCCCGACGCGAGGCGGACATCCCACCACCCCCGCCAGTGCCGGATTGGGACGAAAGTCAGGTGCGGGATTCCGACGAAGACGTGGTAATCTCCCACAACTGGGACGAACTGCGCCATTTTATGTGGGACTACGTCGGCATTGTCCGAACCACCAAGCGGCTGCAACGGGCCAAACACCGTGTTGACCTGCTGTCGCGCGAAATCGGCGAGTTCTACAGCAATTATCGGGTCACCAATGACCTGCTTGAGCTGCGTAACCTGGTAACGGTATCCGACCTAATTATCTGCTCCGCTCTGCAGCGCAAGGAAAGTCGCGGGCTGCACTACACCCTGGACTATCCCGGCCTGCTCAACGAGCCTCAGGACACGGTGTTAGTCCCGACGACCTACAGAACATCATCACCCTGACATTTTTGAACAGCGGAACGAGAAACCGTATGCCCGAGAACACAGAATACAAACGCCTGTGGTGGCACAGCCGCCGCGGAATGCTGGAGCTGGATGTACTGCTGGTTCCGTTCGTCGAAGAGGTCTATCGTGACCTGCCGGCTGACGATCAGGCGCGTTATGAGAAATTACTGTCCTGCGAAGACACCGACATGTTCGAGTGGTTCATGCAGCGGAGCCGGCCCGAAGATCCGGATCTGCAACGCATCGTGGATATGATCATCAACCGTGTCCAGCCGGATTGACGCCCTTATTTACCCCAGGTGCTCCGGACGCTGGGGCAATCATGTTTTGCGCGCCTGCAACAGGGTTCGCCGGCTGACCGTTGAGCATGGCCAGCTATACGCGACCATCGACGGCGCCGAGCCGGTTCCCGTCAATGTGGCCGCCGAAAGCCGAATTGGTCGCCGGCTCACCCTCTTGAAAATTCGCGCAGCGGACACCAGAACACCTACGCGTCTGGTGATTCTGGCCGACCTCGGCCCCGGGCTCCGCAATATCCTGCCCGACGATTTTCGTCGACTCCGGATGTGGCTGAGACTTGGTCATCCCAGTTGTTCATCCGCCAGCACCATCTGAACCGGGAGTGTTCAATGACAGATTCCGCCACCCCCCATGCCAGCCAGCCTCTGCCCGCGTCCGCCTGGACGGTTGCCGGAAACCAGAAGGTTATCCGCATCGCCGGCGCCGGCACCGACAAGTTCCTCCAGGGTCAGTTCAGCCAGAACCTCGCTGATGTCACGGCCACCTTCTCGCCCCGCGCGGCAGCCTCGACTCCCAAAGGCCGGGCCTACTGCCTGACCCGCCTGGTTCGTGACGGTGACGATGTGCTGATGACCGTGCCCGAAGCCCTGCTGGATGACATCACCGCCCAGCTGCGCAAATACCTGATGCTGTTCCGTGGCACCTCCATGGCGGTACTCGACGATGCCCGCGTGATAGGCATCCTGGGCGAGGACCTGGCGGAACGCCTGGGTGCTGACGTCAGCGCACTGTCCGATGCCGGCGCGAGCATAATGCTGGACCAGCACCACCTGATCCGCACCGAAAGCACAGCGGAAGGCCAGCCTCGGTACGAACTCTGGCAGATCGGCGAACTGCCCCACGCTGTCGCACAGGTACTCTCCGCTGACTGCCAGACAACCCCGACCGACTGGCTCGCCGCCGAGATTGCCGCGGGGATCGCCAGCCTGACGCCGGAGACCACCGGGGCCTATGTTCCCCAGATGCTGAACTGGCAACACGTCGGCGGCATTCACTTCCGAAAGGGCTGCTACACCGGGCAGGAGGTGATTGCGCGGATGCATTTCCTAGGCCAGCTCAAGAAAAGCCTGTTCCGTTACGCCACCGGGAAAGTGACCACAGCCCCCGACCCGGGCACAGCCATCGTTTCCGGCGACAAGCCGGTCGGCGAGATAGTCAACAGCGTGCGCCTGGCCGACGGCACCAGCCAGTGCCTGGCGGTGGTCCGTCATACGGCGGCGAACTCAGCACTGCACCTTCAGAGCTCACCGGAAGAGCCGCTCCATCGTCTTGCACTGCCCTATGCGGTGCCGGAGCAGGACAGCGCAGCCGATTCAGATACATAAGTTGACAGGCATTTGACCGAGTTTTTGCTATAAAGTACTTCATATATCTGAATATTTTCGTGCCTGCCCGGCGTCCATGCGGGCAGCAGCAATCAAAACGACGGACCTCATCTGACCATGTCGAATATTGTTGAAACCATCAAGAACGACCTTATCAGCGCCATCGACAACGACAAGCTGGTGCTCCCCACATTGCCCGAGGTAGCTCTGCAGGTGCGGGACATTGCGGAGTCCGAGGACTCCGCCATCATGGATCTGGTCAAAGTGATCAGCAACGACACGGCGCTGTCCGCCCGCATCATTCGCGTCTGCAACAGCCCGCTGTTCCGCGGCAGCCGCGCCATTGAGAACCTCAACATGGCGGTCAGCCGGCTGGGCATGGCCTATACCAGCAATCTGGCCATGGGGCTGGCGATGGAACAGATGTTCCAGGCCACCTCTGACATGATCGACAAGCGTCTGCGTGCGACCTGGCAGACCAGTACGGAAGTGGCCGGCGTTTGCCATGTACTGGCCCAGCATTACACCCGGCTGAAACCGGATCAGGCGACACTCGCCGGCCTGGTTCATCTGATCGGCGTGCTGCCAATCCTGCGTTATGTGGAAGACCAGGACATTCAGATCAGCAGCATCATGCTGGATAATGTCATTGACGAGCTGCACCCTCGCCTGGGTGCGGAAATCCTCAAGAAGTGGGATTTCCCGAAAGAGCTGCAGAACGTGCCACTGGAGTACACCAGCTTCCAGCGCGAGGTACCGGCTGCGGACTTTGCGGATCTGGTCACGGTGGCCAACCTGCAACTGGTTGCCGGATCTGATCATCCGTGGACGGAAATGGACTGGAATACCGTGACGGCGTTCGGGCGGCTGGGCATTGATCCCAATTCCGACATGAGCGAGGAAGAGGATCTGAACGCCCAGATGGAAGCGGCCATGGCTTTGCTCAAATAGCTCCAGGCGCCTTGCTCACTCTGGAGTGGGCCGCTCCAGCGAGTGGCCCGGGCTCCCCAAAACACGCTGTAAATACGTCCCTGTACGCTCGGCTCCGCCATCCATGGCTCCGCACGGTTTTTGGTAGCCCGGGCCACTCGCTTACGCTCGCGACTCTCGGTGATAGCGCTCCAGAAGTTTGGCCTTTGAGGGTAGCGACCAATCTACAGGCGCCAAACCTTCCTGTTTAAGCCAGTCGTTCGCTCTCGAGAAATGCTTACAGCCGAAGAAACCCCGGTAGGCGCTCAACGGTGATGGATGCGGACCTTCCAGCACGTGATGACGGCTGCGGTCGATGTGCCGGCCTTTCTTTTTCGCGTAACTGCCCCAGAGCAGAAACACCACGCCCTGCCGTTCCCGGTTGATGGTTTCGATGACCCTGTCGGTAAACGTCTCCCAGCCCTTGCCCTGATGAGCACCCGCCTGCCCCTGTACCACGGTCAGCACGCTATTGAGCAGTAACACGCCCTGCTCAGCCCATGGCTGCAGGCAGCCATGATCCGGTGGTTCAACCCCCAGATCCTCGCGGATTTCCTTGAAGATATTCACCAGTGACGGGGGTGGGGGTACGTCCGGTCGGACGGAGAAACACAGGCCGTGGGCCTGGCCGGGGCCGTGGTAGGGGTCCTGGCCGAGGATCACCACGCGGACCTGATCCAGCGGCGTGCTGTTGAGGGCGTTGAAGCAGTGGTGGCTGGCCGGAAACAGGGTCTTGCCGGCCTGCTCTTCATCGGCCAGAAATTCCGCCAGCTGCTGCATGTAGGGCTGGCGGAATTCGGCGTTCAGGTGTTCACTCCAGCCCCGGTCGGGCCTCAGCTGGCTGGCCAGTACCTCCACCGGGTGCATGGGATTACTCCTCGTCTTTGCGGGCTTCAGCCTTGTGTTCCGGGCGCATGGCCGGGAACAGGATGACATCGCGGATCGACGGCGAGTTGGTCAGCAACATGGCCAGGCGGTCGATACCAATGCCCTCACCGGCGGTCGGCGGCAGGCCGTATTCCAGGGCCATGACATAGTCTTCGTCATAGAACATAGCTTCGTCGTCGCCGGCGTCCTTTTCGGCAACCTGGGCCTGGAAACGCTCGGCCTGATCTTCCGCGTCGTTCAGCTCCGAGAAGCCGTTGGCGATCTCGCGGCCGCCTACAAAGAATTCGAAACGCTCGGTGACGAACGGATCACTGTCTTTGCAGCGTGCCAGGGGCGACACTTCTTTCGGGTACTCGGTGATGAAGGTCGGCTGCATCAGGCGATGCTCCGCCGTCGCTTCGAAGATCTCGATCTGCACCTTGCCGAGTCCCCAGCCTTCCTTGAGGTGGATGCCAAGGTCTTTCGCCACCTGACGGGCGCTGGCATCATCCGCCAGCTGCGCGGCGGTGATGTCCGGGTTGTAGCGCAGGATCGCGTCCACCACGCTCAGGCGCTCGAACGGCTTACCGAAATCGTATTCAATGACTTCCTCTTCACCGCCCTTGAGCGTGCGCGTGTTCACCACCGTGGTGGTGCCCAGCACTTTCTGGGTAATGGTGCGCAGCATGTCTTCAGTGAGGTCCATCAGGTCGTTGTAATCCGCGTAGGCCTGATAGAACTCCACCATGGTGAATTCGGGATTATGACGGGTTGAGAGCCCTTCATTGCGGAAGTTGCGGTTGATCTCGAACACCCGCTCGAAGCCACCCACCACCAGTCGCTTGAGGAACAGCTCCGGGGCAATGCGCAGGTACATGTCGATACCGAGGGCGTTGTGGTGAGTCACGAACGGTCGCGCCGTGGCGCCGCCGGGGATCACCTGCAGCATCGGGGTTTCCACTTCCATGAAATCCCGGTCGGTAAAGTACTGACGCATGGTGCTGATGATTTTCGAACGCGCATGGAACACACGGCGGCTGTCTTCGTTCACCATCAGGTCAACGTAGCGGTGACGGTAACGGGCTTCGGTATCCGTCAGGCCCTTGTGCTTCTCCGGCAGCGGCCGCAGCGATTTGGTGAGCAGGGTGTACTCGTCCATGCTCACGTACAGATCGCCCTTGCCAGACTTGCACAGAACGCCGCGCACACCCACGATGTCGCCCAGGTCCCAGTGCTTGGTGTCTTTCTGGACATCCTTGGAGGCATAGATCTGAATGCGCCCGGTCATGTCCTGAACCACTTTGAACGCCTTGCGATCCAGCATCATGCGGCCGGCAATGGCCACGGTGATGCCCATTTCCGCCAGCTCTTCCTTGGTTTTGTCACCGTATTTCGCCAGCAGCTCGGCGGCGGTGGCGTCGCGACGGAAGTCATTGGGAAAGGCGTTGCCCTGCTCGCGCATCTCTGACAGCTTGGCGCGGCGCTCGGCAATCAGCTTGTTATCCTCTGGCTGTGCATTCGGGGTGTGATCGGTCATGTTGGCTCGCAAAAATCGGGAATTGTCCGGGTTAGCGTGGCGATGGCGCTGGTTTACAGCGCCATCTTCAGGCTGGCTTCGATGAACTTGTCGACATCACCGTCCAGCACCGACTGGGTATTGCTGGTTTCAACCTTGGTGCGCAGATCCTTGATGCGGCTGTCGTCCAGCACGTAGGAGCGGATCTGGCTGCCCCAGCCGATGTCGGCCTTGGCATCTTCGGCTTTCTGCTTTTCAGCGTTGCGCTCCTGCATCTCACGCTCGAACAGCTTGGCCTTGAGCTGTTTCATCGCCTGATCTTTGTTCTGATGCTGGCTGCGGCCAGCCTGGCAGGCCACCACGATCCCGGTGGGGTTATGGGTCAGACGCACGGCGGATTCGGTCCGGTTAACGTGCTGACCACCGGCACCGGAGGCGCGGTACACGTCCACACGCAGGTCCGCCGGGTTGATTTCGATCTCAAAGCTGTCGTCCACCTCCGGTGACACAAACACCGAGGAGAATGAGGTGTGGCGACGGTTGCCCGAATCAAACGGTGACTTGCGGACCAACCGGTGAACACCGGTCTCGGTGCGCAACCAGCCGTACGCGTAGTCGCCCTGGATGTGAACGGTGGCACTTTTGATGCCGGCCACTTCACCTTCCTGCAACTCGACGATTTCCGCCTTGAATCCACGACGTTCCGCCCAGCGCAGGTACATGCGCAGCAGCATGTTGCCCCAGTCCTGGGCTTCGGTTCCGCCGGAACCGGCCTGGATATCGAGGTAGGCGTTGTTGGCGTCCATTTCGCCGGAGAACATGCGCCGGAACTCGAGCTTCTCCAGTTCCTTGTCGAGGCCTTCCAGATCGGCTTCGATTTCACCCACGGTGCCTTCGTCCTCTTCCTCGGCCGCTATTTCCAGCAGGCCCTCGGCGTCTTCCAGGCCGGAGGTGAGGTTGTCGATGGTGCGTACGATCAGTTCGAGGTCCGAGCGTTCCTTGCCCAAGGCCTGAGCACGCTCGGGATCGTCCCACACGGTGGGCATTTCCAGTTCCCGTTCTACTTCGACCAGCCGTTCGCTACGCTGATCGTAGTCAAAGATACCCCCTGAGCGCTTCAGTGCGCTCACGAAGGTCTTTAATCTTCGTCACAATGGGATTGATTTCCATGAAACCCTTACTCGCTCTTGAAAATGGAGAGTAAAAACAGAGGCGGAATTCTACCGGAATTCTGATTGTAAATCAGCCTGTGGGATGGGCTTGTTTTGTGCGGGTCGGTCGGTGGGGGGGCTGGTTCCGGTGTGGGGGTCGCTTTTCTTTCGGGAAAAGAACTCGCTGCGCTCAGACACCTTTGTCCCTGCAGAAAAGCGACCTCCACACCGAAACCGGCAGACATGAGTGCCATCCCGCTCCGGGCCAGCCCGTAGGTCGGATTAGAGGCAGCGCCTCCTAATCCGACAAATCTTCGGCTAATCAGGAGGTCAGCGGTTCCAGATAATCCACCAGCAACTGCAGATTCGTGCGGCCACGGAAGGTATTGGAGTCCGGCTTGTACACCACCCTTGCGCCGGTTCGGGTGTAGTCCGGCACTTCCGGGCCGGTGTTGAAGGCGATGCCATCAACAATGCCGTTGCCATCCGCGGGCTGGAGCACCAGTTTCAGGTGGTTTTCGCCGACGATGCGCTGGCTGACGACGCGGAATTCGCCATCAAACAGCGGTTCCGGGAAATGCTGCCCCCAGGGGCCGGCTCGTTTAAGCAGGGTGGCGGTGTCAAGGCTCAGCTCCTCGGTGGTCAGCGGGCCGTCGGTGACGATGGCGGCTTCCAGATCTTCCGCGGTGAGGGTATCCCGTACGGCTTTGTCGAAAGCCTCGCAGAAAGTGTTCAGGTCTACCTTCGCCAGGGTCATACCGGCGGCCATGGCGTGGCCGCCGTATTTTTTCATCAGGCCCGGGTGCCGCGCATCCACGACCGCCAGGGCATCGCGAATATGCAGGCCGGGAATGGAACGGGCGGAGCCCTTGATGTCTTCGCCGTTATCGTCGGCGGCAAACGCCACCGTCGGGCGATGGGTCTGCTCACGAATGCGGGCGGCGAGGATGCCGATCACCCCCTGATGCCAGTCGGGGTCGAACAGCGCCAACCCCCAGGGCAATCCATCCACACCCAGGGACATGGACGCCAGCAGGTCCTGGGCCTGGGCTTTCATGTCCTTTTCGATGGTGCGGCGCTCGCGGTTGAAGGTGTCCAGCTCTTGCGCCAGGCGGCGGGCTTCGTCCGGGCTGTCGGCCAACAGGCAGGCGATGCCGATGCTCATGTCGTCGAGACGACCGGCGGCGTTGAGGCGCGGTCCAACCACGAAGCCAAGATCGGTGGAGCTGATGGCGGTGTGGTCGCGACCCGCAACTTCCAGCAGCGCCAGAATGCCCGGGCGCGCCTCCCCCTGGCGAATGCGGCGCAGCCCCTGTTCCACAAAGATACGGTTGTTGTGATCCAGCGGCACCACGTCGGCAACGGTGCCCAGCGCCACCAGGTCCAGCAGGGTACCGAGGTTGGGTTGCGGTTCCGGCAGCCTGCCCTGTTCCCTCAGGTGCTTTCGCAGCGCGGTAAGCACATAGAACATCACGCCGACACCGGCGGCATGTTTACTGAGGAACGGGCAACCCGGCTGATTCGGGTTCACAATGGCGTCTGCCTCCGGCAGGGTTTCGCCCGCCAGGTGGTGGTCGGTGATGACGACACGAACACCCAGCTCTTTCGCAGCCCGGACGCCCTCGATGGCGGAGATGCCATTGTCGACAGTCACCAACAGATCCGGCAACTCGCCTTCTTCCCTCAGGCGATGAATGATACCGGGGGTGAGACCGTAGCCGTCCGCAAAGCGGCTCGGCACGCGAAAGTCGACGCTCTGCAGGCCAAGCATGGACAGACCCAGCATGGCCACAGCCGTACTGGTGGCGCCATCGGCATCAAAATCCCCGAGGATCATCACCGATTGCTGAGCAGCGATGGCCTCCGACAGCAGCTCCACGGCACGATCAATTCCGCGCAACTCCAGCGGCGAGGCCAGATGCTTCAGGGTATAACTCAGCTGTTCATCAGAAGTGATGCCACGGGCCGCGTACAGACGGCGAAGCAAAGGCGGCAGATTGTGCCCCCAGCCATGGGTGACTTCGGGCCGGGGGCGACGCAGGATCGTTTTTGAGGGCATACCGGGTCAGGTATTCTTCCAGTTCTGGGCGATGAATTCCTGGACACCCGCGATGTTGTTATCCAGCACCGTGTATCGTTCCTCCCGCTCGAACAGATCCGCCATATGGGCCGGCAGTTCGGGTTTCACCGTCAGCCCGGCTTCGGCGATCGCATCCGGGAACTTTGCCGGGTGGGCAGTGCCCAGAGTGATCATCGGCACGGTCTTGTCACGGCGACAGTTACGTGCCGCCTTCACGCCAATAGCGGTGTGGGGATCGAGCAGATATTCGTTGCGATCGAAGATCTCGCGAATGGTATCGCACGTTGCCTTATCGTCCACCGCATCGCTGTCAAACAGCTTGCGGGCGTGGCGCCAGCGATAGTCTTCAATGCTGACCGGGCCTTTGGCGGCATTCTCCAGCAGCAACTTGACCGCGGCGCCATCGCGACCGTGCAGGTCGAACAACAGGCGCTCGAAATTGCTCGATACCATGATGTCCATGCTCGGCGACAGGGTATGCTCAAGCTGGTGCTGCTCGTATTTGTTACCGCTCATAAAGCGGTGAAGAATGTCGTTTCGGTTGGTCGCGATGACCAGCTGGGAGATCGGCAGCCCCATTTTCTTGGCCAGATAACCGGCGAAAATGTCGCCGAAATTACCGGTGGGGACCGAAAACGCCATGCTGCGATCGGGGCCGCCCAGCGCCAGCGACGCCTGGAAGTAATAGACAATCTGGGCCATGATCCGCGCCCAGTTGATGGAGTTCACCGCTGCCAGCTGGGTCTTGCCACCCAGGAAAGACTGGTTGCCGAAGCTCTCCTTCACCATGCGCTGGCAGTCGTCGAAATTGCCGCGAACCGCAATATTGTGAATATTGTCACCCTTGACCGTGGTCATCTGGCGACGCTGAACCTCGGACACCCGCTCGTGGGGGTGGAGGATGAAGATATCCACATGCTCACACCGACGGCAGCCTTCGATGGCCGCGGAACCGGTATCGCCGGAGGTGGCCCCCATGATGACCACATGCTGCTTGCGTTTCTCCAGCACGTAATCCAGCAGGCGGCCCAGCAGCTGCAGCGCGAAATCCTTGAACGCCAGGGTCGGGCCACGGAACAGCTCCATCACCCACTCATTGGCGTCGAGCTGTACCAGCGGCGCCACCGCCTGGTGGGCAAACACGCTGTAGGTTTCATCCAGCATGGCGCGGAAGTCGTCCGCCGGAATGGCATCATCCACAAACGGATGCATGACATTGAACGCCAGCTCGCTGTAGGACAGGCCGCGCCAGCTACGAATTTCCTCCAGACTGAAGTGCGGCAGCGACTCGGGCACATACAGCCCTCCGTCGGTGGCCAGCCCGGTTAGCAGAACATCCTCAAAGCCCAGTGCGGGTGCTTCGCCCCGCGTACTGATGTATCTCACGTGCGTACCTGTCAGTTGAAGTTTTCAGCGCGGATGCGAACAACCTTACCGTCGATATCCGTCAGAGCCTCAAGCTCTTCAATGGCGCGATTCACCTGACGCTCCTGAACGGTGTGGGTCAGGATGATCACAGGAATGCGGCCATCCTGAAGCTCCGACTCCTTCTGCATGATCGACTCGATGTTGATGCCATGCTCGCTGAGAATCGATGCCACTTTCGCCAGCACGCCGGGGCGATCAAGGGCGGTGATGCGCAGGTAGTAGGCTGACTGGATGTCCTCCATGGACAGCACACCCAGCTCTTCCAGCGCCGACGGGTCAAACCCGAGATAGGGCACCCGCTGGCTGCTCTGGGCCGCCACGGAACGCGCCACATCGACGATATCCGCAATCACCGCTGACGCGGTGGCCTCGTCTCCGGCGCCCGGACCGTAGTACATGGTCTGGCCGACCGCATCGCCATCGACCAATACCGCATTGAGCACGCCATCCACCTGCGCAATCAGGTGGCTTCTGGGAACCAGGGTCGGATGCACTCGCAGCTCGATGCCGTCATCGCGGCGACGGGCAATGCCCAGGTGCTTGATGCGATAACCCAGCAACTCGGCGTGGGCGATGTCATAGGGGGTGATCTCGGAAATTCCTTCGGTGTAGGCTTTCTCGAACTGCAGCGGCACGCCAAAACCGGCGGACGCCAGAATGGTCAGCTTGTGGGCCGCATCGATCCCCTCGACGTCGAAGGTGGGATCCGCCTCGGCGTACCCCAGATCCTGGGCTTCCTTGAGCACCTCCGCGAATTCGCGGCCAGCGCGCATTTCGGTGAGGATGTAATTACCAGTGCCGTTGATGATCCCGGCGATCCAGTCAATGCGGTTGGCCGCCATGCCCTCGCGTACCGCCTTGATGACCGGGATGCCACCGGCCACGCCGGCCTCGTAGGCCACGATCACGCCCGCTTTCTCGGCCGCTTCGAAAATCTCGTTGCCATGAACGGCAATCAGCGCCTTGTTGGCCGTCACTACGTGCTTGCCATTGCGGATCGCCGCAAGGACCAGTTCGCGGGCGGTCTCATAGCCGCCAATCAGTTCCACCACGACCTCAATGGCGGGATCGTTGACCACGTCAAAAATGTCGGTACTGAACGGTGTATCCCCCAGATCAATATCATCACGACGGGTCCGGCTGGCAACCCGACTGATCCGGATGTTGCAACCGGCACGACCGGCAATGAGAGTGGCATTGCGGGTCAGTACGTTGAACGTACCGCCGCCGACGGTTCCCAATCCGCAGATTCCGACACTGACGTCTTTCAAACTTTCACCTCTGATCCCGCTGGGGGTGCTGATGGGTTTTCATGGGCTTGTCTCAAGGGGGCATAGTATACCGGTTAAGGGCACACTGAATAAGCCCCGAATCACAGTACGCCGAGTCCCTCTGCGAGCTGTTTCGCAGGAACGTAACCACGCACCATATTGCCGTCTTCGAGAACGATGGCGGGGGTTCCGGTTACCCCTACCTGCCCACCGAGATTGTACTGGGCCTGAACCGGGTTTTCGCAACTCTCGGCCTCGACAGCCTTGCCCGCCTTGGCATCGTCCATTGCCGCCTGCTGATCGTCGCTGCACCACACAGAGACGTACTTTCTGAACGACGGGGTGTCAGGGCCAGAACGCGGGAAACCATAGTAGTGCACGGTGATGCCGTAACTATTCAGCTCCGGCACCTCGTCGTGCATTTTCCGGCAGTAGGGACAGTCGATGTCCGTGAACACCGCGATTTCGGCTTTTTCGTCGCCATCCGCGGGAAAAGTGATCACACCATCACTACCGAAGGCAGCCATCTGCTTCTGGCGCCGGGTTGCGCGATTGCGCTCGGACACGTTGGCTATACCGTTTTCGGTAATCTGCAGCAAATCACCGGTCAACAGGTAACGGCCGTCTTTGGTGGTATAGATGGTATCGCCATTGTTGCTCTCGACTTCGTACAGCCCGGGCGCCTCGGACTCGCGAACCTCCGTCACCCGAAGGCCGGGTACCGCCCTGGTCAACTGCGCGGCGATCCGCTCCTCGGTTTCGCCCGCGGAGGCGGTCTGAGCGCCGGTCAGCCCCGCCATCAGCAGGAAAACGGCCAGGGTCGATCTGATCTGAATCTTGGCAAACATAGTGACTTCCACTCCCGGTTATCGTGTGCGCCGCCTCAACATACCCGGCGCCTTGATCAATCTACTGCGACACGCCGGCGACGCTAAAGTTCAGCCACGGTGACAGGCGCCTTACCTTACCCGAAAAGCCCCCGCTCAGCCACGGGGATGATGAGCCTGATGCAGTGCCTGCAGGCGCTGACGGGCCACGTGGGTGTAGATCTGGGTGGTCGACAGATCCGCGTGCCCCAGCAGCATCTGGACCACTCGCAGATCCGCACCGTGGTTCAGCAGGTGCGTGGCAAAGGCATGTCGCAGGGTATGGGGCGACAGATGCTTGCGAATGCCGGTGCGCAGGGCGTAGTGACGAATCCGGTGCCAGAAGGTCTGGCGCGTCATCGCCACCGGGCGGCTGCCGGGAAACAGCGCATCCGAGGGATGCCCCTTCAGCAGCTCACCACGAGCCTCCTTCATGTACCGCATCAGCCAGTCGATTGCTTCCTCGCCGAGCGGCACCAGCCGCTCCTTGCCGCCCTTACCGGTAATCCGCACCACCCCCTGGCGCAGATTCACCTGATCAACCCGCAACTCGGTCAGTTCGGAGACCCGCAAACCGCACCCGTAAAGAATCTCCATCATCGCCTTGTCCCGAAGCTCGATGGGTACGCCGGGGTCGGGCTCCGCCAGCAATGATTCCACGTCCTGCTCGGTCAGCGAATCCGGCAAGCGGCGCGGCAGCCGCGGGCTTTCAATCTGCAGGGTGGGATCTTCACTGATTACGCCCTCCCGGAGCAGAAAGCGATAGAAACGTCGCAGCCCGGACAGCCGGCGCGCGGCCGTGGAGGTCTTGAGCCCTTCCGCCAGCCCGCGAGAGATCCACGCCAGCAAATCAACCCGACGCACCGCTGTCAGCAGCGGCCGCCCTGGCTGCCCCATCAGCCACACGGCCAGCCTTTCCAGGTCACTGCGGTAGGCCATGCGGGTTTTCTCACCCAGACCGTCCTCCAGCCAGATAGCGTCGGTGAAACGACCGATGACCTCCTCATCGTCGGGGCGGAGTTCGGGGCGGGATCTGCGCTTCACTGCCATGGGAACAAGCCTGGATATCTGTGGAACGGCGGAAGAGTTATATCAGCCACAAACGAAAAAGGCAGCCGATGGCTGCCTTTTTCTCAAGCTCTCTGTCCAGCGATAGCTGATCAGCCCAGCTTTTCCTTGATACGAGCTGCCTTACCAGACAGGTCGCGCAGGTAGTAAAGCTTGGCCTGACGCACGTCACCACGACGCTTCACACTGATGCTGTCGATCAGCTTGGAGTGAGTCTGGAAAGTACGCTCAACGCCCACGCCGTAAGAGATCTTACGCACGGTGAACGAGGAGTTCATGCCACGGTTGCGCTTACCAATAACAACGCCTTCGAACGCCTGCAGACGCTCACGGTTGCCTTCAGTTACACGAACCTGAATAACCACGGTGTCACCCGGCGCGAACGCAGGGATTTCCTTGGTCATCTGTTCTGCTTCAAGTTGACTGATGATGTTGTTCTTGCCGCTCATCGTATGCTCCTGATACCCAATCTTTTAATGCCCTGATGATTCAGAGGCACCCGGTTCGTTCAAAATTTCTTCCAGCAGCTCACGCTCTTCGTCCGTAAACACCCGCTGCTCGAGCAGGTCGGGGCGTCGCTCCCGGGTTCGCCTCAGCGACTGCTTCAGTCGCCAACGCCGGATCTGATCATGGTGACCGCCTAACAATACATCCGGCACCGCCTGACCTTCGTAAACCTCGGGCCGGGTGTAGTGCGGACAATCCAGCAAACCGTCAGCGAAGGAATCCTGCTCCGCCGACTGCGCATGACCCAGCGCTCCGGGGATGAGGCGTGTAACCGCATCAATAACAGCCATGGCTGCCAGTTCGCCGCCGGACAGAACAAAGTCACCCAGCGACACTTCCCTATCGACTTCCGCCGATATCAGGCGTTCATCGACACCCTCGTATCGACCCGCGACCAGAATCAGGTTCTCTTCCGCCGCAAGCGACTCTACAACCGTCTGGTTAAGGGTCTCGCCCTGGGGCGAAAGGTA
Organism: Marinobacter lipolyticus; assembly: GCF_018424605.1. Lineage (GTDB taxonomy): Bacteria > Pseudomonadota > Gammaproteobacteria > Pseudomonadales > Oleiphilaceae > Marinobacter > Marinobacter lipolyticus_B. The sequence continues at coordinate 76,209 of NZ_QTKT01000002.1, read as the reverse complement.
CACCACACAGGCGTTGCCGGGTGCCGCTTCCCGCGCCGCATGGATGGCATCCCGCAGCGGCTGAATCTTCATCAGCATGCCGGGACCACCGCCATAGGGCCGGTCGTCAACCGTGCGGTGCCGGTCATGGGTGAATTCCCGGGGGTTCCAGCTCCTGAAGGTCAAAAGACCGTCACGAACCGCCCTACCGGTGATGCCATAGTCGGTTACCGCACCAAACATTTCCGGGAACAGACTGACTGCGCCAATCCACACCCGTCAGAACTCCGGGTCCCAGTCGACAATCATGCGTTGCCCGGCCAGATCCACTTCCCGAACCACCTGGTCCGGAAGATAAGGAATCAGCCGTTCGCGCTGGTCGATGGAAGCCGCGCTGGACTTCACCACCAGAACATCGTTTGAGCCTGTCTCGATCAGATGATGCACCGCACCCAGGCATTCGCCTTCGACGGTGAAAACCTCGAGCCCCTCCAACTGATGCCAGTAAAACTCCCCTTCGGGTAGCGCCGGCAACTCAGCAATAGGCACCCTGATTTCCGCGCCACAGTAACTGTGGGCCACATCACGATCGTTGATACCCTTCAGCCTGACGACGATCCCCTGCCCTTGGCGGCGACCCTCTTCAAGCGTGACGGGAATCCGCTTACCGTCCAGATCCAGCGTCCAGTCCCGGTAATTGAGAATTCCTTCTCTGGGGTCGGTGAACGAGAAGACTTTCAGCCAACCCTTGACCCCAAACACCGAGGTTATCCGGCCAATCACAGTTTCCTGCGAACGCTGCGTCATGCCTTTAACCCCGGAATAATACGAACTTACTCAGCGCCTTTCAGCAGCTGGGCAACGCGATCGCTGGTCTGTGCCCCCTGGCCCAGCCAGAATTCGACGCGCTCACGATCAACACGCAGACGCTCTTCCTGACCACGGGCGATCGGGTTGAAGAAACCAACACGCTCAATAAAACGACCGTCGCGGGATTTGCGGCTGTCGGTGACTGCAAGGTGATAGAACGGGCGCTTCTTGGAGCCGCCGCGAGCCAAACGGATTGTTACCATTTAACCAATATCCTGTTCTGTTGTACGAACTTTGTACGATTCACACCGCCCGGAAAGCGGCCGGCGTGAAGACCCATACTCGAAAGGGGCGCTATTCTATGCTAATTAAGCGCCAAAGAAAACAGGGAAACTCAGTGAAACCCGGTTTTCTGTGTACGGCTTTCTACATACGGCCAAACGGCGGCATACCACCGCCTCCGCCCCCTGGCGGCATCATCCCGCCGAGGCCGCGCATCATGTTGGCCATACCGCCTTTCTTGCCGAATTTCTTCATCATCTTCTGCATCTGCTTGTGCTGCTTGAGCAGGCGATTCACGTCCTGGATCTGGGTGCCCGACCCCGTTGCGATGCGGCGCTTGCGGGAATTATTGATCACATCCGGGTACCGGCGTTCTTTCGGGGTCATCGAGCAGATGATCGCCTCCATCTGGCCCATGGACTTGTCATTGACCTGCTGCTGGGCCATCTGGGCCATCTGCCCCATGCCTGGCAACTTGTCCATCAGACCGGCAACGCCGCCCATGCTTTTCATCTGCTGCAACTGATCGCGAAAATCCTCCAGGTCAAACCCCTTGCCCTTCTTGATTTTCTTGGTCAGCTTCTGGGCTTTCTTCTGGTCAAGCTTGCGCTCTGCTTCCTCTATAAGGGAGAGCACATCGCCCATGCCGAGAATCCGCGAAGCGACCCGATCCGGGTGGAAGGGCTCAAGCGCGTCGGACTTCTCGCCCACGCCAAGGAACTTGATCGGCTTCCCGGTGATATGACGAACGGACAGCGCTGCACCACCACGGGCATCGCCATCGGTCTTGGTCAGCACCACGCCGGTCAGCGGCAGGGCGTCATTGAACGCCTTGGCGGTGTTCGCCGCATCCTGACCGGTCATCGCATCGACCACAAAGAGTGTCTCAACGGGATTCACCGCCTTGTGAAGGCGCCCGATCTCACCCATCATCTGCTCGTCGACATGCAGACGGCCCGCGGTATCCAGAATCACCACATCGATGTGCTTTTTACGCGCCGCCGCAATCGCGCCCTCGGCGATGTCGACCGGGTCCTGGTCCGAGCTGCTCGGGAAGAACTCGACGCCGACCTCGCCAGCCAGCGTTTCCAGCTGGCGGATCGCCGCCGGACGGTAGATGTCGGCACTGACCACCATGACAGTCTTCTTGTGGCGCTCTTTCAGCAACCGCGACAGCTTGGCCACGGTGGTGGTTTTACCCGCCCCCTGCAAGCCGGCCATCATGATCACCGCCGGCGGCTGCACAGCCAGATTGAGGGACTCGTTGCCCTCACCCATGACCCGCTCAAGTTCCTGCTGGACAACTTTTACGAACACCTGGCCAGGGGTCAGGCTGCGCTGCACCTCCTGACCTACGGCGCGCTGACGAACACCTTCAATAAAGGCTTTGACCACAGGCAGGGCAACGTCCGCCTCCAGCAATGCCATCCGCACTTCGCGCAGCGTGTCCTTTATATTGTCGTCGGTAAGCCGCGCCTGCCCGGAAATTTTGCGCAGGCTACCGGAAAGTCGGTCTTGGAGGTTTTCAAACATGTTGCTCTTCCGTACCCCGGATAAATTGAGTGCACAAACCACGAAGCCGGGACCGGCTCCTTGATTCCTGTTGCATAATCGCGACATTATAACCAGACTATCGCCCTGAAACGACCAACCCGGTCAAATCGGTGACCAGAAGCACCGATCCCCAGTCAGACAGTGGTTAAAGGAAGTCATGGGAACGCTGATTCTCGCGGTCACCTCTCTTTTTCTGTACAGCATCGGTACCGCCCTGCAGGCCCTCAGTTTCAGAGGACGGGTACACACGAATCTGGCCATTACCACACTGATCGGCGTTCTTGCCCTGACCAGCCACGGCCTGCTGATTGCGCAAACCGTGCACCACCACGGCGGATTCGACTTCGGATTCTTCCAGAGCTCGGTACTGATCTCATGGCTGATCGTGTTTCTGCTGATCGGTCTCAACCTGCGCAAACCGGTCCAGACCCTGTTCCTCGGAGCCTACCCGCTCGCGGCACTGGCGATTATCATGTCGCTGGTGACGCACTCGCCGTCGCGGGTCGTTGCCGAAGACAGCTACGGCATGCTCTCACACATTGCGTTATCGGTAACAGCCTACAGCCTGTTCACCCTGGCGGCGATCCAGGCAACCCTGTTTTACTTCCAGAACCGGCAACTCAAACGCAATTACAACAGCGCACTGGTCCGCAACCTGCCACCACTGCAAACGATGGAATCACTGCTGTTCGAGATGGTCTGGGCTGGCGTGGTCATGCTGGTACTGGCCATTGTGACCGGCGCCCTGTTTATCGAGGACCTGTTCGCTCAGGACCTGGCTCACAAGACGCTGTTTTCCCTGCTCTCCCTGGTGGTCTTTGTGGCATTGCTGGTCGGTCGTTACACCAAGGGCTGGCGCGGCATTACCGCCAGTCGCTGGACCCTTGCAGGCTGCGTGCTGCTGATGCTGGCGTTCTACGGCAGCAAATTTGTACTGGAGCTGGTATTTCATAGATGAATGAAACATCCCTGACCGTTCTTGGCAGTGTTCTGATCGGCCTTATCGTGCTATCCGCGTTTTTCTCCAGCTCCGAAACCGGCATGATGTCTCTGAACCGGTATCGCCTCAAGCATATGGCGAAGACCGGCCATAGGGGCGCCAAGCGCGCCCAGGGGCTGCTGCAGCGAACCGATCAGCTGATCGGCGTGATCCTGATCGGCAACAACTTCGTCAACATTCTTGCCTCCTCAATTGCCACCGTTATCGCCATCCGCATCTGGGGCGATGCCGGCATTGCCATTGCCACACTGCTGCTCACGCTGGTCATCCTCATTTTTGCCGAAGTGACCCCCAAAACGCTGGCCGCACTGTTCCCGGAGAAAATCGCGTTTCCGGCCAGCCACATCCTCGGCCCGCTGCTGAAGATCCTGTACCCGCTGGTGTGGGCGGTGAACCTGTTCACCGGTGCCATCCTGAAAGTGCTGGGCATATCACCGGATGACGTTGCCAACGACCACCTCAGCCGTGAGGAACTGCGCACGGTGGTCAACGAGGCCGGCGCACTGATCCCGGCCAAGCACAAAGACATGCTGGTCGGCATTCTCGATCTGGAGAGCGTTACGGTTAACGACATCATGGTGCCACGCAATGACGTGGTGGGCATCGACCTCGACGACGACCTCGACACCATATTGCGGCAGCTTCGCAGCAGCCAGCACACCCGCCTGCCGGTCTTCAAGGGCGACATCAACAACATCCAGGGGATCCTGCATCTGCGCAGCGCCTCCAAGCTGCTCCTCCAGGAAGAGATCAACAAAGCAATGATCATGCAGCTGTGCCAGGAGCCCTACTTCGTTCCCGAGAGCACGCCGCTGAACACCCAGCTACTGAACTTCCAGAAAGGCAAACGCCGTTTCGGCGTGGTGGTGGACGAATACGGCGATGTGCTGGGCCTGGCCACCCTGGAGGACATCCTCGAGGAAATCGTCGGCGAGTTCACCACCGACTACGCGGCCACCAGCCCAGACATAATTCCGCAGGATAACGGCACCTTCATCATCGACGGCGCCACCGCGCTGCGGACCATCAACAAAACGCTGGGATGGAAAATGCCCACCGATGGCCCGAAAACCCTCAACGGTCTGATCACCGAAACCCTCGAGAACATCCCTGAAACCAACGTGTGCCTGAAGGTGGGCGAGCACCGCATCGAGGTGCTCCAGATCAAGGACAACGTGGTCAAAGCCGCCATTGTCCACCCCGGCCGCCGCAAGAAGCGAGGACGACTGTAACTGGCCGCCTGTTATAGATAATTTGGTTATAGCCAAAACCGGGTTAGAAGATCAAAGTTTAACCAGCTCCTTGACCGCCACCGCCATTCCACCAAGACTGAATGGGCGTGCGACATAACAACAATCACAAGGAGTCTGTCCATGAGCCTGACACATACCGTTGGTCTGCTCACTCATCCTGACCGTGAATGGGAAGCCATTCGCCGGGATTCCGAATCCGTCAGCAAACTCTACATCGGTCATATCCTGATTCTTGCACTGATACCGGCCGTTGCGGGGTTTGTCGGCACCACCCAGGTTGGCTGGCAAATTGGCGACGGCGCCGTCACTCGCCTTACGGTATCCAGCGGACTGCAACTGTCTGCACTGTTCTACGCCGCCATGCTCTCCGGCATCTACGTGCTGGGTAAGTTCATCGATTTTTTCGCAGCCACCTACGAAGTCAAGGATCGCACCCCCAGGGGAGTGACGCTGGCCGCGTACACCGCAACCCCCATGTTTTTGCTCGGAGTGATTGCGGCCTACCCCAACATCTGGGTCAACATGGCAGTCGGCCTGGTTGCCGTCGCCTATGCGGTTTACCTGCTCTATGAAGGCCTGCCGATTCTGATGAAGATTCCCGAGGACCGGGGTTTCATGTTTGCCTCCTCGGTGCTCACCGTCGGCCTGGTGATGCTCGTGGCGCTGCTTGCCATCAGCGTAGTGATCTGGAGCGTTGGCATAGGGCCAGTCTACGTAAGCTGACGGCCCAGACCAACGATCTGCGCCGCCAGGTAATAAACGGGGCACCCTGAGGGGTGCCCCGAAATTTTTGTGCAACGTGTTTCTGTTATCATTTAGACGTATTACCAAACGTAAAAATGCGGTAGATTTAACCGATAATCAGAACACAAGGCAGTAAGCTCGGTCATGTATCCGGTTGAGGCGTAAACAGGAGTCGGCCATGAATAAGCAGTCCGGCATACATTATATCCGCGAGCACAGGGAGGCAGGGAGTTCCCGGCCAGTGCCGGCGGAGGTGAGCCGCATTCGCGACACAGTGGTTGCCGGGCTTGGCGACCTGCTGCAGGGCGCTTTTGATGCGGTGGATGACTCGTTGTTCGAGTTAGCCAATAATGCCCGCAGCAACAACGAACAGAACCGTTATTTTGAGGCGATGCGGGAAATCCGCATCAAGCGCAAGGGCGTCGAGCGGCACTTCCAGGATGCAGTCGCCCAATACTTTTCCAACCCGCCGCGCAGTGGCCATTCCGACGATGCCCAGCAAGCCGCCTCTCCGTCAGCGGACAGCCTCGCTCTGGTTGGCGACGACGACCTGGAAGAACAGGTAGCTCTTAACGCCATGATTGCCAAGGCAAAAGCCCATTTTCAGGGCCCATTGCTCCAGCTTCAGGCACGATTCAGTGCGGTATACCCCGACGCCAGCGACGAATCCCCGGTCAACCCCATGTCTCCGGAGCACTTGTGCCACGCCTTTACGGAAGCCATTCAGGCGCTCGAGATTCAGATTCGTGAGCGGCTCATCCTGCTGAAACAGTTTGATCGCTACGTGGTGTCCAACCTCGGCATGCTGCTCGATGAAGCCAACCGGATCCTGATTCAGGCCGGCGTCATTCCTAATTTCCGTTACCACGGCAAGACCGGCCAGCAGCGAAGCCGGCCGGAGGCGCCTGATGGCGGCAGTCAGCCCCCTGCCGGCGCGGAAAGTTCCCAGGGTAGCCAGGGCGCCCACAGCGGTGACGACGCCATCTTCGAGCAGATCCGCCACATGCTGTCGCTGCAGCGGGCCAATGCCGGTGCACCATCGCGGGCTTCCGATCCAAATTTTCAAGTCATAGGAGGTGCGGAATTGGTCGCCCTGCTCAGCGCCCTGCCCCAACAACCCGCCGCCACCGCCGGGGAGAACCTGAGTGCCGGCGAACCCGTCACCGTGGATTTGCATCAGGTTGTGGAGCAGCTACTGGCACGCAGCGCAGCGGCCGAGGGAAAAACACCGGCGCTGAACGAGATGGACGAGGACCTGATCAACCTCGTGTCGATGCTGTTCGAGTTCATTCTCGACGATTACAACCTGTCCGCCCCCATTCAGGTGCTGATCAGCCGGCTGCAGATCCCCATTCTCAAGGTCGTGATCAAAGACAAGAGTTTCTTCAGCCGCGCCACTCACCCTGCACGGCGCCTGCTGAACTCGCTGGCCCGTGCCGGCATCGGCTGGAGCGACAGCGACGAAAAGACCCGGGACAAACTTTACGACCAGATCCACACCATCGTGCAAAGAATTCTGAACGAGTTTGATGGCGATCTGACCCTGTTTGAAACCCTTGGCGAAGAATTCGAACAGTATCTGGCGAGGGAGAACCGCAAAGCGTCGCTGGTGGAACAGCGGACGCGGGAATCCGAGCGCGGTCGCATCAAATCCCAGAAAGCCCAGGAAACAGTGGATCAGGTGTTGCAGGAGAAAATCGGTCGTTACCGCCTCCCGGAATCGATCCGCGGCATCCTGTTGAATGGCTGGAGCCGGGTCATGTTTCTCGCTTATCTGCGGGACGATGTGGAACATCGCTGGCAGGAATCCGTTCGCGTCGTGGATGACCTGATCTGGTGCCTGCATCCCCATCAGGAAGATGAAGAGCGGGATCAATGGGTCCGCGTGGTTCCGGGCCTGATCAAGTCACTTCGCGCCGGACTGGAGGAGGTCTCCTACAACTCCTCCAAGCTGGACGAAATGATGGGCGAGCTCAAACACGAACTTACCCAGGCGTTCCGCGCTAACGCCCTGGCCGAAGCGCAGGAAGACGCGCCGGACACGGACAGCACCGGGATGCCCGAAGCCACGCCACAAACCGCTATCCAGCGCGAACAGCAGCTGGAAGACGCGGCGATTGCCGAGTACGTGGCCCAGATTGATAGCATCGCCATCGGCAACTGGGTGGAGTTCAATCTGGTCAACGGCGCCAGCTTCCGCTGCAAACTGTCAGCCATCATCGACGAGGCCGATTGCTTCGTCTTTGTGAACCGCATGGGGCTCAAGGTCATCGAAAAGAGCCGCACGGAACTGGCCCATGAAATGCGGCGCGGCCGGTTGACCGTGCTGGAGCAGGGTGCCTTGATTGACCGGGCACTGGATGCTGTCGTCGGAAGCCTCCGCAGCAAGGCCGGGTAGCCCGGCCACTGCCCTCTCCCGGAGCACCTGACGGACCATGTTCGACCCTGGCAGCACCGCAAGCCCACCGGCGCAGTATCGCATAGCGCTGGCCGTTTCGCTGGCGCTTCTGGTACATACCCTGGTTCTGTCAGCCCTGCCGTTACTGTTCGAGCGCAGCGAACCGGTTAACTCTACCCTGACGGTAGAGCTTGTCTCTCCGGGCCAGCGTCCGGCCCCGCAGACGCCGGCAGACGCCGGCCCGCAAAGCGAGCCGCCCCCCGAGCGGAACCCGGAGTTTGACTTAGCGCCACGCCCGGCCACAGTGCCGACGCCGACATCAGCCCGCGCCTCCAAACCAGACACTGCCTCACCGGCGCCGGTACCAACCGCGCCAAGCCCGCCAGCCCCCTCAACTCAACAGCCTACAGCGCAGGCGCCCAATTCCACAGCAAGCGCCAGAAACTCAGCGCCGGCCACTGCCGGCGTGCCGACGACGCCTGAAACCGAGGCTGCGCCCGCAGACATTACCCGAATCACCCGCTCACCAGCGGAAACCGATGACTATATTGTCAGCCTTGCCACGCGGATTGCCGGCGAACTGAAACGCAGCCGTATTCGGGCCGTGCATGCACTAACGCAGCCTGTGGCTATGGAGGTGGAGTTGCAGTTGATGCAAAGCGGTGTGCTGACGCGGGCCAGAGTTATTCGCTCCAGCGGCGTGGACGAAATTGATGCGGCGGCTTACAGGGCGGCTCTTGCAGCCAGCCCCTATCAGCAGGTGCCTGACAACGAAGAGCGCACGCGCTTCCGGGTCGAACTGGTGTTCTCCCCGGAGCGCAAGGCGGGATCCTAGATCAGGCTTCCGCCTGCTTGGCAGCGTCCTTGACTACCTGAGCCAGCTCGCCGCTTTCAGACATCTCCAGAACGATATCGCAGCCGCCGACCAGCTCGCCATTGACGTACAGCTGCGGGTAGGTGGGCCAGCTGGAGTAAACCTTCAGGGCTTCGCGAAGCTCCTGATTGTCCAGGATGTTTACGAACGCAAATCGCTCGCCGCAGGCCATCAGAGCCTGAACGGTTTTTGCCGAGAAACCGCACTGGGGAGCCTGCGGTGTACCCTTCATATACAGAATGACCGGGTTGTCCGCGAGTTGGCTCTTGATGGTTTCGTTGATGTCCATGAACACTCACCTCTGATTGGAAACGGGATTGCCACGCGGCAATATACCTGGGGCTATTGTACACGGGGCACAACTCGGTCACCAAACTCCGGCGCCGAGACAATCCACCCACCGGCCCCACGCCGTTGTCTTCAACTGCCTGAAGGGCTAGACTTGGGCTCCTGTCTTCCAGGCAGCCAGCGCAGCTCCCGTCACGTTCACACGCCGGTGCGGTTCTTCCGCATCCCGGGGCGTTGTTGTTTGTTCGGTGCGGCAGGGTTTCCGTTTGATAAAGGGCCAGAACATGGCAGCACGACACTTTCTGACATTGAATGACTTGGCCTCCGGCGAGCTGGAGAGCCTGCTGGATCATGCCAGCAAGCTCCGCAAGGAGTGGCGCAGTGGCGTCACCCGGGACACCCTGAAGAACCGGGTGCTGGCCATGATCTTCGAGAAATCATCCACCCGTACCCGGGTGTCCTTCGAAGCCGGCATGACTCAGCTTGGCGGCGCCGCCCTGTTCCTGTCCCCGCGGGACACCCAGCTGGGTCGCGGCGAACCCATCGAAGACTCCGCCGTCGTCATTTCCAGCATGGTGGATGCGGTGATGATCCGCACCTTTGCCCACGCAACCGTGGAACGGTTCGCTGGCGCTTCGCGGGTGCCGGTCATCAATGCCCTTACCGACGACTTCCACCCCTGCCAGTTGCTGGCCGACATGCAGACCTACCGTGAGCACCGCGGCAGTATCCGCGGCGCCACGGTGACCTGGGTGGGCGACGGCAACAATATGTGCCACTCCTACATCAATGCGGCCACCCAGTTCGGCTTCAATCTCCGCGTGGCCTGTCCGGAAGGCTACGAGCCCAGCGAAGCACTGGTCCAGGAACACCGGGACCGCGTGAGCATCGTTCGTGATCCGGCGGAAGCCGCCCGCGGCGCCCATCTGCTGGTTACCGACGTATGGGCCTCCATGGGTCAGGAAGATGAACAGAAAGCTCGTGAACAGGCGTTCCGCGGCTATCAGATCAACCCCGGGCTGCTGCAACTGGCCGACAAGGATGCACTGTTCATGCACTGCCTGCCCGCTCATCGTGGCGAAGAAATCTCCGCTGACATGATGGAGCATGCAAGCTCCGTGGTCTGGGACGAAGCAGAAAACCGGTTGCATGCCCAGAAAGCGCTGCTGGAATTTCTGATGCTCAACCGGCTGGACTGACCGCATGAGCCAACACGCCCCCCCGGCCGTAGACTGGCTGCTGGAAGTCAACAACCTCTCCTGCGGCTACGGTGATGGCTCCGTGGTCAAAGACGTCAGTTTTGCCCTCGGTCACGGCGATATCGGCTGCCTGCTCGGTCCCAGTGGCTGTGGCAAAAGCACCATCCTGCGAGCCCTGGCGGGCTTTCTGCCCCTCAGTGCCGGTGAGATCTCTTTGCAATCCCAGTCGATCAGCCTGCCCGGCCGAACTCTGGCACCAGAGAAACGCCGGATCGGCATGGTGTTTCAGGACTATGCGCTGTTCCCGCACCTGACCATTGCCGACAACGTGGGTTTCGGGCTGCACAAGGAAAGCCGCCAGGAGCGCCGGCAGAAAGTGATGGAACTGCTCCACCTGGTGCACCTGCAGGATCTGGCCGACAACTACCCCCACGAGCTGTCGGGCGGCCAGCAACAGCGGGTGGCCCTGGCCCGGGCACTGGCTCCGGAGCCCACACTGATCCTGCTGGATGAACCGTTCTCGAATCTGGACACCGACCTGCGCCGCCGCCTCAGCCTGGATGTGCGTGAAATTCTCAAGACTCTCGGCATCAGCGGCATTCTGGTCACCCATGACCAGCAGGAAGCGTTCGCCATGTGCGATCAGGTCGCGGTGCTGAAAGACGGCACCATTCAGCAGTGGGATGTGCCCTACAACCTCTACCACGAGCCCGCCAACCGGTTCGTCGCCGGCTTTGTCGGCCAGGGTGGTTTTATCCCCGGCAAGGCACTCGGGCCTGACACCATCGAGTCAGAGCTCGGCATTATTCATGGCAACCGCGCCTACAAATGGGCCGAGGGCACGCTGGTGGACGTTCTGATTCGCCCTGACGACATCGTCTACGATGGGGAATCGGACCTGAAGCCCAAAGTGGTGGAAAAAACCTTTGCCGGCACGTCTACCCTGTACCGCTTCCGCTGTTCCGAAGACACCGAGTTCGAGGCACTGTTCCGCAGCCACCTCGACTTCCACCTGGGCGAACATGTGCCGGTGCGGGTGGAAGCCGATCACCTGATCGCCTTCGAGCGCACCGCCTGAGCCACGCCTCAGTTGTTACAGATGCGTTCCACCGCATCCAGCCAGCCGGCGTACAGCGATTCCCTCAGAGCCGGCTTCATGGCCGGCTCGAAACGCCGGTCACGCTCCCACAAGGCGGAAATATCCTCAAGACTGCGAAATACGCCGGTGTGCAGGCCCGCCAGATAGGCGGCGCCCAGTGCGGTGGTTTCGGTCACGCGCGGACGGTCAACGGTCACGTTGAGAATGTCGGCGAGAAACTGCATGACCCAGTCATTGACCGCCATGCCGCCGTCCACCCGCAATCCCTGCACGCTCGCGCCGTCATTCTGGATCGCGCGGATCAGATCCTTGGTCTGGTAGCACACTGACTGCAGGCCGGCAGTGACAATCTCCGCAATGCCGGTGTCGCGGGTCAGGCCCATGATCGCACCACGGGCATGTGGATCCCAGTGCGGCGCGCCCAATCCGGTAAACGCGGGCACCAGGTACACCGGATTGTCCACGCCCACCTGCTCGGCATGGGCCGTCGATTCGCTGGCGTGGCGGATCAGCCGCAGCCCGTCCCGCAACCATTGCATGGCGGCGCCCGCCACGAAAATGCTGCCTTCCATGGCGTAACAGGGTTTGCCGTTGAGCCGGTAGGCCATCGTGGTGAGCAGCCGGTTCTCCGACCGAAGCGCCTGTTCACCGGTGTTCAGCATCAGAAAACAACCGGTGCCGTAGGTGCTTTTCGCCATACCCGGCTCAAAACACGCCTGGCCGATCAGCGCTGCGTGCTGGTCGCCGGCAATACCTGCCACCGGCACCGAGACACCCAGCCACTTTTCCTCAGTGCGGCCAAAGTCCGCGGCACAATCCATCACCTCCGGCAACAACGCTTTGGGCACCCGGAACAGCCGCAACAGCTCGTCATCCCATTTCTGTTCATGGATATTGAACAGCGCGGTACGAGACGCGTTGGTGGCATCCGTAAGGTGAGACTGGCCGCCGGTGAGATTCCAGAGCAACCAACTGTCGATGGTGCCGAACGTCAGTTCGCCGGCTTCTGCCCTTGCCCTCGCACCGTCGATATTATCCAGAATCCAGGCGATTTTGGTGGCAGAGAAATACGGGTCGATCAGCAGCCCTGTGCGCTCAACCACCGTGTCTTCGTGGCCATCGGTTTTGAGTTTGGTGCAGACCGACGCGGTGCGCCGGTCCTGCCAGACAATGGCATGGTGGATTGGCACGCCGGTCTCGCGGTCCCAGATCACCGTGGTCTCTCGCTGATTGGTGATGCCGATACCCGACAGCCTGGCGGCGTCGATGTCCGCCTGCTGCAACACTTCGCGGCACACCGCCAGGGTACTGTCCCAGATTTCGGTGGCATCGTGCTCCACCCACCCATCACGGGGAAAGTATTGATGGAACTCCTGCTGGGCGACCGCAACACTGGTTCCGGCGTCATCAAACACGATGGCGCGGGAGCTGGTGGTTCCCTGGTCTATAGCGAGTATGTAATCGGGCATTGTCCTGAAGGCTCCGTTGTTTTTTGGTAATTCTAACAGCGGAGAGCGCAGGGAACTGGAAGGACTGCAAAAAAGCATAAAAAAAGGGCCGGAAAAACCGGCCCTCAAATGACGAATGAAACAAGGAAAGTTCGTAAGAACTACAACCTCAAAAGTCATCCCTTACGCTCTGCATTATGGCCAACAGCGCCGGCGGGTTCCGTTGAGGTTGTGTATTCCGATTGTTACAACAAGTGAGGCAGTGAGGCCTGGCTCACACTATGGCGGCGTCCGGCTTCTTGCGGGGCCACACCAGACTGAAACGCGCACCACCGAGGGTGTCGCTGCGGCTGACGAATGCCTGACCACCATGCCAGTACAGTATGCGGCGGACAATGGATAACCCGAGGCCATAGCCGCCTGAGGTGCGGGTTCGGCTGTCATCGAGCCGGGCAAACGCAGTGAATACCTTTTCCCAGTCTTCTTCGGGAATGCCGGGGCCATCGTCTTCCACATCAATCCGGCAGTTGTCCTCATCAAAATGGCAGTTCACGACCACCTTGCCGTTGGCATAGCGCCCGGCGTTGCCTACCAGGTTCTGGATAGCGCGATGGAGGTAACGGGGCTCGACGTCGGACAGCCCCCAGCGCTCGGACTCGCTGTCAATATTGGCGGAAATCGTCAACGCCGGGCGCACCAGCTGCTGTTCCCCGACAACCTGGCGAACAATATCCGTAACCGAGGTTTCCTGCAGAGAAAACACCGGGCCACCCTGCTCCAGACGCGCGTAGGTCAGTATTTCATCGATCAGTTCGTCCAGCTCCTGGATGTCTCCGTCGATGCCGTCCAGCTGCTTCTGCAGGGCTTCCGGGCTGGAGGCACTTTCGATCATCTGCACGCCAAAGCGAATACGGGCGACCGGCGTTCGGAGCTCGTGGGACACCGCGTGGATCATTTCCCGCTGGACACCGACCAGTCGCTGGATATGCTCGGCCATACCATTGAAGGCCGCGGCCAGCCGAGACACCAGTTTGCTGTCACCGGCATCCACGCGGGCCCCCATTTCTCCGCGGGCGATACGCACGGCCACCGACTCTACCGCCCGCAAATTGCTGTCCACATCCCGCAGGGCGAGATACAGCGCCAGCGCCAGTACGCCACCACTGACCGCCATCAGCAGTAACACCACCGGCCAGGCCCAGCTGCGGAAGGGGGGCGGCAGGGACAGATCGATCAACGACCCGTCCTGCAGACGGATCAGCACGCTGGCACGCCCGCCCGTCTTGTGGCGGTACCAGGCGAGCCCACGTTCCGAGACGCGATCAAGCACTTCCGCCTCAGGCACGCGGTCGGGATCGCGCACCGGCGACAAGGAAACCTGCAGCGCAGCCTCCAGCCGGTTCCTCACCTGCTCCCGACGCTCTTCCTGTTGCCCGGCAACTTCATCAAGGTGCCAACGGGCAATCAGTGCCACCGCCTCGGCCACATCCCGGTAGGGGTCCCGCAAGCGCACGTCCAGAATAGCGCCATCTTCGCGCTGCACCAGAACCTGCAGCCCGATGGCCGAGTCCCGGGCGACCACCTGGCCGTAGCTGAGCCGCTCCCGGGCTACTGACGACAACGCCAGATCATCGGGTGGAGACACCCGGAAATCGTACAGGGAGGATAACCAGTGATATTGCTGCAGCGGAGCCGGGGCGGCAGCAAGCCAGCGCATCAGCGGTTCAGGGTAACGCTCATGCCAGAACTGCTGACGGACGGAATTGATCCCGGTGAATAGCGCCGCGCAAAGCAGCAGCACCAAAAAGGTGAGACCGATCAGACGAAGGTACAGCTTGAGGAAAAACTTCAGGGGCATTGCATTAACCCGGGCAACGAACGCCGGCCCCGCCACGGTAACGGGAAGGCCAGCGCCGGAGGCTGTTGGTTCAGGCTTCTTTTACAAAAAGGTAGCCTTTGCTGCGAACCGTCTTGATGCGCCGGGGATGGATCGGATCGTCACCAATCTTGGGCCGGATTCGGGAAACCCGGACATCGATCGAACGGTCCTGTCCGTCGTACTCTATACCCCGCAGGGCCGTGAAAATTTCTTCACGGCTCAGCACCCGCCCGGCGTTGCTGGCCAGCAGCCAGAGCAAATCAAATTCGGCGCTGGTCAGATCGATGCTGTCGTCGTTCAGCCAGGCTTCGCGCATGGACCGATCGACCACCAGATCATTGAACTGCAGCCGGACCGGCTCTTCCCCGCTGGCCGCGGCGCCTTCGTTCTGCGCTCCCTCGGTGATCCGCCGCAGCATGGCACGGATGCGGGCCAGCAACACCCGGGGCTTGACCGGTTTGCCGATGTAATCATCCGCACCCATCTCTAGCCCCAGCACCTGGTCAAGGTCGTCCGTGCGAGCGGTCAGCATGATGATCGGCCCCTGATAAAATGGCCTTACGCGGCGGCAGATAGACAGGCCATCTTCCCCCGGCAGCATTAGATCCAGAACAACCAGGTCAGGCTGCTCGTTGCGGATGCGCTCGACTGCCTGGCCACCATGGGTTTCCAGAGTGACCGTCAGGCCGTTGCTCTCCAGATATTCCCGCGTCAGCTCTGCCAGCCGTTCGTCATCCTCGACAATGAGAATTCGCCAACTTTCGTTTGTTTGTTCCACGCCGTCCATCTCTGATTTTGTTATTCCGGTTTCAGAAGAAGCATTCAATTCCTGACAATACAGGCAACCTGCTGTAACAGCAATTATACATGCTATTCAGAAATATACATGGAACGGGCATGCCGTTACAGCCAGTGACACAGCCGGGAACCCCCACAATAGATAACGGACTGTCATAAACTCGTCATTGCGGGTTCATTTCCCTGTCACACCGGCTTCATAGCCTTGACTGGAAATGGCAACAACGAGACAAGGTCATGAGCGCACAATCCGTTCCCGCCACCCGCCCAACCCGCAAACTGAAGGCCGGCATCACCAACGATCCGGCAACCGTGGAAGCAGCGCAGCGCTTGCGTTACCGGGTTTTCTCCGAGGAGTACGATTCCGATCTCGGCGCTGACACGCCCGGCATCGACGCCGACAACTTTGACCGCCACTGTGACCATCTGGTGGTAACGGATGAGACTACCGGCGCGCTTGTCGCAACCACACGGGTCCTTCATCAGAATAAGGTGGCCCGCACCGGTGGGTTCTATTCCGAGGGGGAGTTCGAGCTCGACGCCTTTTACCAGTTGAGCGGCAACATCGCCGAACTGGGACGAACCTGCGTGCACCCTGAGTACCGCAACGGCGCCACCATCACCCTGTTATGGGCAACCCTGGCGGAGTACCTGGTGAAACACGACGTTCAGTACCTGATCGGCTGCGCCAGCATCAGCATGGCCGATGGCGGCCTGAAGGCCTGGAACATCGCCCGCTACCTTCAGCGCGAATTCATGGCAGATCAGGCCTTTCGCGTTACCCCGCGGCGTGAACTTCCCCATCTGGCTCACCCGGTCGCGGTGGACCGGCCGGTTGATGTCCCGGCGCTGATCCGGGCCTACATGCGGCTGGGTGCGCGGGTATGCGGCGAACCTTGCTGGGACCCGGAGTTCCGTTGTGCCGACGTACTTGTGGTTCTGGAAGTGAGCCGACTCGCCTCCCGCTACAGCCGGCACTTTATGGGCCGCGTCTGAGTTGCCGCCGCCTTCACACCGCCGGTTTTGCTGAATCAGGAGCGACTAACTATGGGTAATTTGCGTTTGGGCCTGCGACTGGCGCTGTTTAGCGGGTTTCTGGTGATTACCGGCCTGATAGCGACGGCCTGCCTTGCACTGGAACTCATCACCCGACAATCGATCAATCGGGCGCCGATTGCCCGCTTCTGCTTTGATTACGCCGGTCGCTGCCTCGGCTTCCGCACCCGTTTTGAAGGCCAGCCGGCCTCGGGTCCGGTGCTGTTTGTCAGCAATCACGTGTCCTGGTCGGACATCCCGGTGCTTGGCGGGCGCGCGCCCCTGCGATTTCTGTCGAAGGCGGAAGTGGCCCGCTGGCCGGTGATTGGCTGGCTGGCCCGCCAGGCCGGCACCCTGTTCATTACCCGGGGCGGCGGCCGGGCCGGCGAAATCAGGGCCGAGATTGCCAGCGCCCTGACCGCTGGCCAGTCCGTGCTGGTATTCCCGGAGGGCACCACCAGCAGCGGATTGACCGTTTTGCCATTTCACGGCCGTCTGCTACAGGCGGCGGCCGATGCGGGCGTTGCCATCCAGCCGATCAGCATTGCCTACACACGGAACGGTCAGCCGGATCACCTCGCCCCTTTCACCGGTGACGACGAATTCCAGCAGCACCTGCCACGAATGTTGCGACACCCGGCGGTCGATGTGACCGTTCTGTTTCACTCCCCCCAGAAAGTCTCCGCCGACCAGAGCTGGCACGATGTGGCGGAAGGCCTGCGGGAGACCGTTGCCACGGGCGTGCAACGGATTTACCAGGCCCGACGCCTCAATACAGCGGACGCCCCTGAGCAACTTCCTCTTCGGTAGCCTCCCGCTTACCCACAATCTCCAGGTCGAAGTAGAGGGTGAACCCCGCCAGCGGATGGTTGGCATCCACTTTGACCAGATTGCCGTCGATGCCCACCACCTGGACAATCTGGGCGTTGTCGCCGGTGTTGGTCTGGAATTTCATGCCAACTTCGAGGTTTTCTATGCCCTCGAACATGGATTTCGGCACCGTGCGGATCAGTTCGGGGTTGTGTTCGCCGTATGCCATGGACGGCGGTACGGTCACCTCCAGACAGTCCCCTACATTCCGCTCCTTTACCGCCTCCTGAATGCCGGCGATGATGCCCGGGCTACCGTACAGGAAATGCAGCGGCTCGCTACCTTCCGAGGTATCGACAAGCTCTCCGATCTTGTTCTTCAGGACATAATGAACGGTAAACACATCAGGTTTTTGCATCAGCTCTCTTGGTTTCCTGTATCCGGTTGCGTGTCGGTCTGGCGCAGGCCATGAATCACCAGGCGCTGTTCCAGCTTCGCTTTCAGCCCGCGCGGCTCGGCAAGCCCCATGCGTTCCAGCAGGGAAGCGTAACGCCCGCTCTCGTCTTTTTCGCGCAGTGCCCGCCATAACGTGACCAGTTTACCACGGGGGGTGGCGGTTGCGGCCTTCAGGGACTTGAGCGCTTTACCCAGTGTCAGTTCCTCGTCGGTAAAGTCGCGACCGAAGGGAAACGGTGGAAACAGGTCATCCTGACCCGCCACGGTCATCGCCTTGCGGACGGCTTCCGGCGCGTTATTGCCCCACTCGGGCGGCAACCGGAAATCCCGGGCGACCTTGCCCGCCTTTTTGGCCTGGTCCAGCAGCGCCTGCTGGAACCGGGAATCGGCAATGCGGATCAGCCGCAGATACACCTGCTCATCCGGCTGACCACGCAGATCCGCAATACCGTACTCGGTAATCACAATGTCCCGCAGGTGCCTGGGAATGGTGCAATGGCCATAGCTGAACACGATATTGGACACCGTATCGCCGCCAGACTGGCGTGTGCTGCGCAGGGTCAGTATGGAACGGGCGCCGGGCAGCTCATGGGCCATCGCCACAAAGTTATACTGCCCGCCGACACCGCTGACCACACGGCCATCATCAAGACCGTCGGATACCGCCGCGCCGCTGAGGGTATACATCATGGTCGAATTGATGAACCGGCCGTGCACCCGCTGGGCCGCTTTCAGCCGCTGATTGCCAAACTCGTGGTCGTACAGATGGTTGATGTAATTCACGCTGGTCATGCAGATGCGTTCGCGCTGCTGTTGCGGAAGCTCCCGTAGCGACTGGTAGAACGCTTCCGGCCCCACATAGAAGCCGCCATGCATCACGATACCGCCGGTCAAACGGTCGCCAAGCGCCAGCGCCTGGATGGCCTCGCGGGATTCCTCGTGGCCCAGATCGGCATCCAGAGACTGCTCCCCCACCGTAAGCCGGCCACCCTTGAACTCCACATCACCGCGTAACACGCCAAGCCGCCTCAACCAGCGCACATCACGGGCGCGCAATGGCGAATCGATGAGCTTCTCGCGGTACAGGACATCAAGAGTATCCAGAGACACCTCGCTGCCAATGACGCCGCGATTGATCAGCTCCTGCAGGGCGGCATGGTCGTATACCTCGCGGGTGAGCACGCCGGCCTCGAGCAGGTAATAGAAGCCGTCGACCATCATTTCACTGCAGCCGTACAGCCCCTCGCTGAATGGCTCCGTGCCGCCCACGTCGGCCACCACGGGAAACCGCTCAGCAACATTCAGGTCGCGGAATACCGTTTGCCAGCGCTCGTTGTGCTGGTGACGCAGAATCGCACTGTGCACCAGCGCCGCCCCCAAGGAGCCGATACCTACCTGTAGCGTGCCGCCGTCTTTCAGTAGCGCACTGGCGTAAAAGCCGATCAGATGCTCTTCCGGGCTGACCGCCATTTGCGGCGCCGAGAACAGCGGGTAATCCGTGCCGGGATCATCCAGCACGATATCGAACCGGGCTTCATCAACAGCGGCATGTTGCGCCATGAACGGCATATTGCCGTTAAGTTCCGCCAGTAGGGCCACCGGTGTGCCCTCGGCCTCCCGTGCGCGCATCAACGGCAGAAGATCCAGTGTCAGATCCGGGTTGGAACTCAGGCTGACCTGCCCCGGCAGGCCGTGGTCGGCGCCCGGAGCCACCATCTGCCCGACCACGTTCACGCCCAGCGCCATCAGGTCGCGAACCGCGTGGGTGTAATTGGTACAGACGTAGTTGCGCTGCTGGTCGGTGTTATTGAGATAGGACCCGGCCTTGAAGAAAAATTCCGACACCCTGACGTTGTCCGGCAAACGATTGGCACTGACGTCACGGGCGTAGGCCAGTTCAGGGATACGACCGTAAAGACGTTCGGTAAAGGGCCCGAGGAATCGCTTTTCCAGCGACGAGCTGCCCGCCGGTGCCAGCAGAGACAACGCAGTGACGATGTGAAGATTGAGGGTGGGATCGTCCTTGGCCCGCTGATACAGCGCATTCACGAAACGAACCGGCTTTCCGAGCCCGAGCGGCAGCCCCAGGGTGATGTTTTTACCGACCCGCTCAATGACGGCGTCGACACAGGCACTGGTGTCACTCAGACGTAGCGGCGCGTCTGCGGCCATATCCATACTCCTTTATAACCTTGAAAAGGGTTCCGGAGTGGATAATCACATGACAGGTAGTTACAGGCAATGCGTCCGGCCAGTAATTCGGCGGGCTCGCTGGGAATCAGCGTGGGAAAGGAGGCAGTCTCAGAAATTCCATTTAAGGTTCAGCGCGGCGCCTTCATCAAGCAGCGCCACACCATGGTCGGGCTGCGCAGGGTCCGACGCATAGCGCTTTTCGTCGTGCTCAGCGCGGACCAGGCCAAGACTGAGCAACCGGGAACCGATCTCTGACATCGCGTCTTGCGCATTGTTGTCATCGAATTCGCCGGCCATCTGTTCCTGAAGCTCGTATACGTCTTCAGCGATGACTTCATCCGCGATGACCCGCTCGCCGGCTTCAGCGCGTACGACAAATGCGACCATGTTGAGCGCCAGCAGCGCTACGAAAATACGGATAATCATGATACTTCTGACGACCTTTATTGTTTGCGCGAAATTCTACGTTCGTATAGGGCTAAAGTCTAACGAATAACGGCACGAAAGATGTGAATCTGCACACAATAAAGTCGATTTTTTGTCACTGATTTAACATTTATTTGTCAATTTATAGTTAAGCTTGTTTCACTTTGTTAACGCACCCTCTGGCGACGCGAAGCACCGCGCGGGTTCCAGCGAAATCGCCGTAGCCCACGCGCGTCTGCATACACCCGCTCTAGCTCAGGGGCACGGGTAAGTGTAGCGCTGATGAATGGCCTCAATTGCATGGATCACGTCATCAGCAAGCGTCACCCGGGCCGAACCGACGTTCTCCCGGAGTTGCTCGAGGGTAGTCGCCCCCACGATGTTACTGGTCACAAACTCACGGCTGTTAACCCATGCCAGTGCCAGCTGCACCGGGGACATGCCCAGCTCGTGGGCCAGATCCACGTATGCCCGGGTGGCCGCTTCGCCCTGCTCGCTGTTATATCGGCTGAAGCGCTCGTAAAGGGTCAGCCGTGCTTTGGCCGGCCGCTGGCCGTCAAGGTATTTGCCGGACAGCATGCCAAAAGCCAGCGGCGAGTAAGCCAGCAATCCGGCCTGCTCACGCAGGGAAATCTCTGCCATGCCCACTTCATAGGAACGATTGAGCAGGTTGTAGGGATTCTGGATACTCACCGGCCGTGGCCAGCCGCGCTCGCGGGCCAGCCGAAGATACTCCATGGTGCCCCAGGGCGTTTCGTTAGAGAGCCCGATGTGACGCACCTTGCCTTCCCGTACCAGTTCGTCCAGGGCGGACAGCGTCTCCTCGATGGACGTTGACTGCTCCTGGGGATCATGGGCATAGCCCAGCTTGCCAAAAAAGTTGGTATTGCGGTCCGGCCAATGCACCTGATAAAGGTCGATGTAGTCTGTCTGCAGCCGTCTCAGGCTTTGCTCACAGGCGAGCCGAATGTGATCACGGGTCAGCCGCGGACCGTTGCGCAGGTAAGTCAGGCCGTTGCCGGGGCCCGCCACCTTGGATGCAATTACCAGATCGTCCCGACGACCTCGCGCAGCCAGCCAGTTCCCCAGATACTGCTCGGTCAGCCCCTGGGTTTCCGCCCGCGGCGGCACTGGATACATCTCCGCCGCGTCGATGAAGTTCACCCCTTCAGAAATCGCCATGTCCAGCTGCTGAAACGCTTCCTGCTCGGTATTTTGTTCGCCCCAGGTCATGGTGCCGAGACAGGTCAGGCTGACATCAATATCGGTGTTGCCGAGCTTGCGCTTCTCCATAATAACTCCGGTTGCACTGGTCAAAAGGTAAACAGATTGTCATGGGGCTGTCGCAGAACTGTCACAGCAACTTCCCATAGTGGAGGCATGACTCAGGGACACACAGGAAGCACCGTGACCACGACACCCATGGCCGTCAGGCAGGCTAGCCACATTACCATTGTTTCGGAAACCTTTCCTCCGGAAATCAACGGCGTGGCCAACACCTTGCGACACCTCTGCCAGGGCCTACTGCAGCGGGGCCACCGGGTAACCGTGATCCGCCCGCGTCAGCGGCATGAACGCACAGGTCAATGTGCCCCGGCCGGCGACCAGCTGTTCTCCGCCGAGCACGTGGTCACCGGCCTGCCGCTGCCCGGCTACCCTGACCTCCGATTCGGACTGGCCGGTGCCGGCTCGCTCAGCAAGCGCTGGAAACGGCACAGGCCGGACGCTATTTACGTGGCCACACAGGGGCCACTTGGCGTGGCGGCGGTGACGGCCGCGCGCCGGCTGGGCATCCCGGTGTGCTCCGGTTTTCACACCAACTTTCACTCCTACAGCCGCTACTACGGCGCCGGATGGCTGGAAAAACTGCTCTGCGCCTACGGCCGCTGGTTCCATAACCGCACCGCCATCACCCTGGTGCCGACGCAGAAAATGCAGCGGGTGGTCAGCGCGATGGGCATCGAGCCCACCGGCCTCTGGAGCCGTGGCGTCGACTGCCATCGTTTCACACCCCACAAGCGCGACGACGGGCTGCGCCAGCAGTGGGGGCTGACGGGTAATGATCGGGCGGTGCTTTACGTGGGCAGGCTGGCGTCAGAGAAAAATCTGCAGATGGCAGCGGCCTGTTTCGAGCGCATCCGCGGTCTTCACCCCCAGGCGAGGTTCATACTGGTAGGCGACGGCCCGCTGCGCCGGCAACTGGCCGAACGGCACCCCGATTACGTCTTCTGCGGCACCCGACGCGGCGACGATCTGGCCCGCCACTACGCCTCCGGGGATATATTCCTGTTTCCCAGTAAAACCGACACCTTCGGCAACGTGGTCACCGAGGCCATGGCCAGCGGACTTGCGGTGGTGGCCTTCGACGATGCTGCCGCCAGCGAGCATATCCGCCAGGAAGTGAACGGCATGAAAGCACCTCTTGAAGACGACGAGGCCTTCGTGGACAACGCGCTGCGCCTGGCGGATCAACCCTCCCTGCTGCACCGCGTCCGCATCCAGGCGCGGCTGGACGCGCTGGAACTGAACTGGACCAGCCAGATCGAGCAGTTTGAACAACTGGTATTCAATCAGCCAACAAAGGCCAACTGCCATGCCATCAACAACCAGAGCATCTCGCCTCTTTAACCTGGTGGACCAGCGGGAATACGCGCTGTGTCAGGCGATCAACCGCAGCCTGCGATTTCGCCCGGTCCACGGCTATTTCCAGTTGGTGAGCCGACTTGGCGACGGCTGGTTGTGGTACGCGCTGATTCTCGCCATGCCACTGCTGCGCCCCGCAGACGGACTGGCCCTGGCCTTGCTGATGGTCTTCACTGGCCTGACCTGTACCATCACCTACAAAGTGCTCAAACGCTGGTTAATCCGCGAACGGCCCTTTATATCCTTCCCGAGCATCAACTGCGGCACGCCGCCCCTGGACCGCTACAGTTTCCCCTCCGGACACACCCTGCACGCCGTCTGCTTTACCACCATCCTCGCGTTGACGGCACCGGAAGTGTTCTGGCCGATTCTGCCCTTCACCCTGAGTGTGGCGGCCTCGCGGGTCATTCTTGGCCTGCACTATCCCAGCGACGTGGCCGCGGGCGCGGTGATCGGTGGCTGTATCGGCGCTCTGGCGGTGTTTGTCTCCTGAGCCGGCTCAGTCGAACAACCGCAACTGTGTCACCGGGGAGTCGTCGTTGCGAAAGCGCACCCCCAACCCCAGCAGCCGAACCGGCCGCTTACTGTCGGTGACCAGTTCATCCAGCAGCGGGCCGAAGTCTTCGATCTGCGGTTCGCGAACCTGTTCCCGCACCCGCTCCAGGGTATGGGTTGAAAAGTCGCTGTAACGGATCTTGATGAACAGCTTGTGGATGGGCTTGTGGCGGGCCTTGCGATTCAGGCGCAGATTCAGATCCGCCACCAGCGAAGCCATCACCGATTCGCAGGCGGCTTTGTCGGGCAGGTCCTGGGAGAACGTGCGCTCCACGCTCAGGGATTTGGCGATGCGCGACACCACCACCGGTCGTTCATCACGGCCAAACGCCATTTCGTGCAGACGGTATCCCTGCTTGCCGAAACGGTCCATCAGCACGTCGGCGCCGATTGCCTGCAGGTCGCCACAGGTGGTCACACCGAGGGCGTGGAGCTTGGCGGCGGTGACCTGCCCCACCCCGAACAGTTTCTCCACCGGCAAGTCCGCCACAAAACCGTCAACATCCTGGGGGCGAATGACAAACAGGCCGTCCGGCTTCTTCCAGTCGCTGGCTATTTTGGCGAGGAATTTGTTGGGGGCCACGCCGGCGGAAATGGTGATACCGACTTCCTCCCGCACTCTTTCGCGAAGGTACTGCGCCATCAACGTGGCACTGCCCTTGTGTTCGGTGATGTCGCTGACATCGAGGAAAGCTTCGTCCAGCGACAGCGGTTCCACCAGATCGGTCATCTCCCGCAGAATGGCCATCACCTGCTGTGACACGGCCCGGTAGCGCGACATGTCCGTAGGCACCATGACCAGCCCCGGACACAGTCGACGCGCCTCGCCCCCGGGCATGGCGGAGCGCACTCCGAACGCCCGGGCGCGGTAATTGCAGGTGGTCACCACCCCACGACCACCTTCGCCGCCGACTGCAAGGGGCACCTCCCTCAGGGACGGATCGTCCCGCATTTCAACGGCGGCGTAAAAGCAGTCGCAATCCACGTGTATGATCTTGCGCTGGGGCATGGGCAGCAACTCGGGTCGACAATCTGTACATATATACAGCCTTGTATCTTACGGTAACATGCCGAGAATGTCAGGATCTCTTCAGCCAACAACCACAGTCAAACACGCGAGCGACCATGACTAACCCTATCTCGGAGCCATCACAGACCGACATCGAGGCCGCCGCCTTCCGTCGACTGCTGCAGCACCTGCGCGAACACACTGAAGTCCAGAATATCGACCTGATGAACCTGGCCGGCTTCTGTCGCAACTGCCTGTCCAAATGGTATCGTGCCGAGGCAGCCGAACGGGGCTTCGAGTTGTCCGACCCGCAAGCCCGCGAAATCATCTACGGCATGCCTTACGACGAGTGGAAGACCCGTTACCAGAAAGGCCCGAGGCAGGATCATAAACAATGACGGTAAACGATGCAGTGCGGATCCACCTGGCCTCCCTGGCCGCCGGCCACGCCGACTTTGACGACACTCTGGCATTGATTGAGCGCCACTTCGATTATCAACCCACCGGGTTTGCCAATGGCCCGCTGCACAATGACGCCGGCGAGAACGCCGGTTCCTGCCGGGTATTCGGGCTCGGGCAGTACAGCAATCTGAACGAAGCCGATACCCTGCAGCTGTTTGCCCAGCACTATCAACAGGTGCTGAGCGATCCGGCCGGCAACAGCCATGGTAACATCCGCCAGTTCATCAGCACCGGCTGGTCCGGCATCCGCTTCGAGGGCACGCCCCTTCGCGCTCGCCCCGCCGACACCCGGAACGATCCCAAGGAAGAGAATCTTTCATGAGCGAAACCGCCTCCTCAGGGCTGCAACACTGCTTTCAGCTCAAGAGCGCCAGCGTCTCCATGACGGCGCTGGAGCTGTATTACTTCGACAATGATGAATTCGAGGACACCCTGCGGGACAAGATCAGCCAGGCCCCCGGGTTCTTCAAGGACATCCCGTTGATCATCAGCCTGGAGAAATACGAAGGCCTGAGCAGTGAGCTGGATTTCTTCAAGATCATCGGTACCTGCCGGCGCCACAACATTCACGTGATCGGCGTGCGCGGCGGCAACGACGATCAACGCCGGCTGGCGCGGGGCGCGGCCCTGGCGCTGCTGCCGGGCGGCGGCCAGCGTGACCGGCAGGTCGACCCTGCCGAGGACACGGCTGAAACCAGCGAACCGGCGGCGGCCGCCCCGGAAGCACCGACCGAACCTACCCCCGCCCGGATCATCAGCCAACCGGTGCGCTCCGGCCAGCAGGTCTACGCGCCGGAGGGCGACCTGATCATTCTGGCCCCGGTTCAGGCTGGCGCGGAAGTCCTGGCGGCGGGTAATATCCACGTCTACGGCCCCTTGCGGGGCCGCGCCCTGGCAGGCATTCACGGTGCGCAGTCCGCTCGTGTTTTCTGCCAGTCACTGGAGGCGGAGCTTGTGTCCATCGCCGGACACTATAAAATCTCCGAGGATCTTCAGGATAACGGCTGGAAGACCGCCGTACAGATCCAGCTCAGGGATGACCTGCTGGTGGTTACGCCACTGGAAAAGGCCTGATCTCACTAAAACTACCGGATTATTCGGGACGAACGACGAATCCACAGCGAAACAGGAATGTAACCTTGGCTAGAATCATTGTCGTTACCTCAGGAAAAGGTGGCGTGGGCAAAACCACCACCAGCGCTTCAATCAGCACCGGTCTGGCCAAGCGTGGCCACAAGACCGTGGTCATCGATTTCGACGTGGGCCTGCGCAACCTCGATCTCATCATGAACTGCGAACGCCGGGTGGTGTATGACTTCGTCAACGTCATCCAGGGCGAAGCCTCGCTGAACCAGGCGCTGATCCGCGACAAGCGGGTCGACACGCTCTATATCCTGCCGGCGTCCCAGACCCGGGAGAAGGAAGCACTGACCCGCGAAGGCGTCGAAAAGATCATCAACGAGCTGTCCGAAACCTTCGACTACATCGTGTGCGACTCACCTGCCGGCATCGAACATGGCGCCCTGATGGCCCTGTACTACGCCGATGAGGC
This sequence comes from Marinobacter lipolyticus, assembly GCF_018424605.1. GTDB lineage: Bacteria > Pseudomonadota > Gammaproteobacteria > Pseudomonadales > Oleiphilaceae > Marinobacter > Marinobacter lipolyticus_B. The sequence continues at coordinate 49,463 of NZ_QTKT01000002.1, read as the reverse complement.
GGTGGTGGTCACCAACCCGGAGGTGTCTTCGGTGCGGGACTCCGACCGCATTCTGGGCATTCTGCAGAGCAAATCGCGCCGCGCGGAGATGGGCCAGGACCCGGTCAAGGAACACCTGCTGCTGACCCGCTACAACCCGGCGCGGGTGGAAAAAGGCGAAATGCTGTCGGTTGGGGATGTCGAGGAAATTCTCGCGATTCCGCTGCTGGGGGTTATCCCGGAGAGCCAGATTGTACTGAACGCCTCTAACCAGGGTCTGCCTGTCATCCTGGAAGGTGAGAGCGATGCCGGCCAGGCTTACGACGACGCCGTCGCACGCCTGCTGGGCGAGGAGCGTGAGCACCGCTTCATGTCTGCCCAGAAGAAGGGCTTCTTCTCACGGATGTTCAAGGGGGGCTAAGGGATGAGTTTGCTCGATTATTTCAGAAGCAAGAAGAGCAATAACACCGCCAACGTGGCCAAGGAACGTCTGCAGATCATCGTGGCTCACGAGCGCGGCCAGCGTGAACAGCCGGACTACCTGCCCCAGTTGCAGCAGGAACTGCTGGCGGTTATTCGCAAGTACGTGCAGATCAGTGACGACATGGTACAGGTGGAGGTCGACCGTAACGACAGCTGCTCGGTGCTTGAACTGAACGTTACTCTGCCGGAGGCCTGATCCGCGCCCGCGCTTACCAGCGGGCGAAGTGATCCTCCATCAATCCCCGTAGCCCCGTTACGGGGATTTTTTTACCCCTCTCATCCGTCACAAAGCCTTCGAAGGTGCCCGCGTACTGACGAAAATTGGACGCCAGCACCCAGGCGTTCAGCCGCTCCCTGCGAACCCCCGACGGCTCAAATCTCAGATCAACCCGGCCATCACTGGTGGTCACCCGCCAGGGCGCGCTCTGGTCGTAGCGGTCGAACTCGAAACGGGCCAGTTCGAGCTTGTGGCAGCGCCCGTTGAGCCACAGCGCATTTTCGGTCATCCCCGACTCGTTGACGCCGGTCGCCAGATTCAATCCAACGGAGGTGCCGTCGGACAGAGAACCCGCCAGGCAAGCCCAATTCCAGGCGGTTTCACGGCGCATGAAACCGCAGCTCCAGTCGATCGATCCGCGGCAGCGCTCGTCGCAGCGCCACACCTGATTCCCCCAGCGGATTTCCCCACTGACCGGCAAGCCGGCGGATTTACGGGTGAAAACCCAGCCCGAATAGCCGGCCGGGCTCGCCAGCCTGAGCGGCTCGCGGTCATCACTCAGCTCAAAACCGGCGCGGATGCGGCCGCCGGCAGAAACCGTGACCGTGCGACCGTGGGTGCCCGGAATGATTCGCAGGTTTGCGCCCCGGGAGCGAAAGCCGGCCACACCCGACTCCGGATACGGCTCAATCACCGTACCCATCGCCAGTGGCTGCATAAACGAGGACTCCAGCATCTCCCCGGTTTCAAAATCGAAAAGATAGAAGAAGCCGCTACTGACCAGCTTCAGATCGACAATCGCCAGACCAAACAGCCAGTTCGGCGCCATCACACTGACGAACTGGAACTGGTTGAACCGCCATTTGCGCGCCAGCCCGGAGCGGGGTCTGTCCATGACGGTTCTCAGGTCATGGTCCCGATAATTGATGTGCTCTACCGGGCTGGAAAACACACCGGTGCTTACCCGTCCACGGTCGTCAATCAGCGTCTTCATGGTCGTACTCATCGTCAATTCAGGCCAATTTCAAGCCATGGATTCCACGGCAGCTACCCAGTTCACAAACCCTTGATCTGGCAACACGCCGGCGCAAATGCTCATGATAGACTCGAAGCACCCTATCCAAGGAAGTGTACTCTATGCGTAATCCGAGAGCCCAAGGCACATCGGGCTGGGCCCACCGCTTTACCGCGTTGCTTGCCGGTTTCACTGTTTCCGCGTGCGTGGCGGCCGCCGCTCAGGCCGACCTGCCGCCGGAAGACGCCAGTGGCTGGAGCCTGCGCAAGGAAACCGACAACATCCGTATTTACACGATCGATCAGAGCGATTCCAGTTTCAAGGCGTTCAAGGCAGAAGCGGTGCTGGACACCTCCATGGAAAACCTGATGGCAGTGATGGTGAACCCCCAATCCTGCGTCGAATGGGTGCATAACTGCACCGAATCCTACGGCTTCGGCGAAGGCGACTTCCACGACCGCTACGCTTACTCCGTCAACGACATGCCCTGGCCGGTATCCGACCGGGATTACGTGCTGCGCATCCGCACCCGCGGTGACCAGGCCAGTGGCGAAGTGGTGATGGACCTGAACGCCGTGCCGGCCCGCCGCGATGAGGTCGATGGCCACGTGCGCGTGGATCGCTCCGACACCCTGTACCGTTTTATCCCCGAAGGCGATCAGACCCGAATGATCTGGGTTCAGCACACTGATCCCAATGGCGCCCTGCCGGGCTGGCTGGTCAACAGCCTGTTGGTGGACATCCCGGTGCGGTCGATGGAGGAACTGGAACGGGTCACCCGCAAGGAACGCTACCAGGGCTTTTCCCTGGTTTACGATGAGACCGGGCAACTCACCGGAGTGAAGCCACCGTCGAAATCGGGGGATGACGCGCCTTAACGGACACGCTAAGCTCTGTTGAAAAGGACCCTTTCACAGAACAGGACCCGGTAAATGACTGTTCTCGCTTACGAGATCATGACCCCCAGCATCAAGGCCGTACCGCAATCATGGACGATGGACAGGCTGGCCCGCTTCCTCACCGACAACGAAATTACCGGCAGCCCGGTCACTGATGATCTCGGCGAGATTGTCGGTATCGCAACCCTCAAAGACATTACCGAATTTCGCTGGAACGCCAGCCGCCAGGGTGGCGAGGCAAGGTTGACTGTGGAAGAGGAGCGGGAAGCCCGCCGCCTGCGCATGGCCATTTTCGAGGAAATGGGCAAGGTTCCCGTGGAAGTTCGCGATATCATGACGCCAAGCGTGCTGTCCGTGGAAGAGCAGACCCCGGTGCGGGAGATTGCCGATATCATGATGCGCGAGCATCTGCACCGCATCTTCGTTACAAAAGAGAGTAAAATCACCGGTATCATAACGACATACGACATGCTAAAACTGATATCCGACAAGGAACTTACCAGCCGCTGTGCCTGAAACGTCCGAGCCACCAGAGAGGTAACGCGCCTTATGCCAGGAGCATCGCAAGCTCGCCGAAAGATGTACGTCCTCGACACCAACGTTCTGATTCACGATCCCAACGCCCTCCTCAATTTTGAAGAACACGACGTCATCATTCCGATGACGGTCCTTGAAGAGCTCGACAGTCTGAAATCCGGCAAACAGGCGGTTGCTGCTGATTGCCGTCAGGCCATTCGCAACATCGACAAGTTGCTGGGCGATGCCAGCCCGAAGGACATTGAGAAAGGCGTACCCATCGTGCGGGCGAAAAAGGCCGATCCCCTTGGCACTCTGTCGATCCTGATGAGCACCGAGCACCTGGGCAATCATTCGTTGCCGGAACACCTGAACGACAACAAGATCATCAACACCCTGGCGGCGCTGCAGAACCAGCACAAATCCCGGGACATCATCCTGGTCAGCAAAGACATCAACATGCGGCTCAAAGCCCGCGGTTTCGGGGTCGAGGCCCAGGATTACCACAACGACATGCTGCTGGACGATATCGACCTGTTGCCCAAGGGTTACAAGGAGTTTGCCAATTCGTTCTGGGACACCATCGAGAAGGTGGAGACCATTCAGCGTGAAGGCATCACCGAGCATATTCTCAAGCGTGAGGGCGACCTGGCGCGACTGAACATCAACGAATTCGTGGTGGACGAACTGGGCTTTGTCGGCCGGGTGTCGGATCTGTCCGACAACCAGATTGTGATCCGCGATCTCCACCAGCATGACCTGATGAACGAGGAAGTCTGGGGCCTGGTGCCCCGGGACATCTATCAGGCCCTGGCCCTGAACCTGCTGCTGGACCCGGATATCCACCTGGTCAACCTGACCGGTTCCGCCGGCTCCGGCAAGACCATCCTGGCGCTGGCGGCGTGCATCGAGATGACCGTGGCCAGCAAGCTCTACAAGCGCATCATCGCCACCCGCAGCACCCAGGGCCTGGATGAGGACATCGGCTTCCTGCCCGGCACCGAGGCCGAGAAGATGGAGCCGTGGTTAGGCGCCATTGTCGACAACCTCGAAGCGCTGCACGAGGACGACGAGAACATGACCGCGAGCGTGGACTACATCCTCAGCAAGGTTCCGCTGCATTTCAAATCAATGAACTACATCCGCGGGCGCAGCTTCCAGCACAGCCTGATCATTATCGATGAATCCCAGAACCTGACGCCGCACCAGATCAAAACCATCATCACCCGCGCAGGCAACGGATCCAAGGTGATCTGCCTCGGCAACCTGGCACAGATCGACACCCCCTACCTGAGCGCCCTGAGTTCCGGCCTGACCTACATGACAGAACGCTTCAAGGGTTTCCGCCAGGGCGGCCACATTCACCTTCAGGGCGTTCCCCGCTCGCCACTGGCGGAGTACGCCGAAGCCAATCTGTAGGCCCTCCACATTAACTGTGACGTTTTGTAAGGCGCCTTTCCTCCACAGGCATTCCAGTAGAGAATGCCTGTGCCTGAAGATTGGGGGAACGCGTGAAATCCTTGTCACTGTCTGCAAAAACAATGCTCCCGATCATTCTGATGGGCGTACTTTTGTCTCTGTCTGCCTACCTGATCCAGACAAAAGTTATCTATCCCGCTTTCGCAGAAGTAGAAACCAACTACGCGAAAAACAATATAGACCGGGCCATAAGACGCCTGGAATCGCAGCGGGAACTCATTGATTTCACGGTGTACGACTGGTCAGCGTGGGACGACACCTACCGGTTTATTACCGACAGAAGCGCGGCCTATATCGCGTCCAACCTGCACCCCGACACCTTCTGGAACTATGGGTTTGACCTGGCCGTTTTCATGGACGCCGACTACCGTCCAGTCTGGGCGGGTGTTTACGACTTCCGCTCAGACGGCGATCTGGTCGACATCACCGAAACCCACCTTGACCGGATACTGCCCAAGGCCGCAGCGCACGCTCAAAGCATTGATCTTGGCGAGTACATAGACGATCAGCGCGCCAGTGGCATATTCGTCATCGATAACACGCCGGTCCTGTTCTCCATGAGACCCATCGTCCGGAGTGATGGCAGTGGCCCCCACCGGGGTTTCATACTTTTCGGACAGTTTCTCAGCAAGGAGGTGGTGGAGGACTTCTCCCAGCAAATCGTGCTCGACTTCAGTATTGAACCGGTTGCCCCCTCCTATGAAGGGCCGGGGCCTGATGAATACACCGTCTCGCGCATCAGCCAGGATGCCCTCTCCGCTTCGAAACTCTATAGCGTGGCAGGCGTTCCCAGCCTGACAGTTTCCGCCACGCTACCACGCAGCATTACCCGATTGGGCGGGGAAATTACACAGTACGCTGTCGCTCTGTTCATCGTACTCTGCATCCTCATTGTGCTGACGTTGGTGGTGCTGGTGCAACGGGTAGTGGTGTCGCCTATCCGCAGCCTGAGGAAGGATATTTCGGCCATCGCCACCGCGATGGATTACTCGCTGAGGACCACCATCAGGAACGACGACGAAATCGGCGCCCTCTCGCGGGAATTCAACTTCATGCTGGAACTTGTCGAATCCAACAATGCCGCCCTTCTGCACCTCAACGCGGAGCTGGCTTCGGAGCACGAGAACGTGCTGAACGCCCAGACCAAACTGCGGATCGCCAACAAGGCGCTGAAGAAACAATCCGAGACCGATGCCCTTACCGGCGTCAAGAACCGGCTGGCGCTTGAGAAAAAGCTTGAGCAGGATTGGAAGCTGCTGGGACGCACGCGCGACCCGCTCACCGTGCTGCTGATCGATATAGATGATTTCAAGGGCTATAACGATTACTACGGTCACCAGGCGGGGGACGAGTGCCTGAAACGGGTCGCCGGCATTCTTCAGCAGGCGGCCAGGCGGGATACAGACATAGCGGCCCGCTATGGCGGCGAAGAATTTGTGATCGTGCTGCCGGGAACCAGTGTCGAGGATGCCAGGGTTATTGCAGCCGGCCTGCTGACAGCGATCAGGAAGGAAAACATCGAGCACGCCAGGAGCAGCACCGGGCCCTACCTCACCCTTAGCATCGGCATCGCGTCGGTTGTACCCGATCCAGTTCTCAGCGTAGAAGCCCTGATCCGAGGTGCCGACAAAGCGCTCTATCAAGTCAAAGCCACCGGGCGCAATAATTTCCGTTTCGAAGCCCCACCATCGGTTTCTTGACCAATCGGCCACGCCAGTATGGCAATCCGGCCATCCCACATTGCTCGCCAGCGCCTTAATGTGATCCTTGTCACATTATGTAACGCACCTTACAAAAACAAACATAGGCGAGATTATGAACAAGTTGACCAGACACCTGGTGATCGGCGCCAGCGCGCTTCTGCTGACAGCCTGTGGCGGAAGCGGTGGTAGCTCCTCCGACGACGGCAGCGGAAGCAGCGTCCAGGGCGACACCGAGAGCCGCGAATCCACGCCGGCCGCAACCACCCCGGAACCCACCGCGCGCACCATTAACCGACCGCTGACGACGAGTGTGAGCGAACGCCAGCACGCCTCCTGTGATGCAGACCAGAATCTTTCCGGGGGCCGAAGCTACCGGGTGGAAATGCCCTCCCGCGTCGACGGCGCGGCCATCGTGTTCCAGGTATTCGAGCCCCGTCAGTTCGACTGCCGTACCGAGCATCCGTTGATTCTTCAGGGGCACGGCTTCAGCGGTTCCCGCTCCACCGAGAGCGGCGATGACCCGCTGGCGCCGATCGAGCCGTTGGTCAGCGCCGGCTTTACGGTGATCAGCATCGACCAACGCGGCCACGGCGAAAGCGGTGGCACCATCCGGGTCATGGACCCGGACTTCGAGGGTGAGGACCTGGTGCAGATTGTTGACTGGGCCGAGACCCACCTCGATTACCTGAAATACCGTGACGACAACCTGCTACTCGGCGGCATCGGCGGCAGTTACGGCGGTGGTTTCCAGTACCTGCTGTACAACGTGGATCCGGACCAGCGCATGGACGCCATGGTGCCCCACATTACCTGGCACGACCTGACCTACAGCCTGAACCCCGGAAACGTCACCAAGAATTACTGGCTGGCGTTCCTCTCGGTGGCCGGTGATGCCGGCAGCGGTGGCTCCATGGACCCGCTGCTGCGCTCATCACTGATAGAAGGCATTGTAGGGAATCGCTTCCCCAATCCAGCACTGGATTTCCTGCATTATCACAGCCCCAGCTACTTCTGGGAGAACGAGCGGGATCTGGCGCTGTTCGACAGTGGCAACACCCAGGAATACCTGCTTGACCCGATCACAGGCCGGATCCCGATCACCAGTGACGGCCGCTATGTGATCAAGACCCCACAGAAAGCCCCCTACCCGGTCGATGTACTGATGTTCCAGGGTATGCGCGACAGCCTGTTCCCGTTCAACGAGGCCTGGGAAAACTATCGGGAACTGAAGGCTGCGGGCGGCGATGTGCGACTGCTGACCTACCCGTTCAGCCATCACTACCTATCACCCAACGTGGGGCTGATCCAGGAAACCATTCCCAGCCTCGATTTCTACGCCAAAGCCCTGCCGGAGCTGGCCGGCGCCGGCCTCAACGTGCTGGCCAATTGCGGCGACATCAACGCCAATCAGGCAGCGGTGGCCTGGTTCAACGAGAAGCTTCTGGATCGGGGCGACGCCGACAACGTGATCACCACCGGCGAGCAGATCTGCTACACACTGAGCCCCGGGGATGCAGTCGCAGCACCGGAGGTGACCGTAGGCGGCAGACGTTTCCCGGTCAGCCGCGAGATTTTCGGGGAAGAGTTTCCAGTGACAGCACTGACCGGTCTGGCCGGCCTGATACCGGCCGGCATTCCACTGACTACGCTGGAAACCGACGCGGTCATCGCGGGCATTCCCACGGCCACCCTCAAGGTTGGCGCGGTTATTCCCGGCACCGAGGAACTCTGCCTCGAAACGTCTGATCCACTGACCGCCACCGGCACCTGCGACGCCATCCTGTTTGTTGGCGTCGGCGTTATTCGCGGCGGTGCCAGCGTGCCGGAGTTGATCGACGAGCAGGTTCAGCCGGTCCGCGGCTTCGGTGAGCATACTCTTGAACTGACCGGCATTGCCGAGCGACTGAAGGCGGGCGATAAACTGGTGCTGATGCTATACGGCCAGCATCCCACCTTCCTTGGCGCCTTCTCCCGCGATCTGACCGTGGCATCGGTCAACGTCAGCGGCGAGGTCGCCTTGCCGCTGCTGACGCCGGATGGTCAGGATGCCCTGTGATGGCGACGTGTAAGATTACCAACGCCCCTGCAGGGTCGCCACTATTCGGCGCCCGCCGGCACGATCGCGGTGCTCGCACAGGTAAATGCCCTGCCACGTACCCAGTGCGAGATGGCCATGGGTAATGGGAATGGTCAGGGCCGGGCCGATGATCACGCTCTTGATGTGCGAGGTGGTATCGTCCGGCCCTTCCAGGGTGTGTTCATAGTAGTCAGCGTCCTCCGGCACCATCACGTTGAAGTGACGCTCCAGGTCCCCACGCACATCCGGATCAGCATTCTCATTGATCGCCAGCGACGCCGAGGTGTGCTGGATAAACAGGTGCAGTAGCCCCACTTCGCAGTTGCGCAGATCCGGAGCCTGGGCCACCACTTCATTGGTGACCAGGTGGAAGCCGCGGGGCAGCGGCGCTAGTTCGATGAAGGTCTGATCCCAGATCATGGTATGCCTCGCGGTTATTTCTGCCGGTCGTCCCACGGGTGGACAGGGACCACGTCCTCGGCCACGTCGCCTTCGTAGCTGCTGCGGAAATAGTCCATGGCTTTCTCCGCCTCACTGAGCTCATCAAACCGCGCGATGTGATAGATGGCTTCGCCCTCGTTCACCAGTGGCAGGTTGTTCACGCAGATCACAATGCCGGAACAGGGCGACAGCACGGCGGTTTCCGACTCGCCAAACGGGTCGGCCACCATCGCCAGCTTCTGGCCCTTGCGGACTTTCTGTCCAAGGCTGGCGACCGGTCGCATGATGCCATCAATGTCGGTGCGCACCCATTGTGAATTGGCGGCGGTCTCTGACCGCTTGCGGGGCGCTTTCGGGCCTTTCTTGGAGGGAATCATTTCCAGTTCCCGCATGACCCGGATCACGCCTTTTACACCGCTGGCGATCACCACATCGTCAAACCGCAGGGCCTCGCCCCCCTCGAACGTCACCACCGGAATATCCTGGGAATCCGCGTACGCCCGCAGGCTGCCTTCCCGCAGGCTGGCATTGATGATGATAGGCGCACCGAAGGCCTCGGCCATGCGGATGGTTTCGGGGTTTTTCAGCTCGGCCCGGATCTGCGGCAGATTGAAACGGTGAATCGCACCGGTGTGAAGGTCAATGATGTGGGTGACGTGCTCCATGATCTGGGTGCGCAGCAGATACGCGATGCGGCCGCCCAGGGACCCGCTTTCGCTGCCGGGAAAGCAGCGGTTCAGGTCTCGCCGGTCCGGCAGGTAACGGGTGCGCTGCACGAAACCGAAAATGTTGACGATGGGCACCGCCACCAGCGTGCCCCGCAGGTGACGCAGGGCAGAATTGGTCAGCACCCGGCGGACAATTTCCACGCCGTTGATTTCGTCACCGTGAATGGCGCCACACACCATCAGGACCGGGCCATCTCGCCGGCCATGCACCACTTCCACCGGAATGTGCAGCGGGGTATGGGTATACAGCTTGGCCACCGGCACCTCCACCGTCAGGCGGGTGCCGGCCTTGATCTCGGTATCGGCAATGACAAAGGGAGCCCGCGCCATATCAGCCCCGACCTCCCTTGGTGCGGGTCTTCCATGGCTTCTGATTCTTCTCGATCCAGTTCACGATCATGCCGGCGACATTCTTGCCGGTCGCGTTTTCAATGCCTTCGAGCCCCGGCGAGGAATTCACCTCCATCACCAGTGGCCCGCGGCTGGAGCGCAGAAGGTCCACGCCCGCCACGTTCAGACCCATGGCCTTGGCGGCGGTGATGGCGGTTCGGCGTTCTTCGGGGGTGATGCGCACCAGCGACGCGGTGCCACCTCGATGCAGGTTGGAGCGGAACTCGCCGTCTGCACCCTGCCGTTTCATGGCGGCAATGACTTTGTCACCGATCACGAAACAGCGAATGTCGGCACCGCCGGCCTCCTTGATGAATTCCTGAACCAGAATATCGGCCTTCAGGCCCATGAAAGCCTCGATCACGCTTTCGGCGGCCTTACGGGTTTCCGCCAGCACCACACCAATCCCCTGTGTGCCCTGCAGCAGCTTGATCACCACCGGCGCGCCACCCACCATCTTCAGCAATTCAGGCACGTTGTCAGGCTTGTTGGCAAAGCCGGTCACCGGCATGCCCACGCCTTTACGGGCCAGCAACTGAAGCGAGCGCAATTTGTCACGGGAGCGGGTAATGGCCACCGACTCGTTGACCGGGAACACGCCCATCATCTCGAACTGCCGCAGCACCGCCGTACCGTAGAAGGTCACCGAGGCGCCAATGCGCGGCACCACCACATCAAAATCCTCCAGCACCTCTTCGTGGTAATGGATCTGAGGGTTGGACGAGGTGATGTTCATGGAACAGTGCAGGCAGTCAATCACCCGCACTTCGTGCCCGCGATTGATGCCTTCCTCGACGAGGCGGCGGGTGGAATACAGGTGGCGGTTGCGCGACAGAATCGCAATCTTCATTTGGTTGTCCTCAGAGCCGGTTCACCGGCAAGATAGGAAGCTTCGGGAAAAACCACAGAGCGCCCCGCCATGGCGGTACGTCCCAGTAACATCCGGAATCGCATGGAGTCCCGGTTGGTCAGAGTCATTTCAATCGGCCAGACGGTGCTACCCAGCACCAGCCGTGTTTCGATCACCAGCCTCAGCTCGCGATGGCCGCCGGAATCGGAGACGTTACGCTCATCCAGCACGACGGCATCGCATTCCACGACCTGATGCAGGTCATTCTGGACCGGATGCACCCAGAAACGCACACGGCGCTGACCGTTCTCGGTGTAGGGCTCGGTGCGAAAAGTGTGCAGGCAGGAGGTGCGCGCCCCGGTATCCACTTTCGCCTTGATCCGGCTGATATCCAGGTCCGGCAACGCCACCCATTCACGCCACCCCAAATTGACCACGCCGTCCAGCGTCGGATAGGTAAGCGGCTTTTCAGGCTTATCCGTTTTCGTTGGCATCCGGCAGTTCCTTTTGGGTGGTACTTTGCGGCCGAAGCAGTTCGACCCTGAATGGCGCGGAATGACTTCCGGCATAAATACTGGTGTGGGGAAAAGGAATCTCGATACCCTCCCGATCCAGCGTCTTTTTAATATCCACCATCATATGGCTGCGGCCCTCGAGAATACGTTCCTTGGGTACCCAGAACGAAAACTGCAGGTCCACGGACGACGGTCCGAATGACGTGACCAGTACGAATGGCCGCGGCTCCTCGAGGCACGCCGGGTTGCGGGCGGCCAGATCCAGCAGCAGTTGTTCTACTCTCTCCACATCTTCAGCGTAGGCAATACCCACCGTCAGGTCGAGACGGCGAATCGGAAAACGGGACCGATTGACCACCCGGGTCTTGATCAGCGTTTCATTGGGGATGCGCACGTACAGGTTGTCCGTGGTTCTGAGTTTCACGCTGAGCATGTCGATACCGATCACCTCGCCGACGGTGGCGTCCACCTCGATGAAATCACCAATCTCGAACGGCCGCTCCACCAGCAGGAACAGACCGCTGATCATGTTGGAGGCGGATGTCTGGGAGGCGAAGCCAATGGCAACGGTGAGAATACCGGCGGCACCCAGCAACACATCCAGCGAGAACCCCGCCTCCCGCAGGGCAGCCAGGGCAAATACCGCGACCACCACGTAAAATACCAGGCGCCGGAACATCACCGTATGGTGCCGCGTGGCCCGTGCCTGCATCACCCGTGACACACTGCGGGCGGCCAGGGAGCCCAGAATCACCCCCAGCACCAACAGAAACCCCGCGCTCAACCATTGCATCCACGGCATGGTGCCGGCGACCTGGACCAGACTGCTCTCAATATCCTCTATCAAACTACAGGCTCCATTATCAGCCGCTTCTGTTAACCGAACATCCGGTCGAATGCCCGCACCAGCCTGCCCCGGCTGCCTTTCTCCCGCGCCGGGGTGATCAGCCTGCACTGACCGGCCGCCGGGAACAGGGTCTCGTCCACATTCAGGCTGGCCGAATTCATATCGGTTTCACAAACCACCGTGACGCCCGGTGTCCAGAGCTGGCCTTTATCATTCAGGTGCAGGGAAAGCAAAGGGGTCGGCAAACTGAAACGTTCGAGCAGCAGCGGCTCGGACCGCCGGTTTTTGATGGTCACCGGGGTCACCGCCCGCCAGGGACGCTTGGGCACCGCTTCCAGCACCAGCCGCGCATAACTTGGGGCCGAATAACACAGTTCCCCCTCCATGGTGTTCTTGCCCACCCAGGTCTGGGACGGCTCCGCCAACGCCAGTTCCGCCAGCTGAGTTCGCTGCTGACCGACGCAGACCCGCAGCCAGACCACGGTGCCAACGTAGATGACACACTCACCGCCTGCGGGAATGGTCAACGGCTGGTAAGGGCGAATCACCGTCGGCAGACCCGCCAGCGCCGGAAGAAATACCAGCTCCTTGCTGTCGTCCGGCCGGACGAACCGCTGCACGGGAATATCACTGCCGGGCAGGACATGGCTGATGTGTTCGGTCCAGCGCATCGGATCGACATCCGGCGCCAGCGTATGGGAACGTATCTGCCACTCCAGATCGAGGCGGGTAACCCAGAGACGCGTGTGGCTGAGCTCATGGAACTGGGTCTGCCCGGACTCCAGGGTGTAGGCCTGCCCCCAGACGCCATCCCGCGGCAGCGCGGACTCTTCGTTTTTGTCGACCATTTGCGTCCTGAAAATGCTGGCGTTAAAACAGGTTTAACTATAATCCAATCAATGCTTTCCAGCGAATATCCCGGTTAACGATTTCATCGCCCGCGCCGTGGTAATTACCCCTACACTGCGCGGATGCGCCCAAGCACAGGAAGCCCAATGACCCAACTCGTCTGGTTCCGCAACGACCTTCGACTCGCCGACAACCCCGCGCTGACTGCAGCCTGCAAGGCGGCAAGCCCGGTCAAGGCCTGCTTTATCGTGACCCCGGAACAATGGCAGGAGCACGACTGGTCACCGGCGCGGGTTCACTTTGCCATCGACCACGCCAACGCCCTGGCACGAGACCTGGCCAGGCTGGGCATCCCCCTGACCTTTCTCGATGCCCGCCGCTTCAGCGACAGCGTTGAGGTGTTTACCCGCTTCTGCCGCGAGCAAGAAGTAACCGCCGTGCATTTCAACGAAGAGTACGGCGTCAACGAACGCCGACGCGACAAGGCAGTCCGCGAGCAACTGGCAGAGCAGGACATCAAGGTCAACAAATACCGTGACCAGACCGTCGCACCGGTGGGCAGCATCCTCACCCAGCAACAGGAACCCTACTCGGTGTTCACCCCGTTTTCCCGTCGCTGGCGCAGCTGGATCGAAGAAACCCAGCCCACCCTCTTCCCGGTTCCAGCGGCCCAGGGTGACGCGGTGAAACCACAACAGTACGAAGGGGTGCCCGCCGGCTTCAGCGACGCGCCGCCGGCGCTGGTGAAAACCGGCGAGCACGCCGCCCACGACCAGCTCGAGGCCTTTTTGAGCGAACGGGGCGGCGACTATAAAGAACAGCGCGACTTCCCTGCCCTGGACGGCACCAGCCAGCTGTCCCCCTACCTGGCCAATGGCGTGTTGTCCGGCCGCCAGTGCCTGATCGCCGCACGCCAGGCCCAGGGCGCCGGCGGCAACCAGGAAGGCCTGAGCACCTGGGCCAACGAAATCGCATGGCGCGACTTCTACATCCACATCCTCTACCACTACCCCCGCATAAGCATGCACCGGGCCTTCAAACCCGAAACCGAAAACCTCGCCTGGAACACCCCCGGGGACCACTTTGAAGCCTGGAAAAACGGCCACACCGGCATCCCCCTGGTGGACGCCGCCATGCGACAGCTCAACCAGACCGGCTGGATGCACAACCGCCTGCGCATGGTCACCGCCATGTTCCTGACCAAAAACCTGTTCATCGACTGGCGCCTGGGCGAGGCCTACTTCATGTCGAAACTGGTCGACGGCTTTCTCGCCTCCAACAACGGCGGCTGGCAATGGAGCGCCTCCACCGGCACCGACGCCGCACCCTATTTCCGGGTCTTCAACCCGGTGACCCAGAGCGAACGCTTTGATCCGCAAGGGGAGTTCATCCGGCACTGGGTGCCGGAGCTGCAGAAACTGGACAACAAACGCATCCACGATCCCGGCAAAGGCGGGGTGATTCCGAAGGGGTATCCACGGCCAATTGTGGATCTGAAAGAGAGTAGAAAAGAGGCTATCGCCAGGTTTCAGGCGTTGAAGGACTGACACTGAAGTTGCGAGGAGCCGTCAGCCAGCGACTGTCCAAAACCCTGCGGAGCCATGGATGGCGGAGCGGAGCCTACAGGGACGTATTCATGGCGTGTTTTGGACAGTCGCTGGCTGACGGTGACGCCCTGCTCCCAATAGAGAGCATCTAGCGGGCTGAACACACAGGGCACCCAGGATCCCGCGCCAGCTTCATCTCCCGCCATTCCATCCGCCAGGCATCCAGAATCAGCAACCGACCGATCAAAGGCTGCCCCACCCCGGCAATCACCTTCACCGCCTCCATCGCCTGGCTGGCCCCGATCATGCCCACCAGGGGCCCGATGACACCCGCCTCGGAACAGGACAGATCCTCATTGCCCTGCTCCGGATACAGGCAGTGGTAACAGGGGCTCTGCGGATCCCGGGCATCGAACACCGACAACTGCCCCTCGCCGCGAATCGCCGCGCCGGACACCAGCGGCACCCGCGCGGCAACGCAGGCCCGGTTCAGCGCAAAACGGGTCGCGAAGTTATCCGTGCAATCCAGCACCAGGCTTGCCTCACTCACCTGACGGGTCAGCTCGTCGCGTTCCAGGCGGCGGGCAATCGCCTCCACTGACACCAGCGCATTGATCCGGCGCACGCGATCCGCCAGGCTCTCAGCCTTGCCGGCTCCGATCTGATCGTGACTGAAGGCCACCTGGCGCTGCAGGTTGGCCAGCTCAATGGCGTCATCGTCCACCAGGGTGAGATGGCCCACGCCTGCGGCGCCAAGATAAAGAGCGACCGGACACCCCAGCCCACCGGCACCGACCACCAGCACGCGGGCGGATTTCAGTTTTTCCTGCCCGGCGATATCGAATGCCGGCATCAGAATCTGCCGGCTGTAACGCATTAGCTCCTCATCACTGAGCATCGGCTCTCCCCCTCGCTGAACCATCCTGACCCACACTCATCCCGGCCACCGCCCCAGCGTCAAACGGTCACGATCGCCGTAATCCCGGCGGGTTTCCACCGCCACCAGCCCGGCTGCCCGGAACAGCTCACGCACACCGACACCCTGGTCGTACCCATGCTCGACCACCAGCCACCCGCCCGGGTTCAGCCATTGCGGGCTGGCCGCTGCGATCACACGGATATCATCCAGCCCATCCTCGCCGGCAACCAGCGCGGACGCGGGCTCGAAACGCACATCACCTTCGCTAAGGTGGTGGTCATCACAGGCAATGTATGGCGGATTGGACACAATCAAATCGAAACGGCGCGAAGGCAGGCTGTCAAACCAGTGGCTGACCATCACCGTGAGCGGCAGGTCCAACCGCCGGGCATTCTCGGCCGCCAGCTCCACAGCCGAGGGCACCGCATCGCAGGCGAACACCTGCCATTGCGGTTTCTCGCTCGCCAGCGCCAGTGCGATGGCGCCGGTGCCCGTGCCGAGATCCACAACGCAGGCGTCCGCCGGCAGATCAAGCCCAAGCGCCGCTTCCACCAGGCACTCGGTGTCAGGACGGGGAATCAGGGTGGCGGCATTTACTTTCAGGGGAAGCGACCAGAATTCCTGTTCGCCAAGCAGGTGCGCCACCGGATGACCGCTGGCACGCTGCCCGACGAGCGCCTCGAAGCACCGCGCCTCACTGGCGGTGAGCAGGCGGTCCGGCCAGGCCCGGAAGCTGGTTCGGGACAGACCGGTTACATGGCTGAGCAACAACTCGGCGTCCAGTCGCGGGGAGTCGCCGGCAATAGCAACCGTCGCCCGCCGCAGCAAGGCATCACAGGTCAGCGATGGCTCACTCATCCGACAGGGACGCGAGCAGTTCGGCCTGGTGCTCCTGCTGCAACGGCACCACCACCGCATCCAGATCGCCGGAAATCACCTCGTCCAGCTTGTACAGCGTGAGGTTGATGCGATGGTCGGTCACCCGGCCCTGGGGGAAATTGTAAGTGCGGATGCGCTCGGACCGGTCGCCACTGCCCACCAGGCTCTTGCGGGTTTCCGCCATCGATTTCTGCTGGCGCTCCGTCTCGGCATTCTGCAGCCGCGATGCCAGCAGGCTCATAGCCTTGGCGCGGTTCTTGTGCTGGGAGCGCTCTTCCTGGCATTCCACCACAATGCCGGTGGGCAGGTGCGTAATGCGGATGGCCGAGTCGGTCTTGTTGACGTGCTGACCACCGGCGCCGGAGGAGCGGAAGGTGTCGACCCGCAGATCCGCCTTATTGATTTCAATCGCCTCGGCCTCGTCGGCTTCGGGCATAACCGCGACGGTGCAGGCGGAAGTATGGATGCGGCCCTGGGACTCGGTTTCCGGCACCCGCTGCACCCGGTGCGCACCGGACTCGAATTTCAGGGCACCGTATACACCGGCTCCGGCAACCCGCGCGATCATTTCCTTATAGCCACCGTGCTCACCCTCGCTCTCGCTGATCACTTCCACCTGCCAGCGATGGCGCTCGGCGTAACGCAGGTACATCTTGAACAGGTCGCCGGCAAAAATGGCCGCCTCATCGCCGCCGGTGCCGGCGCGGATCTCCAGAAACACGTTCTTGCCGTCATTGGGATCCTTCGGCAGCATCAGCCGCTGCAGTTCCTCATCGAGCTCTTCGGTTTTCTGCTCCGCCAGGGTCAGCTCTTCCTCGGCCATCTCCCGCATTTCGGCGTCGCCATCACGGGCCAGCTCACGGGCCTCGTCGATATCCGCCAGCGACGCCTTCCAGGCCTGGAAACAGTGAACAATCGGCTCGATTTCCGCGAACTCCCTCGACAGGTCGCGGAATTTTTCCTGGTTGGATATGGTGGAAGCGTCGCTCAACAGGGCGCTGACTTCCTCGAAGCGGTCTGACAGCTGCTCGAGGCGGTTCTGAATCGATGATTTCATAGTTTTTCCGGGGTGGTGGCGTCGGCATCCTGGACATCCAGCTGATGCAGCTCCCTCAGCCACTCGGTCACTTCACTGCGACCTTCAGTTGTTGCCTTGCGAACCTGAATAGAGGGTTCGTGGAGAAATTTATTGGTGAGACCGCGGGCCAGGCTGCGCAGAACCGTCTCCGGATCGTTGCCGTTGCGCAGCGCCCGCAGGGCTTTCTCGGTCTCCAGATCACGCAGGGTTTCCACGCGCTGGCGGAACTGTTTGAGGATAGAGACCGCATCCAGGGCGCGCAGCTGGCTGAGGAAATCCTGCACTCCCCCGGCCACGAGATTTTCCGCCTCGTGGGCAGCCCCTTCGCGGGAGCGGATATTCTCCTCAATGACCTGGCGCAGGTCGTCCACGGTGTACAGGTAGACATCCGCCAGTGACGACACCTCCGGCTCTATGTCCCGGGGTACGGCAATATCCACCATAAAATAGGGCCGGTGCTTGCGCTTTTTCAGAGCCCGTTCGACGGCGCCCTTGCCCAGAATCGGCAGGGGGCTGGCGGTGGACGAAATGATGATATCCACATCCTGCAGGTGATCGGGAATCTCGGACAGCAGGATACCCCGGCCACCCCGTGACTCGGCCAGCGCCTGGGCGCGCTCCAGCGTACGGTTGGCGACCAGGAAATCTTTCACCCCGGCGTCGGCCAGGTGGCGGGCCACCAGCTCGATGGTTTTGCCGGCGCCAATCAGTAACGCCCTGTTGCGGGACATATCAGCGAAGATGTGGTGCGCCATGCTGACCGCGGCATAGGCTACCGAAACGGGGTTCTCGCCGATGGCGGTCTGGGTTCGCACCCGCTTGGCCACCGAAAACGTATGTTCAAACAGTCGGGACAGGAAGGTGCCACTGGCACCATGCTCCCGCGCCAGCGCGTAGGCGTCCTTTAACTGCCCCAGTATCTGCGGTTCGCCCAGCACCATGGAATCCAGGCCGGCGGCTACCCGCATCATATGGCGAACGGCATCACCGTCCCGATGCAGATAAAGAGCCGGTTCCAGCTCGGCGGCGTCGAGATCATGAAAGCCGGCCAGCCAGCGCAGAAGGATGGGGGCACACTGGTCATCACCGGCAATATAAAGCTCGGTACGGTTGCAGGTGGACAGTATGGCGGCTTCGCTGGCACCGCACATGGCGCGCAATTCCGCAAACGCCTCGGCCATCCGCTCCGGCGTGAACGCCACCCGTTCGCGCAGCTCAACCGGTGCGGTGCGATGATTGATTCCCAGCGTAACCAGAGCCATGTCAGGTGTGAAAAGCCTTTTTAAGGAGTATGAACATTGCCCGCATTTTACCGACGGGAGGCCAGTGTCGCCACCCATAACCCCGGAGAGTTCGGGAAGTGCTGACAGGTTGGGCAATATCAGACGCTTGTGCCATCATAGAACCTCGGCACTGCATGGTCGCCTGAACACCGGGCCGGCCGTCTCAGATGCGTTGTATACAGGATACGGGATGTTGCATGCATAGATCTGCACGGTTTTATCTTTCCTGCCTTTTAGGGCTGTCTCTCACCGGTTGCGCCGCCTTCAGCGGAACGCCCGACGAACCCGTCGCCAGCGAGGAAGAGACGCCCGCTGAGGCTGCCCCGGCGGAACCCGAGATCCGCTACACCGATTTCGAGCCGGAAGAGCTCTATCTGCTGTTGTCCGGCGAAATCGCCGCCCAGCGGGGACGCTACGATGTGACTCTGGTGAACTACCTGAACGCGGCAAAACAGTCCCGCGACAAGGTCGTGATCGAGCGGGCCATGCGGATTGCCCAGTCCCTGAATGCCGACAACGCGCAGCGCCAGCTGGCCGAGCTGTGGCTGGAGGTCGACCCCGAGAACCTTCAGGCCCACCGGGTTTCCGCTATCCAGGCGGTCAAGAACAACGACCTGCAGACCGCCATCGGCCACATGGAACAGATCATGGATCTTGGCGGTGATGCCGACTTTGACAGCCTGGCGGCCATGGCGGCCAATCTGCCGCCGGAACAGCAGCGGGAACTGCTGGCGCTGTATGAACAGATGGCCGAACGCCATCCGCAGACGCCGGAGCTGGAATACAGCACCGCACTGCTGCTGAAAGTGACCAACCAGCCGAAACGCGCCCTGGCCCGCATCGAAACCCTGCTGGAAAACGATCCGAACTTTCAACCTGCCATCATTCTCAAAGGCGACCTGCTGTATCAGGTGGGTGAGCGCCGTGAAGCCCTTGACCACCTGCTGGTCAACACCCGGCGCTTCCCGGACAACCGCGCCATGGGCACACTATACGGCCGCATGCTGATCGGCGAAGGTGAACTCCAGGCCGCCCAGGACGAATTCAAACGCCTGATGACGCGCTTCCCCAACACCCCGGGCCTGCGCCTCTCCCACGCCCTAGTGGCGCTGGAGAACGGCCAGACCGACCTGGCACGAAAGGATCTCACCCGGCTGGTCGAACTGGGCCAGCACACCAGTGAAGCTCACTATTATCTGGGGCGGATTGCCGACGAAGAAAACAAGACCCAGCAGGCCATCGGCTACTACCGCAGCGTGGAAGAAGGCAACTATTACTTCCCGGCCCTGGCCCGCGCCAGCGCGCTGTTGGCGGAAGAAGGCGAGCTCGACTCGGCGCTGGCGGATATCCAGGGCCTGCGCCAGGCAAATCCCGAGCAGGCCGAGAACTTCTGGCTGCTCGAGGTCAACCTGTTGCTGGATCAGGAAAAGCAGAGTCTGGCGCTGGAAACCGCGACCGAGGCACTGGACGCCTTCCCAGACAACGTCAGGATCCGTTATGCCCGTGCCATGCTCTACGACAGCATGGATGCGACGGACAAGGCCGAGCAGGACCTTCGCCTGATCATTGAGGACGATCCCGACAACGCCGTGGCCCTCAACGCCCTGGGGTACATCCTCACAACCCGCACCGACCGGCTCGACGAGGCGCGCAGCTTCATCGAACGCGCACTGGCCCTGGACCCCGAGAACCCGGCCATCCTCGACAGCATGGGGTGGGTACTGTTTCTGCAAGGGCAGCAGCAGGAAGCTCTGGCCTACCTGTCGGAAGCCTGGGCCGCCTACCCGGACCCCGAGGTTTCTGCCCATTACGGGGAAGTGCTGTGGAGCACCGGCGCTCAGGATCAGGCTCGCATCATATGGAAGGAAGGCATCGATGTGGATCCTGACCACCCGGTACTGATTGAAACCATTCAGCGACTGACCGGAGAACAGCAGCCTTGATTCTGCCCAGACTGCGCCTGCTGACGTTGGCCACCGTGCTGATGCTGCTCGGCGCCTGCACCACCATCCAGCTGGAACCCCTGCCCGAAGGCCTGACCGATCAGCCACCGGCCGACTGGACCCAACGCAGCGAACAGCTAAGGCGACTGGACGCCTGGGAGCTGAGCGGCAAGCTGGCGGTCAAACAGCCGTCCGACAGTGGTACCGCCATCATCAACCACTGGATTCAGAAACAGGACGCCTACGACCTGGAACTGTCGTCCTCCTTCCTTGGCATGGGCCGCACCAGCCTTCAGGGGGTTCCCGGCTTTATTGCACTGACCCTGCCGGACGGCGAGACCTATCGCTCCGGTGATCCCGAGGCGCTGATCAAGGCCGCGACCGGATGGCAACTGCCGATCGAAAGCCTGGTGTGGTGGATACGCGGCCTGCCCGGCCCTGACGGCGATTTCCGCCTGCTGTTTGATAGTAACCGGCAGCTCGCAATGATCCGCCAGCAGGGCTGGGAGATCCGCTACGACCGCTGGCAGCCTTTTATCACCGGCTACCCGCCGTTACCGGCCCGCATCACCGCCGTCAAAGACGACAAACGCGTGCGAATGGTGGTGACTGACTGGCAGGCAACCCCGGGACCCGCCCGGTGAACGCGTTTACCCTGCCCTCCCCGGCCAAGCTCAACCTTTGCCTGCACATTGTCGGGCGCCGGCCAGACGGCTACCACGAGCTGCAGACCCTGTTCCAGTTTCTCGACTACGGCGACGAGATCACCTTCGTGCCGGCCAGCGACGGCCGCCCGGGCATTCACCTCGCCGCGTCGATACCGGGGGTCAATGACCAGGACAACCTCATTCTGCGTGCCGCCCGGTTGCTGGCCGGCAACCAGGCCGCCGAACTGCCCGGCGTGACCCTCGACGTCGCCAAGCGACTGCCCATGGGCGGCGGCCTCGGCGGCGGCAGCTCCAACGCCGCCACCGTGCTGCTCGGCCTGAACCACTACTGGCAACTGGGGCGCTCCATTGACCAGCTTGCGGAACTCGGACTGCAGCTGGGCGCCGATGTGCCCGTGTTCGTTCGCGGGCACGCCGCCTGGGGCGAGGGCGTGGGAGAGCAGCTGACGCCGGCCAATCCTCCACAAGACTGGTTTTTGGTTCTTAAACCCGCCTGCGATATAAACACCGGCAAGATTTTTTCCGAGCAAGGGTTGACAAGGAACACCCCTAGAATCAAAATAGCGCCCGCTTTTGAGGGAGACGCCTCGAGGTACCGAAACGACTGTGAGGATGTAGTTCGCAAACTGTATCCGGAGGTTAACCAGAGCCTTGAATGGCTTTCACAATTCGGACCTGCAAGATTAACCGGAACCGGGGCTTGCATATTTGGACGTTTCCCGACAGAATCCGCAGCCCGGATTATCTGGGAAAGCAAACCCTCCGGCATCACGGGGTTCGTCGCTCAAGGGGTGAATGTTTCACCGCTTCACACAAAGCTGACAGAGCTGACATGATGCCAAAAAAGCACGATACTGGGGTGTCGCCAAGTGGTAAGGCAACGGGTTTTGATCCCGTCATGCGCAGGTTCGAATCCTGCCACCCCAGCCACCTTTCTCCTGCTTCTTCTGAATCAAACGCTGATACCGCGAAGGATGCCGTCGTGTCCAAACTGATGATTTTCGCTGGCAATGCCAATCCTGACCTTGCCAAAGCTATTGCCCAGAAACTCCACATTCCCATGGGTCAGGCCACTGTAGGCCGGTTCAGCGATGGTGAAACCACCGTCGAGATCGATGAGAACGTGCGGGGCCATGATGTTTTCATCATCCAGCCCACCTGCTACCCCACCAACGACAACCTGATGGAACTGATCGTGATGGCCGACGCACTTCGCCGTGCCTCCGCAACACGCATCACCGCCGTTATCCCCTATTACGGATACGCCCGTCAGGATCGCCGCGTTCGCTCAACGCGGGTAGCCATCAGCGCCAAAGTTGTGGCCGACATGATTTCCAGCATCGGCGTGGACCGGGTACTGACCCTTGACCTTCACGCGGATCAGATCCAGGGCTTCTTCGACATCCCGGTAGACAACATCTACGCTACTCCGGTGTTGCTTGAAGACATCGAGAAGCAGCGCTTCGAGAACTTTGTTGTGGTTTCCCCCGACGTTGGCGGCGTGGTTCGGGCGCGGGCCATTGCCAAGCGCCTCGACGACGCCGACCTGGCCATCATCGACAAGCGCCGTCCGCGAGCCAACGTCTCCCAAGTCATGCACATCATCGGTGATGTAAAAGACAAGACCTGCATCCTGGTGGATGACATCATCGATACCGCCGGCACCCTGTGCAAGGCCGCCAATGCACTCAAGGAGCATGGCGCATCACGGGTCGTGGCCTACATCACCCACCCGGTGCTGTCCGGCCCGGCGATTGACAACATCAACGCCTCCGAGCTCGACGAACTGGTGGTCTGTGACACCATTCCGCTGGGTGACAAAGCGAAGAATTGTGATAGAATCCGCGTCCTCAGTATGGCCGGCCTGCTCGCGGAGTCCATTCGCCGCGTCAGCAACGAAGAGTCCATCAGCGCCATGTTTGAGAACGTCTGAGCAAGTTTTTAACAGTTAACTCAGACAAAACAAGCAGATACAGAATCGGGAGCCTGAACAGGCTCCCGATTCTTTTAGTCAGCCGAAGAAAACATTCTGAGGCTATTCAAAAACATCACCTGTCCAAACGCCTGGTCGCGGGCAGTTCAGGTGACGATTGAGGTACATATCATGTCCCAGGAATTTGTTATTGAAGCATTTCCTCGTGGCGATCAGGGGAGAGGTGCGAGCCGCCGCCTGCGTCGTGAGGAGCGTAAAATCCCGGCCATCATCTATGGCGGTAACAAGGAAGCCACTCCGGTCTCCATCTGGCACAACGAGCTGAAAAAGGCTCTGGAGAACGAAGCGTTCTTCTCCCACGTACTGACCATCGAGCTGGACGGCAAGAAAGAAAGCGTGATCCTGAAGGATCTGCAGCGTCACCCGTACAAGCCGCTGCTGACCCACGCCGACTTCCTGCGTGTCGACAAGGATCACGAGATCCACGTCAACGTGCCGCTGCACTTCATCAACGAAGACACTGCACCGGCCATCAAGCTTCAGGGCGGCGTAGCCAACCACCAGATCAACGAAGTGGAAGTGATCTGTCTGCCGCAGAACCTGCCCGAGTTCATCGAAGTGGACATGACCACCGTTGAAATGGACCAGGTCGTCCACCTGAGCGATCTGAAACTGCCGAAAAACGTCAAGATCGCTGCTCTGCTGCAGGGCGAAGATCACGACCTGCCGGTGGTGGCTATCCACAAGCCGCGCGGCGCCAAGGTTGATGACGCCGAAGAAGGCGAAGAAGGCGAAGGCGAAGACAAGGAGTAATCACTCCTGTAAAGACGAGGGCACCGGCGAATGGCGCAGGATATTGTCATGGTGGTTGGACTGGGAAATCCCGGCGCTGACTACGAGAATACCCGCCATAACGCCGGTGCCCTTTTCGTCGAAGCACTGGCCCGCGCCGCGGGCCAGACGCTCCGCCCGGAGCGGAAGTATCACGGGCTTTACGCCCGCATCCAGTGGCAGGGACTCGACCTGCACTTATTGAATCCCTCCACCTTTATGAATCGCAGCGGCCTGGCCATCAAGGCGCTGGCGGATTTTTTCAAGATTCAGCCCCAGCAGATTCTGGTTGCTCACGACGAACTCGATATCCCCCCTGGCACCGCCAAGCTCAAAAAAGGCGGCGGGCACGGCGGCCACAACGGCTTGCGGGATACCATTGCCCACCTCGGCAGTAACGATTTTCACAGATTGCGTATCGGCATCGGCCACCCAGGCGACAGCCGCAAGGTCACCGGCTATGTGCTCGGCCGCCTGGGCAAACAGGAAACCGAGGAACTGAACGCAGTGATCGACGAAATCATGCGGGTATTACCGGATGCAGCCAGCGGCAAACTCTCCGCCGCGATGAATCGCCTGCACAGTTTCAAACCGGTATAATCCGCTCAAATTTTTCCAGCACCAGCAGAGGCATTCCATGGGATTTAACTGCGGCATCGTCGGCCTTCCCAACGTCGGCAAATCCACCCTGTTCAACGCATTGACCAAATCCGGCATTGGCGCGGAAAACTTCCCGTTCTGCACCATTGAGCCTAACGCCGGTGTGGTGGCCATGCCTGATCCGCGCCTCAACAAACTGGCGGAGATCGTCAAGCCCGAACGGGTCGTGCCCACCACCATGGAATTCGTCGACATCGCCGGCCTGGTGGCAGGCGCGTCCAAGGGCGAGGGCCTGGGCAACCAGTTCCTGGCCAATATCCGCCAGACCGACGCCATTGCCCATGTGGTGCGCTGCTTTGAAGACGGCAACGTCATCCACGTGGCCAACAAGATAGATCCCGCCTCAGACATCGAAGTAATCAATACTGAGCTGGCTCTGGCCGACCTGGACACGGTTGAGAAAGCCATCAAGCGCGTTCAACGCGTGGCCAAGAGCGGTGACAAGGAAGCCAAGGCCCAGCTCGAGATATTCGAGAAGCTGCTGCCGGTGCTGAACGAGGGCAAGCCGGTGCGCAGCATGAATCTGGACAAAGACCAGATGGCTCTGATCCGCGAGCTCTGCCTGCTGACCGTCAAGCCGACCATGTACATTGCCAACGTCAGCGAAGACGGGTTCGAGAACAACCCGCATCTGGACACGGTGCGCAAGATCGCCGAGTCGGAAAATGCGGTGGTTGTGCCCATCTGTAACAAGATAGAAGCCGAAATCTCCGAACTGGAAGACGATGAAAAATCCATGTTCCTGGAAGAGATGGGCATGGAAGAGCCAGGCCTCGACAGGGTAATTCGGGGCGGCTACGGCCTGCTGGGCCTGCAGACCTACTTTACCGCCGGGGTGAAGGAAGTCCGCGCCTGGACCGTGAAAATCGGCGCCACAGCGCCTCAGGCGGCTGGCGTGATTCACACCGATTTCGAGCGCGGCTTCATCCGCGCCGAAGTCGTGGGCTACGACGATTTCGTGCAGTACAACGGCGAAGCCGGCGCCAAGGATGCCGGCAAGTGGCGCCTGGAGGGCAAGGAATACATCGTCAAGGACGGCGACGTTATCCACTTCCGCTTCAACGTATAACTTTTCAGGAAAAAACGGCCCCCAAGCCTTGACAGCAAGGGCCCAAATACTGAAAATACGCGCCTCGTTTGGGGCGATGCCCAAAGCGAAATGGCAAGGTAGCTCAGTTGGTTAGAGCACAGCACTCATAATGCTGGGGTCGGCGGTTCGACTCCGCCCCTTGCTACCAGTATTCTGAAAAGCCCGACTCCCTGGAGTCGGGCTTTTTTGTTTGTCACCGCACCACCCTATCCGGCAGGCGAAAGCGCTATGAAGCACTGGTTATTTCTGGGAATCGCCATCGTGGCGGAAGTCATCGCCACCTCCGCGCTGAAATCGAGCGACGGCTTCACCCGCCTGGCGCCCTCGGTCATTGTGGTGCTGGGGTATGTCCTGGCCTTCTATTTCCTGTCGCTGACCCTCAAAGTGATCCCCATCGGTGTGGCCTATGCCATCTGGGCCGGTCTGGGTATCGTGCTGATTGCACTGGTGTCCTGGGCCATCTACGGGCAGAAGCTCGATCTGCCGGCACTGGCGGGCATGGCGTTTATTGTGACAGGCGTCGCGATCATCAATCTGTTCTCCCGAACGGCCGGCCACTAAGGCCTGCGACCAACAGGCACTTTCCGCTGCCGTGTGGTATGGCATACTCGTGCCTCAAGACCAACAACCACACACCCAACAGCAAGGATCGTTGCCATGAAACCGGAAACCCTCGCCCTTCACGCGGGCTTCAAAAGCGACCCCACAACCCGGGCCGCCACCACGCCGATCTACCAGACCACCTCCTACACCTTTGACGACACCCAGCACGGTGCTGACCTGTTCGACCTGAAGGTGCAGGGCAACATCTACACCCGCATCATGAACCCTACCAACGCGGTTCTGGAAGAGCGGATGGCCGAACTGGAAGGTGGCGTGGGCGCACTGGCGGTGGCCTCTGGCATGGCCGCCATTACTTACGCCCTGCAGACCATCTGCAAGGTGGGCAACAACATCGTCAGCACCAGCCAGCTCTACGGCGGCACCTACAATCTGTTCGCCCATTCCCTGCCGAACCAGGGCATTGAGTGCAAGATGGTTCGCCATGACGATTTCGATGCCGTGGAAAAAGCCATCGATGACAACACCCGTGCCCTGTTCTGCGAATCCATCGGCAACCCGGCGGGCAACGTGGTCGATATCCAGCGCTGGGCCGAGATTGCGCACCGGCACGGCATACCGCTGATGGTGGACAACACCGTGGCCACGCCGTTTCTGTGCCGCCCGATCGAGCACGGTGCGGATATCGTGATTCACTCGCTCACCAAGTACATCGGCGGCCACGGCACCACTGTGGCCGGTGTGGTGGTGGATTCCGGCAAGTTTGACTGGAAGGCCAGCGCCGACAAGTTCCCGATGCTAAACGAACCGGATCCCTCCTACCACGGCGTGGTCTATACCGACGCCCTGGGCCCTGCTGCCTTCATTGGCCGCTGCCGTGTGGTACCGCTGCGCAACACCGGGGCCGCCCTGGCCCCGTTCAACGCCTTCCTGATCATGCAGGGTCTGGAAACCCTGGCGTTGCGGATGGAGCGCCACTGCGAGAACGCCGAGAAAGTCGCCAACTTCCTGCAGGACCACCCGTCCGTGGAGTGGGTCAATTACGCAACCCTGGCCAACAGCCCCTACAAGGCGACCTGCGACAAGATCTGTGGCGGCAAGGCCTCCGGCATTCTGAGCTTTGGCATCAAAGGTGGGCGCGACGCCGGTGCCAAATTCATCGATGCCCTGGAGCTGATTCTGCGCCTGGTGAACATCGGCGACGCCAAGTCCCTGGCCTGCCACCCGGCCACCACCACGCATCGTCAGTTGAACCCGGACGAGCTGAAAAGTGCCGGTGTGAGCGAGGACCTGGTGCGGTTGTCGATCGGCATCGAGCATGTGGATGACATCATTGTCGACATCACCCAGGCGCTGGACGCTGCCACTGTTTGACCGAGATCAAGGGTACGACGAAAGTCGTGCCCTTTCCTCTCTGAATACCCCCGTGATTGCCCCTACTCGTCTTGTAACTGCACCGTCTGCGATTTACTCTTGAATGCTCCCCAAGTCTTGACGAGAGTCCGGTTGTAATGAGCGAGACCGCAAAGCCCCGTGTCACCAGTGGTTCGAAATTTCGTAGCGAGCACGGCTTTTCCGCGATCAAAGATGGCGTGAAACGTTCATCCAGCGAAGAATCCAGGCCAGTGGAGCGCAAACCCCGGTGGCTGCGCGCGCGCATGCCCGGCGGGGAACGGTACGAGGCCGTGCGCAAGAACGTCAGCGAGCATCGCCTGAGCACCGTTTGCCAGGAGTCCCACTGTCCCAACATCGGCGAATGCTGGACCAATGGCACCGCCACCATCATGGTGATGGGCTCGGTGTGTACCCGCGCCTGCAAATTCTGCGCGGTAGACACCGGCAACCCCAAGGGCTGGCTGGACCCGGAAGAGCCTGAGAACACGGCAAAGTCCGTGGAACTGATGGGGCTACGCTATATTGTATTGACCTCCGTTGACCGGGACGACCTGGATGACGGTGGCGCTGCACATTACGCCGCGTGCGTTTCCGCCATCAAACAGCGCACGCCCGAGGTGGCTGTTGAAGCCCTGACTCCCGATTTCGACGCGGTAATGACCGATGTGGAAAGGGTGGTGGATTCCGGCCTCGATGTCTTTGCCCAGAACGTGGAAACCGTCGAACGCCTGACCGCCCGCGTGCGCGACCCCCGCGCCGGCTACCGCAAAACACTGAACGTACTGGCCCACGCCAAGCAGCATCGCCCGGACGTGATCACCAAAACCAGCCTGATGCTGGGCCTGGGTGAAACGGACGAAGAAGTCCTGCAGACCATGGACGACCTGCGTGCCATCGGCGTGGACATCCTGACTCTGGGCCAATACCTGCGACCGACACCGAACCATTTACCGGTAGAACGCTATGTGACGCCGGAGGAGTTCAATCGTTACCGCGACATCGGCCTTGAGAAGGGCTTTATGGAAGTTCCCTCCGGCCCCATGGTGCGGTCGAGCTACCGCGCGGATCGGGTGTTCGACAAGAACAACCTCGGCCTTGCCGTTCCGGACGTGCCCACCCCCCGTGCCCAGCAGATTCCAGTAAAAGCCATCGACTGAGAACACTCCTTGAACGGGGAACACCATGCTGACCCTGCTAAAAAATGCTCGCCTGAAGTACAAGTTCTGGCTGCTCAACATCGTGGTGTTCGCGGTCTTGTGCCTGCTGGTGCTTTACGCCATTCAAACCATTGCCGCCATTACCGGTGAGGATTTCGGCACCGCATTCGCCGCCACCGCGCCCGGGTTTGCGGTGGTGGTGGCCTTGTTGATGGTGCTGGAAATGGCGGGCTCTCAGCTGCTTATCTCGTTCATCGAACGCCACGTCCACCGGCTCAAGAGCACCATGGTCGAAGTCCAGGCTTCCGGCGACCTGGGCGCTCGGGCCCATGTCGATTCCAGTGACGAAATCGGCGAAATGGGCCTGGCCTTCAACGCCATGCAGGATCGCACCATGACCGTGGTCAGCAGCATGAAAGAGGCCATTGAGCGACTGCACAACGAAGTGCGGGAACTGACCGCCGCGGCCGAGAGCCGGCGCGACGATCTGACCCGCCAGCAATCGGATGCCGACCGCTCGGCGGAAGTCATCGAAGCCATGCTGCAGAGCTTCGGCGCCATCGCGGAGCAGGCCGGCATCGCCAAGACCCTGTCCCACGAAGCCCGCAGCACCGCACTCGAAGGAGGCGAACGGGTCACCCGAAGTGCCAACTCCATTGGCCGGCTGGAAGACATCATCCGACACTCCGCGTCCAGCGTGGAATCTCTGGCCGAAAACAGCCACGAAATCAGCAAGGCCGTCACCGAAATCAAGGGTATCGCCGAGCAGACCAACCTGCTGGCACTGAACGCCGCCATCGAAGCGGCCCGCGCCGGTGAGCAGGGGCGTGGTTTCGCCGTGGTGGCCGATGAGGTCCGTAACCTGGCGCAACGGGTTCAGGACTCCACCGATCAGATTCAGTCCACCATTGAACGCCTGCTGAAGGCAATGGACACGGCCGTCCGCCAGATGACCGAAAGCTCCGCCGATGCCCGGCGCTGCGTGGAGGAGTCTGAACAGGGCCGCAACGCGCTCGACGCCATCAATTCGGTGGTGGGTCGAATCGACGACACCAACGAGCAGATCGCCGCCATGTCTGCCGATCAGACCGCGTCCACCGACGAAGTGTTGGCCAATGTGCAGGGTATTCGCGATACCACTCAGAACATGGTGACCCAGCTGTCCGAAAGCGCCGACATGACCCGGAGACTGAAAAATCTGATCGATTCCCTGGAAGAGGCCTCAAACAGGGTCACAGTCGGCTAGGGGTTTGTGGCACACTCTGCACTCGATTTTTACAGTGTGGACTATGTGCCGATGACCCCGATCCGCTCCCTTTATGACCGGTGGATTCTCCCCCACCCGGTCGCCGTTCTTGTGGTGTTCGCTCTCATTCTCATTCTCGCCAGCCTCCGGCTGGACCAGTTCCGCCTGGATGCCTCGGCCGAATCCCTGGTGCTGGAGAACGACCGCTCCCTGGAGCAGTACCGTGAGGTCAATCGCCGCTTTACCACCTCAGACGACTTCCTGGTTGTCACCTTCACACCGCGCGACGAGCTGTTCAGCCCCGAAACCCTCGACACCCTGCGCCAGCTGCGCAACGAACTGGAAGCCCTCGACGCGGTCGGCTCCACCAACAGCATTCTCAACGTGCCGCTACTGCACAGCCCGGACCTCACCCTCGACACGGTGGACTCGGAAATCAAAACCATGGACGACAATGACGTCGCCCCTGACACCGCCCGTGCGTCGCTACTCAACAACCCGCTCTATCCCAACCTGCTGATCAGCAAGGAGGGCGGCACCACGGCCATTCAGGTTAACCTGCCAACGCCGGAGCGCTATTTCGAGCTGCTCAACGAGCGCGAGCAACTGCGGGAGAAAGTTGCTGGCCCGGATGCCAGCGCCGAGGACCGGCAGGCGCTTGAGCAGGTCAGCGACGAATTTATCCGCTTCACCGAGCAGCTTGGTGCCGAGCGCGAACAGACCATCAATCAGGTTCGCAGCATTCTTGACGACTACCGTGACCACGCCGAAATCTACCTCGGCGGGGTACCGATGATCGTGGCAGACATGATCCAGTTCATCGAGAACGACCTGTCCACCTTCGGTATCGGGGTGCTGATCTTCCTGCTACTGACGCTGGCGATCATTTTCCGCCAGTGGCGCTGGGTGCTGGTGCCGTTGCTGTGTTGCAGCTCCGCGGTCTGGCTGGTGATCGGCTACCTGTCCTGGGCCCAGTGGCCGGTGACGGTGATCTCCTCCAATTTCGTCTCGCTGCTGCTGATCATGACCCTGTCGCTGACCATCCACCTGATTGTGCGCTACCGGGAGTTCCAGCACGACGCCCCCGACGCTGCGTCCCGAGACACCCTGCGCCAGACCGTGCTGGCGATGATCAAGCCCTGCTTCTTCATGGCCATCACCACGATCGTCGCGTTCGGGTCGCTGACCTTCAGCGGCATCCGCCCGGTGATCGATTTTGGCTGGATGATGACCATTGGCCTGACCGTGGCATTCCTGATCACCTTCCTGATCTTTCCGGCCCTGCTGTCGCTGCTGCCGCCCCCGGTCGACCGTTACGTGAGTTCCGACCGCATTCCGCTGACCGACCTGTTCGCCCGCTTCACCGAACGCCACGGCACACTGGTGTTGGGCGGCTCCGTGCTCATTGCCGTGTTGTGCGTGCTGGGCATGAGCCGTCTGACAGTGGAAAACAGCTTCATCGACTACTTCAAGTCGGACACCGAGATCCATCAGGGCATGATCACCATCGATGACCGACTCGGCGGCACCACCCCGCTGGACGTGGTCATCACCGATGAACCCGCCCCCGAGGGCGCCGTATCGGACGACCCCTTTGCCAGTGACTGCGATCCGTTCGTGGAGGACTGTGGCGAGCAGGCGGACTACCGGGACACCTGGTACACCTATCAGAAGATGGACCGCCTGCGGGGAGTTCACGATTACCTGGAAAGCCTGGAGGAAACCGGCAAGGTGCTATCCATCACCACCACGCTGGACCTGCTGGCACAGGTTAACGGGGATGAACCGCTGAATGCGCTGGAACTGGCGTTTGTACCCTCGGCCGTGCCGGCAGACCTGCAGGACATTCTGCTGACGCCGTACATTTCCGAGGAGCACGATCAGGCCCGCTTCAGCATCCGCATTCTGGAAACCATGCCAGACCTGCGTCGGCAGGAACTGCTGAACACCATTCGCGAGCACCTGACCAATGAGCTGGGTTTTGCCGACGATCAGGTGCTGTTTGCCGGTATGACGGTGATGTACAACAACATGCTGCAGAGCCTGTTCGACTCCCAGATCAAGACCCTGGGCGTGGTGTTCCTCGCCATCATGATCATGTTCCTGATCCTGTTCCGCTCGCTGCTGCTCGCGCTGATCGGTATGGCACCGAACCTGATCGCCGCCGGCTCGGTGCTGGGCCTGATGGGCTGGCTGGGCATTCCGCTGGACATGATGACCATTACCGTGGCCGCCATCACGGTCGGCATCGCCGTGGACGATACCATTCACTACATCCACCGCTTCAAGACCGAATTCGCCAAGGATGGCGACTACATGGCCACCATGCACCGCTGCCATCGCAGCATCGGCCGGGCCATGTTCTACACCTCGCTGACGATCATCACCGGTTTCTCGATACTGGTGCTGTCGAACTTCATACCCACCATCTACTTCGGCCTGTTTACCGGCTTTGCGATGTTCATGGCCCTGGTCGGAGCCCTGACGCTGCTGCCGCGCCTGATTGTTCTGATCAAGCCCTTTGGTGCTGGCAACTAGCCATCGTCCGGGCACAAAAAAGCCGCCGGCGGCACAAGGCCACGGCGGCTTTTCCACTCCAGCAGCTTACTGCATCTGCTGCTGCATCTGGCGCTGCTGTTGCATTTGCTGCTGCATCTGCTGCATGCGCTTATCAAGTTCTGCACGCTGCTCTTCGGTGAATACCGCATCCACCTTGGCCTGCATCAGTGTGGACAGCGCGGTCATCTCGCCGGTCAGATCACCAAGCTTCTCCGCGTCATCCCGAATCTTTTCCTCGTCGTAGTCCGGCTTGATCTCGGCCTGGATAGACTGCTGCAGCTGCTGTGCTTCCACCTGCAGTGCCTGAATCTCGCCCTGCATCTCTTCGATGATACCGCGAATCTCAGTCTGCTGGTCTTCGCTCAGGCCCACCAGTTCGGCCAGTTGGTCAACCTGGTCGCCACGGCCACCCTGCTGGCTCATGTCCTGGGCCAGGGTCGGCGCGGCCAGGCCAAACGTCAGAAGGGCAATACCAAACAGTTTTACAAGCTTCATAGGTTTCTCCGTCATATCGCGCGGTTTACTGCGTCAAACCGCTGATCGTCATTGGGTTTCATCGTCAGGTCTCACACCCTAAATCAAAACCCCCACAGCTTTCATCCCGATATCCCTTCTTTTTGTACACACTTCGCAAAGCAGCCGCCCTGATCCCGCAGCAGCGGCGGCTTCAAACAAATGTGAAAATTTGGTCATTCCCGTCCATAATGGCGCCGTTCCGCCAATTCTGGAGTCACACCATGGCTATAAACTGGTTTCCCGGGCACATGCACAAGGCCCGCAAGGAGATCAAAAAGGTAATGCCGCAGATGGACCTGATCATCGAGGTTCTCGACGCCCGCATTCCTTTCAGCAGCGAGAACCCGCTGGTGCCGAACCTGCGTGGCGACACCCCGCTGATCAAGGTGCTCAACAAGCGGGATCTGGCCGATCCGGACATCACCGCGCAGTGGCAGACCTGGCTGGAGAAGGAACGCGGCGTTCGCACCATCACCCTGACCCACAACCAGCGCAACGAAGCGCTGGATATTCTGCGCCTGGCGGCGGAGATGACACCCGGCCACGATCGCCAGAAGAGTGCGTTGCGGGTGATGATTCTGGGTATTCCCAACGTCGGCAAGTCAACATTGATCAACACACTGGCCGGGCGCCCCGCCGCCAAAACCGGCAATGAGCCGGCGGTAACCCGCGCCCAGCAGGCCATCAAGCTGCCCGACAATATTCTGCTGTACGACACGCCGGGATTTCTGTGGCCGAAACTGTCGCCGGAAGCCTGCGGTTACCGGCTGGCCATTACCGGCGCCATCCGCAGCGCGGTGCTGGACTTCGAGGACGTCGCCCTGTTCGAGGCGGACTACCTGCTGCAGGCCTACCCGAATCAGGTCATGAACCGCTACGGGCTGGAAGAAACGCCGGTGGATGGCCTGGCCTTGATGGATGCTGTTGCCGCCAAACGCCGCTTTTTTGCCCGCGGTGGTATTCCCGACCTGCACAAAGTGTCGGAGGTGCTGTTAAACGAGCTGAGGGCCGGCACTCTAGGGCGGATTTCACTGGAAACCCCCGCCATGGTGGAGCAGGAAACCCGGGAAGCCGAGGCGGCCAGAGCTGCCAAAGAGGCCGAGAAGTCCCGCTGACTGGCCCGCCCCTTACCAAGGTCAAATACCCTGTCCGCCGCAAAGCCCTTACACTGTCTCCTATTGTCAGCGATTCAATGGCACCGCCCATCGGGGCCGGGCCATTCAGGAGGAAAGTATGAGACGCGTCGTCGTCACCGGCATGGGCATTGTTTCCTGCCTGGGTAATTCCACCGATGCGGTACTGGACAGCCTGAAAAACGGCCGCTCAGGTATCCGCTTCAACCAGACTTACCAGGACATGGGCTTTCGCAGCCAGGTGTCGGGCTCGGTGGATGTCGATACCAGTGTCATTGACCGCAAACTGCGGCGCTTCATGGGCCAGTCCGCCATGTTCAGCTATCTGGCCATGCAGCAGGCGGTCGCGTCCGCCGACCTCACCGACGAGCTGATTTCCAGCGACCGCACGGGGCTGATTGCCGGTTCCGGCGGTGCATCCAGCGCCAGCCAGGTGGAAGCGGTGGATCTGATGCGGGAGAAAGGCGTCAAGCGCATCGGGCCGTACATGGTTCCCCGAATCATGACCAGCACGGTCTCCGCCTGCCTGGCCACGGCCTTCCGGATTCGCGGCGTAAACTATTCCATGTCATCAGCCTGCGCGACCAGCGCCCACTGCATCGGTCACGCCATGGAACAGATCCAGAGCGGCAAGCAGGACATCGTGTTTGCCGGCGGCGGCGAAGAGGAAGACTGGAGCCTGACCATGCTGTTTGACGCCATGGGCGCCCTGTCCACCAAATACAACGACCAGCCGGCAACCGCTTCCCGTCCCTTTGACAGCGGCCGCGACGGCTTCGTGATTGCCGGTGGCGGCGGTATGCTGGTGATGGAGGAACTGGAACACGCCCGCCGCAGGGGCGCGCCGATCATTGCCGAGTTGACCGGTTATGGCGCCACCTCGGATGGTCACGACATGGTGGCGCCTTCCGGTGAGGGTGCGATGCGCTGTATGCAGCAGGCAATGGCAACGGTAAAAGGCCCGGTGGACTACATCAATGCCCACGGCACCAGCACGCCCGTTGGCGACGTGGCAGAGCTGGGCGCGGTCCGCAAGGTGTTCGGTGATGCCATTCCGCCCATCTCCTCGACCAAAAGCCTCTCGGGCCACTCCCTGGGTGCCTCGGGCGTGCATGAAGCCATTTACTCATTGCTGATGCTGCAGCACGGCTTTATTGCCGGCACCGCCAACCTCGTCAACCCCGATGAAAAGATCGGTGACATGCCGGTGGTCGGCCCGCAGGCGCGCGATGCGGACCTGACAACCGTTATGTCCAACAGTTTTGGTTTCGGCGGCACCAACGCCTCATTGATCTTCCAGACAATCTGATCCGGACGGCAATTACCTACCTCCACGGCATGATCCGTCATTGGCAAAACGGATCATCCGTATTAAGGTAAAAGCCTGATATGAATCCATCTGGATGGTTCATCCGCTATGGCGCAAGCAATCCGAATCAAGCAGGCTTCACCGCTCAAGGCCTCCTGTCATCAGTGCAGCCTGAGCAACCTGTGCCTGCCCCTGGCCATCGAGGAAAACGACCTCGACCGGCTGGAAGATATTGTGCAACAGGGACGCATCTTTAATCGCGGCGAGCATATTTTCGACCAGAGCACGCCGTTTCGCTCGTGCTTTGCCGTGCGCAGTGGTGCGGTCAAGACGTCCATTATCACCGAAGGTGGCGAAGAGCAGGTCACCGGGTTTTTCATGCCAGGTGAGCTGGTCGGCCTCGACAGCATGAGCGGTGAAACCTACGCCTGCACCGCCAAGGCGTTGGAGCGTACAAGTGTGTGCGAGTTCCCGGTGGAGAAGCTGGAGGATCTGACCGGAAAGCTGCCGGATCTCCAACATCACATGTATCATCTGATGAGCCAGGAGATCCAGAACAGCCACCAACTGGCGATGCTGCTGAGCAAGAATACCGCCGAGGAGCGCATTGCCGCCCTGTTGGTGTCGCTGTCCAGCCGGTTCCAGCGCCGACGCATGTCACCCACCAACTTCAGCCTGCCCATGGCGCGCAACGACATCGCCAACTTCCTTGGCCTGGCGGTCGAGACGGTAAGCCGGGTGTTCACCCGCTTCCAGAACCAGGGAATCATCCGTGCCCGCGGGCGTGAGGTGGAGCTGCTGGATGTGGAGGCGCTGCAACTGGTCACGCGGGACTCCGCACGCCAGGGACGTTAATCCCTGGCCAGCGTATCCAGCTCCTCGGACAATCCGGAGCGCCAGGGAAGCTGCTTGATCCCGAAGGTATTGCGAATCTTGGTGCAGATCAGCGTGGCATTGGCCGGTTCGAGTGTTGCCCACTCCGGCACATCGTCCACCACGCGGATGCCCGCCGGAATGCCCGGCAGACCCGCGATGGCGAGGCCAAGTTCGTACAGCGTGATTTCCTCGGCGCCCGCGTACTGATAGGTTCCCCAGACTTCCGCCCCGCAGTCCAGTTGCTGAATCACCGCGGTCATTACTCGCGCCAGATCCCGCACGGTAACCGGCTGCCCCCGGCACCGGCCCGGCAACCGCAGGGTTTCACCGGCACCACTGCTCTTCTGCATCTTGCGAATAAAGCGCCCGAGGCTCCACCCTGTTCGCAGAATGATGTGCCGTGGCAACAGCGTGCGCAGCGCCTGTTCGCACTCCCATTGCCAGTTACCAAGCTCGTTGCATGGTTGCCCGGGGTTGGACGAAATGTACGCGCTCTGCTTGCGCCCGTCGAAAACGTAGCAGGATGACAGTTGCAGCAGGGCCATGTTGCGGTCACGGGCAAACTCGGCCAATGCCGTGGGCAGGGAAAACGCCGCCATGTGGACCCCCTCCGGGTCCCGCTCGGCCACCTCAGGGTCCGTCAGCCAGAGCGCATTGACGATCAGTTCTGTCTCCGGTGGAATCCACTCCTCCAGAGCCGAGAGGTTAACCTTTTCAGGATCACTGACCAGCAACGGCGTCACCTGAAGCGGCGTTCCCCGAAGCCGCTCAAGCAGAACCTTGCCCAACGGGCCGTAATCGTGAACTACAACAACATGCACAAGCGTCCAACGCCTCCCGGAATATCACTGATGTGACGGACACCCCATTCCGCTCTAGCCAATGGCACACACGGGGACCGCCATACAATACTATGCAACTGTCCAATCAGAACCCGAAGAGCATACAACAACAGGATCCGACATGCTGAAACAACAAAGCCATATCGTTGCCCCGATTACCGACGACCTGCGCACCCGCGCCCTCTACACCGTCAATGAGCTACGGGAGCGCGGCAAGGCCGACAAAGAGGCCATCGACAAGCTCTACAACCTGATCGTCGACATGACCGACGACGGCCTGGATTTTTTCTTTCTCGAGCCTCTGCGCCGCTTGAACGCCAGCAGCATGATGATGGGGATGGCCAAAGTGGGCATCAGCAGCATGCTTAAAGGCAGCAAGATGGTTGTTCACAAGGTACTGAAAAAACTGGACGACCGCAGCCTCGGCGCCATTCTCGACTTCATTGAGGAAATTATCCACGAGCCCGAACCAGCGGCCTGAGACCCGGCCGGGACCAACGCCTACCGGTACAGCCTGGGCACCCGGGCTGTCACCCCCGTCAACAATTCGTACCCGATGGTTCCGGCGTGGGCGGCCACCTCGTCCACGCTGACCTGCGGCCCCCACAGTTCAACGCTGTCGCCGTCACGGGCCTCGGGCACGGACGACAGATCAACCGCCAGCATGTCCATGGAAACCCGGCCTATCAGCCGGATACGCCTGCCCCGAACCGCCGCCGGGGTATCGGTACCGGCATGGCGGGGATAGCCGTCGCCGTAACCCACGGCCACCATGCCCATACGGGTATCCCGTTCAGCCACCCAGCTGCCACCATAACCCACACGGTCCCCGGCTTTCAGGGTACGGGTCGCGATCAGCGGGGCTTCCAGCGTCATCGCCGCCCGCAACCCCAGCTCAGGCCCGGTCCGGCCAATCACCGGAGAGGAGCCGTATAGCATAATGCCCGGCCGGCTCCAGTCGAACAGCGGCTGCTCCGCCAGAAAATGCGCGGCCGAGTTGCCCACACTTTTCTCCAGGTGAGGCCAGCGAGCGGTCGCCTGGCACAACCGCCGGGTCTGTTCCGCCGTTTCGGGGCTGGCAGGATCATCCGCACAGGAAAAGTGGGTAACAAAGCCCTGCAGCGCGGAGCGGGTAACCGCCGCGTTCAATAACGGCTCAACCTGAGCGGCAAGATCCTGCGGCGGAAATCCGAGTCGATTCATCCCGGTGTTGACCTTGAGCCAGAACGCGGGCGCCGTTTGAAGCGCTCTCAGCCACTCCAGCTGATAATGGCTGTGCAGTACCGGCTGGAAGCCCTGGCGGGCAAAAACCGCCATATCGTCTTGCTGATGCGGCCCCTGCAACATCACGACCGGCTGCGACAGACCAGCCTCGCGCACCGCCAGGGCTTCCTCAAGACAGGCCACGGCGTATCGGGGCGCGTCTTCCGCCAGAGCCTTTGCCACCGCTGCAATGCCGTGCCCGTAGCCATCCGCCTTGATCACCGCCATGGCCCTGGCCGGGCCGGCTCGCTCACAGGCTAACCGGTAATTATGGCGAATCGCACTGGTATCAATCCGCGCGACGGTGGTGCGGGGCATCAGTAATCCCCACCGTAATCGCCGTAATCCCCGTGCGCCAGATCTTCGAACTTGGTGTATTTACCGATAAACGCCAGACGAATGGTGCCGATCGGACCGTTCCGCTGTTTACCGATAATGATCTCGGCAATGCCCTTGTCGGAGGTATCTTCGTTGTAGACCTCATCGCGGTACACGAACATGATCACGTCCGCATCCTGCTCGATCGCGCCGGATTCCCGCAGGTCGGAGTTGACCGGTCGCTTGTTGGGACGCTGCTCCAGGCTTCGGTTGAGCTGCGACAGTGCCACCACCGGGCAGCTCAGCTCTTTGGCAATACCCTTCAGGGATCGGGAGATCTCGGAAATTTCCGCAGTCCGGCCCTCGGTGTTACCGGGTACGCGCATCAGCTGCAGGTAATCCACCATGATCAGGCCGATCTTGCCGTCGTTCTCCCGCGCAATACGGCGGGCGCGTGAGCGCATTTCGGTCGGACTGAGACCCGGGGTGTCATCGATGTACAGCGGCTTATCCTTCAGCAGGCTCACCGCGGACGTCAGCCGCGGCCAGTCGTCCTCTTCCAGTTTACCGCTTCGCACCTTGGTCTGATCGATCCGCCCCAGCGACGACAGCATCCGCATGGCCAGTGCATCCGCCGGCATTTCCATGCTGAACACCAGCACCGGGGTACCGGTGCTGATCAGCGCATTTTCCACGATGTTCATGGCGAAGGTGGTCTTACCCATGGAGGGCCGCCCCGCCACAATGATCAGATCCGCCGGCTGCATACCGGATGTCTGTTCATCCAGATCGCGGAAGCCCGTGGTCAGGCCGGTGGTCTGCTCACCGGATTCAAACAGCTCTTCAATCCGGCTCAGCGCCTTGGTCAGGATGGGGTTGATGGCCTGGGGGCCGGACCCTTCCTTGGCGCGGGACTCGGCAATCTTGAAAACGCTGCGTTCCGCTTCGTCGAGAACCTCGGCACTGGTTCGCCCGAGCGGGTTGAACGCGGAATCGGAAATCTGGCCGGACACTTCAACCAGGCTGCGCAGAATGGAACGCTCTTTGACAATATCCGCGTAGGCGCGAATATTGGCCGCCCCCGGTGTTTTCTCCGCCAGCTCCGCCAGATAGGACAGGCCACCGGCGTCCTCGATATCGCCGGCGCGCTCCAGAAACTCCGCCAGCGTTACCACGTCCAACGGCTCGCTCTCGCTGGCAAGACGCTCAGCGGCGGCAAAAATCAGGCGATGGTCCTGACGATAGAAATCACTGGCGCCAATCACCTCACTGACTTCATCAAACCGGCGATTATCCAGCATCAGGCCACCGAGGACGGCCTGTTCTGCTTCCACCGAATGCGGCGGCACCTTGATGCGGCTGGTTTCCAGATCGGTTTTCACAGGTTTGAAATTCGGATTGGCCATGAACACATCTTCAGTTAGGGATCGCTTCCGCGACAGTGTAAGCCCATTGAATCACAGATGGGAGGGGCCGCCGCAATCAGAAGCATATCAGAAAGCAACAGGCCCGGAACCCGCATTTGCGGGGCCGGGCCTGTGCAGCCATTGCCATCCTGTCATACCGGATGCCAACAGCATTCTACACTGGTGACAGGCCGCGCCCCGGTAACGATACCTGGGCGCGGGCCCGCCGCAACCGATTACTCGGCTACAACAACCAGCTTGATCTCAACGGTCACGTCGGAGTGCAGCTGCAGCTCGATGTCGTACTCGCCGGTCGCGCGCAGCGGACCTTCAGGCAGACGAACTTCGCTCTTCTCGACTTCCGTGCCGCCGGCGGTCACGGCATCCGCGATATCGCGCACACCGATAGAACCGAACAGCTTGCCTTCGTCGCCAGCCTTGGAGCTGATGGTGAAGGAAGCGCCTTCCAGTGCCTCGGCGCGGGCCTTGGCAGCGTCCAGCTTCTCAGCGGCCGCTTTTTCCAGCTCTGCACGGCGCTCTTCAAAGGCTTTCAGGTTATCAGCCGTAGCTGCAACCGCTTTGCCGTAAGGCAGCAGAAAATTACGACCGTAACCGGCCTTTACTTTGACCTTGTCACCCAGTGAACCAAGGTTTGCTACTTTTTCGAGCAGAATAACTTCCATCTCGTTAACCTCTTCGTGCTTTATTCAGCCGGCCCGGCGGGTTTTATTCGCCCCCGGATATCCAGCCAGCTATCCACAAACGCCACAACGACCAACAGAAACATCAGACTCGGGCCCAACAGCACCAGTGCAATGTAAAACAGCACCAGCCACTGGCCATTCAGATTCTTACGACCGACCACACCGTGAACCAGTGCGAGACTTGCGATGAACAACGGCGTACCCGCCGCCCACCCCAGCAACATCGAGTTCAGCCCCAGAAGAGGCCCTGCCACCATGGTCACTGCGCACAGCACAGCCACCGCCGGTGACAGCCGGAAGGCATGAAACTCCTTCCGGAACCCGCCCGGGTTGTACAACCCGGCCTGCCAGGCTCGCGCCAGCATGGTCATCGCCACACCTGTCACCAGGTAGGTGCCTGCCATGCTGGCATTCATAGTGTCCCGAATCACAGTCTCAAGCTCATCACCCAGACTGCGGGCCACCTCGGCATTGTATTGCTCGTAAAAACTGACCCCGGTGCGGACCAGATCGTCCAGCAAGCCGGGATAAATCACCGGCAACATCAGCCCGGTGACAATCGCCAGGAAACTCCCCGCAAGGAGCGCCTTTTCCCAGGACAGGGACAGCCTGAGAATGGACGCCATCAACATCACTTCCAGCAATACCGCCAGGGCTGTCGGGTCTTGCCCGAACCAGCTCCAGCCCAGCG
This sequence comes from Marinobacter lipolyticus, assembly GCF_018424605.1. Classification (GTDB taxonomy): domain Bacteria; phylum Pseudomonadota; class Gammaproteobacteria; order Pseudomonadales; family Oleiphilaceae; genus Marinobacter; species Marinobacter lipolyticus_B. The sequence continues at coordinate 7,668 of NZ_QTKT01000002.1, read as the reverse complement.
CCGGTAGTAATGCCCAGAGGGCGATATTCAGCCCTTTCCCGATACCGAGCCTGAGAATCACCAGGCCGATAACGGCTGCGCCAATCCAGAACAACAGGGGTATGGCCGTTGTGACCGCCGCAACCCCGCCTGCCTGCAGGGGACCGCGCATTACAAACTGTGCCAGTGCACGCATGGTCCCGGGTCCTGTTTATCTGTTAATCAGTTGTCGTGGCTGTCCGAGTACGGCAGCAGTGCCAGGTAGCGGGCGCGCTTGATAGCGGTAGCCAGCTGACGCTGATAACGTGCTTTGGTGCCGGTGATGCGGCTGGGCACGATTTTGCCGGTTTCAGTGATGTAACCTTTCAGGGTGTCCAGATCCTTGTAATCGATCTCTTTAACACCTTCTGCCGTGAAGCGGCAGAATTTACGACGTCTGAAAAAACGAGCCATAACGTAACTCCTCAACTCCGGTTAATTACTCTTCTTCGTCCTGGGTTTCAGCCTGACGACGCTCGTCAGATTCGGCTGAACGACGGGGACGATCTTCACCGCCTGAACGACGGTCCTCACGGGACTCAGCGGCTTTCATCGGAGACAGATCGGTAACGGCCTCATCACGACGCAGAATCAGATCGCGGATGATGGCATCGTTAAACCGGAAGTTGTGGGTCAGCTCGTCCATTGCGGCCTGTGAACATTCAGCGTTCATCAGCACGTAGTGAGCCTTGTGGATCTTGTTGATCGGGTATGCCAGGTGACGACGGCCCCAATCTTCCAGGCGATGTACCTTGCCGCCATCTTCAGTGATGACGCTGGTATAACGCTCGATCATCGCGGGCACCTGCTCGCTCTGATCCGGGTGTACCATAAATACGATTTCGTAGTGACGCATGAGTTCTCCCTACGGTTTAAACAGCTTCCTTTTCAACGACCGAGCCAAAACACGAACGGGACCGTTAAATATGAAAGCAAGGAGGTGGCAGTCAAGCTGCCGGTTTCTTTTGCTTTATCGATAAGGCGAAACAACTGACCTGATCAAAAGCGCAGCGCTGCGGCCCGGAATTCAGGCAATACAACACCGCCCCTATAAAAAGGGGTGACGTATTCTAGGCGTGTGGATGGATCTATGCAAGCCTTTGCCGCAAGGCCTCGTATAGGCAGACGCCGGTGGCCACCGACACATTGAGACTGTCTACATGGCCCAGCATCGGAATGTTGATCAGCGTATCGCAGTGTTCGCGGGTCAGCCGTCGCATCCCCTTCCCCTCGGCACCCATAATCAATGCCACCGGGCCGGTGAAGTTGGCCTGATGCAGCGTGCAGTCCGCCTCCCCGGCGGTGCCGATCAGCCATACCCCCTGATCTTTCAGGGCGCGAAGACAGCGCGCCAGGTTGGTGACCCGCACAAAGGGCACGGTTTCGGCAGCACCGCAGGCGACCTTGCGGGCAACCGGTGTCAAGGTGGCGGATTTGTCCTTGGGCACGATCACCGCCTGCACCCCCACCGCATCAGCGGTGCGCATACAGGCGCCCAGGTTGTGGGTATCGGTTACACCATCCAGCACCAGCAGGAACGGCGGCTGTTCGGCGGTGGCGAGCATGGCCATCAGGTCATCCTCGCCCCACTCGCGGCTCTCGGAGACTGCAGCCACCACGCCCTGATGGACGCCAGCAACTTTGTCATCAAGCTCTTTGCGGTGCACCACCTTCCAGCGCACCCCCAGCTCGTCCAGGCCATCGGTAATGGTTTTGACCCGGCGGTCCTGGCGTCCGGTCTGAATCCAGACCTGCTGCAAACGCTCCGGCTCGCGCTTGAGGACCGCCTCAACCGCGTGCCAGCCAAATATGAATTCTCCGGACACTGATTATTTTCCTGACTTGCGGGATTTCCGTTTTCGGTCCTTGCCAAGGGCCAGCTTGGCTGCCTGGGCGACCAGCTCATCACGGGCAGACATCGGCTCATTGTCAGAGCCCGGATCTTTCTTGGCCTCCGGCTTGCCTTTGGGCCGGTCTCCCGCGGCCTTGGCGGGGCGTTTTTTCGCAGCCGGCCGGTCACGGCTTGCCGATTTGTCGCGAGCGTCCCCACGGGATCCGGGCTTGCTGTCTTTTGCACCGCCCTTGCCTCGTCCCTTCGATTTGCCGCGAGGCTCCTTGCGGGTGATATCCAGCGCGTCCCGATCGGCCTGACGATGGCGCGGCTCACTGATCAGCTCGAGATCGATCTTGCGATCTTCCATGCCGACGCGCACCACCTTGACCCGGACCTCATCGCCGAGCCGGAAGCTCTGGGCCGTGCGCTCCCCAATCAGGCGATGCTTGGCGGCATCGTGATGGAAGAAGTCTCCACTGAGGGTCGACACATGCACCAGACCTTCGATGTAGACACCGGACAGCTCGACAAAGAAACCGAAAGGCACCACGGACGCTATCACGCCGTCGAACTCTTCTCCCACATGATCGCTGAGATACTCGCACTTGAGCCAGGCCATCACATCGCGGGTGGCATCATCGGCGCGGCGCTCGGCCATCGAGGTGTGCTCACCCAGCCGCTCCATGCGGGCAAAATCGTAGGGGTAATCTGCCAGCTCCGGATCGCGCTTCGGCGGCTTGACCACATCCTTGGCCGGGTTTTCCCCGTGAATGACCGACTTGATCGCCCGATGGGCGATCAAGTCAGGATAGCGACGGATGGGCGAGGTGAAATGGGCGTAGCCGGCGAAACCGAGACCAAAGTGGCCACCCTCTTCCGGGCTGTAGACCGCCTGACTCAGTGAACGAAGCATCACCGTCTGAATCACGTTGGCGTCGGACCGCTCGGCAATGTGGGAAAGCAGTTCCTGATAGTCTGCGGAGGTGGGGCTGTCGCCGCCACCAAGCTGCAGCCCGAGCTCACCCAGGAACAGCCGGACCGCGTTCAGCCGCTCCTCCGACGGACCATCGTGCACCCGGTACAGTGCCGGCAGCTTGTATTTCTTGAGGAAGCGCGCCGTGGCCACGTTCGCACAGAGCATGCACTCCTCGATGATCTTGTGGGCCTCGTTGCGCTGCACCGGCACGATTTCTTCAATCTTGCGATTGGCGTCGAACACGATCTTGGTTTCGGTGGTTTCAAAATCGATGGCGCCACGCTCGGTGCGGGCCTTGCGCAGCAACTGGTACAAACCGTAAAGGTTGTGCAGCTGCGGGAGCACATGGGCGTACTGCTCGCTCAGCTTGTAGCCCTGCTCCGAGTCCGGATGCTCGAGCATCGCGCTGACCTTGTTGTAGGTCAGCCGCGCATGGCTGTACATCACCGCCTGATAGAAACTGTAGCTGCTGATATTACCGGCGGCGCTGATGGTCATATCCGCCACCATGCAGAGCCGGTCAACCCCCGGGTTGAGGGAGCACAATCCGTTGGACAGCTTTTCCGGCAACATGGGAACTACGTGGTCCGGGAAATAGACCGAGGTACTGCGGTTGACCGCTTCCTCGTCCAGCGGCGTGCCCGGGCGCACATAGTGGGACACATCGGCAATCGCCACCAGCAGCCGGTAACCGCCCCGCGGGCGCGGCTCACAGTAGACCGCATCGTCAAAGTCGCGGGCGGTCTCATCGTCTATCGTCACCAGGCGCAGGTTACGGATATCCACCCGGTTGGTTTTGTCCTTTTCTTCCACCTCTTCGGCAATGCTCGCCGTCTGTTCGCCCACCGCAGGCGGCCAGCTGTGGGGAATGTCGTAGGAGCGGATGGCGACGTCGATCTCCATCCCCGGTGCCATATGTTCACCCAGCACTTCCACCACCTTTCCCAGCGGCTGGGTGCGGACCGTAGGCTGACGGATGATATCGACCACCACATACTGCCCATGACGGGCATCGCCACAATTCTCCTGGGGCACCAGCACCTCGTGATTGATGCGGGCGTTCTCCGGCACCACAAAGCTGATGCCACTCTCCTGGAAAAAGCGACCAACCGTCTGGCTGGTGCGGTGCTCCAGCACTTCCACAATCACGCCTTCACGGCGCCCTTTATCGTCAACCCGGTCGACCCGCGCCGCGACACGGTCGCCGTGAAACACCTGGCGCATCTGACGGGCCGTCAGGAACAGGTCGCTGCCGCCGTCATCGGGAATCAGAAACCCGAAACCATCCTTATGGCCGACGACGCGACCGGTGACCAGATCCGCCTCTTCAATGGGCAGATAGGCCCCGCGCCGGTTACAGATCAGCTGACCATCACGACACATGGCAATCAGCCGGCGCCGCAGGGCCTCGATACCTTCTTCCGACTCCTGCCCGAGCTCTTGGCACAGGGTCTCATGGGTCGCAGGCGCGCCGCGTTCTTTGAGATGCTCGAGAATGAATTCCCGGCTCTGGATGGGATTGTCGTACTTTTGCGCCTCACGACTGGCGTGCGGATCATTATCCGTCTTCTTCCTGGAAACCATTCGGATCCTTGTCCTGTCCGCGTCAGAATTGATGCGGTTACATTGCATGTGCTCAGGAGTATAACGCCGGATCGGCCACCCTGCCTAACCTGCGGGCAATTAAAGCAATTAAAATCCGGAAAATTTTCCAAAAAAAGGTTTGACAGGTTTTTATCGAATCATTAAAGTATGCGCCATCGGTTGAGGGGCACACCTCAACGAAGGCAGAACCGCCGGCTTTTTCATAAGCTAATGGCGAAACTGCAAATCACCTGCCGAGGTGGTGAAATTGGTAGACACGCTAGCTTCAGGTGCTAGTGGGGGCAACCCCGTGGAGGTTCAAGTCCTCTCCTCGGCACCATTTCTTCCCCAGGAAATGGCAAAGATTCAATACCTTACAGACTTCAGATATACAGGTGTTTGGGTTAGAAAAGCCCGACTTTAACACACCTGATTAAACCATTTCTATTTCCCCTACTCTGTCCTGATTGTTCAGTCGCCTTGGGCTGCCGTTAACGCACTTTCTGTTTCTTCCTTATTCACCTAACGACGCTGTTTGTCGCCTTCATTCAATACCCTACTCTCTTGCAGCATTGCCCGTGTACGCCCCCGCCGCTACACTCAAAGGCATTTTGACCCGCATGGGCACCACACGCCCCATGCTCATTGCAGTAGATGGAACCCATTGAATGAGCCACAACATCACCCTTCAGCAACTTGAATCCTTCCTGTGGGAAGCCGCCGACATTCTGCGCGGCAACATGGACGCATCCGAATACAAGGACTACATCTTCGGGATGATGTTTCTAAAGCGCCTATCGGATGCCTTTGAAGAAGCACAGGAAGGTGTTGTCCGGTACTACATGGAAAAGGGCAAATCCGAAGACCAAGCCCGCGAGCTGGCGGACGATGAAGACGAATACGACAAAACCTTCTATATACCGCCCGTTGCCCGCTGGAATGTGCTGAAAGACCTGAAGCATGACATTGGCTCCGAACTGAACACCGCCACCGAAGCCATTGAAGAATACAACCCCGTTCTCGAAGGGGTTCTGGTTTCCATAGACTTCAACATCAAGAACAAGCTGTCTGATAAAAAGCTGCGCGACCTGCTCAGCCACTTCAGCCGCTACCGCCTGCGCAACGAAGACTTTGAACGCCCTGACCTGCTGGGTACTGCCTACGAATACCTGATCAAGATGTTCGCCGACAGCGCCGGTAAGAAAGGCGGTGAGTTCTACACCCCGTCCGAAGTGGTGCAGCTGCTGGTTGCCTTGCTGAAGCCCCATGCCGGGATGCGTATCTACGACCCCACCGCCGGTTCTGGCGGTATGTTGGTGCAGACCCGGAACTATCTGGCGACCCACGGTGAAAACCCGTCCAACCTGTCCCTGTTTGGTCAGGAGATGAACCTGAACACCTGGGCAATCTGCAAGATGAACATGTTCCTGCACGGGGTCTACAGTGCGGACATTCGCAAGGGTGACACTCTCGGTGATCCGCAGCATACCCAAGGCGGCGAACTGATGACCTTTGACCGGGTAATTGCCAACCCGCCCTTCAGCCTGAAGAAGTGGGGCAAGGACGAAGCCGACAGTGATTCCTACGGTCGCTTCCCCTACGGCACACCGCCCAAGGATGCCGGTGATCTGGCATTCGTTCAGCACATGATTGCCAGCCTGAACGCCGAAGGCATGATGGGCGTGGTCATGCCCCACGGCGTGCTGTTCCGGGGTTCCAGCGAAAAAGCCATTCGCCAGGGCATTCTGAACGATGACCTGCTGGAAGCCGTGGTGGGCTTACCGGCTGCCCTGTTCTACGGCACCGGCATCCCCGCCTGCCTGTTGATCATCAACAAGAACAAACCGGCAGAACGTAAGGGCAAAGTGCTGTTCATCAACAGTGAACTGGAATACGAAGAAGGCAAGAACCAGAACAAACTCCGCCAGCAGGACATTGAAAAGATCGTCCAGACCTTCGACGACTACGCGGAAATCAAACGATATTCAAAAGTCGTCACCCTCGCTGAAATCGCCGAAAACGATTACAACCTGAACATCCGCCGCTACGCCGACACCAGCCCGCCTCCGGAAATCTTCGACGTGCGCGCCATCCTGCACGGTGGCATTCCAGTTCGGGAAGTGGAAAGCGAATACATCCGGGAAGAAATTCTGGAAGACTTCGACGTGTCCACCGTATTTGTGAAGCAGAATGCGGATTGCTACGAATTCAAGCCGGAGATCGACACCAAGGAAGCCATTCGGGAAACCGTGGAAGGAGTGGATGCCAAAGTGATCACTCAGCTGGAACGTTGGTGGGACAAGTACCGAGTGTCATTGAACGAATTGGATGCGCAAGTGACTGAAGCTGAGAACGTGATGAAGGGGTATCTGAAGGAGCTGGGGTATGAGTAATACGGTTCCTGAAGGATGGGCTATTCAACCCCTTGACGGCAAGGTCGAAATTCTATCTGGATATCCATTTAAGTCATCACTGTTCTGCGATGACCCCTCAAAGATGGGCGTCATCCGTATTCGTGATCTAGTGAAGCAAAGCGTAGAAACTTTTTACGCCGGAGACTTTGACGACGAATACGTGGTGCGCAGAGGCGATATCCTGATCGGGATGGATGGCGATTTCAATATAGTGAAATGGAAAACGAAGAGCGCCCTACTCAATCAGCGAATCTGCAAAGTGAAAGCATCGAAGGATGGAGGGTTCGATAGTGACTTTCTGTTCTACTCACTCGTAGATGACCTTGATTCCATTCATGCAGCGACTGGCGCGACCACAGTTAAGCATCTCTCGGTAAAAGATATTAAGGGCATAGAAAAGGCATATCCCCCACTCCCCGAACAACAAAAAATCGCAACCATCCTGTCATCCGTCGATGACGTGATCGGAAAAACACGCGCACAGATCGACAAGCTGAAAGACCTGAAAACCGGCATGATGCAGGAGTTGTTGACGAAAGGAATTGGGCATACGGAATTTAAGGATTCGCCGGTGGGAAAAATTCCAGCCGCATGGAATACATTCAGCGCGCAAGAACTTCTCAACAAAAAAATACTGCTGAGATTGCAGGACGGGAACCACGGCTCACAGTACCCTCGATCATCTGAGTTTGTGAAGCATGGTGTACCGTATATTGCGAGCCTGTAAATAAATCTGTGTAACTGCCCACCTCACTATAGGTGACCGTCCAGGCGGTCACCGAATTCGATAATAAAGCGATTCAGTGCAGGCTTCCAATCCCGGATCGGCATGGTCCATTTCT
>NZ_QTKT01000029.1 GCF_018424605.1 Marinobacter lipolyticus | reverse complement strand
TTATCTAATTGATCCTTACCAGTTTGACTACCCATTTGTGTAGCTTCATCTTGTGGGTCTCCAACTTTAATATTTGAAAATGCCTCTTGTAAACGTGGCACCAATTGATCATAAATTTTTTCATGAACTAATAATCGAGAACCTGCACTACATACTTCACCTTGGTTGAATAAAATACCTAACTGAATACCTTCAACTGCAAGGTCTAAATTAGCATCATCCAATATGATATTGGCGCTTTTACCACCAAGTTCTAATGTAGCAGGTACTAGATGTTTTGCTGCAGCTTCGGCAACTTGATAACCTACATCAGTTGAGCCCGTAAATGATAATTTATCTACACCATCATGATTGAAAATTGCATTACCTGATTCTGAACCTTTACCCGTTAGTATATTGACAACACCTTTAGGTAATACCTCTTGGAAAATTTTAGCAACTTCCAATAAACTTAATGGTGTTGAAG
>NZ_QTKT01000028.1 GCF_018424605.1 Marinobacter lipolyticus | reverse complement strand
CCAAAAGTGGCCGTCGTTGCCTGCATGCGAAAGATGATTGTGGTGCTCAATACCATGATCAAGAACCAAGAGCCGTGGCGTGAAAATATGGCTTAATATATGTGATTGACACCACAGTCACTGGTTACGTGCTACCCGAAGAAACAGCCATTCTCGTCGGCATTTACGATAGCAAAAAATTCCTCGATGGAGCGTGACTCAGGTTCTGGCGTGTAGGAGTTCCACTTTAAGTCGCTACGCATCCAGTAGAGCTTTGTCCAGAAACTCGAACGTCTAGATCTAAATTGGACCGGATCTCGACTGGCGGCCTCCGGTCTTCAAGAAATTCAGAAGCGGCCCGCTCAATTTTCTTTGCTTCGAACTCACTGAATGCCATATGGATTCTCTATGGGAACGCCCACATAATGCCAGCCATCACCGGTTACAAAACCGCAGCGAAGCGGAGGGTTTGGCATCCGGTGCATGGCTTTGTATGGATAATTCCTGCCGTGTTTGGGTAAATTGAGGCCCACCCCCAGTGGCCGCTGGGGGCCTTCATGCAGCAGCTCGATGATGGCAGGCTCCTCATTCGAGAGACCGGTAACCAGTGCGTAGC
>NZ_QTKT01000027.1 GCF_018424605.1 Marinobacter lipolyticus | reverse complement strand
GCTACGCACTGGTTACCGGTCTCTCGAATGAGGAGCCTGCCATCATCGAGCTGCTGCATGAAGGCCCCCAGCGGCCACTGGGGGTGGGCCTCAATTTACCCAAACACGGCAGGAATTATCCATACAAGTCATTCAAGTTCGTTCCCGGCCTGGCGGCCGTCCACCGGACGCCCTAGTCGGGCGCCGCTTAATATTGGCGTTATGCAGCGCTTACTACGGACGGGGCGAGCTAATGGACAATGAGATGCTTCCGCCTTGGCTTCAGTATCCCCACATACCGTTGGGGTCTATCGGTTGGCGAATGGGGCCTGGCGAAGACTACTGGTACAGATTCGTTGATTGGTTCGGCAGCCTTAGTGGGAGAGAAAGGGAACAGTACCGGGAGCGTTACCCAAAGCCAGAAGACTGGGCAATGTTTTGGCCTTATGTTCCTGAAAAGCTAGAGGCCTATGTTGGAAAAAATGCATAACCAATCGTTCAAGTTCGCTACCGGCCTGGCGGCCGTCTGTAGTGGCATAGTGAATCCGGACGCCTACTACGCTGCGCTCCTTAGGCGCCGCTTAACATCCAGCGTTACACATTGCAGGAGGCATCGTGATAGTCATATTGGCAAGCCCCCGATATCCTAGACGCCTGACAGCTGCTTAAAATACTGCTTTTCGAAGTCCACGGGAGACAGTCCTCCGTTGTTGCCGTGCCGGCGTACCGGGTTATAGAACATTTCGATGTAATCG
>NZ_QTKT01000026.1 GCF_018424605.1 Marinobacter lipolyticus | reverse complement strand
ACCGCAGCGTTCTTTGCCAAGGAGTCCGAGTAAAGTATCGCTTCATCAGGGCTCACCAGAAGGAGTTCCGGGTCCGGGTCATGTGCCGCGTGCTGAAGGTCCACTTCAGCGGTTTTTACGCCTGGCTGCACAGTCCCGAAAGCCCTCGCGCCAAAGCCAACCGTCGATTGGTCGGGATGATCAAACAGGCCTGGCTCGAAAGTGGTGGCGTGTACGGGTATCGGAATATCACCCTGGACCTGAAAGACCTCGGCGAGCGGTGCAGCAAGAACCGGGTGTACCGGCTCATGAGAAACGAAGGCATCCGCGCTCAGCGCGGTTACAAGCGCCACAAGGGCTATTACGGTGGCAAGCCAGCTCACGTTGCACCGAATCATCTGAATCGTGAATTCGAAGCTCAGAAGCCGAACGAGCGGTGGGTAACCGACATAACCTACATCCGTACTCATGAGGGCTTCCTGTATCTCGCGGCAGTGCTGGACCTTTTCTCCCGACAAATCGTTGGCTGGTCTATGAAATCGAGAATGTCGACGGACCTGGTTATGGACGCACTATTGATGGCTTCCTGGAAGCGCCGGCCCAAACAGGAGGTTCTGATCCACTCCGATCAGGGCTCCCAGTATACGAGCCGGGAGTGGCGAGACTTCCTGGGCGACCATCACCTCAAGCCCAGCATGAGTCGGCGCGGTAACTGTCACGACAACGCCGTTGCCGAAAGCTTCTTCTCGTTGCTCAAAAGCGAACGGGTGAAACGGAAAATCTACAAGGATCGGGAAACGGCGCGCCAGGATATCTTCGATTACATCGAAATGTTCTATAACCCGGTACGCCGGCACGGCAACAACGGAGGACTGTCTCCCGTGGACTTCGAAAAGCAGTATTTTAAGCAGCTGTCAGGCGTCTAGGATATCGGGGGCTTGCCA
>NZ_QTKT01000025.1 GCF_018424605.1 Marinobacter lipolyticus | reverse complement strand
TTGTATGGATAATTCCTGCCGTGTTTGGGTAAATTGAGGCCCACCCCCAGTGGCCGCTGGGGGCCTTCATGCAGCAGCTCGATGATGGCAGGCTCCTCATTCGAGAGACCGGTAACCAGTGCGTAGCGCTGCATGACTCTCAAGCGATAACTCGAACAGTCATCGGGGCCTCGAGCCCGTATAGCAAGGCAGAGTCAGCTTATTATGAACAGCACCCAAATCCAAACCTCAGTCAATATCGGTGTCGACGTTGGTAAAGCCAACCTTGATATCGCCCTCCATCCTTCCGGGCAGTTTTATTCAATTCCCAACAGCGAAGCCCACATTTGCCGGTTCGTAAAGATCCTCAAAAACTACGACATTGAACGCATCGTGGTGGAAGCTACAGGGCGGCATGAGCATGCCCTGGTTCAGGCCTGTAATCAGGCCGGCTTACCCATCATTGTCGTTAACCCGGTCAGTGTCAGGCGCTATGCCCAGGCCATCGGCGTGCTCGCCAAAACCGACCGGATTGATGCCCAGGTGATTGCAAAGTATGCCGCCACGCTGAAGCCGGAATTCAGACCCATCCCGGACAAAACATCACAAAAGATCAGAGACTTATTGGCTAGGCGGGCTCAGCTTATGGAGATGTCCACCATGGAGAAGAACCGTCTCCAGATCATGCCGAAACCTCTCCACCGATCCATTAAAAGCCTGCTCAGGATGCTCCAGAGTCAGATTGAAACCGTCACCCGACAGATCGAGCAGGAAGTGGCCAAAGTCGATCACTGGCGTGCCAAATTGGAGATAATGACCAGTGTGCCAGGCGTTGGAAAAGTACTCGCCTATACCTTCCTGAGTGAGCTGCCGGAGCTCGGCTCGCTGAACCGAAAGGAGATTGCCGCACTCGTCGGTGTAGCCCCGATCAACCGGGATAGCGGAAAGCTCAACGGCAAGCGAAGGATACGAGGTGGCCGCCACAGAGTTCGAACCGTGATGTTCATGGCCATGCTCTCATCGATCCAATGCAATCCTGTTTTCAAACGCTTTTACGAACGCCTGAAGGCCCAGGGGAAGATTCCAAAAGTGGCCGTCGTTGCCTGCATGCGAAAGATGATTGTGGTGCTCAATACCATGATCAAGAACCAAGAGCCGTGGCGTGAAAATATGGCTTAATATATGTGATTGACACCACAGTCACTGGTTA
>NZ_QTKT01000024.1 GCF_018424605.1 Marinobacter lipolyticus | reverse complement strand
AGAGCCTGTAAACCAAATTGTGTAACTGCCCACGACTGAGTAATCTTTTCAAAAGGATACCATCGTGGGTACACAAGTGGACCAAGAAAAACTCAAAGCCATGGCCGCAGAGCTGGCCAAAGATATCAAGTCCGAGAAAGACCTCGGAGCCCTCACCCAGCAACTCGTAAAACTCACCGTTGAAACCGCACTCAATGCCGAACTGGATGAGCACCTCGGTTATGAGAAGCATGCCCCGGCAGGTCGTGGTACCGGCAACAGTCGTAATGGCTACTCTGCCAAACGCCTAAAAGGTCAGCATGGCGAAGTACCAATCGAGTCACCCCGTGACCGGGACGGCTCTTTCGAGCCTCAGTTCGTCCGTAAGGGACAGTCCAGGCTGACCCAAATGGATGATCAGATCCTGGCGTTGTATGCCAAGGGATTGAGCACACGAGACGTCGTGGACGCCTTCAAAGAAATGTACGACGCGGACATCTCGGCAACACTCGTTTCCAAGGTGACGGAGCGCGTAATCGATCAGGTTCACGAGTGGCAGAATCGCCCTGTTGATCCGATCTACCCCATTGTTTATCTGGACTGCATTGTTCTGAAAATTCGTCAGGACAAGAGGGTGATCAACAAGTCCTTATACCTGGCTCTGGGCATCAACATGGAAGGCCAGAAGGAGCTGCTGGGCCTGTGGCTTGCTGAGACCGAAGGCGCGAAGTTCTGGCTGTCAGTACTGACGGAATTGAAGAACCGTGGTCTGGAGGACATCCTGATCGCCTGTGTGGACGGTCTCAAAGGCTTCCCGGATGCCATTGCGGCGGAGTACCCCCAGACCAAGGTCCAGCTCTGCATCGTGCACATGGTTCGTAATTCGCTGCGGTATGTGTCCTGGAAGGACTACAGGGCCGTCACTGCGGATCTGAAGCAAATCTACAGATCGGCCACCGAGCAGGAAGCTCGAACGGCGCTGGACGACTTTGCAGAGCGCTGGGATGGCCAGTACCCGCAAATCGCTAGGTCTTGGTACAACCATTGGGACAACCTGATAACGCTGTTCGACTATCCACCGGCCATCCGGAAGGTGATCTACACCACCAATGCCATTGAGTCACTGAACAGCGTAATCCGCAAAGCAACCAAGCGCCGGAAGCTGTTCCCCAGTGATGATGCAGCGCTGAAGGTGGCGTTCCTGGCGATCCAGCAAGCATCAAAGAAATGGACCATGCCGATCCGGGATTGGAAGCCTGCACTGAATCGCTTTATTATCGAATTCGGTGACCGCCTGGACGGTCACCTATAGTGAGGTGGGCAGTTACACAGATTTATTTACAGGCTCGC
>NZ_QTKT01000023.1 GCF_018424605.1 Marinobacter lipolyticus | reverse complement strand
GAGGCTGTGTGAAAACAGCCTCCCAAACTGGCAAAATAACCGCGACATGGCTCGCGGTTATTTTTTTATGAGACATCTGGAAGGTACCCCTCGCAGTCAGACGCTGCTGCTCCCGCCCAGCGTTGAAGATTACGTCCCCGAAGATCACCCGGTTCGCGTCATTGATGCCTTTGTGGATTCACTGAACCTTTCTGAGATGGGATTCAGGAAAGCGCAGACGGCGCACACAGGCCGACGCCCTTATCATCCCGGCGATCTACTCAAGCTCTACATCTACGCCTACCTCAATCAGACCACCAGCACCCGACGATTGGAAAAGGAATGCCATCGTAACCTGGAAGTGCTTTGGCTGATGAAGCAGCTAGCCCCGGACTTCAAGACCATTGCCGACTTCCGAAAGGAGAACGGTGACGCGATCAAGAAGGTGTGTCGTCAGTTCCTTGTCTTCTGCAAACAGGCGGGGCTGGTCAGTGGCCAGTTGGTGGCCATTGATGGCAGCAAGTTCAAAGCGGCCGCCAGTAAAGACCAGGCCGTTACCCGCAAGCAGCTGGAGAAACAGCTGGGCCAGCTGGACCAGAAGATCGATCGTTATCTCGCTCAACTGGCGGCGTCAGAGCAGGACGGCGACCCAGAGCTTAACACTGACAAGGTGTCCGAAGCCCTGGCCTATTTGGAAGCCCACAAGGCAGAGCTTCAGGATGAGCTGAAGACGCTGGTCGATGAAGATAAAACCCAGCACTGTCGTACCGAGCCGGATGCCAGGCTGATGAAATCAGGCCGGGAAGGTATGGTGGTGGGTTATAACGCGCAGAATGCCGTTGATGAGGCGCATCAACTGATCGTCCACCATGAGTTGACCCAGGCGGGCAACGATAACCAGCAATTGAAGCCGATAGCCCAAGACGCTCGTGACGTACTGGAGGGCGAATTAGGGACCATCGTTGCCGATGCAGGCTATTCCAACGGCCAGCAGATCAGCGACCTTCACTCCTCTGAGTACGATGTGGCGGTGCCATCGAACCGGGCGGTGAACAATCAAGGAGCCGGTGGGCACTTCCAGAAAAGTGACTTCACGTATTTGCCCGAAGAGGACGCTTACCGCTGCCCTGCTGGAAAACGGTTGCCGCACAAGACTGTGAGCAACAAGGATCGAATGCATCTGTATGCGCGTTCGGGCTGCAATCAGTGTCCGCTACAAAGCCAATGCACCAAGGCGGATCGACGCTGGGTCTCACGCCACTTCGATGAAGAGGCTCTGGACAGGGCCGACAACTCAGCCACACCTGAGCGGATGATCCGGCGAATGGCTACCGTTGAGCCGACCTTCGCCACACTCAAAAGGCTGCTGAATAAAGGGCGATTTACCTGCTGGGGCCTTGGTTCTGCCAGCAGTGAGTACAGCCTGGGTGTTCTGAGTTATAACCTGATGCGAGCGATCAACGTGCTGGGCGTGAAAACGATGCTGGCAAGGCTGGCCTGAGTCTGTTCCCCGTGTTTTTATTGCTTGGAAATACAAACCGACTCAAAGCAAAAATGCCCCGGACAATGTCCGAGGCATTTTGCTTGCCAGCCCAGGGGCTATGTAAATCGAGTTTTTACACAGCCTC
>NZ_QTKT01000022.1 GCF_018424605.1 Marinobacter lipolyticus | reverse complement strand
GCGGTGAGTTCAACCGGTCAACGCAAATATACTTTGTAGCTTCTCCACAGGTGTCAGGTAGTCGAGTGTTTTCCTCGGTCGTTCATTCAGCTTCCGTGCAAATTCATTTAACTGCTTCTGGGAATAGCCCGATAAATCGGTCTTCTTCGGGAAGTACTGGCGTAACAGACGATTGGTGTTCTCGTTGCTGCCTCTTTGCCAGGGGCTCTGCGGGTCACAGAAATAAACCTGCATATCGGTCGCAAGCGTAAATTTCCTGTGGTTACCCAGCTCACCCCCTCGATCCCAGGTCAGGGTTCTCTTCAACTCCTCGGGGAGCTGGCCGACTTCCCGACAAAGCGCCGAAACAACGCTTTCCGTATCTTTGCCGCCGACATGAACGAGCATCGTAAATCTAGACTGCCGCTCGACAAGCGTCGCAATATGTGAGTTCTTGGATCCGGATATCAGGTCTCCCTCCCAATGGCCAGGAACAGCCCTGTCTTCAACCTCTTTTGGCCGAGCACGGATAGAAACTAAATCTGTGATGCTGGTGCGGGCTTCCGCTTCTTCAGAGCTTCTGTGTCGTGATCGACGCATACCGCGTCTTGATCGGAGGTGTTTGACAAGCTCCTTCTTCAGAACACCTCGGGCTTGAATAAAGAGACTTCGGTAAATCGTTTCATGGGACACATGCATCGACTTGTCGTCCGGGAACTGGCGTTTTAGCCAGCCTGCTACTTGCTCTGGAGACCAGTCAAGGCTCAGCTTTTCGGCAACGGCTGCACGGAGGGACTCATTCATTGCGAGAAGGCATTTTTTCGGACGTTTTGACTGGGCCCAGGCGCGCCGATCTGCCACGTTTGCCCTGTACTGACTTCTTCCTCCGTTCCGACTGACCTCTCGACTGATGGTTGAGGTAGACCGTCCCATCGAGTCGGCAATCTGGGTAAATGTCAGTCCCGCTGAGATGCCTCTTGAAATCTCTTCGCGCTCAGAGCTACTAAGCACCCTCGCTGACCTGGAACGTCCCAGAGGGGCAATGCCGCCATGTATGGCGAGCATTCCAGTAATCGATCCAGCATGCTTCCCAAGAGCTCTGCCAATCTCGCTAAGCGACTGGTGAGTTCAACCGGTCAACGCAAATATACTTTGTAGCTTCTCCACAGGTGTCAGGTAGTCGAGTGTTTTCCTCGGTCGTTCATTCAGCTTCCGTGCAAATTCATTTAACTGCTTCTGGGAATAGCCCGATAAATCGGTCTTCTTCGGGAAGTACTGGCGTAACAGACGATTGGTGTTCTCGTTGCTGCCTCTTTGCCAGGGGCTCTGCGGGTCACAGAAATAAACCTGCATATCGGTCGCAAGCGTAAATTTCCTGTGGTTACCCAGCTCACCCCCTCGATCCCAGGTCAGGGTTCTCTTCAACTCCTCGGGGAGCTGGCCGACTTCCCGACAAAGCGCCGAAACAACGCTTTCCGTATCTTTGCCGCCGACATGAACGAGCATCGTAAATCTAGACTGCCGCTCGACAAGCGTCGCAATATGTGAGTTCTTGGATCCGGATATCAGGTCTCCCTCCCAATGGCCAGGAACAGCCCTGTCTTCAACCTCTTTTGGCCGAGCACGGATAGAAACTAAATCTGTGATGCTGGTGCGGGCTTCCGCTTCTTCAGAGCTTCTGTGTCGTGATCGACGCATACCGCGTCTTGATCGGAGGTGTTTGACAAGCTCCTTCTTCAGAACACCTCGGGCTTGAATAAAGAGACTTCGGTAAATCGTTTCATGGGACACATGCATCGACTTGTCGTCCGGGAACTGGCGTTTTAGCCAGCCTGCTACTTGCTCTGGAGACCAGTCAAGGCTCAGCTTTTCGGCAACGGCTGCACGGAGGGACTCATTCATTGCGAGAAGGCATTTTTTCGGACGTTTTGACTGGGCCCAGGCGCGCCGATCTGCCACGTTTGCCCTGTACTGACTTCTTCCTCCGTTCCGACTGACCTCTCGACTGATGGTTGAGGTAGACCGTCCCATCGAGTCGGCAATCTGGGTAAATGTCAGTCCCGCTGAGATGCCTCTTGAAATCTCTTCGCGCTCAGAGCTACTAAGCACCCTCGCTGACCTGGAACGTCCCAGAGGGGCAATGCCGCCATGTATGGCGAGCATTCCAGTAATCGATCCAGCATGCTTCCCAAGAGCTCTGCCAATCTCGCTAAGCGACTGGCCTTTCTTCCATCGAGCCCATAGCTCCTGCTTCTGCTGATGGGTCAGCCCTCTGGTCTTTGATACTTGCTGCGGCATTTTGAAAGCCCCGATAGTTACCAGTGTGCATTATGTTGCATTGACCGGTTGAATCTACC
>NZ_QTKT01000021.1 GCF_018424605.1 Marinobacter lipolyticus | reverse complement strand
CCAAAAGTGGCCGTCGTTGCCTGCATGCGAAAGATGATTGTGGTGCTCAATACCATGATCAAGAACCAAGAGCCGTGGCGTGAAAATATGGCTTAATATATGTGATTGACACCACAGTCACTGGTTATGTTTCGTTTGCTGGTAATTCGAGCCGCCTCTCACTCCGCCAGACTCGTATGAGCACAACCTCTTTAGCCTGTCTGAGATAGACAACTCGAAACGGCGCGTGAATCAATTCGCGAATATGATCCATGTTTAATTCAGGAACAACTCGGCCAGCATCAGGGTGGATTTGAAGCATTTCACAGTGCTCCAGGATAGCAGCCACGAAATCATCACCGATATGTGGCACATCCTGCTCTTTGTAATACCCTTGAATAGCCTGTAAGTCCTCAAGAGCGGACTGTGCGATGCGTAATTCCATTTACTTGATACCCAACGTTTTCCTGGCGTCCTCCAACGATACGGTGTTGCCCTCGCGAACATCCATAAGCCCCTGCGCCACCGCCTTTACAAACCGCAATTCCTCTGCGGTTCTCTCATAATCCTCAAGCCCCTGAACAACAGCTATGCCGCGGCCACGGCTGGTGAGCAGGATGGGGCGATGCGTATCTTGCGCTCGACCAACCACCTTTCCGGGATTGATCTTCAGGTCTGATAGAGGAATGACATCCTCGGAAAATTTCACTTGCATAGTGATTACCTAGTCAACGATTTGGTGCTATTAATAGCACCCGTTAACAGGTGCGGTCAAGAAACATAACGCCGAGGTAACCGGCGCCGGAGCGCTAGCGGAGGGAACCAAAAGCAGAAAGCTTTTGGTGTCCGGTTGACCGTCTGGTTATGCATGTTTCGGCCACATGCCATCCATCATCACAGGGTAAGTGACTGGCTTGTAGTCGGTAAACTCAATGTCTCTAACATGGGTAAAATCTGTCCAGAGCTGCCGAGCGCCTTTCATCCAACTCGACGGCTTAACCCGCCGTTCTATTTTTTCGACTTCTTCGGGAGTAGCTTCACGAATTGGCCCAACTTTGCCGTATAACCTCACACCAGGTGGGGCAACGAAGCGACCTTTTTATAGAGATCGCAGCCAAAAAAGGCGGCCAGCGTTTATCGCCATAATGCATACGTGAGGGTTTTGATCAATATTGCTACCCAAAGCTTGGGCATAGTGATCAAAGAAATAACCTCGCTGATCCTCACCCAAAAATACTGTGCCAACAGGCGTTATGTGGGGTGTTCCATCCGGGTTCACCGTTGCGATTGAACAATAGAGAGTCGAGGCTTGTCCCTGCTCCAGCACTGCTTTAACTTTCCCCCAATCATCCTTGATACTCATAGTTTCTCCCTTAGTGCATAACGCCCTGAATAAGCTGCCGTTTGGAGCGCCAGCGCAAAACGGTCAGCTTGATTCACTTGTTAAATTTGGAGTAATGCCACTGGTAGTAAGCACTACTGCCTTCCCAGTTTGCCACTCTATTACCAGTCACCTGCGACAGAACTTCGATAACTTTAGCCGAAGTGACTTCCTTCTTGGTCTTTACTACCTCACCATCGCGGACCGATAGATATCCTTGCTCGTATAAGTCATCACAGCCTGTTTTGCACATCAACGCCGCAATATTTGCGATATCTTTTTTCTCCGATGCTGAACACTCAGACCTTTTCTTCAAGTGCGCAGCAACAAGCATGTCAAACGGGAAGTCATGATGACAGATTGTGCAACGTCCAGAATCTTTTCCACCTAGCAAGTAGGCCCTCAAAAGGCTCTGCTCCTTTCGATATTTGGACCTCGAATCTCCATCAAGATCTACTTCGTGAGAAGCCGATTTCAGAATTTCTGCGGTAGGCCGAGCGTGCTCGACTTCTTCCATCTGAATCTTTTTATTAACTATAAATGATGGCGCGTTCCCAGTGTCCGGATTCGACATCCGCGCACCGAATCCAGACTCTATCAAGGCCTTAAGCTCATCAACCGAGTCAACACGAACGTAGTCTTCTTCAAAGCGCGAGGTGGTAGCGACATACTTCCCGTCTGCATGTTTATGAGGGAAAAGAGGTTTTCCTTTATGATCCCCTCGCGCTATCTGTGCACGGATGTTAGTCACGTATTCCCCTAAGATTTAACGCCCACCATCACCGGTGGCAAAGCCGCAGCGAAGCGAAGGGTTTGGCATCCGGTGCATGGCCTGGTTACACCTCACTTTGGTCAGTGAAGCTGATTGAAAACTTCCGGGTGTTGCTCAGCAATGCGCAGAAGCGCAACCGCAGGCCCCTGCGGTTCACGCCGACCCTGCTCCCAATCCTGAAGGGTTCGCACACTAACGCCCATTAGACCGGCAAATGCAGCTTGCGACATATTCAACTTCAGCCTGATCACTTTAGGCGGTGAGGGCTCTGATAGCTCATGGGTTCGTAGAGCCAACTTGCCCGTCTTGAACTGCTTGATTTCATTGATGCCATCAAGAATCTCTGCCCCAAGGTTTCTGTCACCCATTTTTGATTGCCTCCGCTATCTGCTTGAGCGTATGGCCAGGAATGCTGGCGCGCTCTGATTTACTGTACAGCGTGAGCATCCATATCTCGTGGTCAGACTTCTTCCAGTAATAAATGGCTCTGATACCACCGCTCTTTCCCGAACCCGCTGGTGCCCATCGAACTTTACGAACGCCACCTGAGCCTTTGATTAGATCCCCGGCATCCGGCTTCTGCAAAAGGTAGGTTTGAAGCCCACGGTATTCCTCGTCCGTGAGGTAGTTCGGCAATAGCTTGGTGAACGTTGAGGTTTCGATGAATAGCATTGCCAAAATATACGGCGTTGCCGTACAGACGTCAAGGTCGGATCAATGGGGTGTAACGCTGAGCGAAGCGGCGCCACGACAGTGGCGTCCGACTTACGCGACTTGTTAATGCTTGTCCCGTCATCCGAACAAACGCTGATGATTTTCCCGAAGATACTTCCAGCACTGCCGCATAGCGGGGGTCGTTTGGTTCGCGACCTTCGGAAACATCACGATGGCCCGGTAAAGCAACAAAGCACAATCCGCTTCAGTGAACTCAACCTCAGCCTGTAGGCTCGGGTTATCTCGGCTATGTTTCAGTTCATTGCGAAACCAATTCACCGCTGCAGACAAATCGGAGAATTTTTCGAACTCATCCTCAAGCTCGCGATGAATCATGCCAAGTAGCGATTCTCCACCCTGCGCTTTGGCTATGTTTCCCTGGCAAGCCCCCGATACAGTAGACGCCTGGTAGCGTTACACTAAACGCAAATCTACAGGTGTTGATGATGAGCGCAAAGCGATACTCCGAAGAATTCAAGATCGAGGCGGTGAAGCAGGTCACGGA
>NZ_QTKT01000020.1 GCF_018424605.1 Marinobacter lipolyticus | reverse complement strand
GGTATTAGGAGCCTGACGATGACCTACTCTCACATGGGCAACGCCACACTACCATCGGCGCAGGTCTGTTTCACTTCTGAGTTCGGGATGGGATCAGGTGGTTCCAGACCGCTATGGTCGTCAGGCAAAACGGTTGATCACTGGGGGACGAGGTAGAACGATGTGATGTTGATTTCGTTTGAGCCTTGGCTCTGCGTTATCCGCAATTGTCTTGGGTGTTATATAGTCAAGCCGCACGAGCAATTAGTATCGGTTAGCTCAACGCCTCGCAGCGCTTACACACCCGACCTATCAACGTCCTGGTCTTGAACGGCTCTTCAGGGCCCTCGAGGGGCCAGGGAGATCTCATCTTGGAAGGGGCTTCCCGCTTAGATGCTTTCAGCGGTTATCCTATCCGAACATAGCTACCGGGCAATGCCACTGGCGTGACAACCCGAACACCAGAGGTTCGTCCACTCCGGTCCTCTCGTACTAGGAGCAGCTTTCCTCAAATCTCCAACGTCCACGGCAGATAGGGACCGAACTGTCTCACGACGTTCTAAACCCAGCTCGCGTACCACTTTAAATGGCGAACAGCCATACCCTTGGGACCGGCTTCAGCCCCAGGATGTGATGAGCCGACATCGAGGTGCCAAACACCGCCGTCGATGTGAACTCTTGGGCGGTATCAGCCTGTTATCCCCGGAGTACCTTTTATCCGTTGAGCGATGGCCCTTCCATACAGAACCACCGGATCACTATGACCTACTTTCGTACCTGCTCGACGTGTCTGTCTCGCAGTCAAGCGGGCTTGTGCCATTACACTAACCGCACGATGTCCGACCGTGCTTAGCCCACCTTTGTGCTCCTCCGTTACGCTTTGGGAGGAGACCGCCCCAGTCAAACTACCCACCACACAGTGTCCTCATCCCCGATAAGGGGACCAAGTTAGAACCTCAAACATGTCAGGCTGGTATTTCAAGGTTGGCTCCATGAGAACTGGCGTTCCCACTTCAAAGCCTCCCAGCTATCCTACACAAACATGCTCAAAGTTCACTGTGAAGCTATAGTAAAGGTTCACGGGGTCTTTCCGTCTAGCCGCGGATACACCGCATCTTCACGGCGATTTCAATTTCACTGAGTCTCGGGTAGAGACAGCGCCCCCATCGTTACGCCATTCGTGCAGGTCGGAACTTACCCGACAAGGAATTTCGCTACCTTAGGACCGTTATAGTTACGGCCGCCGTTTACCGGGGCTTCGATCAAGAGCTTCGCACGAATGCTAACCCCATCAATTAACCTTCCGGCACCGGGCAGGCGTCACACCGTATACGTCCACTTTCGTGTTAGCACAGTGCTGTGTTTTTAATAAACAGTCGCAGGGGCCTGGTATCTTCGACCGGCTTCCGCTTCACCCGCAGGGGCTTCACGTACACGCCGGCGTGCCTTCTCCCGAAGTTACGGCACCATTTTGCCTAGTTCCTTTACCCGAGTTCTCTCAAGCGCCTTGGTATTCTCTACCTGACCACCTGTGTCGGTTTGGGGTACGGTCTCGAATAGCCTGAAGCTTAGAAGATTTTCCTGGAAGCAGGGCATCAATGACTTCCCGCTCGTATGAGCAGTCGTCGTCACGTCTCAGGATTGAGGACCCGGATTTGCCTAAGTCCTCTCCCTACTCGCTTAAACCGGGACAACCGTCGCCCGGCTCACCTAGCCTTCTCCGTCTCTCCATCGCAGCTATCCAAGGTACGGGAATATTAACCCGTTTCCCATCGACTACACCTTTCGGTCTCGCCTTAGGGGCCGACTCACCCTGCGCCGATTAGCGTTGCGCAGGAACCCTTGGTCTTCCGGCGTGGGAGTTTTTCACTCCCATTGTCGTTACTCATGTCAGCATTCGCACTTCTGATACCTCCAGCATGCTTCTCAACACACCTTCGCAGGCTTACAGAACGCTCCCCTACCCCGCATACAAAGTATGCAGCCGCAGCTTCGGTAACCAGTTTGAGCCCCGTTACATCTTCCGCGCAGGCCGACTCGACTAGTGAGCTATTACGCTTTCTTTAAAGGATGGCTGCTTCTAAGCCAACCTCCTAGCTGTCTGAGCCTTCCCACATCGTTTCCCACTTAACTGGTATTTGGGGACCTTAGCTGGCGGTCTGGGTTGTTTCCCTCTTCACGATGGACGTTAGCACCCACCGTGTGTCTCCCGGATAGTACTCACAGGTATTCGGAGTTTGCATCGGGTTGGTAAGTCGGGATGACCCCCTAGCCGAAACAGTGCTCTACCCCCTGTGGTATTCGTCCGAGGCGCTACCTAAATAGCTTTCGGGGAGAACCAGCTATCTCCGGGCTTGATTAGCCTTTCACTCCGATCCACAAGTCATCCCCTGGCTTTTCAACGACAGTGGGTTCGGTCCTCCAGTGCCTGTTACGGCACCTTCAACCTGCTCATGGATAGATCGCCCGGTTTCGGGTCTATGCCCAGCGACTAAATCGCCCTATTCAGACTCGGTTTCCCTACGGCTCCCCTATACGGTTAACCTCGCCACTGAACATAAGTCGCTGACCCATTATACAAAAGGTACGCCGTCACAGAACAAGTCTGCTCCGACTGCTTGTACGCATACGGTTTCAGGATCTATTTCACTCCCCTCACAGGGGTTCTTTTCGCCTTTCCCTCACGGTACTGGTTCACTATCGGTCAGTCAGGAGTATTTAGCCTTGGAGGATGGTCCCCCCATGTTCAGACAGGATACCACGTGTCCCGTCCTACTCGATTTCACTGAACTCAGGTTTCGGATACGGGGCTATCACCCACTATGGCGGCACTTTCCAGAGCCTTCTCCTACCAGTTGTTCAGCTTAAGGGCTGGTCCCCGTTCGCTCGCCGCTACTTAGGGAATCTCGGTTGATTTCTTTTCCTTCGGGTACTTAGATGTTTCAGTTCCCCGAGTTCGCCTCTTACACCTATGTATTCAGTGCAAGATACCGACCCGAAAGTCGGTGGGTTTCCCCATTCAGAGATGTCCGGATCACAGCTCGTTTGCCAGCTCCCCGAACCTTATCGCAGGCTTCCACGTCTTTCATCGCCTCTGACTGCCAAGGCATCCACCGTATGCGCTTAGTTGCTTGACTATATAACCCCAAGACAACTGATCACGATTCAACGCCCTTCACCAGGCAAGCCTGATAAAGCACCTTGATTCGAGACAGTCACTTGAAGTCATACACAACCACTTCAACGACAACACCGGATAACGCTTGAAATCGCTATCACATTGAACCTATTTCTCTCGGAGATAATGAGAAAAATAGCTTCGTGTTCTATCTCGTCCAATTTGTTAAAGAGCAAATCTGACCCAGTGATCAGAAAGAAGGTCTTCAGTGACGACTCTCAACCGAGTCACACAACTGAAAAACTTGTTTCTGTACACTGCTAACTCGCGTTAGTCAGTAAATTTGGTGGAGCTAGGCAGGATCGAACTGCCGACCTCCTGCGTGCAAGGCAGGCGCTCTCCCAGCTGAGCTATAGCCCCAATATAAAGCTATCAAGAATTATTCAGATCTAGGCGTCGGAGGCGCCGCATAGCCTGCTATGCAAGTCTTCGACAACGACGAGCTACGTAATTCTGGTGGGTCTGGGTGGACTTGAACCACCGACCTCACCCTTATCAGGGGTGCGCTCTAACCACCTGAGCTACAGACCCAATCACACGGGCCTGCAAAGACCCATCTGCTCTCTTTATTAGCCAACCAAGTAATTCGTGTGGACTCTGACCGAAGCATTCGGCTTCGTTTAAGGAGGTGATCCAGCCGCAGGTTCCCCTACGGCTACCTTGTTACGACTTCACCCCAGTCATGAACCACACCGTGGTGATCGTCCTCCCGAAGGTTAGACTAACCACTTCTGGTGCAATCCACTCCCATGGTGTGACGGGCGGTGTGTACAAGGCCCGGGAACGTATTCACCGTGACATTCTGATTCACGATTACTAGCGATTCCGACTTCACGGAGTCGAGTTGCAGACTCCGATCCGGACTACGATGCGTTTTGTGAGATTAGCTCCCCCTCGCGGGTTTGCAACCCTCTGTACGCACCATTGTAGCACGTGTGTAGCCCTGGCCGTAAGGGCCATGATGACCTGACGTCATCCCCACCTTCCTCCGGTTTGTCACCGGCAGTCTCCCTAGAGTTCTCAGCCGAACTGCTAGCAACTAGGGATAGGGGTTGCGCTCGTTACGGGACTTAACCCAACATCTCACGACACGAGCTGACGACGGCCATGCAGCACCTGTGTCAGAGTTCCCGAAGGCACCAATCCATCTCTGGAAAGTTCTCTGCATGTCAAGGCCAGGTAAGGTTCTTCGCGTTGCGTCGAATTAAACCACATGCTCCACCGCTTGTGCGGGCCCCCGTCAATTCATTTGAGTTTTAACCTTGCGGCCGTACTCCCCAGGCGGTCAACTTAGTGCGTTAGCTGCGCCACTAAGACTTCAAGAGTCCCAACGGCTAGTTGACATCGTTTACGGCGTGGACTACCAGGGTATCTAATCCTGTTTGCTCCCCACGCTTTCGCACCTCAGTGTCAGTGTTGGTCCAGGTAGCCGCCTTCGCCACTGGTGTTCCTTCCTATATCTACGCATTTCACCGCTACACAGGAAATTCCACTACCCTCTACCACACTCTAGCCTGACAGTTCGAAATGCCGTTCCCAGGTTAAGCCCGGGGCTTTCACATCTCGCTTATCAAACCACCTACGCGCGCTTTACGCCCAGTAATTCCGATTAACGCTTGCACCCTCCGTATTACCGCGGCTGCTGGCACGGAGTTAGCCGGTGCTTCTTCTGTGAGTAACGTCAATCCCAAAGGGTATTAACCTTTGAGCCTTCCTCCTCACTGAAAGTGCTTTACAACCCGAAAGCCTTCTTCACACACGCGGCATGGCTGGATCAGGGTTGCCCCCATTGTCCAATATTCCCCACTGCTGCCTCCCGTAGGAGTTCGGGCCGTGTCTCAGTCCCGATGTGGCTGATCATCCTCTCAGACCAGCTACGGATCGTCGCCTTGGTAGGCCTTTACCCCACCAACTAGCTAATCCGACTTAGGCTCATCCAATAGCGCAAGGTCCGAAGATCCCCTGCTTTCCCCCGTAGGGCGTATGCGGTATTAATCCGGGTTTCCCCGGGCTATCCCCCTCTACTGGGCAGATTCCTAAGCATTACTCACCCGTCCGCCGCTCGTCAGCGGGGAGCAAGCTCCCCCTGTTACCGCTCGACTTGCATGTGTTAAGCCTGCCGCCAGCGTTCAATCTGAGCCATGATCAAACTCTTCAGTTTAAATCATACAAGAATCCGAAGATCCTCTATTCTTGCTCAAGACAAAACTCAATTTCGACGAGTCACTGTCCTGATATTTC